>DASVVC010000064.1:0-59639 GCA_036386755.1 Telluria sp.
ATAATTATCTGATGGATGCGAACGTGGAAGCGGGCAAACGCTACTACGTCGTCGCGCGCTTTATTTACGGAATGGGATTCCAGCTGCGTCCGATCCGTACCAGCGGCCGGGCGGGCTACTCGATAGAGAACCCGGATTTTGCCGAGTGGGTGTCGAAAACCCGCTTCGTCGAAAAATCCCCTGCGGCAGACCTGCTCGATGCGAAGTACAAGACGGGCAACGAGACCGCCAAGAACGCTGCCGTCGACATCTTTCTCAAGAAGACGCCGGAGCAGCGCGCGGAGCTGACCCTGAATAAAGAAGACGCCATCGCGCAATAAGCCGTGACGGCCATCGCCTGCCCATGATGAAAACGCCCGGGAGACCGGGCGTTATTCGTTGACGACTGTGGCGAAAAGACCTTAACGCACCGCGCTCGGACGCGCAGGTCCGGCAACCTTCTTGCGTTCGTCGACCAGCGACAGTTTCACGTCCGGCACCCGGTCGCCCTGCAGCTGGACACTGAACGTCATCAGCTCGTCGCGCCGGAAAGCGTGCACGCCGACCGTGTCGCCCACCTTGTAGCGCGACAGCAGCGCATCGAGGTTGCACGGGTTGCCGGCCACGCGCAAACCCTCCACCGCGACCAGGATATCGCCCGCCGACAGGCCGGCCCGATGGGCGGCGCCGCCTTCGTGCACCTGGGTCAGTTTGCAGTCGCCGCCATCGCGCCCGATGCCCACGTCGAAGGCCGGCTTGGCGTTCTTGCGCACGTCTTCGACCTTGACGCCGAACGGCGCATACAGCTTGGCCAGCGGCAGGTCGGCCGTGCCGCGCACGTATTTGTCGAACAGCGGTTTGAGTTTCAGGCCGCTGATGTCATCGAACAGCGCCTCGACCTCGGCCTCGGTCACGCCACGGCCCTCGCTCGGATAAAAATCGCGGCCGTAGCGCTGCCACAGCGCCAGCATGACATCGTCGAGCGACTTCTTGCCCTCGGTCTTGGCGCGGATGGTCAGGTCGAAAGCGAGCGCGATCAGCGAACCCTTGCCGTAGTAGCTGACGATGGCGTTCGGTGCGTTTTCGTCCTGGCGGTAGTATTTGCCCCAGGCGTCGAAGCTCGAATCGGCCACGCTTTGCTTGGTGCGCCCGCTGCCACGCAATACGCCGCCGAC
Source organism: Telluria sp. (assembly GCA_036386755.1). Taxonomy (GTDB): domain Bacteria; phylum Pseudomonadota; class Gammaproteobacteria; order Burkholderiales; family Burkholderiaceae_D; genus Telluria_A. The sequence goes on from DASVVC010000064.1 coordinate 1,155, forward strand.
GGCTTTGCCGAGCAGCTTGAGGTAGGCCGCTTCGCCGATGATGCCGCTGCGGACCAGCATCAGGTCGTCGTAGTAGCTGGTGAAGCCTTCGAACAGCCAAAGCAGCGGCGTGTAGGTTTCGTTTTGCAGGTCGTAGGGCGCAAACGCGGCCGGCTTGATGCGCTTGACGTTCCAGGTATGGAAGTACTCGTGGCTGCACAAGCCGAGAAATTTCAGGTAGCCCTCGCCGATGTCGGCCACCTTGGGCGCGGCGGTGCTGGGCAGGTCGGCGCGCGCGCAAATGAGCGCGGTCGAGGCGCGGTGTTCCAGCCCGCCGTAGCCGTCGCCCACGGCCAGGGTCAGGAAGACGTAGCGCTCCATCGGCGCGCGCCGGGTGCGCGGCTCGAAAAACGCGATCTGGGTTTCGCAGATGGCCTTCAGGTCCGCCTGCAGGCGCGCCATGTCGAGGTTGGGCACGCGGCCCGAGACCACGATGTCGTGCGCGATGCCGTGCGCCTTGAAGGTGGCCAGGGCGAAGTCGCCCATTTCGACCGGGTGGTCGATCAGTTCATCGTAGTCGCAAGCGACGTAGGTGCCGAAGCCATAGCGCTTGGCGCCAAGTTCCGGCAGCGAGGTCGCCACGCGCCAGGTCTTGGCGGCGGCATCAAGCGGACGCTGGATGTCGACTTCGTGCGGCGTCTGCTCCTGCCCCACCACGCGCAGGTAGACGCTGGTGCCGTTGAAGAAACCGTGGGTCTGGTCCAGGTGCGCGGCGCGCACCGACAGGTCCCAGGCATACACTTCATACTGCACGCTCAAGGCGCCGTCCACCGGGGCGGCCTGCCAGGAATGCTTGTCGAGCTTCGTCAGCGCGACCGGCTTGCCGTTCGATTCGGCGCGGATCTGGACGATATTGCGCGAAAATTCGCGGATCATGTAGCTGCCCGGGATCCACGCGGGCAGTGCGAACACCTGGCCCTCGGGCGACGGTGCGGCCACGGTGACAGTGACGTCGAACAGGTGCCCGCCCAGGTCTTTAGGAATAATGGCGTACTCGATGGCAGCCGCCTTCTTGGGTGTCGGTTTTTTCATGTTGATTGGGTAGCTCGTGAAGATGAATCAGCGCAAGCTGTCCAGATTACGCGAATGTACTGGTTTTTAACAGGTCCGCGACGGTATCGATGTCTGAAACAACGCCCGGATCGTCGACCGAAACAACACTCACCGGATGCGCCTTCAGGATGGCGCGCGCGCCCTGGTCGCCCTGCAGCGCTAGCAGCGCCTCGCGGTGCACGCGGCCGAAACCGACCGGGTTGCCGCGCCGGCCGCCATGCACCGGCACGACGATCGGCGCGCCCTGTTCCAGCGCCGCGCGCAGCGCCAGCATGGTGCCGGCGCTTACATACGGCATGTCGCCCAGCGCGATCAGCCACGATGGCGCGTCCGGCGGTGCATGGCGGATCGCGTGCACCAGCGAGGCAGCCATGCCGCTGTCGGCGTCGGCGCACACGGTGACGATGCAACCGAGCGCGCGCAGGCACTCGCCCACGCCGCCATCGTTGGGCGGCACGACGGCGATCACGCTATCGACGCAGGAGAGCAGGACGCGGGCGCTGGCGGCGACAATCAGCTCGCCGCCAGGCAAAGGCTGGAGCAGCTTGCTCGCTGCGCCAGTCGGATCGAAACGGCGCCCCCTGCCGGCGGCCAGCAAGATGCCGACAGGAGTCATGGCCGTGCGCGGGTTCAGGCGGCCTTCAGGTCGAACGGCAGCTTGCGCAGCCGCTTGCCCGTCAGCGTGAACAGCGCATTGGCAAAGGCCGGCGCCAGCGGCGGCAGGCCGGGTTCGCCCATGCCGGTCGGCGCGTCGCTCGATGCGACCGTGTAGACGTCGACCTGCGGCATGTCGCTCATGCGCGCCACGGTGTAGTCGCTGAAGTTCTGCTGTTCGACCACGCCGTCCTTGAGCGTGATGGCCGCACCGGGCAAGGTGGTGCCGAGTGCCATCAGCACCGCACCCTGCACCTGCGCTTCGATCGTCAATGGATTGACGACCTGGTTGCAGTGGATGCCGGCCGTGACTTTATGCAGCTTGGGTACGCCCTTGACGACCGACGCCTCGACCACATGCGCCACCACGGAGCCAAACGACTCGTGCAGCGCCACGCCCCAGGCGCGGCCCTTGGCCAGCTTGCGCTTGCCGTAGCCGGATTTGTCGACCGCCAGGTCGAGCGCGGCCAGGTGGCGCACATGTTTTTCGCCGATCAGCTTTTTGCGGTAGGCCACCGGGTCCATCTTCGCCACGTGCGCGGCTTCGTCGACCAGCGTTTCCATCACAAAGGCGGTGTGGGTCGAGCCCACGGAGCGCCACCACAGTACCGGCACGTTGGCCTTGGCGTTGTGCACCGAGAGCTTCAGCGGCACCTCGTACGGCGCGCCCATGCCTTCGATCATGGTGTTATCCACGCCATCCTTGATCATGAATGGCTCGAACGGCGTGCCGCTGATGATCGACTGGCCGACGATGGCGTGATCCCAGGCGAGGATATTGCCCTTGGCGTCCAGCCCGATATCGGCGCGGTGCACGTGCGAGGGCCGGTAGTAGCCGCCCTTGATGTCGTCTTCGCGGCTCCAGATCACTTTGACCGGACCGGTTTTGCCGGCCGCCCTGTAGGCCTTGGCCACATTGACCGCTTCGACCAGATAGTCCGACGACGGCACCGCGCGCCGGCCGAAACCGCCGCCCGCCATCATGGTGTTGAGCGTGACCTGCTCGGCCTTGAGGCCCGCGGTGGCGGCAATGGCCGCATGGTCGACCGTTTGCATCTGGGTGCCGGCCCACACGGTGCAGCTGTCGGCCTTGAGGTCGACCACGCAGTTGAGCGGCTCCATCGGCGCGTGCGCCAGGTACGGGAATTCGTAGACGGCCGAGATCTTCTTCGGCGCGCCGGCCAGTTTGCTCACGTCCGCCTGCCTGGCGACGGTACCGGCTTTTTTTGCCAGCGCCTTGAACTCGGCCATCTGCCTGCTCGTCGTGACTTTTTCTACCGCGCTGGTGTCCCAGTCGATGACGAGCGCCTCGCGGCCCTGCTTGGCCGGCCAGTAGCCGTCGGCGATCACCGCCACGCCACGCCCGCCGCGATCAAGCGCGATCTCAAACACGTCGATCACGCCCTTGATCGCGCGCGCCTTGGACGCGTCCAACTTGGCGACCCTGGCGCCGAACACGGGCGGACGCGCCACCACGGCGACCTTGGCGTCGGGCAGGGTGAAGTCGATGCCGAACTGCTGCTTGCCGCTCGACTTGGCCAGCGCGTCGAGACGCTTGACCGGTTTGCCGATGAAGCGGAAATCCTTGGCATCTTTAAGCACCACGGTGGCCGGCATCGGCTGCTTCATGGCGGCGTCGGCGAGCGAACCGTAGCTCGCCTTGCGCCCGTCCGGGTGCAGCACGAAGCCGCTGGCGGTGGTGAGCTGCGCAGGGCTGGTTTTCCACTGTTCGGCCGCGGCGGCGACCAGCATGGCGCGCGCCTTGGCGCCGATTTCGCGGTACTGCATGAACGAATGCGCGATGGTGCCCGAGCCGCCGGTGATCTGCATGCCGAACGCCGGGTCCTTGAAGGCGTCGCCGGCCGGCGCGAGTTCGCCGCGCATCTGCGACCAGTCGGCGTCGAGTTCTTCGGCGATCAGCATTGGCAGCGCGGTGTGCACGCCCTGGCCGAATTCGAGCCGGTTGACCATGACGGTGACGCTGTTGTCCGGCGCGATGCGCAGGAACGCGTTGGGCGCGTACACCGGCTTGGCGGCGGCATCGGCCGCGCGCGCGAACTTGTTCGCACCGGGCATGAAGAAGCCCAGCACCAGGCCACTGGTGGCGACGGCGCCGGCTTTCATGAAACTGCGGCGCGACATGCCGCCTTCAGGCGGGCGTGTCAACGCTGCCTGGTTGATCCATTCTGTACGCATGCGGCTCTCCTCAGGCTAACGTGCTCGCCGCATCCTTGATGGCTGCGCGGATGCGTTGATAGGTACCGCAGCGGCAGATATTGCCGCTCATGGCGCCGTCGATGTCGGCATCGGTCGGCTTCTTGTTGGTGCGCAGCAGGGCCGTGGCGCTCATCACCTGGCCGCTCTGGCAGTAGCCGCATTGCGGCACGTCGTGGCGTACCCACGCATCCTGCACGGCCTTGCCGACCGCGTCGCCCTCCATCGCTTCGATGGTGGTGATCTTCTGACCGGCGGCAGCCGAAATGGGCGTGACGCACGAGCGGATCGCGTCGCCGTTCAGGTGCACCGTGCAGGCGCCGCACAGGGCCGCGCCGCAGCCGAACTTGGTGCCTGTCATGTTCAGGTTATCGCGCAACGCCCACAGAATGGGCGTAGCCGGATCGGCGTCGACCTGCATGTCGCGCCCGTTGATATTCAAAGTGACCAATGTACTACTCCCTTGTTTTGGTACTGCGCTTGGAGGACTGTTTTTATATGATTTTATTTTTTTGCGGCGACGGGCGCCGGTGCGGCCGCTGCTGGTGCTGGTGCTGGTTTCGCCGCCGGCTTGACCGTCTTATTCAGGCTGGCCAATTTGGCTTCCAGGCCCTTGGTATCGACCGCGCCCGGAATGCGGCTGCCGTCGGTGAAGAAGATCGCCGGCGTGCCCTCGATGCGCAGCTTGCGACCGAGTTCGAACACCTTGTCGTTCGGGTTGGCGCAGTTGGCGGCGGCGGCCGGCGCGGCCTTGTTATCGATCATCCAGTCGTCCCATGCCTTGTTGCGGTCCGGCGCGCACCAGATGTTCTTGGACTTGACCGAGGAATCGTCGGACAGGATGTTGTACATGAAGGTGTACACCGTGACGTTGTCGATTTCCTTGAGCGTGGTCTGGCGGAAGCGCTTGCAGTAGCCGCAGTTCGGGTCTTCGAAGATGGCGATGGTGCGCTTGCCGTCGCCCTTGACCAGTTTGAGCGCATGCTGGAACGGCAGGTCGGCAAAATTGATCATGTTGATCTCGTCGACGCGCTCCTTGGTCAGGTTGCGCTGCGTCTTGACATCGATCACCTGGCCGAAGATCAGGTAGTCGCCGGCTTCGTCGGTGTAGATGATGTCGCCGTGGGCGCGGATCTCATACAGGCCGCTGTAAGGGGTCTTTTTGATCGACTCGATCTTGACGTCCTTGCCCAGGCGAGGTTCGATGCGCTTGCGGAGGGTCTCTTCCAGGCCTGGCTTGACAGGCGTTGCGGCGGCGCTGGCAACGCTGGCGGACAATGCGGCCACCACGAACAGCGCGAATTTACTTTTTAACATAGCTTCTCCAATTCCTTTAACGGCCTACTTACCCATGGCGTGCGACATCAGTCGACGCTTCAGCAACGGCAACTTGTCCAGCAAATTCAAACCGAGGTTACGTGCGATGCGCACCGGCTCCAGATTGGTCCCGAACAGACGCGCCAGGCCGTCGGTCGCGACCTGCATCAGCAGGATGTCTTCCTTGCGCGCACGGGCGTAGCGTGCCAGCACGCGCTCGTCGCCGATGGCGCGCTGCGCCTCGCGCGCGGCGATGGTCTTGAGCAGGGCGGCGACATCGGCAAAGCCGAGGTTCATGCCGTGACCGGCCAGCGGATGGACCACGTGGGCGGCGTCGCCGACGAGGGCCACGTGTGGCGCGACGATGGCGTGCGGGCGGATCAGCGCCAGCGGCAGGTCCTTGACCGCCTCCGGCTGCAGCGGCTTGAGTTCGCCCAGCTTCTCGCCGGCCAGTACCGCCAGGCGCACGGCCAGTTCGCCCAGGCTCTCGTTCATGATGGTGTCGGCCAGCGCGTCGGGCGCGGACCAGACCAGCGAGACGCGTTTGCCCGGCAGCGGCAGCAGCGCCACGATGCCTTCTTCGCCGGTGAACCACTGGTGCGCCACGCCGTGGTGCGGTTTTTCGCAGGCGAAGTTGGCCACCACGGCGCGCTGGTGATAGGAGCGGTAGTCGACGCCGATATCGCACTGGCCGCGCACCCACGACTGGCCGCCGTCGGCGCCGACCACCAGCGCGCTGGCGATCGCGCTGCCGTCGTCGAGGCGCACGGTGGCGCCGTCAAGGTCGCTGGCCAGGCTGACCGCGCGGCCCTGGACGATGGTGACGTTGGCGGCAAAGCGCAGCGCGGCGTCGAGCGCCTGGTTCAGGTTGCGGTCTTCGACGATCCATGCCAGCGCGCCGACATGGGCGCCGAAGGCATCGAAGGCCAGGTCGCCCGGCTGGGCGCCGTCGCCATTGACGGCCATGACGTCGACCGCGGCCACCCGCGCCATGTCGAGCGCGCCCCACACCTTGAGCGTAGACAGCAAGCCGTGCGCGGTGTGGTTGAGCGCGTAAACGCGCACGTCCCAGGGCTGCTCGCCGGCCGTGGCGGCGGGAATGATCGGCGCCGATGGCGGGACCAGCACGGTGACGCTGTGACCGGCTTGGGCGAACCCGAGGGCGGTGGTCTTGGCGATGGCGCCGTTGCCAACGATACACACTGCGCTCTGATGACGCGCGGAAGAGGAATTTGGACTAGTCATATAGAGCATTATAGCGGGTGGCAAGCAGACAGTTTTTGCGGCAATCGGAGGATTTGTCGAGAAAGTTGTCAGCTGGACTTGCAAAGTGCGAATCGGGTGTCTATAATCATGCCTCTTGGCCTGGTAGCTCAGTCGGTAGAGCAGAGGATTGAAAATCCTTGTGTCGGTGGTTCGATTCCGCCCCGGGCCACCAAGAATTAAGAAACGCCACCTTCGGGTGGCGTTTTGCGTTTCTGGTCGTTACTTTTTCCCTCCCCCTTTTTCTGCCGATTGGCTGCGGCGCCGATCTTGCGCAATCACGCGCAGGGCCACGGTTTTCCTTCGCGGGCCACACGCTTCGCAGCATGTGACGAGCCCAATAGTGAACCGGATTTGAACCGCTATAGACCTATCTCGCTGGCGAACACAATAGACTTGAATGGATAACAACGATAAATTGGCTGCATACCGGTTCAATATCGGTGCAAAAGAGAATCCATGGCGCCTCGGCAGTTCGGCGCTACCCATGCATCTTTCCAGCCGCACCTTCAAATTGTGCGGTGGTTAATTTATCTAAAGGAAATCGCAATGAAAAAAGTACTGATCGCAACAGCATTCTCCCTGGCATTCGGCGCTGCCAACGCAGCCGATATCGTCGATACCGCCAAGTCGGCCGGCACCTTTAACACCCTGGTCGCGGCGGTGCAGGCTGCCGGCCTGGTCGACACCCTGAAGGGCCCGGGTCCGTTCACCGTGTTCGCGCCAACCGACGAAGCCTTCGCCAAAATCCCGAAGGCCAAGCTCGACGCCCTGCTCAAGGATAAGGCAGCGCTGACCAAGGTGCTCACTTACCACGTCGTGCCAGGCAAAGTGATGGCGGCGGACGTCAAGCCGGGTGCGGTCAAGTCGGTTCAAGGCAGCAACCTGACGGTGACTGCCGCCGGCGGCAAGGTCATGCTCGACAAGGCGCATGTGATCAAGACCGATATCGCGGCCGACAATGGCGTGATCCACGTGATCGATACGGTCGTGATGCCGAAATAAACGGCAGCATCGGCGCCGCGGCCCGGGCATCAATGCAATGCTAACGTCCGGCACTAGCCAGACCGGCTTGGGGCTGCTATGATAGCGACCCTTGGCCTGGTAGCTCAGTCGGTAGAGCAGAGGATTGAAAATCCTTGTGTCGGTGGTTCGATTCCGCCCCGGGCCACCAAGAACAGTGTCGAACAAAAACGCCAACCCATGCAGGTTGGCGTTTTTGTTTCAGCCGATGTTCGCTTCGGCGCGGCGGCAGCGCATACCGTCATAACGCAGCCCCGATCTGGAAATCTACGACGCCAGCTTCGATCCGCTTTCCGAACTGTCTCAGATGCGCTACGCAATTCCGATTGCCTGAGGCCGCACTTGGCGCGCTACGAGCGAGCGTTGACGCACGCCCCCGAGGCATGCGCCGCCGCCCGGGTCGACCTGCTAGACTGGCATCAGCACAAACCGACGGCGCCACGCGCCACGACACGCACAATGTCTCCACAACTCGGACTCGTCTGCATTACCCAGTCGAAAGAAGTACGTTACCGCATACTCACCCGCAAGCGCCTGCTCGATCTGTCGCCGGAGGGCCGGCGCAAGTTGCTCGACGAGATTTTCCGCGACAACATCCATGCCTTCGACACGGCGCTGCGCTACTGCGAGCGCGAGGGCATTGCGCTGTACCGCATCCCTTCATCGATTTTTCCCTTTGCCGACGAAGATGTGGGCCGCGACGTGCTGCAGCCGCTGGCCGGCGCACTGGCGCGCTCGGGGCAGCGGGCAATTGCCAAGAACATCCGCCTCGTCATGCATCCCGACCAGTTCGTCGTGCTCAGTTCCGATTCGCCCGAGGTGGTGGCCAACAGCATCAAGATCCTGCAGATGCACGCCGACATCATGGATATGCTGCAGCAACCGCGTTCCCCGTGGGCGCTGCTTGAAATCCATGGCGGAAAATCGGACCGGGCCGATGCGCTGGTCGAACGCATCGCCGCGCTGCCCGAGGCGATACGCCTGCGTATCGGACTTGAAAACGATGAATATGCGTACAGTGCCGCGCAGATCCACGACATTTGCATGCGCAGCGGCGTGCCGATGGTGTTCGACGCCCACCATCACATCGTGCACGAGCGCCTGGACAGCTATGATGAACCGAGCGTGGCCTTGATGCTGGCAAAGGCACGCGCCACCTGGCCCGATCCGTCGCAGCAACTGGTGCACATTTCGAACGGACGCAGCGCCTTTAACGACCGGCAGCATGCGGACCTGATCGATGTGATGCCGTCCTGTTACGCCGCCGCGCCGTACATCGAGATCGAGGCCAAGGCCAAGGAGGCGGCGATTGACAAGCTGCGCGCCTGGCAGGCAGGCGTTGCCGGGGGCGCCATGCCGACTTCGGTGCAGCGACCCTGACATTATTGTCCGGTGCAAGACGGCCAAGCGCACAGCGGCAGGTCGCGTCAAGCGAAGTAGCTCGCCACTTCGCGCCAGTCATGCACGCGCGGGTAGCGCATTTCATGCATGTTGTGAGGCGCCGTAAAAAGCAGTCCCTGGCCCGTGAAACGCTCGAAGTTGTAGGGGCTGTCATCGACCAGAAAATCGGCCGCGACGATGCTCTTGTCGCCGCAGAACACGATGTGGCTGTCCTGGATAAACGGAAAGTGTTCGCGTAGCCACTCATACTTCGCGGTGAATGAAGTCGGGTAATCCATCGCCGCCGTGGTCACGAAAATCTCGTAACGCTGCGCCAACGCCGCCACCACTTCCTGGCTGCCTGGCATCACCGGAATGTGGCGGAAGAAGTCCAGCGCCCGCAGATAACTGCGCGCCCGTTCACGCCGTACGCCATCAACCGCCTCGTACAGCCGGCGGCCTTTCAGGTCGTCGCGCGTCAGCTTGTCTTCGTGTTCAGCGTTGTAGATTGCAAGATGATGCGACAGCGTGTCAGCCAGAACCTGGTCCATGTCGATAGCGATGCGTTTGCTCATGTGGCAGCTCTCTTGCGGCGTAATAAAACTCAGTAACGAGATCAGACCGCCAACCGAACCATTGGTTCACCCGGTCCGACCTGGTCCTCTCCTGGTCGGGTGCAGTCTATTATCTTGTTTGCCTTGGCACGAGAGAGCATGCGCCGCGGCCGGATGAGCCGCGCTGGACCACGCGCATGCACGCGCAGGCGTCGGTGCGCCAGATGTTAACAACCCGGCTTATACTAATTGGCCATGGTCGGCATGCAGATTGACGGTGCCGCCGGGCCGCGCGCTGCCAGTTTTCACGCGGCATCATCCGGTCTCGCGGCGGCCGTGCGCCTGCAGGCAATCGCCGGTCCATCGCGGTTACGCCCGTTCCTCAGCCAGGCGAACCGGGCATTGACCGAACACATTGACGATTCATTCATAGACAGGGGGTAACATGCAAACAACCTGGATTATCTCGGCCAATGCAGGCCGGGCAAGGTTCTTTTCGGAATCCGACCCAGCGGAGCCACTCCAAGAAGTTGAAGACATGGTCAATTCCGCCGTGCGCCTGCGCGTACTGGAAACGGAATCGGACAAAATCGGCCCCACAGCCGCGACCAACAGCGGTCACAACATCGGGGGTACGCAGGGGGTGGGGTTTGCGCACAATGGCAAGGTCGGGGCACCGAACAAAGCGTATCAGCCGGCCCACACGCCTGCCGAGCAAGAGGCTGAGCAGTTTGCGAAGGATATTTCGCACTATCTCATGGCGGCTCACCGGGACGGACGCTTCCAGCAGCTGGTCATTTCTGCCTCGCCGCAATTTCTCGGCGCGCTCCGCTCTTTCCTGGATCCACATCTCAAGCCGTTGATCAAGTTCGAGCTCAACAAAGACTATACCCATTTTAATGCGCAGCAACTGCGTGAACAGCTGCATGCACAGCAGGCCAAAGCGGAGTAAGGCCGAACCAGGGGAAGACGATAGCACCGGCAGGACGAAGGCGAACGGAAAATTCCCCACCCCACGCGAAAACACCAGCGGCTTTAGCTGGTGTTTTCTTACAGCGTCGTGGCCGCTGCAACTGCAATAGCGCGGCCCGGTAACATCTCATCGACGGTCAGGCGGAGTTGCGCTGCTGCCTGTGCTGCCTGTGCTGCCACTGGTGCCGGTGCCGCTGGTGCCACTGGTGCCAGTTCCGCTTGTGCCAGTTCCGCTTGTGCCAGTTCCGCTTGTGCCGGTTCCGCTTGTGCCGCTGCTGCCACTGCCGCCGCTCATGCCAGTACCCGTCGAACCGTTGGCGCCACTCGAACCACTGCCACTGGCGCTGCTGCCGTCAGTCCCACTGCTGCCACTGCTGCCACTGCTGTCGGAGGAAGCGCTATGCTTCTTGTGCTTTTTCTGCTTCTTGCTGGTGGACTGTCCGCTTGCGCCGCTGTCGGAACTTTGGCCGCTTGCCTGCGAGCCGCTCGCGCTGCCTTGTCCGCCTGCGCCCGACGATTGCGCCTGCGCCACCGATACGCCGAGCATGGCTGCGACAATCGATGCGCCCATTAATACTTTTTGTGACTTGTTCATTGCCGATCTCCAGAAAAAGTTGGAATTGCAAAAGGTGCATTGACACTGGCACCGGGGTCGATTGCGACTGCTTCCGCGACCCGGACCCGGCGCCGGGCACAATCGCAATTCAGAGGTTTAACTCAACAATATCAATGACATACATTGAGGTAAATAAGTCTATAGAGGCACGCATAAAGACAGCGCGCCGTAGCCTTCTTGCAATGCGCCGGACGGGTGCGCGTCCGGCGCGTTGCCAGGGAATCGACCGCGCGGGCCAACTGCCGCGCCGGGCTGCCTGCCGCCTGCAAACGGACTTCCTGCTTCCTGCTGCACGCTTCGCGCCGCCGGCACGCTTGCATCTCACGCGCCGGATGCGCCGCCCTGATCGGCCGGCGGCGCAGCGGCGCCGGCGGCAGGGTTTCCAGCACTCTCCCCCATTCCTTGCCCTGATGCCGTGCCCACGCCCGGGCTGGTGGTGTCGGCGTGAGCCGCGTCACCCGGACTGGTTCCGCCCGCCGCAGCCGCACCGGCCGCTGGCCCGCCTCCTCCGCCCAACGCGCCGCCCAACGCGCCGCCGGGCGATCCGGGCACGCGCGCTGCATCGGCACCCTGGCGCAAGCCGGCGCCGCCAGGGCCGCTGTTGCCCGACATTGCCGCGCCGGCGGCTGCATCGGTACCACCGGAGGCGCCAACGATCTGCGCCCCTGTCGGGCCGGGTGGCGCCTGAACCGGTACGCTTCCCGCCGACGCCAGCGTGTCGCTGCGTGACACCTGTTGCGAACTTTCCGCTCCCGCCTGTCCCGCGCCACTGCCCGCCTGCTGTTCGTTCTGTTCGTTCTGTTCGTTCTGTTCGTTCTGTTCACTTGCCATGATGTCCTCCTGTAAATGAATATGATCCAAGATGTGCTTCAAGAGACGCTTCAGGAAATGGGCGACGCCAGCGGCCAGGCAGCCATCCCCGCGCGCTCACCCTGGCCGCTGGCGCGCGCTGTCCTGCAGGGCGTGCGCTGCGGACGCAGGCTGGCGTAGCGTTCGAGCGCATCGGAAAGCGGCGGCAACAGCACCGCGCGCTCGCTGCCCAGGACGCTGTAGACAGGCCGCAGGGCACTGTGGCCGAGCCGCGCGGCAGGCTGTGACTCCAGCAGCGACGCATCCACACCAGCCGCGCCAGCGGCCATGCGCGCCAGTTGCGCCCAGGTCACGGCGGTGGAATTGGTGAGGTGCCATAGCCCCTTTTCCTTGTCGATCAGCAGGTCCAGGCAGGTGTTGACCAAGTCCGGCACATAGGTCGGCGATACCGTGATATCGCTTGCCGCGATAAAGCGCTGGCCGTTGTCGAGCGCAGCGAGCGCCCGGGTGACGAAATTGTGTTCGTCCCAGGGGCCGAAAAACGAACTCGTGCGTATCACCAGTGCGTTCGGATCGGCGTCCAGCACGCGCTGCTCGGCATCGGCCTTGCTCCGGCCATAGACGCCGAGCGGCGCGGTGCGGTCGGACTCGACATACGGTGCGCTACCCTTGCCGTCGAAGACGAGGTCGCTTGAAAAGGTGACGAAACGCACATCGTGCCGGATGCACGCGAGCGCAAGGATCGTCGGCGCCATTGTATTGTCGCGAAAGCAGCGCTGCGCGTCGCTCTCGGCCTGGTCGACCCTGACGTACCCGCCGGCGTTGATCACCGCCCACGGCCGGTAGCGCGCGAAGGCGGCCTCGACCGATGCTGGATCGGCCATGTCCATCTCGGCGCGCGTGACGATCCGGTACGCCAGGTTGCGCCGTTCACACAGGCGGGCGAATGCGCTGCCGAGCGTTCCGGTGGCGCCGCTGATCAGGATTGGCGGCGACGTGCCGCGCTCCTGGCTGCGATACGCGGACAGCTCGGTCACCGCCCCCGGCAAGGCAACTGGCCGCGTCAGGAAGCGGTCCGCCCGGCGCCACCATCCCTGCCCGTGCAGCACCGGGTTCGACAGCGGCCGCCCCGTGGCCAGCTCGCGCATCATCGCGGCCACCGCGGTCGGGCGCGGCTGCTTGCCGCGCACGTCGAACGGTCCCGGTTCGTAGTAGCCTTTGTTTTCGGTGACCAGGCAGTTCCAGTCGTACGATCCGAGCAAGGCCCACACCGTCACCGCCCGGATATCGGCGCCCTCGCCGCGGGCCATCTGCGCCGCGTTCCAGATTTCCAACAGCCAGCGCAACTGATCCTCGCGGTTGGCGTCGATGTGCGCTTCGGTGACGGCGACCGGCAAGCCGTAGCGCTCCCACGTTTCGCGCAGCAGCGGCCCGATGCCCGGCGTCGGCGTGGCGAGCACGCGCGCGGTCTCGATATCGGCATGCGCCGTGCCCTGGTAGGTGTGGCGGTATTGCGGCGGATAGCGGTGCACGCGGTGATCGAGCCAGCGCTCGCTGGTGGCGTAATAGTTCACGCCGATGATGTCCGGCGGGCAGGGATTGTCGCGGAACCAGTCGATCTCGCTCACATCGACCCCGCTGCCGGCCAGGTAATCCCAGAGCGCATGAGCGGGACCGACCTTGCCGCACAGCAGATCCCAGCTGAGCCAGCGCCGCTCGTTGAAAAAGTCCGCCAGCGGCGCCATCTGCGGCGTGGAGTAGGTCTTGCTCAGGTCGTCGGTCTGCACCAGCCTGGCGTCCGGATTGACTTGCCGGATCGCCCGCATCGACAGCACGACCGCGCGGCACTGGTTCAGCAGGGCCTGGACGAAGATGCGGTCGTCGCGTCCGTGCGGATACCAGACGCCGGCCAGGCCGCTGAAACGCGCGGTCGTGAGCGGCTCGTTGACTGGCGTGTAGTCCGTGACCCACGGGTAGCGCGCCGCGACCGCGCCTGCGAAGGCGGCCAGCTCTTCGGCGAAGCCGGGATCGACCAGGCTGGTATGGCGCGGCCCGCTGCCGTGGTGCAGCAGGCCGACGATGGGCGTGACCCCGAGTTCACGCAAGGCCGGCAAGCGTTCGTCCGGCCACGTCCAGTCGGCCTGGTCGATGCCGTCCGGCGCGGTACGCTCCCACAACACCGGATAGCGCAAGGCGCGCACGCCAAGCGAGGCGAAACGCTCGAGATCCTGCATGCGCGCCGCGTGGCCATTGCGGTCGAGCTGGCTGAAATACGCATCCCGTACCCGGTTCACCGTGCACTCGAGTCCACCCCACAGCGCCAGCGGCGCGTGAACGTTTTGCTTGTTCATGATTAGTCCTTTGCCTATGCGAAGCGGGAAGCTTAGGCAGCACGCCAGGGCCTGTCTGTATGGAGTCCGACATAGACAAAAAGTCATTTGGTCCTGAACCTATCGCATCGCGGCCGGTCTATCTTATGTATCGACCGCTTTTCTGCGACCGGAATTTTCGATGACCGTCCTAGCCCACCGAACCGAACTGCGCTCGAATGAGTTGCTTGCCAGCCTGGGCCCGCGTGCCTGGGCCGAACTCGCTCCCGCGCTGACGCGGGTGCACCTGCCGCGCAAGGAAGTCGTCGGCGAACGCGAGCAGGAGGCCAGCCATGTGTATTTTCCGTGCGGCGCGGTGCTGTCGGTGCTGGCTTACATGCAAAGCGGTGCCGCGGTCGAAGTCGGCACCATCGGCAAGGAAGGATTTTTCGGGCTGGAGCTGCTCGTCGGCAGCACGCACTGGACCGAAACCACGGTGTGCCAGGTCGAAGGCGACAGCTTGCGCATGCCGGCCCGGGCATTTCTGGAGGCGGTCGCCGGCGAAACGCCGTTGCGCCGCATCACCCAGCGCTATCTGGTCGCCTACCTGTCCAATGTGTCGCAGTCGGTCGCCTGCAACCGCTTGCACAATATCGAAGAACGCTTCGCGCGTTGGGTCTTGATGACGCACGACCGGGTCGACGGCGATCAGTTTTTCCTCACCCAGGAATATATCGCCGACATGCTCGGCACCCACCGGCCCAGCGTCAGCCTGGTTGCCGGCGCCTTCCAACAGGCTGGCTATATCAAATACAGCCGGGGTTGGATGACGATCTTGAACCGCGCCGGCCTGGAAGAGGCCAGTTGCGAGTGTTACGAAGCAAGCGCGCGCCAGTTTGCCAAACTTCGCCAACCCGACACGCTCGCCATGCGCATGCCATAGGCGCGCCAGGCGGGTGTTGTGGCGATACGTGAAGCGGGGAGCCCGTCACGACCGTACGTACTTCAATCTGCAAAAAACGTCACGCAAAGCGCATTCCGGCCTCGACAGCAGTTTCCGATAAAGGCCCGAGTACCTTGCTGCCGCACGATGAAGCGGCCGCTTGCCTTGCCGATGCCGTACCCGTCCGTATGGCGCAGTTAGCAACAGTAGCGCCAATATGCGCTGCCGGTTCTTTGCTAAATATGGGCGTCGTGATATCCTTGCGGAAATATTTCTTGGTAATAGTAAATAGTCACGCCAAGGGTTTTGCCAACCATCCATCCGCTCCACCGAAAGATTCACGATGACCCGTTTTCCCCTGAAGTTTTCCATGGCCGCCGCCGCGCTGGCCCTGACCGGCTGTGGCACCATGCACTCCGGCACTACCCAGCAAGTCCAGGTGTCGAGCAATCCTCCGGGCGCCACCGTCTACACCGCGCTCAAGATTACCGATAGCCAAGGCCAGGTCAGCGTGACCAACAAGGTCGCCGTGGGCGCCACCCCGCTGACGGTCACCCTGTCGCGCAAGCACGGCGCCATGTTCGTCGAAAAAGCCGGCTTCGTGCCGACCGAAGTGCCGCTGACGACCAAGATGAACCCTTGGATGTGGGGCAATATCGTCCTGGGCAGCCCACTGAGCACCTCGATCGACACCTCGACCGGCGCCTCGCGCGAATACGATCCGGGCGAATACATGATCGACCTGCAACCGGTCGCCAAGTAAGTCCCATGGGCGGCATCAGCACGCTGGCCGCCCTTGCCCTGGCCGCGCTGCAGACCGGCACCTCGGCGCCCGCCTGCGGCTGCGCCCAGTTCGCGCCCGACGCCGGCCAGCCGGTGCGGGAGCAGGCGCCCCTATCCGCCGAGGGCCGCATCCTGCGCGACTTCGTCCTGTTTTCCCACCGCCGCATCGGCGCCGATCTGATCCGCAAGCAGGGACCGTATCTGCATACCCTCGCCGCCTACTTCCCGCACTGCGCCGACGATGCGCTCAAGCTTGCATGGCTGCGCCAGACGCTTGCCGGCGCCAGCGACACGCGCCTGTTCGCGGAACGCCTGGCGCAGCAATACGACAGCGCCCGCACCTGCCCCGTCGCGCCACCATGACCACGCTGCGCATCGTGCTGGCCGGCGCGTGCCTGAGCGTTGTCGCGAGCCATCCCGCCCTGGCCGCCGCCACGTCGGCCGAGGGCGACGCGCCCCTGGCCGACGCCGAACGGACCGCGCGCGACCCGGCGTGGCTGGCACTGCTGCACTACCGCGAGCGCAGCGACGGCAGCATGCTGAGCGAAGCCGACCGTCCACAATTTTTCCTGTCGCCTGACGGCAAAAACTCGCCCACCGCCGAACTGCTGGCCGGGGCGGCGGCGCTGCGTACGCCCGCCCGGCGCCAGGAGTTCGCCTGCCGCTTCCCGGCGCGCTACGAATGGCTGCGTCAGCGGCTGGAGCACGAGGGCGCCGACGACACCGGCGATGCCGACGATGCCGACAACGCTGGCAAAGATGACAACACCCTCGATCAATGCCCGCAACTGGCGCAATGGCTGGCCCGCTTTCCGGGCCGGCGCATCAGCATCGACTTCGCCGCCGGGTATCTGGAAAGCCCCTCGTCCACCTTCGGCCACACCTTCCTGAAGATCTTCCGCGAGTCCGGCGACGAACTGCTCAGTCCGACAATCAACTACGCGGCCCGCACCGATGCCAAGGACAGCGAGCTGGCCTTCGTGTTCAAGGGCCTGTTCGGCGGCTTTCCGGGCGTGGCCGACGAGCTGCCCTTCTACCGCCGCCTGCGCACCTATGCCGACACCGAAGGGCGCGACATCCACGAGTACGAGCTCACGCTCGCACCCGACGAGGTGCGCCGCCTGCTCCTGCATACGTGGGAAATCAAGGACGGCGTCTTCGATTACGACTTCCTGCACGAGAACTGCGCCTACCGCACCCTCACCCTGATCGACGTGGCGCGCCCGCAGGCCGCGCTGCTCGAGCGCTTCGGCAAGGTCACGGTGCCGGTCGACACCATCCGCGCCCTGCGCAAAGCCAACATGCTCGGCGCGCACCGGGTATGGCCGTCGGCCCCCAAGCGCGTGCGCGACCTGGAAACGCAGGTGACGGAGCAAGAGGCCGCGGCGGCGCGCCAGGTCGCGTTCGGCCAGGCGGGCATCGGACCAAACCTGGCGCCGAATCTCGCGCCGGACCTCGCGCCAAACCTCGCCCCGGATGTCGCGCCGGACTTCGCCCCGCCGTCCGCGCGCCGCGCCGGCACGCTGCAGCTGGCCTATGAATACGCCTCCGTGCTGATCGACCGCGACGAGGGCGAGCGCGCCACGCGCAAGGCAATTCTCGGCGCGATCACCCGCGCCCGCCTGGAACTGGACAATCCCGAGCCGCTCGCCAGCCGGGCCGGGACGGCATCGCCGGAAGAAGGCCACGACGGCGGCCTGCTGGGAATCGGCGGACGGCGCCGCGCGGGCAGAAGCGGCGTCAGCCTGGAATACGCGGCATTCCAGCACACGCTGACCAATCCCGTGTCCGGCTACGAGCCGCACGCCGAGATCAGCGTGCTCAATCCGGAACTGGAAGTACATGGCGGGCAAGCGCGCCTGCGCCGCGTCGACTGGCTGGTGGCGCACTCGGCAATTCCCTCCTCGGCCCTGTTCGCGCCGCGCGCCTGGCGCCTGCAGCTGAGCACGCGCAGTGAGTCCTATGGCGAGCGCACGCACATGGCCACCAGCATCGCCTACCATTCCGGCAAAGCCTGGCGGCTGGGCGGCGACACGGTGTTTTCGCTGTTGCCCGGCGCGCGCGTGGAAGCCGGCGCCGGCCTGCCCCATCATGCGGGAGTGGCCGGCGCGCTGCACGCGGCCATCACGCGCCAGGGGACGCGCTGGTCGGCGCAACTGGCGCTGGACGCCGAAAAATTTGTCGCCGGCTCGACACTGCGGCGCCATGGCATGCACGCCATCGCCGAAGTGAAGCTGGCGCGCAACCTGTCGCTGGCGTTCGGCGCTGCGCGCAGCTGGGCGCCGCGGCGCGAGTCGGAACTGAGCATCAGCCTCAAATGGCGCCAGCGCAGCCTGAGCAACCCGTTCGGCCGCGACTAGCGGCCCAGGTTTCCTGTACAAGGACATTGCATTTTCCTTATGCCTGGGGTTCATGGCTTGGTAGCCGGTAGGGCAGAGGATTGAAAATCCTTGTGCCGGTGGTCGATTCCGCCCCAGGCCACCAAAAACATCGTTCACGCAACGCCCACTCATGCAAGTGGGCGCTTTCGTTTCTGGAGTCCGTAATCCTCGGCTACGGTCTACCTCCGAACAAGAAACTTCTAGATATCAGGTCGCCTTGCGGAATTTTGCTCGGAGCTTCTCACTTAGGCAATTCAAATGGACCACACAACATTGACTGTTTTTTAAAGCGCCAAGCATCTTTTTTCGGACGGACGAGCGGGTCGGCAGAATATCAACCTGGGATCGCGAGTTGCTTCGGCGCAGTTTAAAAAATTGCGATAACGTTTACCGCTTGTTCAACCAAAGAAAACACCACTAAACTGAGCGCTATATTTCACCGGAAGACACAATGACCACTGCTAGTACGTTCGCTATTCCACCGATTCCAGTTAATAAACAACCTGTCCGCGAGGTGCTTGAACTGGCTGGATTAGATGTAAGTGATTGGGCAGTCACCAAAGATGGCGACGCAATCGAAAATCCAAACGATAACATTGGGCGCAATACGAACTGGTCGTTCATCGGAACAGAGGGAGAGCCAACCGTACTGTGCGTTTGGTATAAATCGATCGACTGGGACGCCAACCCTCCCGTTTACCGAGGCAACGAGTACCTATATGAGAGAAAACTCATCGAATTAGCAGGCACGAAGAGGGGAAAAGATGGCCTTGGCCGCTTAAACGCCAAGATTAGACAAGCGCGCCAACTGCATCAAGCAGTCTACGATGCCAAGCGTCGTCGGCAAAATGTCAAACTAATCTTGGTCGATGGAATTCAGATTTCCATTGAAGAGGCTGCGGAGAAATCGTCCAAGGTGCGGGCACGTGGGTTGGACCACGCTTCATGGTATGTGCACGAGTGCGACGGTGCGACGGGGGACTTCCTGATTGTGAGAGGCGTGCGACCTGTTATTGATGTGCACGACCCATTTGCTGAACTTGTTGATCCGGGAGAAGATCCCGCCTTTCGCGCTTTCATTGCTACTTTAAGTGAAACTGAGCGCGAGACCGTCATCAAGGCGCGGGTCGGTCAAGGACCGTTTCGAGACGGCCTAATTGCCCGATGGGGCGGTTGCTCTGTAACGGGATGCGGTCTCACAGAAGTGCTAATCGCCAGCCACATCAAGCCTTGGAGCAAATGCGAATCTCCAGCAGAGCGGCTTGGAGCGGCCAATGGCTTACTCTTGACACCAAACTTAGACAGGTTGTTTGACAGGGGCCTGATTAGCTTCGACGACAATTTCCGAATTACTTTCAGTCCGCTATTGAAAAACGGATTTGCACAGATGCTCAACGTCGACAAGCATATGCGCCTCAAGAGCAGCAAGCATACCGACATGCGCCCTTTCTTGGAGTGGCATCGGCAGAATGTTCTCCGAAGCTAGGGCTTGAATACGCATTGTATATTGCCAGTCTTTTCGTACAAATCTCAGCCCCGTATGGGACGTGGCGGAAACGCCACGTCGTGGGCTTATGGCGTGCGAAGGACTTTGACGCACCCAAACTGGCCGGTCCGTTGCCGGTTGATTGTGCGGATTTCGCGGTCTCAGCGATCACGATGTTTGCTTACAAAGTCACGGTATGCGCAGGCAGAACCGCAGCGCAATGCACCAGAGGGCCTGGCATTAGATTGTACCGGTAACAAGCCATGCTAATCAGATGGCAGTAGCAGAACCTTCCTCCAGCAACCCAATGGGGTAGCAGCAGGCGGGGCGCTAAGATTGAAAATTCTTGTGCCGGTGGTGGGATTGCCCGCGTTACGTGGATGAAGAAAACCCCCACAATCCAACAGCCCTTTTTGTTGACAACAGCGATCTAGATGCCGAAAGCCTTCAAGCCGGCATCGAGCAGTGCTTCCACCGGATTCTGCTTTTGCCCGCCCGGGTGCGCATTGCGCGGCACTTCCTCGTACAGATAGCAGGCATCCGATCCAGCGAATTTATCATGGAACAGCGGCTGCCTGCCTCTCAGGTAAGGAACAAACGGGTCGGCGCGGACGGTGGAATACAGGGCATTGACGCTGAAACCCAAGGTCGCATCCTGGCTGATCGTCCGGCCGGCCTGGGCGCTTTCGAGGCGCACGCCACGGCAACCCTTGACGACGAGCGTCACCGGTCCTTCAAAAGCGAGGTAGCGCAGCTGGAGCGTCAGCCATGCATGCAGGGTTCCCAGGCGCCAGTGGCTGCGGATGGTCGGGCGCTGACCGGTTTTGTAGATCATCCCGACCAGCCCGCGTGGCTGGAGCACCATCGCCTCCCCAGGAGCAATGTCGATCAGGGCGACCTCATCGAGGGCGTCGACGGTGGACGAGAGCACCACATCGGCAGGCTGCGTGGTACGCAGCCGCTTCAACATCCATAAATGCGCGGCGATGCTGGTCAGCCAGTGGTGCCAGCTGAACAGCAACTTCGTCGTAACGTTGACGCCTGCGGGCTGACTCTGGCAATAGTCCGGGCGGACCAGCATGTCGTCGCCGGGAGCCAATATCACGTTTTGCGATACCGCAGAGATGAGCGAGCCGTGCCGCGCTGGCGGCCCGTTTGCAGAAAGCGCAACAGGCGCGATGCCCTGTGTTTTAGCGATCACAATCGGTGGCCTGCGTGCGGCCAGCGGCGCCAGCACAAAATAAAAGAAGGTGCGGATGGCGGCGGGCACGAGCCACCATCCGATCAGCACGCCGATCGCCACCGGCAGTACCGGACGCACGGCTTGGTAAGCGCGCCAGACGTGGTTGCGTGCCGCCAAGCCCTCCGCCTGGCGCAGCCGCTCACGCAGCGGTGCGCTCATCACCACGAGGCGCTGTTCATTGACCTGAAATGCAGCCATCGGGGCGGGAAGCGACAGCCGCTCAAGAAGCGCCTGCTGCGCCAGAAAATCCTGGTACGCTCGCCTGTTCGCGATGCGCAGCTCGACTACTTTGCGCTCCAGCTGCTGCACGCGCTGGTATGCCTCGGTGAAAGGAACGTCGACGAGCAGGCCTCCATCTGCCTGGCTTCGGGCCAGTTGCTCTTGCATGCTTTGGTAAGCCGCGTACGCTTTCACGTGCGACAGGCGAAGCTGTTCGAGTGTGTTGAGCGCAGCCTGCCGGTCGCCCAACACGACAAGGTGCGCGCGCAAGGCGACCAGATGCGCCCGCCCCTGGCGCAGCAATTCGATTTCGGCTCCGCGCATGGCCTGCTGCCTTAAGTGCTCGACGATCCGGTCCGCGCCCTTGAATGCGTCGGCAGACAGCGACACCTGATCGAGTTCGCCCTGCCGGAGGCTGATTTCCTTGTCCAGGGCCCGGATTTGCTCGTCAAGCTGCTGGACAGTCGCGCCAGACAATTGCCTCACTTGGCGGGCAAGGCGGTCGGCGATTGCCGCCTGATGGTCGTTCACGTCCTTTTGCCCTGCCTGCAGCGCAGGAAGTTCCTTGAGCGTGCCTTGAACCTGACTCCACTCGCTTCGCATCCACTTTCCGCAAGCGAGAACGAGAACGATGAATGCGAATAAAAACACATTGCGTCGAACGCTCTGGAACACAACGGAAAGAAAATGACCCATGCCGGCTCTTCAATGCCTCAAATGCAAAACATAGCACGTTCGGGTGACCTGTTCTTTTTCGCGGCTCCATTAACCTGGTTGGTCGCCATCCCTGCGGCCGCCGCCCGGCGCCATCATCATTGCCGTACCGGCGCCACCGCCGCCCTCCATGTTGGCGCCGGAACCTTTCCCGCCGCCCCGTTCGGCGTCGCCCTTGCCGCGCCCGCTGCTGCCCTGCCCGCGCGTCGGCCCCTGCAGCGGAATCGTCACGTCCTGAGGTATCGGCGCCAGGTCGAGCGCCGCGCGGATAAAGCTGCGCAGCGACACCACCAGTTCGGCCGTATGGATCGGCCGGCCGGCGGCCAGGTCGCTGGCGGCCTGCCCCGCCAGGCGGCAATGCTCTTCCGTACCGAGCAAGAGAATATCGGCCAAGGCGGCTTCCACGGCATCACGGATCCGGCGCGAGCGGTCCGAACTGGCCGCTCCTTCAAGCGCGCCGGTGTCGTCCAGTGCCAGCGGGCCGCGCTCGCGCAAGTCGCGCATGTGGGTCGGATCGACCGTCAACTGCCCGGTAAACGACCCGCCCAGGGTGCGGTACGCGGACATCAGCGTCTTGAGGCGCTCGTTGATCTGCCGGTTCATCCGTTCGCGGCGTTGCTGGATGGTTTGCATCACGAGCATGCGAATGCCCACGCCAAGCAAGGTCAATACCGCCACTCCGATGATGGTCGTCATGGCCCCTTGCCACGAACTGAAATCCATATAGCGCATCCTGGCCCCGCCGGCAGTTTTCGATGGGAGCCAGTGTACCTCCTGCGTGCCGGTTAACGTCCGGCCACTTTCAGCAGTGGCGGCGCGGCCTTGCCGCCGCCGGCACGCAGCAAGGCTTCGAATTCGGCCGCCGGCAAGGGTTTGCTGCGCAGGTAACCCTGGTACTGGTCGCACCCGAGTTCACGCAGGTAATCGAGCTGCTCGTCGGTTTCCACGCCTTCGGCGATCACCTGCAGGCGCAGGCTATGAGCCAGGGCAATGACCGAACGCACGATGGCTGCATCGTCGGCGTCGGAATTGATGTCGCGCACGAAGGAGCGGTCGATCTTGAGCGTATCGAGCCGGAACTGCTTCAGGTAGCTCAGGCTCGAATAGCCGGTGCCGAAATCGTCCACCGAAATATGGATGCCCTGCGCATGCAGGCGTTCGAGGATCCGGATCGCGTCGGCCGGGTTGTGCATCACCACGCTTTCAGTCACTTCCAGCTCCAGGCAGGCGGCCTCCATGCCGGTTGCTTCGAGTACGCCGGCGACGAACTCCGGCAAGTCTTTCTGGCGGAACTGATAGGCGGAGAGATTCACGGCCACCCGCAGGCGCGCCATGCCGCCCAGTTGCCAGGCACGGTTCTGGCGGCAGGCTTCGCGCAGCACCCACGCGCCCAAGGGAATGATCAGGCCGATTTCTTCGGTCACGCCGATGAAATCGTTGGGCGGCACCAGCCCACGCTGCGGACAGCGCCAGCGCACCAGCGCTTCCATCGCCACCACCTCGCCGCTGGCGACATCGACCTTGGGCTGGTAGTGCAGTTCGAAGTGCTGATTGTCCAGCGCCTGGCGCAGCGCGCGCTCGAGCTCGAGCCGGGCGCCGGCGGCGGCATTCATTTCGGGTGCAAAAAACTGGTGGTTGGCGCGCCCGGCCTTTTTGGCATGGTACATGGCGCTGTCGGCGTTGGTCATCAATTCGCGCAGGGTCAGGCCGTCGTCCGGATACAGGCTGATGCCGATGCTGGCCGACACACTCTGGACCTGTCCTTCCACGTCCAGCGGCAGGGCCATGGTATCGAGCATTTTCTCGGCGACACTGGCCACCGCGCTCGGCGAACCGACGTCGTCGAGCAGCACCACGAATTCGTCGCCGCCCAGGCGCGCCACGGTATCGTTGGCGCGCACGCAGCCGCTCAGCCGCACGGCGACCGCCTGCAGCAGCTTGTCGCCATAATGGTGGCCCAGCGAATCGTTGATGGTCTTGAAACGGTCGAGATCGAGAAACATCAGCGCGAAGCGTTTGCCCGAGCGTTCGGCGCCATGGATGGCCTGCAAGACGCGGTCTTCCAGCAGGCTGCGGTTGGGCAGGCGAGTCAGGGCATCATGCAGCGCCAGATGGTGCAGCTGGCGGTTGGCGCGGCGCAGTGAGTTGACCAGGCTCGCGGTGCGCGTCGCCAGCCGCGAATCGACCACTGTCAGCAACAAGGCAATGGTCAGCAGCGACAGCGCGGTCACGCCGACCAGCAGTGCCAGCCAGTTGCCGTCGAGCCCACCCGTGGACGTGCAGACGCTGCCGGCGCCGAAGCGCGCCGCCTCCATGCCGGTGTAATGCATGAGGATGATGGCCAGTCCCATCACTACAGCCGCGCCCGCTTTCTTGACGTGCGCCAGCCAGCTGTTTCCCGCACGCAGGGTGAATGCCAGCCATAGCGCCACGATGGAGGCGACCACGGCAATGACCACCGACGCCGCCACGCCGGCCACGTCGTAGCTGATGGCCGGGGAGATGCACATGGCCTGCATGCCGATATAGTGCATCGCACAAATACCCAGGCCCATCAGCAACCCACCGAGCAGGTAATCCGCCCTGCTGACGCTGGCATGGGTGACGATGCGCAGGGCAAAGGCGGAAATGCCGATCGCCACCAGCAGCGACAGCAGCGTGACGCCAATGTCGTAGCTCATGCGGATCGGCAGGCTGAAGGCCAGCATGCCGATGAAGTGCATGGACCAGATGCCGCAGCCCATGGCCAGCGCGCCGCCCGCGAGCCAGAGCACGCTGGCGCGGCCGCGGGTTGCCGCCACGCGACCGGTCAGGTTGATGGCCGTGTAGGAAGCCATCGTGGCGACGAAAACGGAGAGCAGGACTAAGCCCGAATGATAGGTGCCGTCGAGATACTGCAAAGGATGTCCTATGAGGAGAAGTTGCCAGTAAGGACTAGCGGCATGTTCTCGACGAGCTTGAGCAAGGGTGGCGCGAACATGCAGGGGGATTGATGACTGTCAAACCGCTGATTGACCAGAAACTCATGCCAAGCTGGAACGATGTTGCCGCCACACCGGGCGGATGCGGGTATCGCGCAGCCTGACTGGCGCACTGTACCTGTCCATTTTCTTTTTAGTGTTACACTAGACGACCGGTCTAATTCTGTTGACATGAATTAGCGCTGCTTTGTTGCCACTTGTTGCCTCTACAGGAGAATTGTATGTACGACCATTTGTTATCGCCCGTCAAGGCCGGCGCCCTCACCCTTTCCAGCCGTGTCGTGATGGCCCCGCTGACGCGCTCGCGCGCAGGCCAGCCGGGCGACGTCCCGACCGAGCTGAACGCCGAATATTATGCCCAGCGCGCCGGCGCCGGCCTGATCGTTTCCGAAGCCACCCAGATCTCGCAACAAGGCCAGGGCTATGCCTGGACCCCCGGCATCTACAGCGCCGAGCAGGAAGCCGGCTGGAAAAAAGTCACCGACGCCGTGCATGCGCGCGGTGGCCGCATTGCGGCGCAACTCTGGCATGTGGGACGGATCTCGCATCCGCTGCTGCAGGCCGGCGGCGCCGACCCGGTGGCGCCCTCCGCGCTGATTGCGGCAACCAGCAAATGCTTCGTCGTGCAAGCGGACGGCACTCCTGCCAACGTGCCGACCGGCGCCCCGCGCGCCCTGGAGACCAGCGAAATACCCGCCATCGTCGAGCAGTACAGCCAGGCGGCCAAGCGTGCGCAGCGCGCCGGTTTCGACATGGTCGAGGTGCACTCGGCGAATGGCTATCTGCTGCAACAGTTCCTGTCTACCAACACCAACCAGCGCACCGATGCCTACGGCGGTTCGCTCGACAACCGTGCCCGCCTGACGCTCGAAGCGGTCGATGCGGCCATTGCCGCCATCGGTGCCGAGCGCGTCGGCGTACGCCTGTCGCCGCATTTTGTCGGCCATGACATCGCCGACCAGGAAGCCGAAGCGAGCGCCCTGTACCTGGCCGCCGAATTGACCCGGCGCGGCATCGCCTACCTGCACATCGCCGAACCCGACTGGGCTGGCGGCGAAGAGCTGACCGACGCGTTCCGGCGCCAGATCCGCGCAGCCTTCGGCGGCCTGCTTATTTTCTGCGGCGGCTACAGCGCCGCCGAGGGCGATGCGCTGATCGCCAGCGGGGTTGCCGACGCCATCGCGTTCGGCCGGCCGTACCTGGCCAACCCGGATCTGGTCGAGCGCTTCCGCGCCGGCGCCGAACTGAACAAACCGGACCAGTCCACCTTCTACGGCGGGGGCGCGCACGGCTATACCGACTATCCGACGCTCGCCCAGGCTGCCTGAGTGATGGCGCGGCAAATATCTGCGCGCTGATAAACAAAAACGCCACCCGATGGGTGGCGTTTTCACGTGCGGCAACAGGACATCGTCCTGTCCGGCCCGGTCAAGGCCGGGCTGCTTTATCAGTTAAAGATGAAATACAGAACCACCAGTACGACGGTCGGAATTCCCAGCATCCATCCAATGACATATTTACCCATGATCTTGCTCCTGTTGAGATTGTTTTGTATCGATGTGCCCAGAATGCCCTGAAAAAGCGAGCCCGTCCGTACGGTACGTCACGCAAGGGTCATGTTCTTCAGACAATCTGCCAGTGTGCCGGGGCAATCTCGTTGTTAAGCAGTCGTTCCGGATCAGGGAAGCGATGACGGCGTGCCTGTGGCAGGTGCTTTGTCCGGTCTCCTCGTCGCGTTGAGGAAAAATCCTCGCCAGAAGAGAACCATGTGCCGCTTGTCGCGCAGATAAACGAAATTGATCGGTGATGGCGCGTGACATTGGATGGCGATTTCCGTCACAGAATCGGGTAAGCGCATGCTGCGTGGATCGAGCTTGTACTCGCGTCGAAAAAAAACCGCCGTGCTGTGGCGAGTCCGAATGAACGTTGGCTTTTCGCATGTCTCGTCCGCGAAGTGGACCGAGGCGGACGTGACGACGAAATCCCTGCCCTTCAATTGGTCGGCCTCGTCACTGGACAGAGATGTGGTTTCCTGCGCGCCAGCGATGCCGGTAACGGTCCATCGTCCGGTCAGGGCTGATCCGCTATCCTGTCCAGCCAGGATGGATGGAGACGTGAACGCCAGCACAAGGACGAATGTGCATGTACGGATCATGTTTATTCTCCCTCAAGAAACGGTGCGCTTTCTTCCCGCCGGCGCGGGACCAGACCCGGCATGCGTACGAGGCGCCCATTCTGCCTCGAATACACATTGCTTCTGATTGTGTCGGCAGCCCCGCGCAAATCCCCGCGATTGACCTGCTGAAACGTCTCGCTCGCCCCGCGAGCGCCTGTGTTGAAGGAATAGCTCACCAGCGCGTCGAATTGTGCCTGGGTCAGTGTCTGATTGATGACATGACGCCGCACAGCTGCTTCAGCATCACGGATCGCCATTGCGAATGAAGCTTCCATCTGCGCGGAAGACAACGGCCGGCGCAGTTCCGCCGCTGTACAAGGACCACGATGGGCTAATATTCCTATGCCATAGCTACAATGACCTCGGTTGCCGCTTCCATCATTGTAGTAGCCCCGAACCACTCCCTCACGTTGATCTCGCATCCGGCGCCGGGCTTCAGGGCTGAGTGACAGGTTTGCATTAGGGTGTGCACGAACAGCAGCGGTTGCCATGAACTCCTCCTTACATTCATTGGTTTCTCAGCACAGAGGCTTGAGACTAGCAGCGGTATTCATGATTAATGCTGACAATCAACAAGATTGGAGGCCGTTGGGCGGCAGCGGCAGAAAGCGCCTGCCGGCGGACAATCTACTTCGGCAACATCGACAGCGCGCGGCCGAAGGCCACGCCGGCGACAGGCTGCGGAACGAGACCTTTCAGCGAATGCTCGCTTGCGAGCTACTGATAGCTAGGCCCTGACATTATTCTTTTTTTGACTGCTTGACCGGAACAACGGATTCCAGACAGGGTTGCTCCGGACCATCGGCAATCGCCCTGGCCTCGGCGTTGGCCGCGGCAGACCCCGCGCCGATCGTTTTCACGACGCACGCTTCGACCTTGCGGATCTGCGCCACGACCAGGACCGGCACGCGCTTCGGATGCTCGGGATCGGATTGATCCATGGCGTTGACGCGCACGATCAACGCGGCAGGGATGATCTTGCCGTCCACCCTGGTCACCCGCCATTCCGCCTTTTTGCCGAGCGAGGAAAATCCATGGGTGACCACGTCCCAATACTTCAATGCGAATACCTGCTTGTCCGGGGTGACCACGTTGACCGAGCTGCGCCCGTCGTCGTCGAGAACGTGCAGCATGAACTTGCCCACGCCCGGGCATGTCAAGGTGTAAGCCCCCGTCGTCTTGTCATCGATGGACTTCTTGCACGACTTGCCCTCAAGGTCGGTGTACACGCTTTCCACGTTGGTCCGGGCAGACGCGCCCCCACTGGCGCCGATCGCCACGGCAAGGATCAGGCCCATCGAGCGCATCGTCATACATGTCCTTTGGTTGGAAGCTTACTGGCGAGACCGGCGTCTCATCATGGTGGATATGGCAATCTGGCAAATTTTACACCGACTCGGGAGCCGTGCTTACCCCAGCTTGAAAATACTTACCGAGCGTTCCAGTTCGGCTGCCATCTCCTGCATGGCTTGCGCCGCCGCAGCCGCCTCCTCCACCAGCGCGGCGTTCTGCTGGGTTGCCTGGTCCATCGACGCGACCGCCTGGTTGACTTCGCCGATCCCTGCGCTCTGCTCGTCGGAAGCAGCAACGATGTCGCCCATGATGTCGTTGACCTTCTTGACGCTGCCGACCACCTCTTCCATCGTGCGGCCGGCGCTTGTCACCAGTTCGCTGCCGGTGGCGACCTTGGCGGCCGAGTCGTCGATCAGCGCCTTGATTTCCCTGGCCGCCTGGGCCGAGCGCTGCGCCAGCGAACGCACTTCGGTCGCCACCACCGCAAAGCCGCGGCCCTGTTCCCCGGCGCGCGCCGCTTCCACGGCGGCATTGAGCGCCAGAATATTGGTCTGGAACGCAATCGCGTCAATCACGCTGATGATGTCCGCAATCTTTTTGGAGGACGCGTCGATCGCTTCCATGGTCGCGACCACCTGCGCCACGGCCTTGCCGCCTTTTTGCGCGACGGCCGATGCCGACAAGGCCAGCTGGTTGGCCTGGCGCGCGTTGTCGGCATTCTGGCGCACGGTCACGGTCAGCTCTTCCATCGACGACGCGGTTTCTTCGAGCGAGCCGGCCTGCTGCTCGGTACGCGACGACAATTCCTGGTTGCCGGACGCGATCTCGCCCGACGCCGCCGCCACTTCGCCGGTGCCCTGGCGGATGGTCGTCACGACCGTGGCAAGACCGGCGCTGATGCCGTTCATCGCTTCCATCAGCTGGCCGATTTCATCGTGCGTGCCCGCGTGCAGGCGCACCGTCAGGTCACCCTGGGCCAGCCGTTCGGCAGCTTGCGTCGCCAGTCCCAGCGGGGTGGACACGATCTTGCGCACGATGACAAACAGTGCCGCCGCAAAGCCCAGCAGCGCCACGCCGCCGACCACGAACAAAGTCAGGCGCAGGCTGCTCACTTCCTGCGTCACCTCGTCGGCAAAGGCTACGCCGACGATGGTCCAGTCCCAGTCCTTGTTGGTGCGGTAGACCAGGATGCGCTCGCGCCCGGCCTGGCCCCCGGCTTCGGCAGGCACCACGTGCATCGTGCCCTTGCCGCTGCGCAGAATGTTGTCGATGAACGCGCGTCCTTGGGTATCGCGCTGCGCCAGCGCCTTCTGGCCTTCCAGCTCGGGATGGACCACGTAGTCGCCCAGGTGATCGCCTTGTTTCGCATTCAAGACGAAGAAGTAACCGGACTGGCCGACCTTGAGCGACTTGATCAGGCTTTTGAGCGCATCGATGTCGTGCGAAATGTCGACACCCACATACAAGATGCCGATCACCCTGGCGCCCGCGTCCAGCACCGGCACGTATTCGGTCACATGCGGCTTGCCGAACAGGACCGCCATGCCGCGGTAGGTCTGGCCCTGCATGATCTTCTCGAACGCCGGATGGGTCTTGCCGAGAGTGGTGCCGACCGCGCGCTCCCCGTCCGCCTTCTTGACCGAGGTGGCCACGCGCACGAAGTCATCGCCATGGCGGAGGAAGATGGTCGCGTTCCCGCCGGTCATGTCCGAAAAACGGTCGACGGCGGAGAAATTCAGGTTCAGGTCGACGCCATCATGCTGCATCACCGGCACCATCAGCGCGCCGGTCTGCACGCTGCGCGTGCTGTCGACGGCGAACTTGCCCGGCAGCTGGCTGGCGAACACCTTGGAGAATTTTCCGATGTTTCCCAGCTCGGTGCGGTTGAAGGTTTCGATGACGTTGCCCACGCCTTCGGCCTGGGTGTTGACCATGCCGTTGGCGCGCTTTTCGATGGCGTTCGACATGGCATGCGCCACGAACAGGATGAAGGCAATGAAGATCGCGCTGATCAGGGCGACGGTAAACAGCGTTAATTTGGCACCAACCATCAGTGCCCGGGGACGGGTTTGGGATGTGTTCATATCAGGAGAAAAATAAGGAGTACAGCAAAAGGAGGAAAGCCGCCGTGCGGCGCAGCGAGGCGCGCAGGTACATGTTGAGAATACATGGAGTCGCGCGCGAAAAGATCGTCCAAGTGTTATTTTTTAGAAACTGATGTTTCAATACGACAATCAGATCAGGAGTTCTACGTAGGCGCCGGGATAACATTTGCACGCATGCCACGAAATACGCGGCCGGATGGCAATCAATGCCCAGTTGTAAGCAGATAGCGCAAGTTGTAAGCGCGTGTAAAGGCCGTCAACTCATCGATTGCGGGCGGCGTTTTCTGCTCAGTGACACGGCAAATGTGCACCGAACCTCACACCAGGAAAAGGACTGACCATGAAAAAAGTAATCGCTACCCTGACCGCCGGACTGTTCGCCAGCGCTGCGTTTGCACAAGCTCCAACGCCGGCCCCGGCACCAGCAGCACCGGTAGCGAAGGCCGACGTCAAGGTGGAAACCAAAGCCGACGTCAAAGCAGCAACCCCAGACATCAAGACCGCCGTGACGGCCGCCAAACCGGCGCCTCAGCCAGGCAAGTAAGCAAGCAAGCCCCACCATACCCAATAGAATAAACCGTTTATATCCATTCCAAGGAACTCACATCATGAAAAAAACTATCGCTACCCTGATCACCGGCCTGTTCGCAACCGCAGCTTTCGCCCAAGCCCCTACTCCTGCCGCAGCACCGGCGCCGGCGGCAAAAACCGAAGCGCACGTGGTTAAAACCGACACCAAGGAAACCACCGTCGTCAAGACCGACACCAAGGATGCCCACGGCGCCAAGGACACGCATTCGGTCAAGACCGAAGTGAAGGAAACCAAGTCCGCTGCGGGCGCGAAGGAAGAAGTCACCACCAAGACCGAAGTGAAGACCGAGAAGAAGACCAAGCACGCCAAGTCGGCCAAGGCGGCAAAAGAAGCCAAGCCGGCCGACAAAGCCACGCCAGCGACGACCGGCGTTGCGGCACCGGTGGTCACGGCAGCGGCAACGCCAGCGGCCAAGTAATCTCCCGCGCCTGATCCGGCAACGCCAACCCGCAGGGGTTGGCGTTGTTGTTTGCGCTTCAGGCGTGCGAACACCGGCTCAGGTTGGCGTGAATTGACCGCATTTTGTCATTTACGCCAAGCTGCGGTCTCATAAGATGGTGTCGGAGCCCGGATGCGATCGCCAATCCGGGCCGACATTCATCCGATGACTTACCGGAGTTCGACCCATGACTGCATTCTCGCGCCTGATGCTCATCGCACTTGCTTGCCTCGCCTTTGCCGGCCCATCGTCCGCGCAGGAGGACGGCACGCCGGCCGCCAACGCGTCCCAGGGCTTTGACAAAATCGCCCCGTACGCGCCGCGCTTCGGCCGCGCCAGGCCGGTCATCGCGGTCGTGGGCGACAACGCCGGCACCGTCATGTCCGACTACGTGCTGCCTTACGGCGTGCTGGCCCGCTCAAGCGTGGCGGAGGTGGTCAGCGTGGCCACCCGCCCCGGCCTGTTGCTGCTGCCGCCGTTGAAGATCGAGCCGGGCGCCAGCGTCGCCGAATTCGACCGGCGCTATCCGGACGGCGCCGATTACGTGGTCGTCCCCGCCATGAAAAACAGCGATGACCCGGCCTTGCTGGCCTGGCTCGGCGCACAGGCGGCCAAGGGCGCGACCATGGTCGGCATCTGCAATGGATCGATCGTGCTGGCCAACGCCGGCCTGACGCGCGGCCACCGCGCCACCGGCCACTGGAGCACCCACGCAGCGCGCATCAGGAAGTTCCCGGATACGCTCTGGCTGAAGAACACGCGCTATGTCGCCGACGCCAAGCTGGTAACGAGCGCCGGCATCAGCGCGGCGCTACCGGCCTCGCTGGCGCTGGTCGAAGCGATCAGCGGCACCGAACGCGCGCGCTCGCTGGCCACGCAGCTCGGCGTGGCCGACTGGAGCGCCGCGCACGACAGCGATGCCTTCCGCATCACCTTCGGCGACCGCTTCACCGCCGCAATCTCGTATTTTTTACGCCCAAGCGACGACATCGGCATTCCCGTTTCCGACGGCGTCGACGAACTGGCGCTGGCCCTGAGCGCCGACGCCTACAGCGCCACCTTGCGCAGCCGCGTCCATGCGCTTGCGTCGTCCGACGCGCCGGTCAAGACGCGCAGCGGCTTGATGCTGGTGCCCGACGCGATTGCCGGACAGGGCAAGGCGATGGACTGGGTCCTGCCCGCCTTCGGCGCCACGCCGTCCGCCCAGGCGCTGGACAAGGCCCTCGGCGACATCAGCGCCCGCTACGGCGCGGCGGCCGCCCGCTTCGTGGTACTGGAAACCGAATACCCGTGGCAGGGGCGATAATGCGGCACCGGATGACATAAACGACACCCATGCTCACTTCCACCGCGCGCCGCATCGTCTTTCTTGCGTATGACGACATGAACCTGCTCGACTTGGCCGGGCCGCTGCAGGCGTTTGCCACGGCCAACCGCTTGAGCGAAGCCGCCGGCGCCCACGCGCTGTACGAGACCGTCATCGCGTCGGTGGCCGGCGGCAGCGTCATGTCCAGCGCCGGCCTGGCCGTCGACACGCAGGCCATCGCCACGCTCGGCACGTCGCATATAGATACCCTGATCGTCGCCGGCGGCTGCAAGGGGGAAGAATTTACCGTTTGCCCACGGCTGGCCGGCTGGATCGAACGCCACGCGGGCAACGTGCGCAGGCTATGCTCGGTGTGCACCGGGGCCTTTGTGCTGGCCGCCGCCGGACAATTGCGCGCTCGCCGCGTGGCGACCCACTGGGCCTGGGTCGAGCGTTTTCGCCGGCGCCACCCCGACGTGGAGGTCGACGCCGACGCCCTGTTCATCCACGATGGCAGCGTCTGGACCTCGGCCGGCGTCACCGCCGGCATCGACATGAGCCTGGCCCTGATCGAAGCGGACTACGGCCACCGGATCGCGATCCAGACCGCGCGCCAGCTGGTCATGTTCATCAAGCGCGCCGGCGGACAATCGCAGTTCAGCGTACCGCTGGCGGCGCAAGCGCGCGACGATGGCAATTTTGCGGCCCTGCATGCGTGGATCGCGAGCCACATCGATGAAGACCTGAGCGTGGCGCGCCTGGCGGAGAAGGCGAATATGTCGCTGCGTACCTTCGTGCGGGTCTACACCGCGACGGTGGGGCGCACGCCGGCCAAGACGGTCGAAGCAATCCGAATGGAAGCGGCATGCCGGGCGCTCGAAACGAGCACCCTGCCCCTGAAGGCGATCTGCCGCAAGATCGGCTACGCCGAAGAACAGACCTTGCGCCGCGTCTTCCTGCGCAATGTCGGCGTCAGCCCGCTGCAGTACCGCGCACGCTTTTCGCAGCGCGCGGGAGCGGGCTGAGTGCGCCGCCGGCTTCTTACCACATCAACTTCTTACCACATCAAATCGTCGGGGATCTGGAACGCTGCGTACGGATCGTCCGCATCGATTTCGGTAGTCGTTTTGTTCACGCGCACCACGATCGAGGCATTGCGCTCGGCGATCTTGTCGGCGATCACGCGCGGCACCAGTTCGGTCGAATCGCCCTGGCGGATGATCACCAGCCGCCCGGCCACCAGGTGCGCCTGCACCGCCGCCGACACGTAGAAGCGCTCGATCTTGCTGTTGTGGGTGAAGTTGTAGGCGATATCGCCATTGCCCTTGCTCTGGCGGTTCTTCTGCACCATCTGGGCGATCTGCGCCGCGATCGCCTTTTCGTTGGCGGCCGCGTCGCGCTGGGCATTGAGTTCGCGCGCCCGCTCGGCGTTCTTGCGCTGGATTTCAAGCGCGGCCAGGCGCGCCTCGTCGACACCCTGCTCGCCCGTGCGGCGCTCGACCTTCTTCTGCTTGGTCTTTTCCTGGTTGGCCTGTTTGGCCTTGTTTTTGTCGACCAGGCCGGCTTTCAAAAACTGCTCTTGTAACGAGGCCATATGCACTACTCCGTAAATGAGGTTCGCCGGCCCGGACAAGGCGCCAGCCGGTGGAAAGTCGATAGCATAGCAAAAATGCGGCCGCTGTTAGAATCCCGGCATGACAATCTTCGCCCAACACTGCCGTTCCAACCGCAAGCCGCTGCGCTGGCTGCTGGCCAGCCTGGCCCTGGCGGCGCTGCCGGCCGGCGCCCAGCAGGGCACCGCGCTCGTCGAGTTAATCAACGCCTACCGCGCCGCCGCGCACACCTGCCAGGGCAGCACCATGGGGCCGGTGGCGCCGTTGGCGGCGCATCCGGCCCTGGCCAACGTCCAGGTGACGTCGGGGACGCTGCTGGACCGGGCGATCGTACGCGCCGGCTATCCGGTCGGGCAGGCCGACGCGATTTACGTGGCGGGCGTGTCCAATCCGGCGCGGGTCATGGCGAGCATCGAACGCAGCTACTGCAAGACGCTGTTGAACCCGCAATTTTCGGACGCGGGCGCGCGCCGCACCGGCGACAGCTGGC
The DNA here is from genome assembly GCA_036386755.1 of Telluria sp. GTDB lineage: Bacteria > Pseudomonadota > Gammaproteobacteria > Burkholderiales > Burkholderiaceae_D > Telluria_A. The sequence goes on from DASVVC010000064.1 coordinate 36,123, forward strand.
TGATCGTGCTGGCCCAGCCGGCCCCGCCCTCGGCCGCCTCGCGCCTGCCGCCATCGCGCGAGGCCGGGCTGCGCATCATGGAAGCGGCCAACCGGGCCCGCGCCAGCGCCCGCAACTGCGGCGCGCAGGCGTTCGAGGCCGCGCCGCCGCTGGTGTGGAACGACGCACTGGCCAGCGCGGCGCTGGCCCACAGCAGCGACATGGCCGGCAAGCGCTATTTCAGCCATACGGGAAAAGATGGCCGCATGGTGGACGAGCGCGCGCTGGCGGCCGGCTACCGCTGGCGCCGCGTCGGCGAAAACATCGCGGTCGGGCAGGACTCGCCCGACGAGGTGGTCGCCGGATGGCTGGGCAGCCCGGGCCACTGCGCCAACGTGATGGACGCCCAATTGAGCCAGATGGGCGCCGCCTACGCCATCAACCATGCCGGCGAGAGCGCGCGGGTGTACTGGACCCAGGTGCTCGCCGACCCCGCCGCACCGGACGATCCTCCCCGGTAAGCCTGAAGCACAGCTGATGTAGCAGCTGGCGTAGCAACTGGCGTATATTGCATATTCGTCACGCATTTTCGTCACTTAACCTGCGCCACGGAGGAACCATGAACCAGAACGGCATCGCGCACACCCTTATTCTCTTGCTGGCCGCCAGCGCACCGGCATGGGCCGAACCGCCGCCGCCGACCGGGACCAAGGTTGCGCCGCTGCCGCCGGGTTTTGCCAAAACAGTCGTCGCCAGCGGCTTCGCCAATCCGCACAATATGGTGCTCGGCCCGGATGGCCAGCTGTGGCTGACCGAGCAGACCGGCAAGCGCGTGCTGCGCGTCGACCCGGCCAGCGGCAAGAAAACCGTGATCGCCACCATCGACGACGTGGTCGTCTCCGAGAAGGCGCAAGACGGCTTGCTCGGCCTGGCGCTGCACCCGGACCTGCTCAAAAAACGCGGCCGCGACTATGTGTATGTGTCGTTCTCGTACGCCAGCGGCGAAGGCGGCGCCTTTCCCAACCGGACCGCGATCCGCCGCTACACCTACGATGCCAAGACGCAGAAACTCAATTCGCCGCGCGATGTCATCAAAGGCTTGCCGTCCTCGCACGACCATCAGTCGGCGCGCCTGCTGTTCGGCCCCGACCAGAAGCTGTACTACGCCATCGGCGACCAGGGCGCCAACCAGATGACCTATCTGTGCGTGCCGAACCAGGCGCAGGTGCTGCCAAGCGCGGCCGAGGTGCGCGCCGCCGACTGGAGCCGCTATCGCGGCAAGATCCTGCGCCTGAACCCGGACGGCTCCATCCCGCTTGACAACCCGGTCATCCACGACGTGAAAAGCCATGTCTACGCCTGGGGCATCCGCAATACCCAGGGCATGGTGTTCAGCCCCGCCGGCCAACTGTTCGCCACCGAACAGGGACCGAATACCGACGACGAACTCAATCTGATCCTGGCCGGGCGCAATTACGGCTGGCCGAACGTGGCCGGCTACAAGGATGATGCGGCGTACGCCTACGCCAATTATTCGAAGGCCGAAGGCGGCTGCGACGGCGTGAAAGACCCGGCCCTGAACGGCACCAGCGTGCCGCCGGGCGTGCCGGTGCAGAAGGAATCGGCCTGGTCCGACCCGGATTTTGTCGAACCGCTGAAAACCTTTTACACGGTCGGCAGCAGCTTCAGTTTCAAGGACCCGGTGTGCGCGGAGAACAGCCTGTATTACATCTGCTGGCCCACGGTCGCGCCGTCCTCGGTCGCCTATTACAAGGGCGGCGTGCCGGGATGGGACAATTCGCTGCTGATCGGCAGCCTGAAACGCGGCGCCATCTACCGCGTGCGGCTCGATCCGAATGGTCACCTGCCGCTCGGTGATGCCGAGCCGCTGTTTCGCTCGGTGAACCGCTATCGCGATGTGGTGGTCAGCGCCGACGGCGCCACCATTTACGTGGCCACCGATGCCGAAGGCCTCGGCACCGCCGACAATGGCGCCTCAAGCACCAAGCTGGAAAATCCGGGCGCGATCCTGGCGTTCAAGTACAGCGGCGCCAGGTAAGCGGCGCCGCCGTCGGGGCTGCGGTATCGGGACCGGCCGCTATCACCAGCGCGCCGGCCGCCCCTGGTCGCCGAAGCGATAGTCGCACACCCCTTGCGGGAAAATCCGCTCCAGCCAGGCCCTGTCGCTCGCACTGAAGCGGGCCGCGTCCGGATAGGTGCCGTCGCGCAGCGCCGCCGCCACCGGTTTCAGATTGCACTTGAAGATATCGCCCTTGATCGATTCGCCGGCCACCATGCGCGGGCTGGCATGGATCGGAAAGGCGGCGCTGCAGGCGCCCTTGGGCCGCTGGTTCAACACCCCGTCCCAGGCCGCTGGTCCGCTACCGATCACGGCGCCGCTGGCGTCGAAACACTGGTCGGTAAAGCCGGCCGGCGCGGCGCCTTCGCTCAGGTAGCGCTCCAGCACCGCCAGCGCATCGATGGCGCGCGCAGGTTGATCCGCCTGCGCATCCGCAAACCAGATCACCTGGTTCTTCGCCGCCGCCCGGTTGGCGTCCAGCAGGCGCGCGCGCACCGAAAAAGCCTGGCGCGCATTGTGCATGTTCAGCACAGGCTCCAGATACGGCCGCACGTCGATCATGGGAATATCCAGGCGCTGCCCGGTGAACACGTGGCCCGATGTGTAGGCCGCGCGGATCGCCGACATGTCGCCGGCGCGCCGTGGCGCAGGCACGCCGCCCGGGTCGCGGCAGGTCGCGCTGCGCTGCATGTTGCGCGCATCGAAAGGATCGCTGTCGGACTCCCACATGACGAACTGCGACGGCTCCTTCCAGCTGCCGACGCAGGCATTGATGCGCAGGAATTCATCCTTGCCGATCTGCCCCGTGGCCAGCGCGCCAAGGCCGTACTGCACGCCGACGTTATCGACCGGGCTCGGGGCCTGGCCATCGCCGCCGGTGCCGTAAATATTGGCCAGGTCGTTCCAGTGGGTCCATTTGACCTTGGCGAAGACGTCCGCCGGGTAGCCGTAATTCTGGGCCACCAGTTCGTAGCGCGGGTCCTTGAAGACGGGATTGAGCACGGTCGGCACCGCGCCCTGCCAGCCGTTGATGCATTCGGTCGACCCGGGTTTGTCGGTGACCGGATTGACGACCGTATCGCTGGCGTTCGAACCCTCGATCAGCGCGCGCCGGCTCCAGCTTGCCCACGTCGATGCCGGATCGCGCGCCACCTCGTCGCTGAAATACTGTTCCAGCAGCGGGCAGTCGGCCACGGGAATGGTTTGCGTGACCATGTCCGGATACGACTGCACGGCAATGCCGGCGTCCAGCAATCCGGGCCGGTTTTGCGCGAACAGGTACTGCTGCACCGCGCCGCCCGAGCCGCCGATTCCGATCGTGAAAGTGGGCAGGCCGACCGCTTCGATAAAGCGTTCCTTGGTCATCATGGCCGTTTCTTCGGCCAGGCGCATGTTGTAATGCACGCCCGCCTCGTTACCGGACGAACTGACCACCGCATAGCCCTGCGCCAGGATGCCCGAAATGATCTGGCGCTCGGCGCCGCGCAGGCCATTGCTGAACCAGATGGCCGAGCCCTGCTGGTGGCCCAGGCCCACGCCGCCGCGCAGCCAGTAGACCAGCTTGCGGTTCCAGGCGGCGGTATCGAAGCCGGGCGCCGTGCTTGCAGGCTGCGCCGACGGCGCCAGCATGGCGATGGTGTACACGAAGCGGTTGATGGTGCCCGCTTCGACCCGCACCACGTACGGCACGCTGGCGCCGCCCAGCGTGATGGTTTTCAGGTCGGCCGGGGGCGTGGCGTAGCCGGTGGCGGCATCGAAGGGCTTGAAGCCGTCGCCGGTAAAATAAAAGTAGTGGATCTGGGTCTTGATGGCGCACGATTTGCTGTAACCGATCAGCCGCCCGCCAGGGACGTCGAACACCGGATGGCCGATGCCGTCCTGGTTGTCGACCAGCGGCTGGCCCAGGCTGGACTCCTGGGTGCGGCACACAAACGGCTGCTGCTGCGGGCCGCTGAAAATGGGACCGTTCACCGGGTGGTTGGTCAGCACCAGCGAGGCCGAACCATCCCTGCCGCCCTGCCCGGCGTAGCGCACTTCCAGCGTATTGGCGCCGTCGGCCAGGCCCGACACCACGCCTTCCATGCGCGTGCCGGCGGCCACCATGGGCGGGTCGATGCTCTGGCCATTGAGCAGGAAGGTGATACTGCCCGGTGCACCGGGCGCCGCGCTGACGGCAATGCGGGCGTCGCCCCCGGAGACTTCATGTGGTTTGCTCGACAGGACGGTGAGCGCCAGACTTCTGTCGGGCGCGTGCACCGCGCCGCCGCAGCCGGCCAGCAGGAGTGGCACGAGCGTGGCGGCGAGCGCGCAGGCGGACGTTGGGTTCCAATGGGTCATGGCGATTGCCTCCGAAGTGATTGAACGGGACTGACCAGTATTCAATCTTGCTCCGCCATGCCTGGACAACCTTGACCATAATCAATTGCCTGAAGTATCGAGCGACGCCTTTGCGCGGCAAACGTCCGCCTGCCGCCTCACAGCCCGGCCGGGCGGCCCTGGTCGGGCAGGCGGTAGTCGCACACTCCTTGCGGAAAAATCCGCTCCAGCCATGCTTTTTCCGCCGGCGTGAACTGCACGCTGCGGGGATAGGTGCCATCGCTGAACGCCAGCGCCAGCGCTTTGGTCGTGCATTTGAAAATAGCGCCCTTGATCGATTCGCCCGCCTCCATGCGCGGGCTCGAATAGATCGGAAACGCCCTGGTGCATGGCCCCGGCGGCCTGCCGTCGAGCACGCCGGCCCAGGCGTGGGGACCGGCGGCGATGGTGGCGCCGCCGGCGTCGACGCAGCGGTCGGTGAACGCCGCCGGCGCCACGCCGGCCGCCAGGTAGTCCTCCAATACCGCCAGCGCCTCGTTCACCAGGCCAGTCATGGGCACTTGCGGCGCGTTGAACCAGATGACCTGGTTGCGCGCCGCGGCCGGATTGGCGTCCAGCAGGCGCGCCCGGATCGAAAACGACTGGCGCGCGTTGTGCATGTCGAGCACCGGTTCCAGGTAAGGACGCAGGTCGATCGCCGGAAACGCGAGACGCCGCCCGGTGAACACGTGTCCCGAGACATACGCCGCGCGCATGGCCTGCACATCGCCCTCATGGCGCGCGGCCGGCTGGCCGTGCGGATCGCGGCACGTTGCGCTGCGCTGCATATTGCGTGCGTCGAAAGGATCGGCGGCGCGGTCCCATGGCACGAATGCGCTCTGGCTTTTCCAGCCGCCGACGCAGGCGTTGATGCGCAAGAATTCGTCCTTGCCGATCTGGCCGCGCGCCAGGGCGCCCAGGCCGTACTGCACGCCGACGTTATCGATCGTGGTCGGCGCAAAACCGCGTGCGTCGGTGCCGTAGATGTTGGCCAGGTCGTTCCAGTGCGTCCATTTGACGTTGGCAAAGACATCGGGCCGGTAGCCGTAGCGCCGGGCCGCCTGGTCGTATTCGGGATCCTTGTAGGCCGGATTGATCACGGTCGGAACCAGCTCCTGCCAGCCGTTGATGCATTCGGTCGATCCCGGCTTTCCGGTAATCGGATTGATGACGGTATCGCTCGCGTTCATGCCTTCGATCAGCGAGCGCCGGCTCCACAGCTTCCATGGCGAGGCGGGATCGAGGGCCACCTCGTCGGCGAAATACTGCTCCAGCAAAGGGCAATCGGACACCGGAATGGCCTGGGTGATCATGTCCGGATAGGACTGGATCGGAATGCCGGCGTCGAGCAATCCCGGGCGGTTTTGCGCCGGCAGGTACTGCTGCAATGCGCCGCCGGATGCGCCGATGCCGATCGTATGGCGCGGCACGCCGTACGTCTCGATGAAGTGCTCCTTGGTCATCATGGCGGTTTCTTCGGACAGCCGGATATTGAGCTGCACGCCGCTTTCGTTACCCGACGTGGTGGCCACCGCATAGCCCTGGCGCAGCAAGGTGGGCATCAGCTCGCGCTCGGCGCTCCACAGGCCGTTGTTGAACCACATGGCGGTGCCCTGCTGGTGCCCGACGCCGGCGCCGCCGCGCATCCAGTACAGCAGCTTGCGGTTCCAGTGCACGCCGTCGAGCGGCGCCGCGCCGGGCGCCTGTGGAAACGGCGCCAGCATCGCGATCGTGTACAGGAAGCGGTTGATGCTGCCGCCCTCGACGCGCACCACGAACGGCAGGCTGGCGCCCTCGATGGCGATGGTCTTGAGATCGGCCGGCGGCGCGGCATAGCCGCTGGCCGGATCGAAGGGCTTGAAACCCTCGCCGGTATAGTAAAAGTAGTGAACCTGCGTCTTGATGCCGCAGTACCTGCTGTAGCCGAGCAGGCGCTTGCCGCCCTCTTCAAACACCGGATGGCCGATGCCTTCCTGGTTGTCCACCAGCGGCTGGCCAAGCCCGGACTCCTCGGAGCGGCAGATGAAGGGCTGTTGCTGCGGGCCGCTGAACATCGGGCCGGTCACGGGATGGTTGGTCAGCACCAGCGCGTCGGAGCTGACCCTGCCGCGCGCGTCGGTGAGCGTCGCTTCCAACACGTTGCGGCCATTGACGAGGCCCGTGACGATGCCTTCGCTGCGCTTGCCGGCCGCCGCCATGGGCGGGTCGATGCGGCGGCCATTGAGCCGGAACGCCAGCCTGCCCTCCAACCCGGCGGGAGCGGCCACCTCGACGCGCGCGTCGCCTCCGGACACGTAGTCCGGCTCGCTGGACAGCACCCGCAGCGTGAGGCCCGGCTGCGGGGCGGGAGGGATGCCGGTGCAGCCGGCCAGGGCGATGGCGGCAAGGGTGATGGCGGCAAGGGTGATGGCGGCAAGGGCGCCGGGCTTCCAAGATGTCCGATGGTTCATGGCAATCGTCCTCCGGCTGGTTAAACAACACAAAGTATTGTCAATCTTGCTCTGCCATTTGGCGCCGGCATTGACGACAGTCAGTCGGCGCGACATTGCTCCCCGGCGTTACGCACGCTAAAACAACACCTTGGATGGATCGTGCGGGCCGGTTTTGCGGCACGCGCCGCATGGCGCACCAGTCGCCCGTAGAGGAAAGCGGAAACGGCCCAGGCGCGTGCCGGCGGCGATGTCCCGGACGCTGCGGATTGTGTTTGCATGGAGCATTACTCATAGTAGACTGGATCATCAATGCAAGCTGGGGAACACCGAAGCATGCCTGCCCGATTTCGCAATGCCTTTCATCAACCGACGCGCCCGGCACACCCCGGCGGCGCCGCCCTTGTCCTGTCCAAGCCGTCCCCTTTGCACGCCCTTTCCGCACGCCGCGCCTGACCTTCAAAAGGAAGCCCTATGTCCGAACTCTCCGCATTTTTTCAGAACGTCAAACTCCCGGTGATTTCCGAAGTGGCCCATGCGCTCATCAAGACGCTGGACGATGAAGATGCCTCGGCCAAGTCGATCAGCACCATCATCGCGCGCGACCCGGCCCTGACCGCCAAACTGATGCGCCTGGCCAACAGCGCCCGCTTCGGCGTTTCGCGCGGGGTCAATTCGCTCGACGACGCGATTGCCATGACCGGCATGGCGCACGTGCGCACCCTGGCGCTGGCGGCCTGCTTCGCCGAAACCTTTCCCGACCTGCCAGGACTCGACAGCGACGAATTCTGGAAAAGCAGCATGGCCTGCGCCGGCTATGCCAAGTGGCTCTCGTCCGGGCTGGGCAGCGACGGCCAGGATGCCTGGCTGGCCGGCATGATGGTGCGCCTGGGCGAACTGCTGATCTACCAGGCCGAGCCGACAGCGTTCGCCGAAATCGAACAGCAGCCGCACCTGCCGGGCGGACGCTGGGAGCGCGAGCAGCGCTTGCTGGGGTTTTGCGAAGGGGACATCACGGCCGAACTGGGCCGGCGCTGGAACTTCCCGGTGGTCATCGTGCGCGCGCTGGAATGCTCGTCGGACCCGATGGCGGCGCACCCGTTCAGCAAGCTCGGCGCCATCATCCACCTGGCCAGCCTGCTGGCCGATACCCCGAGCGACGATCCGGACATTCTCGATGCGCTGCCGCAGGACATCGTCACCGCCCTGCAGCTGAACCGCGAATGGATGAAGAAGAAGTTCCCGTCGCACGATTCGTTCTCGGCGGCGCCGTAGCGGACGCCGTAGTGGACGCGTAAGCGAACCGGCAAACGATTCATCGGCAACGATTGCACCAGCCTGGGTGCGCACCAGTTGCGCGCACCCGGACCGGCGCCGGATCAGTCGCCAGCCAGCGCCAGTCCGCCCATGGCCGGATCGCTGACCGTATCCTTGCCCGTTTCCACGCGGCCGGCAAAGCGCCGCACGTAGCCGGGCAGTTCCGTCACGCGCACGCTGAAGTCGTACCAGTTGCCGCAATCGCACAACGGCCAGGCTTGCTCCGAGATCGCACCGGCCGCCACCGTCACGGTCCACGCCGGCGCATCGAGGTAGGCGTTGGCCTTGAGCACGAAGGTGGCCGCCACCGTGCCGTTGTTGCGCAGCTTGGCCGACACGCCGCCGTTGGCAATGTCGTAGCAGACCTGGATTTCCGGCTGCGGCCCCTGGCGCGACGCGCTGCCGCTAAAGTGGCGGTGAAAGCCGTTCGGCCCCAGCACCCACAGATCGTACTTGCCCATCTGGTCGCCCAGCGCCCACAGCCCGTTCAGGTCCTTGCCCGCCTCGACCGTGTAGCGCCGCGGCGGCTTGGCCAGCTGGTTCTGGTCGTACACATGGAACACGGCGGCGGCCGTGCCCGTGTTCGACATCAGCAGTTCGATCTCGACCTTGTCGGCATGCACGCGCGCGCTCACGTGCAGCTCGTACGGCAAGGCGCGCGACGGCCGCGTGCCGGGCACCTGGCTCGGCAATTCGGGCAGCGGCGGCAGGTCCGGGGTTTTGGTGTCGCCGAGCGCGCGGGCGCGGGCGGCCAGCGCCTTGGTGTCCGGCAAGGCGGTGGCGAATGCCGTGCCGTCCGGGTCCTTGAAGTTGAATGCGCTCATCAGGTCGCCGCACACGGCGCGGCGCCACGGCGTGATGGTCGGTTCCATCACGCCGAAACGGGTTTCGATGAAGCGGATCACCGAGGTGTGGTCGAACACTTGCGAGTTGACCCAGCCGCCCTTGCTCCATGGCGAAATCACATACATCGGCACGCGCGGGCCCAGGCCGTACGGGCGGTGCATGAGGGCCGGCGCCTCACTCGTTTCGGCGGTAGCAATCTCGTGGTATTCGCCGACGGTGCTGACGGTCGACGCCCCGGCCAGCACGGCTTGCTTCGGATCGCTGTTCCATTGCAAATACGATGGCGCGGCGGGCGGCGGCACGTGGTCGAAAAAGCCGTCGTTTTCGTCGAACATGAGGAACAGCACGGTCTTGCTCCAGACCTCGGTGTTCGAGGTCAGCGCGTCCAGCACGGCGGCGGTGTACTCGGCCCCCTGCGCCGGACTGGACGGGCCGGGATGCTCCGAGCCTTCGGCGGTGGCGACGATGAACGATACTTGCGGCAACTTGTTACCCTGCACGTCGAGCTTGAGCTGGTCGAGGTCGCGCGTGCTCATGCCCCGTTCGCGCAACTGCGGATCGGACCCGGGCAGGTTGGCGAACGCATCCCGGAAGCGCCGAAAGCCCGCCAGCGGATTGTCGGTGAAGTTGTCGGCCATGTTCTGGTACACCTGCCAGCGGATGCCGGCCGCCTGCAGCCGTTCCGGATAGGTGAGCCAGGCGTAGCCGCCGGTCGGGTCGTGCTCGACGCTGTCGTAGCTGTTGCCGATGACCGGGCCGTTGCCCTGCTTGAGCGGGTCGTTGGCGCCGGTCCAGGCGAACACCCGGTTCGGGTTGGTGCCGCCCTGGAACGAGCAATGGTAGGCGTCGCAGATGGTGAACGCGTTGGCCAGCGCGAACTGGAAAGGAATATCGGCTTCCTTGTAGTAGCCCATCGAATGGTTTTGCTTGTGGGTCGGCCAGGTAGCGAGAATGCCGTGGTTCCACGCGTACTGCGCGTTGGGCCAGGTATGCGGCGTGCCCGACACCCGCATCGTATTGAAGCTTTGCTGGGTATTCAAATGGAAGGGTGCGATGACGCGCGGCACCGTGGGCACGCTGTCGTTGAGCTGGTACCAGACCCGGTGCTTGCCCATCGCGCCAGACGCCGGCAGCGGGATCGGGAAGCGGTCGCCGAAACCGCGCACCCCTTTCAGGGTGCCGAAGTAATGGTCGAAGGAACGGTTTTCCTGCATCAGGATGACGATATGCTCGACATCCCTGATCGTGCCGGTGCGGTTGTTGGCGGCGACCGCAAGTGCCCTGCTGATTGCGGGCGGAAACATGGAAAGCGCGGCGGCGCTACCGCCGACCTTGGCGGCCTGGCGCAAGAACGCGCGTCTGCTGGTGGGTGTCATCGTCATCTTTTATCGGTTCTATCGGGTGGCGCGAGGGAAAGCTGCGCTCACGGGGCGCAACGCATGCCGGCTGACTTGGCGCTGCAGGCGCGCGCGGGGTCGGCCGCACCGGGCGCGGGCGCCGGGTTCTGCGCGACCGGCGCGCTCGGCGCCGGGTCGTCGTTGCCGCAGGCGGCCAGGCTCGCGCCCATCAGCGCGGCAAACAGGAGGCGCGCGGCAAGCGGCGTCCAGCGGGGTGTTGGCGAGCAAAACTGCATGGGTGTCTTTCCAGAAAAATCATCGGGTCGTGGCCTGTCTGTAGGCGAGAGGAATAATATTGCTCTAATGTTACGACAGAGTGACTTCCGGATGACTTTACTTTTACACATTATTTTCCAGATATCTATTTCACGCGCAGTCGACCTGTTGCTTTTCAGGCTGGCCGGGACACTTTTCGGCGGCCTGCGCCAGCCGGTGTTCGACGCTTAGCAAGAAACACGTTCTGTCGTCCGTTGCGCATGTCATCTGTCACAGGACAGACGGCATCGACGCCGCCGCCCCCATCCGGCGTTTTTTACGGTTCGTGTCAATACAGGCGCCGGCCGGCATCGCAAAGACATGCCTTTTAAAAGCCGCTCCCGTCCCCATGTGATGATCTCGCGCTGCACCACAGTGGCCGCGCCAGACCCATTACCGAAGGCACCGATGATTCCCTTTTCCGTACTCGACCTGTCCCCCATCACCCAAGGCAGCACAGCACGCGTTTCTTTCCAGAACACGCTCGACCTGGCGCAGCATGCCGAACGCTGGGGCTTCCAGCGCTACTGGCTGGCCGAACACCACGGCATGCCCGGCATCGCCAGCGCCGCCACCGCCGTGCTGCTCGGCTACGTGGCCGGCGGCACCTCCACCATCCGGGTCGGCGCCGGCGGCGTGATGCTGCCGAACCATTCTCCGCTGGTCATCGCCGAGCAGTTCGGCACGCTCGAATCGCTCTATCCCGGCCGCATCGACCTGGGCCTGGGGCGCGCTCCCGGCTCCGACCAGGCCACCGCGCGCGCCATGCGCCGCAACCTGCAGTCCGACGCCGACGAATTCCCGCAAGACGTGGTCGAGCTGATGGATTACTTTTCTGAAAACTCGCGCCGCCCCGTCATGGCCGTGCCCGGCGCGGGCCTGAAGGTGCCGGTCTGGATCCTCGGTTCGAGCCTGTTCGGCGCCCAGCTGGCGGCCCACCTCGGCCTGCCGTACGCTTTCGCCTCGCACTTCGCGCCGGCCCAGATGATGCAGGCCGTGGACTTGTACCGCGCCCAGTTCCGTCCGTCGGCCCAGCTCGACAAGCCCTACGTCATGCTCGGCTTTAACGTGTTCGCCGCCGATACCGACGAGCAAGCCGCGCTGCTGGCCACGTCGATGCAGCAAGCGTTCGTGAACCTGCGCAGCGGCCGTCCGGGACGCTTGCAGCCGCCCGTGTCCGGCTACCTCGACGCGCTCGGCCCGCAAGAACGCGGCATGCTCGACCAGGTGCTCTCGTGTTCGGCCATCGGCGCGCCGCAGACGGTCGAGCACCAGTTGCGGCAGTTTATCGAGCGCACCGGCGCCGACGAGCTGATGATCACCTCGCAGATTTTCGATCACCAGGCGCGCCTGCACTCGTACGAGATCGTCGGCCAGGTCCACGCCGGGGCCGGCGCGCACGCGGCGGCCTGAAATCGCTTATATTCCTACCATTTTCCAATCAACGCCTCATACAACGCCTCATACAGGAGCACGCTAATGAACAGCAAAACCTCGCAAGCCCCCATGGTCGACCTCGGCATTGCCGACGACGACCGCAAGCAAGTCGTCGAAGGCCTGTCGCGCCTGCTCGCCGACAGCTACACCCTGTACCTGAAGACCCACCAGTACCACTGGAACGTCACCGGTCCGATGTTCCAGACCCTGCACACCATGTTCATGACCCTGTACAACGAGCAGTGGCTGGCGGTCGACCTGATCGCCGAGCGCATCCGCGCCCTGGGTGAACTGGCGCCGGGTTCCTACCAGCAATTTGCCCAGCTGACCTCGATCACCCCGACCAGCGGCACGCCGAACGCCAAGGAAATGATCCGCGACCTGATGGAAGGCCAGGCCACCGTGGTGCGCACCGCGCGCGCGCTGTTTACCGTGGCCGAAAAAGCCAACGACCAGCCGACCTGCGACCTGCTGACCCAGCGCATGCAGACGCACGAAAAGTACGCCTGGATGCTGCGCAGCCTGCTGGAAGACTGATCCCCTCACGCCAGCCGCGCCCTCGGCCCGGCTGGCGCCTGCCTGTTTTACCTTCACCTTTTTCTACCATTCGCGTTGCGGTTTTCTTACGAAAGCGGCAAACCACAGCCTGCCTGGCGTCGAATTGCCGCCCCGTCGCGGATGCTGCATCGCAACATGCTAGTATTGAAAATTAATCACTTTTCCGGGGCGCCAGATGAAACGTGTGATTTTCAACCAGAAGGGTGGCGTCGGAAAATCGACGATTGCGGTCAACCTGGCAGCCATCGCGGCGCACGAAGGCAGGAAAACCCTGCTAATCGACATCGACCCGCAGTGCAACGCCAGCCGCTACCTGCTCGGCGCGGCCATGAACGAGGTGGCCCCGACCATGGGCGCCTACTTCGAGCAGATGCTCAATTTCATCGTTTTCCCCAGGCCGGCCAGCGACTTCGTCCATCCCACCCCGTTCGAGAACCTGTCGATCATGGTCTCGCACCCGGAGCTGGGCGACTTGCAGGCCAAGCTCGAATCGCGCCACAAGATCTACAAGCTGCGCGACACCTTGAACGAACTGGCCAAGGACTTCGACGAGATTTTCGTCGACACCCCGCCGGCGTACAATTTCTTCACCCAGTCGGCCCTGATCGCCGCCGACCGCTGCCTGATTCCTTTTGATTGCGACGACTTTTCGCGCCAGGCGCTCTACACGCTGGTGGCCAACGTGGCCGAGATCAAGGCCGACCACAATCCCGCGCTCGAGATCGAAGGCATCGTGGTGAACCAGTTCCAGGCGCGCGCCCTGCTGCCGCAGCGCCTGGTGAACGAACTGAGCGCGGAAGGCTTGCCGGTGCTCGGCAACAAACTGTCGAGTTCGATCCGCATCCGCGAATCGCACGACCGCAACCTGCCCATGATCCACCTCGACCCGCGCCACAAGCTGAGCCGGGAAATGCTGGCGCTGTACCACGAACTCCAGGCCGCCTGAGGCATATCGTTAACCTGTACCGCAAACCGTACCTTGAAGGCGAGTAAGCTTCGTTAGACGAGGCCCCGAATTCATGCCGGTATGCCGTCGGATCGTAATAGGCTTACTGGTGGAATCGACGGTACGAAGCCGCCGAAGATTTGAACGACGAAACGCCGCAGTAAGCGGCCAAGGAAATCGCGCCTTGGTGGCGACCGCAGCTGGCCGGTTCCAGCGCAAGGAAAAAACAGGACGCTAAAGTTGGCGTAGCCGTAGTGTCGAAAACCGAACGGGCTTGCCCTAATGCACTAGCCATTGCATGATGGGTCTGGCATTGCATGTGCCCGTTCGCTTTCGCGCGTACGCGAGAACCAACTTACTCAGGTAGCTAAACAATGATGAAACGTGTGTGTAACAAGCTTGTCCTCGCAACGGCGCTGGCAATGGCATCGGCGGTGTGGGCGCAAACAGTCGACAATGCGGTGGCCGCGTACGGCCAGAAAAACTTTTCAAGCGCCTTGGCCATGTTGGCGCCGCTAGCCGCAAAAGGCGACGCGCAAGCGCAGTACATCCTGGGCGTGATGAACCACAGCGGGGAAGGCACACCGGTCAACCTTGGCATGGCTGCTCAGTGGTACCGGAAAGCTGCGGCACAAGGGCATCCCGCAGCGCAGTCGAACCTGGGCAAGATGCTGCTGGATGGTATGGGCGTGGCCAAGGATGAAGCGCAGGCAGTTGCCTGGTTTCGAAAATCGGCGGAGCAGGGCCATGCCGCAGGTCAATACAATCTTAGCGTCCAGTACTACACCGGCAAGGGCGTGGCGCGCGATCTGGCGCAGTCGTTCGCGTGGGCGCTCAAGGCGGCCGAGCAGGACGATCCCAAAGCGCAATTTAATCTCGCTAATCTGTATTTCGAAGGGCAAGGAACCGCACAGGATGAGAAGGCCGGTGTGGCCTGGCTCAAAAAATCAGCCAACGCGGGTTATGCTGGCGCCCAGCGTAACCTTGCCGTGCGATACGGTGAGGGCAAGGGTGTTCCGCTCGACCTCGCGCAAGCGCTCGCGTGGTATCGCAAAGCTGCCGAGCTCGGCGATGCCGGTGCCCAGAACAACCTGGCGTTGCGGTATGCCAACGGGCAGGGCGTAGTAAAGAATGAGCAAGAGGCCGTCAAATGGTATCGGAAGGCGGCCGAGCAAGGTCTGGAGGAAGCGCAGAATGGCTTGGGCTACGCATACATCGTAGGAGCGGGGGTGCCCAAGAATTCCGAGACGGCGTATTTCTGGTGGTTGCTGGCAAGCGCCCAAGGTAGCAAGCCGGCGACGTCGAACCGTGCCCGTGTGGCGCCGACGCTTACCGCAGCGCAGCGCGCCAAAGTAGAGGCGGATGCCGCTGCGTGGCGACCTTCAACGACTCCGTAAGCCCCGCCCTATCTCGTTTCAACCTGCCGGGCAACCGGGGTGAGGCAGGCACGATATGCGCTTAAGGCCTGCGGGACGGTGCCGCAGGCCATATGTGCCACGGTGCCGGAGCTGGTTCTTCTCAACACGGCAGTCCACGCAGGAGGACCGGAGCAGGCCGCCTACGGGCAGACCGGCGCGCCGGCTTGCGCGTCACCGGCTGCAATCGGTCCGCAACCGGTCGTCGCCGGAAACGGGCGCCGAAGCGCTGCCCAACCTGTTATAAAGTCATCGAGGGACCGGCGGGCGTGAGGCGGCAGCGCGGCAGTGCGCGGCCGGATTCACGCCACGCGGTCCGGAACGATTGATAACAGAGGAGCCCATCATGGACGAGCAAGACCCGAAACGCCACGACATGCAACCCCCTATTCCCACCCATCCGCCCGACCCTGCCGCGGCCGGCGACGCCGATAAAATCGTCGGCCCGGCCGGCAGCGTACGCTCGGGCGCGGCAGCGCCTGGCGGCACCGGCATCGGCTCCGGCCCGGCGATCGACAATGTCGGCGGCGCCGGCCTGGGCGCGGCGCCGGGCGAGACCTCCGGCGCCCACACGCCCGCCGGACAACGCGACCAGGATACCCGCGCCGAGGACCTGCAGGACCGCCGCGACAAGGAGTAGGCAGCACCGCGCCAGCAGTCTATTGCCGCCTGGCCATAAAGCGCCTGGCCACTAAGCGCCTGGCCACTAAGCGCTTGGCCCCTTACCACCCGCCCCTTAAGCGCCCGGCGCCTGCCTACATCGCCGGACGCGCGGGCGGGGCTGGCCGTTCCAGCTGATCCTGGCAGGCGATGCACGTCTGCGCGGTCGGCATGGCCAGCAGGCGTTGCGGCGCGATCTCATTGCCACAGAGTTCGCACACGTTCGCCACGCCTTGCTCCACGCGGGCGATGGCGGCGTCGATATCGCGCAGCAGGGCTTGTTCGTGGCCCAGCAGCGCCAGCTCGGCGTCGCCGATCTCGATGGCTTGCGACATGTCGTCCGGCTGGCCCAGGTGGGCAAGGTGCGACGCCATGCCCGGTCCCTCGCCGCCCGAGCTGCGCGCGTGTGCCTGTTCGGCGACTGCGGCGCGCGCTTCGTCGAGGCGCTGGCGAAGCGCCTTCTTCTGTTCGTCGTCAAGCGGTCTCATCGTCTTTCTCTCTCCTTTTCTCCCTCCTGGCGCTGCCCGCGCAATGCAGGCAGTGTGGCCCATGATCGGTGCACATGTTTGATCCAGCGCAAACGCGCGCGGCCGAAGCGCGCAAGCGAGGCGCTGGCGCGAACCTCGTCCCTGGTGCAAGGTCAAACTCGCATCACTTAACAGGGAGAAGACCATGATGATGTATCGATCCATGTTTCCCGGCGATGTCTTCGCCGAGATGGACCGCCTTCAGCGCGAAATTCAGCAAGCCTTCGACCTCGGGCCCAGCATCCGCGGGCTGGGCCGTGGCGGTTTTCCGGCCCTCAACGTCGGCAGCACGCCGCACAGCATCGAGATGTACGCGTTCGTCCCGGGGCTCGACCCGGCCTCCATCGACGTGCAGCTCGAACACGGGGTGCTGACCATCGCCGGCGAGCGCGCCGACGATCTATCGAGCGCGCAGCAGCACGCCACGGTCCAGATCAACGAGCGCTTCGCCGGCCGCTTCAGGCGGGTTGTCAGCCTGCCGGACGACATCGACCCCGAATCGGTCGCGGCGCACTATCGCGATGGTGTGCTGCACGTCACCGTGGCGCGCCGCGAGGCAACGCAGCCACGCCGTATTTCGGTTCACTGACCAGGAGAGCGCACCATGACGAGCAACGAGAAAGAACACAGCGACGTGGCAGGTACTGCCGGCCAGGCAGGCAATCCGCAACCCATGGGTGATCCGGCAGATGCAGCTATCGCCGGCACTGCGGGCAACACCGGCGATGTCGGCGGCGGCGCCGGCAGCGACAGTGCCGGCGGCACCGCACCGGCGGCGCAAGGTGGCGCCAGTGCTGCTGGCACCGCTGCTGGCAGCACTGCCAGCAGCGGCGCGGGCAGCGAGACTGGCGGCGACATGAGCGACATCGGTACCGGCACCAGTGACGGCAGCTTCGGCACAGATAGTTCCGGCAGCGACCAGGGCAGCGCAGGATTGGGCGGTGGCGCGGGCGGTAGCCAGGGCGGTGCGGCCATCACCGATGGCCCGGGCGGCAGCATGGGCACCGCAGCATTGAGCAACGACGCGGGCGGCAGCGAAGGCGGCGCGGCGATCACCGATGGCCCGGGCGGCAGCATGGGCACCGCAGCATTGAGCAACGATGCCGGCGGCAGCGAAGGCAGTGCAGGATTGAGCAACGATGCGGGCGGCAGTCAGGGCAGCAGTCGGGGCAGTTCGGCGATGGACGCCGGCGCCGGCGCCAGCGGCAGCCAGGAAGGCAGCGCAACAATGGGCACCGGTAGCGACCAGGGCAGCGCGGCTGCGGACGCCGGCAGCGGCGAGATGGCCAGGACCCGTTCGACGGACCAGGCCAGCGGCAGCGCCGCGGCCCGCACCGGTATCCTGATACCCCCGGTGGATGTGATCGAAGACGCCAACGGCATCACCCTGCTTGCCGACATGCCCGGCGTGTCCAAGGACAAGCTCGACCTGCGCCTTGAAACGAACAGCCTCACCATCAACGGCGCCGTCTCGCTTGATGTGCCGGAAGGAATGGAATCGCGCTATGCCGAGGTCAAGCACCAGCAATACCAGCGCACCTTCGCGCTGTCGAAGGAGCTCGATGGCGAGCAGGCGAGCGCGGAACTGACGCACGGCGTACTGAAGATCCGCATCCCGAAAACGACGCACGCGCAGCCGCGCCGGGTGCAGATCAACGTCACGTAGTCTAGGGGCGAACATGGCCCGGGCCAGTGGCCCGGCGATGTGTGCGGGCACTGGCGCATCGAGGCCGGTCTTGGCGTGGCTGCCAATGCCGGCCTCAAGGCGTGGCAACGGCGCCGGCGGCTTGCCACGCTTATTGCGTTCGCCAGGCCGTTTGCAGCGAGCCGTGGAGTTGCACCTTGCGCAGCGGTTGGGCAAACTCGATGCCAAGCTCGCGCAGCTGGCGTACCAGCGCCAGATAAATCGCCTGCTGGGCATCCATGAAAACAAGATAATCGGCCGTCAATATCCAGTACACCACCTCGAAGTCGAGCGAGGATTCCGACAGCGCCGAAAAATGCGCCCGCTCGAAGTTGACGCCGCTTTGTGCCGTAACGATGCTGCGCGCAATCTCGGGAATCGCGCGCAGTTGCTCTCCTGTCGTCGCGTAGCTCACGCGAATGATGAAGGCTGCCCGCCGCGTTTGCATGCGCTGGTGGTTGCGTATGCGCGCCTTGAGCAGGTCGCCATTGGAAAAGATCACCTGCTCGCCACCCAGGCTGCGCAGCCGGGTCGTTTTCAGGCCGATATATTCGACCGTGCCGAGAATGTCGTCCACGATGATGAAGTCACCCACCACGAACGGTTTGTCGAGCACGATCGACAGCGAGGCGAACAGGTCGCCCAGCACATTCTGCACGGCCAGGGCGACCGCGATACCGCCAATGCCGAGGCTGGCAACGAGCGTCGTGATGTTAAATCCCAGGTTATCGAGAATCATCAGCGCAACGATGAGCCATACCGCCAGGCGCAGCAGGAAATCGAGAATCGCCGTCGACAGCACGCCGACGGTGCTCTCTGCCGCGCCGGCGTGCGCCCGGTAGCGTGCGCGCCAGGCGCGTACGGCCACATCGCCCCATACTGCCGCCTGGACCAGCACGACGGTGATGGCCAGCCGGCGCAGCAGCAGCGCATGCTGATCGGACAGCGCCAGCGTCAGGCTGCCGATGTAGAGCGAGATAAGCGCCAGGAACAGGGAATAGGTCGAGCGCAGTACCTGCAGCAGCCAGTCGTCGATACTGGTGGCGGTATGCCGTGCCCGGCGGTCGAGCCGGTGGATGAGGAAGCGTTGCAGGCCAAACAACAGCAGCGCCGCAATAACGGCCACGGCGACGCCGCTGGCCCAGTCGATCAGGGTGCTGCTCGGAAAAGGAAAACGCATGGGACCTCGCTGGCGAGTGGACCCACATCAGAGCCGCGTCGGTCCGCCACGTTCCCTGTGCTGACGGCATCCTTGAGCGTCATCAAGCTATCCATGGATGTGCAGCAAGGCTAGTACGGCCGCACACGCTTGCATCGCCGCAAGGTGCACCGGCGAAGAGCAAGCCGTTCTTTGCCTGCAAGGCCGGCGAGGCAGTGGCCCGGCCGTCCGGCTGCCGTACGCCCGGCCTTACGGGTGGCCGACCACCGACGCGCTGGCCATCAGCTCGTCGATCAGCGCCAGCGAATTCTTGCCCGACATGGCGTGCGGGTTCAATCCCGGCAAGTCCGAAAACCGCAGCAGGGTCGATGGATTGATGCGCGCCAGGTTCGCCTTGCCCATGGTCCAGCCGGCATAGCGCCGCTCGTTGATTTCTTCATAGTGCAGCAGCACCACATCGGTGTGGCGCGGATCGTGCACGATTTTCGCGTACAGCGCGTTGATCGCCTCGCGCCCGCCTTCGAGCACCTGCATGTAGACGTGCTCGCTGTGGCACAGGATGCCCGTGATGCCCTGGGCGGGATTGTGCGCGTGCGACTGGCACATGATGTCGTGGATCGTATCGGGCTGCGGCGCGGCAAGGGCGCGGCTGGCGTACAGGAGACGGACGAGCATGGTGGATTCTCCGAATATCAGCGTTTGATCAGGGACAAGAACTCGCGCCGCAGCGCCGGATCCTTCAAGAACGACCCGTGCATGACGCTGTTGATCATTTTCGCATCCATATCCTTCACGCCGCGCCACTGCATGCAGAAATGGTCCGCTTCCATGACCACGGCCAAGCCATCCGGCTGCATTTTTTCTTGCAGCAAGTCAGCCAGTTGCACCACGGCTTCTTCCTGGATCTGCGGACGGCTCATGATCCAGTTGGCAATGCGCGCGTACTTCGACAGGCCGATCAGCGCCGAATGCTCGTTCGGCATCACGCCGATCCAGACCTTGCCGATCACCGGGCACAGGTGATGCGAACAGGCGCTGCGCACCGTGATCGGGCCGATGATCATCAGCTCGTTCAAATGCGATGCATTCGGGAACTCGGTGACCGGCGGCATCGGCACATAACGGCCGCCGAACACTTCGTTGATGAACATCTTGGCCACGCGGCGCCCGGTATCCTGGGTGTTGTGGTCGCTGACGGTATCGATCACCAGGCTTTCGAGCACGCCCTGCAGCTTGGCGCTGACTTCGTCGAGCAGCTCGTCGAGTTCGCCTGGCTCGATGAAGCGCGCGATGTTGTCGTTGGCATGGAAGCGCGTCTTGCTGGCGACCAGGCGCTCGCGGATGCGCTCCGACACCGTCACGGTGCTGGGTTGGTATTCGGTAGTCAGTCCGTTCGACATGCTCAATTCCTGTGTAAAAAGATAAAAATGTCGGCCCGGCTCACGCCAGCCCATCCGGCAGCGGCAAGCCTTCGGCCCGCGCCAGCCGTTCCAGTGCTTGTTCCAGCAGCGTGCGCGCCTGCCCCGCAACCTGCCCCAATTCCTGGTGCAAGGCCGCGTCGCCGGGATTGCGCGATTCGCACTGCGTACTGTAACGCTCAAAACTGCCGATCATCAACAAAATCTCGGCCAGGTGACGCGGACATTCGCACATCACGCTGTTG
The DNA here is from genome assembly GCA_036386755.1 of Telluria sp. Lineage (GTDB taxonomy): Bacteria > Pseudomonadota > Gammaproteobacteria > Burkholderiales > Burkholderiaceae_D > Telluria_A. Next base: position 56,830 of record DASVVC010000064.1, read on the forward strand.
CTGGCGGCCGCCAGCGCCGCCAGGGCCTGGTCGTCCAGCCGGCGCGGCGCCACCGCCCCGGCGTGCGGCGCCAACGGCGCGCGGGGCGGGGCGGCCACCTGTGCGCGCCGCGCCGGAAACGCCACCTGGCACAGCAACGCTACCTCGGCCATGTCGGACGGCGCGCGCGCCACCAGGCAGCCCAGGGCGCGCAGGTGACGGATGGTGGCGCTGGCGCAAAACCGGTACAGCACGACCACCGCCTGGGTGCCGCTCGCCAGGCGCGCTGCGGCCACCAGCGGCAGGGCCGCATCGTCCAGTTCCGACAATTCGATCAGCAGCACATCGGCGTCCACCCCGCGCAAGGCCGTGGGCGCCTCTTCCAGCCGGGCGCACGACTGGCGCACGTCGAGCGTGACCAGCTCGCGCCGGCCGGCGGTCAACTGGCGCGCCAGGCCCGCACCCACCACCGCCACCCGGATCGGGCCGCTGGCGCCGGTGTCGGCCTCCAACGGCTCGGCCAGGTGCTGAAGCTGTTCGAGCGGCAAATGGGCCATGGCGCCGATCGGATGGCCCTGGTCGACCAATTGCTTGATCAGGCTCAGCCGGCGCACCTGGGCGCTCGAATACAAACGTTGCCCGCGCGCCGAACGTTGCGGCGTCGACACGCCATAACGCCGTTCCCACACCCGCAAGGTTTCGACGGGCAAGCCCGCGAGACGCGCGGCCACGCCGCTGCGGTAGGCGCCGGTGTCGTCGGAGCGCACCGTGCCGTGATCGGTAGAAAGTTCATTCATGGCGTCATCCTTCATGTTGAACCGCTTGTGAACCGTGAAAAATCAATTATACCGCTTCAAATCATGGACAGTTGGAAGTGCTCCAAAAAGCGCCGACGGCAAGAAAAAATGGTGGCAAGCGCACCATCTGACGTATATTTACCTTGTTGCATGTCGGAACAATCCCATTACCTGAGGACGATCATGATGAAAAAGATGTTAATGAGCTGTGCCCTGCTGGCGTTCACCAGTGCCGCCTTCGCCGCGCCCGAGGCGGCGGCGCCTGCGGCCAAATCGGCCCAGCAGAACAAGATGGTCACCTGCAATGCCGACGCCAGCGGCAAGAAAGGCGACGAGCGCAAAGCGTTCATGAAGGGATGCCTGAGCGCCAAACCGGCAGCCCCGGCGGTCCCGGCCGCCTCGCCGCAACAGAACAAGATGAAGACGTGTAACGCCGACGCCGCCGGCAAAAAAGGCGACGAGCGCAAGGCGTTCATGAAAACCTGCCTGAGCGCACCAAAATAAATTCCGCCGCCAAACCACCGTCGTTCAAGCGCCCGGGCGGCGTACCCCGCCCGGCGTGACGCCGCCCAGCCGGTACGACAATCCCACATAAATCAGCCGTCCATCGTAACGGCGCAGGCTGCTTTCGCGCAGGATCTCGCTGTCGATCCGGGTCTGCGTCTTGTTCGAATCGAACGCATCGGTCACATTGAGCAGCACATTCAGGCGCGGCGTCAGGCTGTGCCGGTAGCTGAGATTCAGCGTCGAATTCGGCTCGCGAACCCCCTGCCCGATCAGGGTCTTGCCCTGGGTATTGAGCACCACCTGCAACTGGTCCGCCGCACTGAGCTGATAATTGATGCGCCCGCGCACATTGAGCGAGGTGGCCGAGCGCTGCGCCTCCGCCCCGCTGTTGGTCAGGTAGCGCTGCTCGCTGTAGCCTACATTCCCGCTGGTGCTGAGCGACAAGGTCTTGCCGACCTTCCCGCTCAGGTTGAACTCCAGCCCGCCCGACCGGCGGCTGCCGCTGTTGTCGCGCGTCGTCAACAGCACGTTATCGCCGATAAAGTAGCGCCGCTCGGAAATGAGGTCGTGTTCCTTGCGCAAAAATGCGCGCAGGTTGGTCTCCACCGGCCCCAGGGTAGTGTCGAGCCCGAGCTCGATCGAATCGGTCTGCGACGGCAGCAACCCCGGATTGCCGGACGATACATTCACCTCGTCCCGGTACACCACGAACGGGTTCAGGTCCCCGGCCGCGGGACGCTGGATGCGGTGCGCATAAGACAGCCGCACGGTGCTTTTATCGGACGCCTTGTAACTGATAAAGAAACTTGGAATCGTGCTCAGGTAGTCGTTGCGCGCCGTCACCCGCGCCGTCAATTGGCGGATATCGACCCGCGTCGCTTCCGCCCGCAAGCCGCCCAGCACGCCCCAGCGTTGGTCGACCCGCCACTGCCACGAGCCGTACAGCGCGGCCGTGCTCTCGTCGAGCTCGAAGCGGTTGCTGCGCGCGGCGTTGTCGGTCTCGTCCATCGTGAGCGCGTCGATGTTGACATAACGCGCATCGACGCTGCCGGCATTGCGCGCCAGTTTGTAGCCGAGCTTGAGCATGGCCGTGTCGACCGGCCGCTCGTAGTCCCCGGTGAAATCAGTAATCCGGTTGCGGCTGCCGCTGCCCTGGCGGCTGAAGGCGCGCTGCGCGCCGCCGCTGTCGTAGGCATAGCTGTTCGCGTAGGCACTGTCGTTGCGGTTGCTGCTGGTAGAGACGCGCAGATCCATCTTGAACAGTTCGCCGTCGGCCTCGCCCTTGTGCTCGCCGCGCACGCCCCAGCTGCTGCTCTCGCTGCTGCCGCTGCGCTCGCTGGTGCGCGTGTAGTCGCTGGCCAGCTCGCCCGTCGCGCCGTGGTTCACATAATGGTCGCGCCCGTGCTGGTCGTTGGTGCGCTTGCTGTAGGCGAGATTCGCGGCCAGCTTGCTGCGCGTGCCCAGGTTGTAACCGACGCCGCCATTGATGCCGAACGCATCGTTGAGTCCTTCCCCGTTTGATGCCTG
>DASVVC010000065.1:0-5171 GCA_036386755.1 Telluria sp.
CTCGTTTTCTGAATAAAATCAAAGTGTTGCGGGGTTAAGCTCATGTTCAGGATGATGGTTCGTTTGCTCCTTGCTGCCACGCTTGCCGCCACCGGCGCGAGCGCCGCTGCCGATCCGGTGCGCGATTTCGTCGTTGCCGCCCAGATGGACAACGCGTCCATGGCGCGCAAACTCCTGAAAAACGGCGGCAGCCCCAACACGGTCGATCCGCTCACCGGCCAGAGCGTGCTGATCCTTGCGCTGCGCGAAGGCGCCAACGACGTCGTTACCCTTCTGCTGGCCCAGCCCGGCATCGACCTCGAACTTGCCGCGCCGAACGGCAACCGCGCCCTGATGATGGCCGCGTTCAAGCGCAACAAGGCGGCGGTGCTGGCCTTGCTGGCCAAGGGCGCGATCGTCACCTATCCCGGCTGGACCCCGCTGCACTACGCGGCCGCCGGCGGCGACGACGAGATCGTGCGCATCCTGCTCGAGCACCATGCCTACATCGACGCCGAAACGCCCAGCAAGCTGACCCCGCTGATGATCGCCGCGCGCGAAGGCCACGAGGCGGCCGCCAGGCTGCTGATGCAGGAGGGCGCCGACGCCACCTTGCGCAATAACGAAGGCTTGAGCGCCGCCCAGATCGCCGAGCGCGCCGACAAGCCGCGCATCGCCGACGCCATCAACGCCCATCTTTCCCTAAGCCGGCGCGGCCTTTGACGGCTCCAGCGGCGCAGGCAAGCGCCGAACTGGCACGGAAAAGCGAGTTATCTCTCGGCATCAAATTGCATCCATGTTGTTGATAATGATTAGGTCGTACTAATCAACGCCATGCAACGGCGCAGGGCAGGGCATCTGTGCCAGGATTCCAAAGGGAAAATTATGCTGAACGAACGCGAAATCGAAAGCTGCTATCTGGGACAGTTCATTCCTGTCCACTATCACCACAATATGTTGATGGACCAAAACCGGATGCACGGTTTCAAGTCAGCGATTCATTACGCGGTTTTCCCTGGCGCCAAGGTGCTCGAACTCGGTGGCGGCACGGGCGTGCTGTCCTGGTTCGCGGCCGCCAAGGCCGAGAAAGTGTACTGCGTCGAATTCAATCCCGACATGGTCAAGGAAGCGCGCAAGATGATGTCGATGAACCCCAACGGCCACAAGGTCGAGGTGGTGCACGCCGACGCCTTCGAATACCTGCCGCCGGAGCCGGTCGACATTGTGATCTGCGAAATGATCCACGTCGGCATGCTGCGCGAAAAACAGGTGGAGGTGATCGAATCGTTCAAGCGGCGCTACCTGGCGCGCTTCGGCGGCCCGCTGCCGCGTTTTTTGCCGGAAGCGGTGATCATGGCGGTGCAGCCCTTGCAGCAGGAATACGATTTCGAAGGTTTCTACGCGCCGATCGTGCAGTTCCAGGAAACCACGGTGATCCATCCCGGCACGGTCGAGCTGGCGCCGCCCTCGGTGTACAGCATTCTCGACTTCAGCCAGCCGCTCGACACCCGCATCGCGTGGGAAGGCAAGTTCCTGGTCGAAAAGAACGGCGTCGTCAATGCGATGCGTTTCATCACCAAGAATGTGCTGGCCGTCGTGAGCGAAGAGAACGCCACCATCGACTGGCTGAACCACTACATGACCTTGCCGTTGCAGCAAGGCGTCCAGTGCAAGGCGGGCGACGTGCTGCAGGTGAGTTTCCATTACCGTGCCGGCGGGTCGATTCCATCGCTCGAAGCGGCGATCCGGGTCGATGTGCTGCACGCCGTGGTGCCGGAAACCGTCGAACGCGTGCGCGTCTACGCTTGACAGCGACAGCCGCTGGCGCAGGGCGGGCAGGCGCCGCCCCGCGATCGCCGCCGATGGATTTGCCGCGCGGCAGGCGAGCCCGTAAAATGCGGGCTTGACCGTTTATTTTAAGTGCATATGGAAAATATTGACCAGCGTTACCTCGTCCAGCAAAACAAACTCAGCGACGACGCGCTGAAACCGCCCGTGTTCGCCAAAGTCATGCGCAGCAAGGAAGGCAAATTCGAAGGCGTTTCCTTCATCAAGAACAAGGAAAAAGCCACCATCATGACCGTCGGGCAAGCCCAGGAAGTGATCGACTGGGCATCGAACAAGAAGTCCAACGCCCACGAGTACGCCACCAAGATCATTTGCGTCGGCCAGTAATCCCGCTTATCGCGGTTTTTTGCGCTTCGCCCGCGTCGTGGCGCATTTGGTCGCACGCGCATTGCCGCGCCGCCGCCATGTCCTTACAGTGAACTCACCTGAACTTTTCCTGTAGGGAGAAAACGATGTTGAGTTTCCTGTTATGGCTGGTGGTTCTCTTCCTTTGCTGGCCGCTGGCCCTGCTTGCACTCGTGCTGTATCCGCTGGTCTGGCTCGTGCTGTTGCCGTTTCGCTTGCTGGGCATTGGCGTTGAAGCCGTGTTCGAACTGCTGCGTTCGATCGTCATGCTGCCGGCCCGTATCTTGCGCAGCAGTCCGGAGCGCTAGCAGGGCAGGCCGGTACGGTGGAAAGCGCCGGCGCGGCCTTGCCCTCGCAACAGACGGCTCAAGCGTGTTTCATGCCTTGTTGTTTGGCGCCGGAAAGACGGCGTGGCGCGGCGCTGGCCCGCATTGGCGCGAGGGGCCGCTTTGCTCCGGGCCCGGCGTTACCCCGCGCAGCCTCATTTCCCAATTTGAAAATACTCATCGCCTGCACCAGGGCGGCTGCCTGTTCCTGCAAGCTGCTCGACGCCGCCGCCGTTTGCTCGACCAGGGCCGCGTTTTGCTGCGTCATGTCATCCATCTGGGTGACCGCATGGTTGATCTGCTCGATGCCGGCACCTTGCTCGGCCGAGGCCACCGAAATCTCCGCCATGATGTTCGTGATGCGCGTGACGCTGTTGAGGATTTCTCCCATTGCGCTGCCGGCTTCGGCCGCCAACTGATTGCCCGCTTCGACCCGGCCCACGCTATGGTTGATCAGCACCTTGATTTCCTTGGCCGCCGACGCGGAGCGCTGGGCAAGATTGCGCACCTCGCTGGCCACCACGGCAAATCCGCGGCCCTGCTCGCCGGCGCGGGCCGCTTCCACGGCGGCATTGAGCGCCAAAATGTTCGTCTGGAAGGCGATGCCGTCGATGACGGCGATGATGTCGACAATCTTGCGCGAGCCTTCGTTGATGTCGCCCATCGTCTGCACCACTTGCGACACCACCGCCGCGCCCTTGGTCGCGGCCTGGGACGCGCCCTGCACCAATTCGTTGGCCTGATGGGCATTGTCGGCGTTCTGCTTGACCGTGGACGTCAGTTCTTCCATGGACGAGGCGGTTTCTTCCAGGTTCGACGCCTGCGATTCGAGCCGCGACGAAACGTCGTTGTTGCCCGATGCAATATCGCGGGTGGCCGCGCTGATGTTATCGATGCTTACCCGCACGTCGCCGACGATGCCGCGCAGGCTGTCGTTCATGTCCTTCAGCGCGCGCAGCAGTTTCCCGACTTCATTGCCGGTACCGACGTCGAACTCGTTGACCAGGTTGCCGCTCGCAACGCTTTGGGCGACGGCGACCGCGTTATTCAAGGGCACCGTGACTGCGCGCGTGACCAGCACGGTAAACCAGCCGGCGCCGGCCAGCAAGGCCAGCATGGACCCGAGCATGGTCCAGCGCTCCGTATGGAAGTTGCCGATCTTGGCGACGAACATGGCGTCCAGGTCGGCCTTGGCGGCATTGTTGAGCGTAAACTGGGCGTCGATCGCGCGCGTTGCGGCGGCAACATACTCGCTTGCGCTGTAGTCGAGCGTGTCGGGCTTGAGGATGTGGGCGGAAGCGAGTTCGGTAACGGTGGCCGACATTGCCACCGCATCTTTCATCAGGGGGCCCAGATGGTTGCCGATCGCCGGGTTGTACATGGCGGCTTTTCCAAAGGCATTTGTGGTTTGCAGGACGCGGTCGTTGATCCGGCCGATCATCGATGAAATGATTTGCCGCTCCTCCTGGCTGGCTGCCTTTTTGCCGAGCAAACCCGCACCCTTCGCCCGCAGCTGTCCAAGCTCTTCCGTCAGATAGGGCAGTTGGTAGTACATGGCCTGGATCAACTGGTACGAGTCCTTGTCCGGATCGAGGCTGAGACCGTAGTAGTCGCCGATCAATTCATTGATCTTGAGCAGTTTAGCCAGCAAGGCGGTGTGCGCCGCATAGCTTTGCGCAACGGTGATCGTCTTTCCCGCCACGCCAGTGCGCAAGGTGTTCCACTCGCGTTGCGGCTCCGACCAGTGCAGGGTGATGGCGGGGTCGCCCACTTGCTGCACCAAGGTATCGACTGCGGCAAAGGCAGCGTCAGCCTCGCGTTGCTTGGCTGCGCGCTTGTCCTCGGCGTCGCTGATGCCGCCCAGGACCAGTGCCGACAGCCCACGGTGCTGCTGCGTGAACTGGATCACCCGCAGCGCGCTGGCTATCCCAGGCATGCCGGCCTGTTCGGAAGAGTAGGCGGTCAGGCCCTTCGCGGCTTCCTTGGTGTACAGATAGGTTGGGATGCTTGCCAGCAGGATCCCGATGAGGCTCAGGATCAGATAGGTATGCCACACCCTGAGTTTGCCCAGTATCGATTGCGCAGACATGATAGTTCCTTCACAAAGGCCGATCAGGACTGCGCTCCGATGTTGCTTTGCGCAATCAATAAAGACGATCATAGCTTGATCAATCTCAATATGCACCAAATGTAACAAGCAAACTCGTAAGAATGGAACAAAAAAGACACCTGATGTTGAATGCCTAACAGACGCGGAAGTATTCCTCCCTTACATTGATGCACGGACACCTGCGTCCTTCCGGGAAGCGGGCGTTCGTTTTCTCATCTCTATAGGAAATCATCATGCGCTTGGACATCTACCGCAGGGCCGAACACGACGGCAAGTACTCGTACCTGGCAGTTCCGCAGGATCGCAACATTCCCGAGGAGGCCACCAACACCGATTGGGAAGTGGAGGCCAGGGCGTTCGAGATCGCCGACGAGGACGATCGCCTGCCCGACTACGCCATCGAACATCTCAACGAGCAGATCGCCGAAAAAGGGTATGCAGTCACCGCGCTGATGAACTGATCCTGTCCATGCACGACCAGCTGGCAGGCGCCGTGATCCACGCGGCCTGCCAGCGTCCAGCGTGTTTGTTTATGGATCGAGGGCGGCGCAATGGGGCGCCGC
>DASVVC010000066.1:0-23095 GCA_036386755.1 Telluria sp.
AGGCCGGCGTCGCGCAAACGACACCGGCTGCACTGTGGCGTGGCCGCTCGCGTTCAGTTCATGAGCGCCACTGGTTGGGCTGCCGGCGCGGCGCGCAGCAGGGCCGGTACATCGAGGATCAGCGCCACTTCGCCGCTGCCCAGGATGCTCGACCCGCTGATGCAATCGAGCTTTTGAAATAGTTTGCCGAGCGGTTTGATGACCGTCTGCGATTCGCCCAGCAAGGTGTCGACCACCAGGCCGACCCGCTGGCCGGCGTACTTGACCACGACCACGCTCTGGCGCGGGCCCGGCACGCCGTCGACGGCAAACAGCTGGCGCAGGCGCAGCAGCGGCAAGACCTGGCCGCGCAGGTCGGCGAAATCGTGGCCGGGTTCGGCGCGCAGTTCCACGCATTCGTCGACCATGTCGAGCGGGATGACGAATACCGAGCGCCCCAGCCCGACCTGGAAGCCGTTGATGATGGCAAGGGTCAGCGGCAGGCGCACCGTGACCGTGGTGCCCACGCCTTCGGTGCTGTTGATGCCGACGGTGCCGCGCAGCGCCGTGATGTTGCGCTTGACGACATCCATGCCGACGCCGCGCCCGGACAGGTTGGTGACTTTTTCGGCCGTTGAAAAACCGGGCTCGAACACCAGCGCGAACACTTCGGCGTCCGACAAGACCCTGCCCGCTTCGACCAGGCCGCGCTCGACGGCCTTGGCCAGGATGCGTTCGCGGTTCAAGCCGCCGCCATCGTCGGCCACCTCGATCACGATCGTGCCGGCATCGTGGTAGGCATGCAGGGCGATCGCCCCGGCGGCCGGCTTGCCGCGCGCCGTGCGCAGCTCGGCCGCTTCGATGCCATGGTCCATGGCGTTCCTCACCAGGTGGGTGAGCGGATCGCCGATTTTCTCGACCACGGTTTTATCGAGTTCGGTGTCTTCGCCGCTCACATGCAGGGCGATATCCTTGCCCAGTTCGCGCGCCACGTCGTGCACCACGCGCTGGAAGCGGTTGAAGGTGGCGCCGATCTTCACCATGCGCAGCTGCAGCGCGCTGTTGCGCACTTCCTCCACCAGCGCCGACAGGGTCGAGCTGCATTCCTGGAACTGCACGTTGCGGGCGCGCCGCGCGATCAGGTTGGCGCTGGCGGTGGTGATGATCAGCTCCCCCACCAGGTTGATCAGGCGGTCCAGTTTTTCGGCGTCGACCCGGATGCTGCTGCCGTCCAGGCCACGGGCGTCGCGCGCCTTGCCCTGGCGCGCTAGCGCCGCTTCGACCACCGGTGCGGCGGCCGCGCCCTGGGCGATCAGGATCTCGCCGATCGGCCGGTTGCCGTCGCCGCTGGCTTGCTGGTGCAGCGCGCTGGCCAGTTCGGCGCGGGTAACGCTGCCGGTGCGTACCAGGGTGTCGCCCAGGCGCTCCGGCGTGTCCGGGCTCGCCTCGATCTGGCGGATCGCGTCCGACATGGTGCTGGCCGGCGGCGCGATCGCGATGTGGCAGTCGTCGCGCACGAAGTCGAACACGCCTTCGATATCGGCCTTGCTGGCACTGCTGCGCAAGTCGATTTCGAAGCCGAGGTAGCAGCATTCCGGGTCCATCTCGGCCAGCGCCGGCAGCGCGTCGGCGAGCAGCTCGATGCGTTCGATCGCGCCCAGGGTGCCGAGGTAGCGCAGGAAGGACATCGGGTCCATGCCGTTGCACAGCACCGGCGGACCGAAACGCAGAGAAATATGCCACAGGTCGCTGGCCGCCTGCGGCGCGCCGGCAGCAGGCTCCAGGTAGCGCTGCAGGCGCGCCAGCAAGGGTTTCCCGGCCTCGGTCTGGGCCAGGTCTTCGGCGATGCCGTCGCTCTGCACGGTGGCCATCAAGAGGCCCAGATGGTCGCGGCAGGACAGCAGCAGCTCCACCAGCTCCGCGTCGAGCGGGCAGGCGCCGGTGCGCACCACATCGAGCACGCTTTCGGCCACGTGGGTAAAGGCGACGATGTGATCGAGCCCGAACAGGCCCGCCGAGCCCTTGATGGTGTGGGCGGCGCGGAAAATGGCGTTGACCGCTTCGCCATCGGCGCCGTCGCCACTGTCGGCGATGGACAGGAGCGCCGCCTCCATGTCCTGCAGCAGTTCGCCGCATTCGGCGATAAAAGTGACCAGCGCGTCATCGAGTGTCATGGAGCCTCGCCTCAGTTGGCGTTGATGAAATGGGGCGCGAGCTGCGCGTCGAGCCCGACCAGCGCGAACGCTTCCTGCACGGCGGCGCTGTGGCCGGCCAGGTGCAGCGGCACGCCCTGCGCGCAGGCCTGGCGCATGGCCGCCAGCAGCAGCTGCACGCCGGCGCTGTCGACTTCGCACACGTCGGCCAGGTCGAGCGTGAGCGCATCGCGCGCCACCAGCGCGTCGACCAGCGTCTGCTTGACGCGCGCCGCGCTGTAGATGGTCAGTTCCGGCTCCAGGCGCACAATGCGGGCATCGACGCGCGTGTCAACGGCGCCGCTCATGGCAGGATCAGCTTTTGCACGGCGTTGAGCAGCACGTCCGGCTTGAACGGCTTGACCACCCACGCCTTGGCGCCGGCCGCCTGCCCTTCGCGCTTTTTTTCCTCGGCCGACTCGGTGGTAAGCATGATCACCGGCGTAAAGCGGTAATTGGGCAGCAGCTTGACCTGCTTGACGAAGCTGATGCCGTCCATGTTGGGCATGTTGACGTCGCTGATGATCAGGTGCACCTTGCGCCCGTCGAGCCGGGTCAGCGCATCCTTGCCGTCGCAGCCTTCGATCACCTCGTAGCCTGCGCCACGCAGGGTGATGCCGATCACCTGGCGCACCGAACTCGAATCGTCGACGATCATGATTGTCTTTGCCATGGTTCCCTCTTGTTGTATCGTTGTGGTAGCGTTGATGAAAATCGGTGAAATCAGAAAAACGTCACTTCGTCGGCATCGGCGGCGCTGGCGGCCGGCGTGGCGTGCGCGTGGTGTTCCTCGACCATCGTGTAGTGCGTCCCGAGTTCGTCGAGCCACTGCCGCCCCTGCGGCAGCGCCGCGCCCTCGCCCAGCGCCTGCTGCATGCGCAGCATGTCGGCGCTGACCACTTCGAGGATCTGGCGGATGCGGTCCTGGAACTGCAGCGCCACCAGCAGTTCGGCCACGTCGCCGCGCAATGCGCCGCCGCTGGCCTTCATCGATTCGGTCGACGCGGCCAGTTCGCGCACGTGCGAGAGCACGTCTTCCATCACATGGCCGGACGAGACCATCGCTTCGCGGTCGCTCTCGTCGGCGCGCCCGGCCACGTCGAGCGTGGTGCGCATCGTGGCCGAGGCCAGGTTCATGCGCTCGGTGATGCGCTTGCCGATGTCCGACGAGGACGACGACAGGCGCCGCACTTCGGCCGCGATCACGGCAAAGCCGCGTCCCGCGGTGCCGGCGCGCGCGGCCTCGATCGAGGCGTTGATGGCCAACAGGTTGGTCTGGGCGGCGATCAGGCTCACTTCGGTCGACAGTTCCTTCAGTTCGGCGATGGTGTCCGACAGCGAGCGCACGTGGCCCAGGAGGCCCGCCTTGCTGTCGATGACGCTCTGGAGCACCGCGATCACCGGTCCGAGTTCGCGCTGGCACAGCGTCAGGAGGCTGATGGCCGAATCGGCGCCGCTCTCGCCGTGTGCGCCCTGGAAGCCGGCGGCGTCGAAGCGCGCCAGGATCGACGAGAACGAGGTAAGCAGCTGGCCGATCGCTTCCTCGGACTGGCTGCGCACCGAGGCCACGTGGTGTTCCCACACCGGCAGCACGTCGGTGAGCAGCGCCGCCATCTGCCCGCCATCCTGGACCGGCGCGGCAGCGGCGACGTCGATGGGAGCGGGCGGCGCGTCGGCGCGCACGGCGCCGACGGCGCAGGCGGCGGCCACGCCGGCCAGGGCCGAGAGTTTCAGCCAGCTTGAGTCGCCCAGCAGCGGCAAGGCGGCCGCCGCGCAGGCGGCCAGTGCGGGCAGGTGGCGCCAGGCCAGCAGGCGCCGCGCGCGGGAACCGGAAACATCGAGGGTCGAGGTGTGCATCGTCGCTCCTAGAGGGACCGGGCCCTGGCCAGCAGGTCCGACAGCGCGGCCTTCGAGACCGGCTTGGTCATCACGCCGAGCACATTGAGGTGGTGGAAACGCGCCATCAGCGCGGCCGAATTGAGGGTGCGCGCGTCCATCCCCGACAGCAGCACCACCGCGCCCTTGTAGGCGTTGGCGGCCATCGCCTCCATCACCTGGAAGCCGTCCTTGCCGGGCATGTGGATATCGCAGATGACCACGTCGGGCGTGCCGCGTCCCGTGGCCATGGCAGCGACCCCGCGCTCGCCGTCGGCGGCCTGGGACACGCGCGTGACGCCCAGTTTGTTGAGCATGCTGCCCAGCAGTTCGAGCATGAAGGGGTCGTCGTCGACCAGCAGCACGTGCAGCGATGCCAGCGTGGTCGGGGTGGAAATGGCGGTCATGTTCTGTGCTCGCTTGTGAAGTTCGATGAGATGGCGTCAGTACGCCGCTGTATTCGGTTCGACCGGCACCAGGTGGCTGGCGGCCAGCTCGTGGCGCAGTGCGCCCAGCATGGCCGGCAAGGACGCCACCAAGGCCGCCCCCTGCTCGACTTCGTCCACCTGCTCGAGCGCCTGGCAGGCGTCGGCCAGGCGCATGGCGCCGACCGCGCGCGCCGACGACTTGAGGCGGTGGCCGAGGGTTTTCAGCTCGGCCACCGACCCCGCCCGCATGGCCGTATCGAGTTCGCCCACGGTGCTGGCGGCATTGTCGAGGAAGATGCGCAGCAGGCGGCTCATGGTGTCGGGGTCGTTGTCGACCAGCGCGGCCAGCACGCTGAGCGACATGGTCTCGCCCGATTCACCCGGGGTCGCGGCACCAGGGCCGTCGCCGTCGTCGCCCGCGGGCGCCGGCCGGGCGTCGCGCCCGTCGATCCAGTGCGCCACCGTGCGGTAGAACAGGCCGGCCTCGATCGGCTTGACCAGGAAATCGTCCATGCCGGCGGCCAGGCAGTCGTCGCGGTTGCTGTTGAAGGCGTTCGCGGTCATGGCGATGATCGGCAGGTGGTTCAGGCGCGCGTCGGCGCGGATGTGGCGCGCCGCGCTCTGGCCATCCATCACCGGCATCTGCACGTCCATCAGCACGCAGTCGAAGTCGCCGCCGGCCAGCGCCACCAGCGCTTCGGCGCCGTTTCCGGCCAGGGCCATGGTGGCGCCGGCGCGTTCGACCAGGATGCGCGTGAGTTCCTGGTTGAGCGGGTTGTCTTCGGCCAGCAGCAGGCGCTTGCCGGCCAGGCGCGCCATGGTGCGTTCGACCGGCTCGTAGCGGCCGGCATGGGCGCTGACGGGCGGCAGTTCCGGCAGCATGGCCGGCGCCGGTGCGCACAAGCGTACCTCGAACCAGAACAGGCTGCCCACGCCGCGCGCGCTGGTCACGCCCACGGTACCGTCCATCATGTCGGCCAGCTGGCGGCAGATGGCCAGGCCCAGGCCGGTGCCGCCGTACTTGCGGGTGGTCGAGCTGTCGGCCTGGTGGAAGGGCTGGAACAGGCTTTGCTGCTCTTCGGGCGAGAGGCCGATGCCGCTGTCGCGCACTTCGACCCGCACGCGCATGCGTTCGCGTTCGGTGCCGATCAGGCAGGCGTCGATGCCGACTTCGCCGCGGTCGGTGAACTTGATCGCGTTGCCGATGTAGTTGCCGAGGATTTGCGAGATGCGCAAGGCGTCGCCCAAGGCGCGTTCGGGCACGTTCTCTTCGATCCGCACCTTCAGGGCCAGGCCTTTTTCGCGCGCCATCGGCATGAAGCCGGCGGCCACCTCGGCGATCACGCTCTGCATGTTCAGCGGCAGCTGCTCGATCTGCAGCTTGCCCGCTTCCATCTTGCAGAAATCGAGGATCTCGCTGACGATGGAGAGCACGTGCTGGCCCGACTGGCCGATCTTGTCGAGGTAATTGCGCTGGCGCGAATCGGGCGCGCCTTCCAGCGCCAGCGCCGCCATGCCGAGAATGCAGTTGAGCGGCGTGCGGATCTCGTGGCTCATATTGGCCAGGAAGTCGTTCTTGGCCTGCACCGCCGCCTCGGCGTGGGCCAGGGCGTCGGCCAGCAGGGCGGTACGCTCCTGGACCCGCTGTTCGAGCGTGACGGCGGCCTGCTCGGCGGCGCGCTTGGCCTGCAGCAGTTCGCGCTCGTAGCGGCGCCGTTCGCTGGCGTTAAAGACCGACATCTGGATCATCATGGGACGGTCGTCGGCATCGCGCTTGAGCACCGAGTTGACCAGCACCGGAATCAGGGCGCCATCCTTGCCGCGCAGGTTGATCGCGATTTCGTTCACAAAACCCTGCATCATCAGCAGCGGTGCGTGATGGGTGTCGAAGAAGATGCGGGCGCCGGCGCCGATCAGGTCCTGGAAGCGGATCCGGCCGACCAGTTCGTCGCGCTGGTAGCCGGTCCAGTCGAGCATGGTCTGGTTGAGCGTGCCGATCCAGCCATCGACCGACAGGCACACGAAGCCGACCGGGGCCTGCTGGTACTGATCGGCCGCGCCCTGCTCCATCAGGGCCAGCAAAGCCGGGGCGATCGCGCAGGCGGCCTGGTTCACGGGCATGCCCTCAGCGCAGGTATTCACGGATCGCCGCCACGGTTTCCTGCGGCGCGCTCAGGTTCGGGCAGTGGCCGCGCGCGGCCATCTGCACCAGGGTGCTGCCGTGCAGCGCCTGGTGCAGATAGCGGCCCACGGCCGGCGGGGCAATCGCATCCTCGCTGGTCTGCAGGATCAGCGCCGGCGTGCGCAGCAGGCCGAGCTCGCGCCGGTTGTCGGATAAAAAGGTAACGCGGGCGAACTGGCGCGCAGCGGTCGGGTCGGTGCGGCAAAAGCTGCTTTCCAGCTCCTTGCCCAGCTCCGGGCGCTCGGCATTGCCCATGATGACAGGGGCCATGGCGCCGGACCAGGCAACGAAATTATCGTCCAAAAAATCGATCAGGCCATTGACGTCGTCGCGCGAAAAGCCGCCCACGTAGCCGCCGCCGTCGCCGTCGCTGTCGTTGATGTAGCACGGCGAGGGGCAGACCAGCACCAGGCGCGCGAACAGCTGCGGCGCCTTGATCGCGGCCAGCATGCCGATCATGCTTGAAACCGAGTGACCCACGAACACCGGCCGCTCCAGCGCCAGTTCACGGCAGATGTCGAGCACGTCGTCGGCGTACTGGTCCAGGCTGTCGTAGCGGACCGGGTCGTAGCAGGCCAGGTCGGCGTCGCCCGCGCCCACATGGTCGAACAGCACCGTGCGGTAGTCGGCGCGGAAGGCCGGTTCGACCAGGCGCCACATGCCCTGGTCGCAGCCGAAGCCATGGGCGAACAGCATGGCTTGCCGTCCCGTCCCATCAACACGAACGTTGTTTTTTCTCAATGCAGACATCCTGCCCCCGATCCATACTGCGTATAAGTACGCCTTGGGTTCAAGTATTGCCGCTGGGTAAAAAACTGGCTATCGTGGATCTGTGTGATCGTTTGTCGGGGCTTTGTCCGTGGCCGCTGTAGTGGTTCCCCTACACGCTGTCGTGCCCTTATCAGCCCAGCAAGCCGTGGTCGAGGCCGTAGCGTGTCAGTTCGGCATTGCTCTTCATGTCCATCTTGTCGAGGATGCGGGCGCGGTAGGTGGTGACCGTGCTTGGGCTCAGGTGCAGGGCGGCGGCAATGCCGACCAGGCTTTCGCCCGAGGCGATCATGCGGAAAATTTCCAGTTCGCGGTCGGTGAGCGCATCGTGCAGCACCCCGCCAGGGCCGCCGCCGAGCATGCCGGCCAGCTTTTGCAGCAGCGACGGCGTGACGTACTTGCCGCCGCCGGCCGCCTTGCGCACCGCCTCGATCAGGCTGTCGGCGCTGCAGGTCTTGCTCAGGTAACCGGCCGCGCCCAGCTTGAGGGCGCGCAGCGCGTAGATATCCTCGCCGTACATGCTCACGATTAATACCGCCACGCCGGGATGCAGCTCGCGCAGCTGCTTGAGCAGTTCCAGGCCATTCTTGTCGGGCAGGCCGATGTCGAGCAGCGCCACGTCGAAGAAGTCGGCGCGCAGCAGCTGCAAGGCGCTAGCGGCGCTGTCGGCTTCGCCCGCGATGTGCAGCTCGCCGGCGCCGGCAAGCATCAGGCGCAGGCCGTAGCGGGCCACCGTATGGTCGTCGATGAGAAGGATTCTTACCGGCATGGTCATGGGCGCCGCCGCGTCAGGCTGGAGCCGCCGCGGTGGTCGCGGCCACGCGGCCACGCAGCGGAAACCCGGCATGGCATAGCGCCAGCGTGCGTGATGAAGGGGTAAGTAATTTTTTCTCCAGCGCAATGCGTAGCGATTAACCACTGCTTACATTTCTTCGATGATAACCAGTAAAGAAATGCAAACAAAACCTGCAATACGATTTTACAATTATTCCATCTGCACAGATGAAAAAAAAGCACCGGTGTTCACCCCGGTGCTGTTTCGCCTGAACCGCGTTTGCGCGGCGCGGCCGCTCCATGTTATAGCGCGGTGATAGCGCGCTTATACTGTGCTTATGCTGTGCTCATACTGCGCTGACGTCGAGTTCGGCTCCCGTGGCGGCCAGGACCTGGTCGGCGGTCACGCCGGGCGCCAGCTCCACCAGCTTTAGGCCAGCCGGGGTGACTTCGATCACGCCCAGGTCGGTGATGATCAGGTCGACCACGCCCACGCCGGTCAGCGGCAGGTCGCACTTGGGCAGGATCTTGTGCGAGGTCGAGCCATCCTTGGCCGTGGCGACGTGTTCCATCACCACCACCACGCGCTTGACGCCGGCCACCAGGTCCATCGCGCCGCCCATGCCCTTGACCATTTTGCCCGGGATCATCCAGTTGGCCAGGTCGCCCTGGGCCGACACTTGCATCGCGCCCAGGATCGCCAGGTTGATCTTGCCGCCGCGGATCATGCCGAAGGAATCGGCCGAGCTGAAGTAGGCAGCGCCGGGCAAGGCCGTCACGGTCTGCTTGCCGGCGTTGATCAGGTCGGCATCGACCTCAGCATCAAGCGGGAACGGACCGATGCCGAGCAAGCCGTTTTCGGATTGCAGAAATACTTCGATGTCGGCCGGCACGTAGTTCGCCACCAGGGTCGGCAAACCGATGCCCAGGTTCACATAAAAGCCATCCTGCAATTCTTTCGCCGCGCGCGCGGCCATTTCATCACGAGTCCATGCCATCTTCTTCTCCTGTGGTCTTAGTTGGTGCGCACGGTGCGCTGTTCGATGCGCTTTTCCGGGTTGGCATTGACGACGATGCGGTGCACGAAAATGCTCGGCGTATGCACCTGGTCGGGATCGATCTCGCCCACTTCGACCAGTTTTTCGACTTCGACGATGGTGATCTTGCCCGCTTGCGCCACGTTCGGATTGAAGTTGCGCGCCGTCTTGCGGTACACCAGGTTGCCGGCGCGGTCGGCCATGTAGGCCTTGACCAGCGACACGTCCGCTACCAGGCTGCGCTCCATCACGTATTGTTCTCCGTCAAACTCGCGCACTTCTTTTCCGTCGGCGACAATGGTGCCCACGCCGGTTTTGGTGAAAAAGGCGGGAATGCCCGAGCCGCCGGCGCGCAGCTTCTCGGCCAGGGTGCCCTGCGGCGTGAATTCGAGTTCGAGTTCGCCGGCCAGGTACTGGCGCGCGAATTCCTTGTTCTCGCCCACGTAGGACGAAATCATCTTCTTGATCTGGCGCGTGGTGAGCAATTGGCCGAGGCCGAAGTCGTCCACGCCGGCATTGTTGGAGATCACGGTCAGCTGCTTGACGGCGCTGTTGCGCAAGGCCAGGATCAGCGCTTCCGGTATGCCGCACAGGCCGAAGCCGCCGACGGCGATGGTCTGGCCGTCGCTCACGATGCCGGCCAGCGCCGATGCCGCGTCAGGATAAACTTTGTTCATTCCCTGTCCCTTTTTATAGTTAAGCTAAAATCTTCCATACTCCACTGCACAGTGGATTCTCAGCATAAAATACGCGGATCAAAAGCACAATACCGTAGAACTACGGGCTGCCTGCCGCCTGTTTTCATGCCACCGAATCGCTGAACACCTCCAATGACCGCATCATACGCCATCGATTACGAAACCATTTTCCGTCACGCGCCGGTAGGCATGTGCATTTCGGTCGACCGCGTCATCCAGTCCTGCAACGATGCGCTGACCTCGATGTTCGGCTACGGCCAGGGCGATCTCGATGGCAAATCGTTCCAGGTACTGTACCCCACGATGGATGAATTCCTGCGCACGGGCGACCGCATCATCCCGGTGATGAATGCGCGCGGCGTGTACTCGGACGAACGCATCATGCGCCGCGCTGCGGGCGAACTGTTCTGGTGTCATGTGAGCGGGCGCGCCCTGGACGCGCGCGCGCCGCTCGGCGCCGGCGTGTGGACGTTCGAAGATGTCAGCGAGAAGCGCCCGGTCACGGCCGAACTGACCCCGCGCGAGCGCGAAATCGCCGCGCTGCTGGTCGAAGGCAAGACCAGCAAGGTAATCGCGCGCGAAATCGACCTCAGTCCGCGCACGGTGGAAATGCATCGCGCCAAGCTGATGCGCAAATTCTCGGCATCGACGTCGTCCGAACTGGTGCACAAGCTGGTTGGCGTGAGCCGCTGACCGGCACAGCGCCGTGGCGCAGTTTCAACGCGAACCAACAGCGCTGGAGGCTGCCTCAGAAGCGGTGCTGCACGCCCGTGATCACCCCGCGCTGGGTATCGGCAAAACCGGCGTCATCGCGCGACAGGCCGGTCAGGCGCGCGTTCTTCGCCTTGGCATACGCCGCCGCCACATACACATCGGTGCGTTTCGAGAGGGCGTAGCGGTAACGCGCCACGTATAACACCGGATCGGCGTCGGCGCCGGCGGCGACATTGCGCACATCGATCTTGTACACCGCGCCGGTGAGCGTGGTGTTGGGCAAGCCTTTCCAGGCAACGCCGGCCCAGACGGTCTTGCCGTCCACATCGCGCAAGCTGGGGTTGCCCGGCTCGGCCTGGTAGTCACGCCCGCTCAGGTAGAACTTGAGCGAACCGGTTTCGTACGTCGCGCCGGCATGGATGACGGTGGTCTCGTCGCGCCGCCCGCTGGCCGGCAAGGTGTTGCCGTTGACCCGTTCCCAGGTGCCCATCAAACCGAGGCCGCCGGCGCTGTAGCTGAGCGCGGCGGCAATTTTTGCGCTGTCGCGCGCGCCGCCGCCCTGCTCGCCGAAGCCGTAGCTCGCGCCGTACTTGAAAGCGCCGGCCGTGCCCGAATACTTGACCATGTTATCGAAGCCGGTCGTCATGCCGTACTTGGACGGCCCGGTGGCCGGTCCGCTGGTGGCCCAGGAATAAAACGGCGCAAAGCCCATCGGATCGAACTGGATGACGGTGTCGTACACGCTGGTAAACGAGCGCCCCAGCACGAGGCGGCCGAACTTGCCGTCCAGCCCCACGTACGCCTGGCGCCGGAACAGCGCGCCGTCCATGCCGCCGGTGTCCATCAGCACGCCGCCTTCGAGATTCCACACCGCTTTCAGGCCGGTGCCGATGTCTTCGCTGCCGCGCAAGCCCCAGCGCGAGGTATTCATGCCGCCCGAGCTGACGCGGGTGACCGACTTGCCGCCCGCGCCCGCGTCCGACGCGTAATCGACGCCGGCGTCGAGCAAGCCATACACTTGCACGCTGGACTGGGCATGGGCCGCGGCGCTGGCGCCAAGGGCGAGGACGGCAACTGCGAACGAGGTGCTTTTCATGGGTCTCTCCGGTAAATGGGTCGGGGCCTTGCAGCCATTAACGAGCGCGGGTGGCCAGCGCGCGCGCGCCGGGCCGGGCCGGTGCCGATGCCGGTACACTGGCGCTGTCGAGCCGGAACACGCTGACCACGCGCGCCAGGTTGTCGGCCTGCTCCTGCAACGCGCCTGCGGCCGCGGCGGCTTGTTCGACCAGCGCGGCGTTCTGCTGGGTCACTGCATCCATCTGCACGATGGCCTTGTTGACCTCGTCGATGCCGGAACTTTGCTCGTGGCTGGCGGCCGAAATGTCGGCCACCACGTCGCTCACGCGGCGCACGCTGACCACCACGTCGGTCATGGTGTTGCCGGCGCGCTTGACCAGCGCGGTGCCGGCGTCGACCTGGAACACGGAGTTGTCGATCAATTGCTTGATTTCCTTGGCCGCCGCGGCGCTGCGCTGGGCCAGGTTGCGCACTTCGGAGGCGACCACCGCAAAACCCCTGCCCTGCTCGCCCGCGCGCGCCGCTTCGACCGCCGCGTTGAGCGCCAGGATATTGGTCTGGAAAGCAATGCCGTCGATCACGCTGATGATGTCGACGATCTTGCGCGAGGAGGCGCTGATCGATTCCATGGTGCTGATCACCTCGTTCACCACGGCGCCGCCGTCGCCGGCGATGGTCGACGCGGTCAAGGCCAGCTGGTTGGCCTGGCGCGCATTGTCGGCGTTCTGGCGCACGGTGGAAGTGAGCTCCTCCATGGCGGAGGCGGTTTCTTCGAGCGAACTGGCCTGTTCCTCGGTGCGGCTCGACAGGTCCAGGTTGCCGCTGGCAATTTCGGCCGACGCCAGCGCGATCGTGTCGGTGCCGGCGCGCACTTGCTGGACAACGCCGAGCAGGCTGTCGTTCATGCTGCGCAGCGACGCCATCAGCTGGCCGGTTTCATCCTGGCTGGACGAGACGATCACGCCGGTCAGGTCGCCGCCGGCAACGCGCCCGGCGATCGCCACCGCTTCCTGCAAGGGGCCGGCGACGATGCGCGCCAGGCCCACGGCCAGCAGCAAGCCGACCGCCGCCAGCGCCACCAGGCTGCCGATGATCAGCTTGCGCGCCATCTCGTACGTGTCCATGGCCGACGCCGCCGATGCGGTACTGCCGCTGTCGTTGGTCTTGATCAACTCATCGATGGCTTCGTTAATCTGGCGGAACACCTTGTTCGACGGCCCGCGGAAGGCCGTGCGCGCCTCGTCCTTCTGGCCGGCGTGCGACAAGGCGGTGACTTTCTTGCTCTCGGCCAGGTAGGTTTCGAGCAAGGCCTTCAGTTCGTTGTAGCGCCGCGTTTCTTCGGGCTCGGTCATCATGGCCGCGTACGACTCCTGCTGCTTGCGCAGGGTGTCCAGGCGCGTGGCCATGGACTTGTCGGTGGCCAGCATGTCGGCTTCTTCAGGCAACAGCACGTGGGTCGCTTCCGAGATGCGGTAGCGCGACAGCGACGCTTGCACCTGCCCCAGGTAGCGTACCGACGGCAGCCAGTTGGTGGCGATATCGTTCGATGCCTCGCGCACCTTGACCAGCTGGCTGATCGAAAACACGCCCAGCAAACAGGCCATCGCAACGACCAGCGCAAACACCAGCATCAGCTTGCGCGCAATCTTCAGATCGTAGAACCAGGACATGGTAGCCTCTCTAGTTTCCATAAAACAACTGCCGATTCTATGCCCCGTATTGATCCATGTCGAACTATTCACAACTAATTGTTGCTTTTTGAGTGCTTACTGACTATCTCGCCGGCGTGCCCGAATAAGCTATGTTTACGCGGAAACGCGATGGTATAGTTCAGGCCCACAATTTCCATTGAGAACTATATGTTTTCCAGACTCGCCTGCGTTTCCCTTGCCCTGTTCGCCCTGAGCGGCTGCGCGATCCATCAGAACGTCAAGCCGGTCGAGCGTTTCGGCAGCAAGACGGTGTGTATCGTCCAGAACGGCAATGTCCGCGCCACCTTCCTCGACGTCTACGAGCGCACGCTGAGCAACAAAGGCTATGAAGTCAAGCGCCTGGCCACCAATGCGTCGCTGCTCGAGTGCCCGGTCATCTCGACCTACAACGCGACCTGGCGCTGGGACCTGGCCATGTACATGTCGTACGCCGACATCATTGTCTACAACAATGGCAAACAGGCCGGCAAGGCGACGTACGACGCCACCCGCGGCGGCGGCAATCCAGGCAAGTTCATTGGTGCGGAAAAGAAAATAACGGAGCTGGTCGACCAGCTGTTCCCGGGCATGGCCGGGTCGTGATGGAGAGCGCGGCCTGGTTCCAGGCCGCGCTTCGATACTGCGGTATTACTTCTTGCCGCCGACCAGGCGCACGAAGTCGCCTTTCAGGGCGACGCCGCCGACGATGTTGCCGACGTGGCATTCAAAGTCCGTCTCGCTCGAATACGTCACGTTCTTGTAGTTGCTGGTGATATTGATCACCGCATCGGCGCCGACTTCCTGCGCGCGCTTCTGCAAGGCCAGCATGGCCGACAGGAAGGCCCAGTGGCACACCGCCTGGTCGGTCTTGCCGAAGGCATTGGTCTTCTGGCTGGTCTGGTCGGAGCCGCGCTTTTCCAGCACCTTCGGCGTTTTCTGCGCGCCGAAATAGAACTGGATCGAGTCGCCCAGGCGCTCCTTGGCGCCGTTGTCTTCCATCGCGCCGGCGAACGGCAACATGATCTTTTTGTCGGCCGCATGCGCCGGCAGCGCGCTACCGATTACTGCAAGGACTGCCATCGTCGAGAGGATTTTTTTCATTCGTGTGGTTCTCCAGGTTAGCCATACTTCTTAAAAATCAGCGACGTGTTAATGCCGCCGAACGCAAAATTGTTGGTCATGATGTAGTCGGTGTCGATGCGCCGGCCCTCGCCATGGATGTAGTCGAGCGGCGCGCAGCGCGCATCGACCTGCTCCAGGTTGATGGTCGGCGCAAACCAGCCTTCGCGCATCATTTCGATGCTGATCCACGCTTCCAGCGCGCCGCAGGCGCCCAGGGTGTGGCCCATGTAGCTTTTCAGTGAACTGATCGGCACGCGCGCGCCGAACATGGCGTTGGTCGCCTGCGATTCGGCGATGTCGCCCTGTTCGGTGGCCGTGCCGTGCGCGTTGACGTAGCCGATGGCGTCCGGCGCCAGGTCCGCATCCGCCAGGGCGAGCTCCATCGCCACCTTCATCGTGGCCGCATTCGGCTGGGTGACATGGCAGCCGTCGCTGTTGGTTCCGAAGCCCACCAATTCGGCGTGGATGGTGGCGCCGCGCGCGAGCGCATGCTCCATCTCTTCGAGGATCAGGCAGCCGGCGCCCTCGCCGATCACCAGGCCGTCGCGCGCGCCGTCGAAGGGACGCGGCGTGATGCTTGGCGTGTCGTTGCGGGTACTGGTGGCGAACAGGGTGTCGAAAACGGCAGCTTCGGTGGCGCACAGTTCCTCGGCGCCGCCGGCGACCATGGCGGTCTGCTGGCCGTTGCGGATCGCTTCATACGCGTAGCCAATGCCCTGGCTGCCCGAGGTGCAGGCCGACGAGGTCGTGATCACGCGCCCGGTCAGGCCGAAAAACACACCGATGTTGACCGGCGCCGTATGCGCCATCATCTTGATGTAGGTGGTGGCGTTGATGCCGCGCGTGCTGCGCTCTTCCATCATGCGGCCAAAGTCGCCGATCGCGCTCGGGGTGCCGGCGGACGAGCCGAACGAGACGCCCATGCGCCCGCTTTTGAGGAGCGGATGCTCCAGCAGGCCCGCGTGCGCCAGCGCCATTTCGCTCGCGCGCGTGGCCATCAGCGCCACCCGTCCCATGCTGCGCATCGCCTTGCGGTGAAAGCGCTCGCCCAGTTCGAACGGCGCGGCCGGCGCACCGAGTTTGGTGTTCAGGCCCTCGTAATCGGCCCACTCGCCCATCGGCACGATGGCGTTGCGGTACTGGCCCAGGCGCGTGCGGATCGCGGCCCAGCCGTTGCCCAGGGGGCTGATGCCGGCCATGCCGGTGACGACCACGCGGCGCTTCATACCATGCCTCCGTTGACGGAGATAACCTGGCGCGTGATGTAGGACGCGTCGGCGCCGACCAGAAAACTCACCGCCGCGGCCACTTCCTCGGGTTTGCCGATGCGTTTGGCGGGAATCATCTTGAGCGCTTCTTCCAGCGGCACGTCGCCGATCATGTCGGTCTCGATCAAGCCCGGGGCCACGCAGTTGACGGTAATGGCGCGCTTGGCCAGTTCGATCGCCAGCGCCTTGGTGGCGCCGATGATGCCGGCCTTGGCCGCGCTGTAGTTGACCTGCCCGCGGTTGCCCGCCAGGCCCGAGACCGAGGCCATGGTGACGATGCGGCCGGGCTTCCTGCGCTGGACCATCGGCATGACCAGGGGATTGAGCACGTTATAAAAGCCATCGAGATTGGTTTTCAGGACGATGTCCCAGTCCTCGCCGCTCATGGCCGGAAAGGCGTTGTCGCGCGCCACGCCGGCGTTGCACACCACGCCGTAGTAGCAGCCATGCTGCTCGATATCGGCCAGCAGCGCGCTAGAGACCGCGTCGCGCTCGCCGATGTCGAACTGCAGCACGCGCGCATGGCGTCCCATCGCCTCGATCTCGCGCGCGACGGCGTCGGCCTCGGCGCGCTGGCTGCGGCAATGGACGACGATATCGTAGCCGTCGCGCGCCAGGCGCAGCGCGATGGCCTTGCCGATGCCGCGCGACGAACCCGTCACCAATACTGTCTGGTTGATACTGCTCTGGCTACTGCTCTGGCTACTCATCTAAAAACTCCGCTGCAAAAATTCGTTAACGTTATCGGGCTGGAAGACCGTGATGGTGGCATTGGCCAGGTTGGCCGCGCTGGCGCCATCGTCGATGCGGCAGTCGAACGCGCCCAGGCCGTTCTCGCCCTGCAGCACGTGCTGGACGTGCACATGCAGCACGCTGCCCAGGGTGAACAGGGGCACGTTGGCCGTGTAGCGGCGCGCACCGAGCAAAAAACCCACGCGCACCGCGTCGCCGCGCAGGCGCGCCAGAAAACCGGCGTGGGCGGCAATCGCCTGCGCCATGTATTCGATGCCGACCCACGCGCCCACGCCCGCCTCCGGTCCTGATGCGTCGAAAAACACGCTGTGCTGGCCGATGGTCACTTCCGCGCACAGGGTGCTGGTGCCGGCCGTGAGCACGCGGTCGAGGAACACCATCTCGCCTTCGTGCGGGACCAGCGCGCGGATGTCGGGGAAGCTGTCGCTGTTCATTGGGTCCGTCCCAGGATCAAGGTGGCGTTCGAGCCGCCGAAGGCGAACGAGTTACTCAGCGCCCAGTTGAGCGGGCGCCCGAGGCGCGCGCCGGGAGCCGCCACGTTCAGGGGCGGCAGCGCCGGGTCGGGCACGCCGTCCCACAGCTGCGGCGGCAGCAAACCATCCGGATTGTCAATCTGCATGGCCAGCCAGATCAGGGCCGCTTCCAGCGCGGCCGCCGCGCCCAGCGCGTGGCCGGTGAAGCCCTTGGTCGAACTGA
This sequence comes from Telluria sp., assembly GCA_036386755.1. GTDB lineage: Bacteria > Pseudomonadota > Gammaproteobacteria > Burkholderiales > Burkholderiaceae_D > Telluria_A. The sequence continues at coordinate 17,255 of DASVVC010000066.1, forward strand.
CCGGCACCGCCGGCCCGAACAGGTCGTGCACCACGCGCGACTCCATCGCATCGTTCTGGATGGTGGCCGTGCCGTGCAGGTTGATGTAGTCGATCTGCGCGGCGTCAATGCCGGCGCGCCCAAGCGCTTCGGTAATGGCCAGGCGCGCGCCGCTGCCGGCCGGGTCGGGCGCCGACATGTGGTGTCCGTCCGAGGCTTCGCCCCAGCCGCACAGGGCGACCGCGGCCGGCTCGCGCGTCATCAGGAACAGGGCCGCGCCCTCGCCGATGTTGATGCCGCCGCGGTTCGCGCTCAGGGGGTTGCAGCGCGCCGCGCTGACCGATTCGAGCGCCGAAAAGCCGGCCACGGTAAAGCCGCACAAGGTGTCGACGCCGCCGGTGACGACGGCGTCGCACAGGCCCATGCGGATCAGGCGCGCGGCGCTGGCCATGGCCTTGGCGCCGGAAGCGCAGGCGCTCGAATGGGCGTAAGCCGGGCCGGTCACCTTTAGTTCATCGGCCAGCATGGCGGCGGGCGAACCCATCTCCTGCTGCGCATAATGGAAGTCAAGCGGCAGCGCCGCACCGGAAAAGTGCGCCTGCAGCGCCGCTTCCGTTTCGGCGATGCCCGACGTGCTGGTGCCGATCACGATGCCGATCCGGTTGGCGCCGTAGCGCGCCACGGTGGCATCGACGGCGGCGCGGATTTGCGCCAGCGCGGCCAGGGCCAGGCGGTTGTTGCGGCTGCGCTGGCCGAGCGCGAGGGCCGCGCCGTCGGGCAGCGCGGACAGCACGCGCCCGAGCGGCAGCTCGCGTCCCGGCGACCAGGCGTCGGTCGGGGCGATGCCGCTCTCGCCGGCGTACAGGCGGCGCTTGATCTCTTCATGCGAGTCGCCCAGCGCGCAGACGATGGCGCATTCGTTTAAAAACAGCTTCATATTCAGGGCGCCGACTCGATGGTCAGGCGGTAATCGTAACGCAGGTTGTCGAGGGTCACGGTGCCGCTCCAGCGCGGCATCTGCGTGTAGGTAATCGTGGCCACCACCGCGCCGTCGAGGGTCAGGGTGCGGGAGAGGCCGGCGTCTTCGATGCGCCAGCCCGGCGGCAGGCTGCGCGCGATCGCCTCGGCCGGCCACAAGGTGAGCTGCATGTCTTCCAGCACGTCTTCGGCGCGCACCTGCTTGGGCAGCATCATGTGGCGCCACGAGGTCAGTTCCTTGCCGTCGTAGTTCAGGCTCAGGACGCGCTGGCCGAAGGCCAGGCCGACCATCTGCACCTGCTGCGGATCGACTTCGACGGCGGCATCGAGTTCGTCGATGCGGCCCTTGCGCTCGACCTTCAGGTGCTGCTGCACGCTGATGGTCGACTCCAGCGCGCTCGGGGCAAGCTTGATGCCCAGGCGCGCGACGGGCGCCAGCGGCGTGGCGCAGGCGCCGAGCAGCGCGGCGGCCAGCAGGGCCGGAAAAAGGCGGATGTTACGCATGGGTCGTGTCCTTGGTATTGGCATTGGTAAAACAGGGCACCAGCAGCCACGCGAGCGCGGTCCCGATCAGCATGGTCAGCCCGAACGCCTGCAAGGCCGGGGTGCGGCTCAGGCCCAGCAGCCCGAAAGACAGGATCGTATTGGCCGCCGACAGGCCCACGGCCAGCCACGGCGTGGTGTCGCGCCGGTCCGGGTGCTCCTGCATGAAGATGCCGTAATCGACACCCACGCCGAGCAGCAGCATCAGCGCGAGCACATGGAACAGTTGCAGCGACTGCCCGGCCAGGCCAAGCACGCCGAGGGTAGCGATGGTCGCCACCGCGGTCGGCGCCACCACGCGCCAGGCGTTGCCGCGATAGCGCGGGTACAGCAACAGCAGCAACACCGCGTACGCGGCCAGCACGACCCAGCCCATGTACTGGCGGTAGCGGCCCAGCACCGATGAAATCTCGGCGACCTTGTCGACCCACTGCACGCCTTCCATGCCTTCGCCAGCCTTGCGCAGCTCCGGCAGCGCGGCCATGCTCATGCCGCGCAATGCGACGATGCTGGCGTGGACGCCGTCGATTTGGCCCAGCCACAGGTGCCGCCATGGTTCGCTCGGCGGCGTCTTGAGGAATTCCTCGGGCGTGAGCGGCGTGCGCGGCGCCATCAGGTGCGCGCGCGTGGCGGCAACCCAGGCGCTGTCTTCATCGATGGCCTTGGCGACCGCGTCGAGCGGACCGCCCGGCGCGAGCAGCTTGCTGTCGACCAGCGCGCGCCGCTCCAGCTGCGTGCGCACGGACGGTACCCAGTTCGACATGGCCTGGTAGCCGCCGATACGCTTGGCCGCGATCAGCGGGTCGAGCCGGCGCTTGAGTTCTTCTTCGCGCTGGAGCACGATGTCGGCGCTGGCGCCGCGCACCAGGAAGTACTGGACGGGCGTGGGCGCATCGAGCAATTTGCCCAGTTTGATCTGGTCGTCGATCAGGTGCTTGGGCGGCGTTTGCAGCGAGCGGATATCGTCGTTGACGCCCAGGCGCGACCAGCCGAAGCCGGCCAGCAGCACGAACAGCGCCGCGATGGCGAAGGTCGGCGCGTTCAGGCGCGCGCGCGGCCAGCGGGCCAGCGCGGCGCCGTACGTGCGCGCCAGCGCGCCGGTTTTAAGCGTGCCGCCGGAGACCAGCAGCGGGAACCAGCAGGTTACCGTCAGCCAGGCGAACACCAGCCCCACGGCGGAGAACACGGCCATGTGGCGCAGGCCGGGGAACGGCGTAAAACCGAGACCCGTGTAGCCGATCACCGCCGCCAGCAGCGTCAGGCAGAGGCCCGGCAGCAGGCGCTTGAGCAGGCGCACCGAATTTTCAGTTGGATCGGCGCTCAGGCGGTTGCACAGGTAGTAGATGCCGTAATCCTGGGCCACGCCGATCAGGCTCGCCCCAAAAACGAGCGTGAGCAGGTGGATGCGGCCGAACAGCAGCCAGCACACCGACAGCGACCCAAGAAAGCCGATTCCGATCGACAGCAGCACCAGCGCGATCGGGCGCAGCGAGCGGAACGTGAACCACGTCAGCAGCACGATGCCGGCCAGGGAGCCGACGCCGATGGTCGACATTTCGCCTTCGGCCTGGCCGCTGGCGGCCGACGCATGGAGCACCACGCCGGCGGTGATGATCTTCGCCTGCGGCGCGGCCTTGAGCGCGGCCTGTTTGGCTTGTTCGAGCAGCGGCACCACGGTTTGCTGGGCCGCCATCGAAAACGCCGGCGCGCGCATCGTCAGCGGCATCAATACATACTGGCGCTCGGCGTCGGCCACGAACAGCTTGTCGTCGCGCGGGCGCACCGGTGTCTCTTGCGCGCGCTCCTGGACCCAGCCGGTAAAGAGACCAAACGGATCGTCGCGAAAGGCGCCCAGTTTCGGGCCCGAAAACGCGGTGTACAGTTTGGCAAGCGCCGCCTCGGTCCAGAACTGCGCACTCTCATTGCGCAGTTGCGCTTCCTGCGGCGCAGTCAGCAAGGCCACGCTGTGCTTCTGGAATGGCGCCAGCCAGTCGCCCTGGGTTTCGTCGGATAATTTGACCGCTTCCAGCACGCCCGGCTTGGTGGCCAGCACCGCGTTGTAGGCGTCAGCGGCGCGCTTGGCGTCGTTCCAGTCGGCGGCGCCGACCAGCACGATCACGCGCTGCTGCGCCGCGTCCACCATGTGCGTGAACGACTCCTGCAGGACGCGGTCGCGCTCCTGCACCGGCAGCAAGGCCAGGATATCGGTATCCGGCACGATGCGCTGGACCATCCACAGGTAGGCGTTATGTCCCAGCAGGGCGCACACCACCAGGGCCCAGATCCAGGCCAGCCACCGGTGCCACTTTTGCCACCCCTGCCGCTTTACTTCCATGTTCACAGCAGCGCCGCCTCTTCAGGCGTCATGACGCCCTCGCCCGTCTTGATCTCCGAGAAAACGATGAAGGTCTTGTCGCCGGAGGCTTCCACGATCTGGATATTCTTCACGTAGGCGCCGCCGTCGAGCGAAATGGCGCCGATGGCCTTGGCCAGCGCCGGCTGGCGCGCCTTGAGCGCGACTTGCCACGCGTTGCCGTCGACGCTGCCGTCGACTTCGAACAGGGTCTCGAGCTGGCCCAGGTCGCCCGACAGCAGCGAAAACAGCACGCTGTTAATCATGCGCACGGTCGGCTCCTGCTTCGCTTCGAGGCGCATCGCTACGCGCTCGCCCTGGAAGCTGACGATTTCGTCGCGCGTCAGGCGCAGCGTGTTCGGAAAGGGTTTGAGCGTGCGCCACAAGACACCCTTGCCGGCGACGACGCAAAAACGCCCGTTCGAGGCGAGCGGCTTTTTCATGCCGGCCAGGTGCTTGGTCTGGTCGAAACGGCCGCACAGCATCGACGGCTTGGCCAGCAAGGACTGGATCTTGGCGATCGGCGCACCAGCGTTGGCGGCGGCACAAGTGGCCGCGATGGCAATGGCGAGGATCAAACGTTTCATGCGGGGGTAACTCCTAATTTTTCAAACAGCACGGGCGGGGACATGAAACACATCTCGCCGCTGGCGATATCGACCGCCACCTGGGTGGTGCTGGCGCGATTGAGGCGCTTGCCGCTGGCCGCGTCGGTGATCAGGTAATCGATCTTGAGGCGGTTTTCGTATTCGACGATTTCGGCGCGCAGTATCAAGCGCTGGCCGAACACGGCCGGCCCGATGTAGCGCAGGTTCATGTCGATCACCGGCCAGGCGAAGCCCGAGGCCTTCATCTGTTCGTAGTTGTAGTCGATCTTGTCGAGCAGCGCGCAGCGTGCCACTTCGAGATACTTGACGTAGTTACCGTGCCAGACGATCTGCATCGGGTCCAGGTCGAAGAACTGGACCTGCATCTCGGTCTCGGCGAACCAGCGGCTCGGCGGCGCGCCCCTACGCATACAGGCCCCAGGCCTGCTCGCGCAGGCGCGCGATCAGCACGCGCAGTTCGGGTTCCAGGCGGCGGTCTTCCGCCACCGGGGCCACGTCCTGGCCGATCTGTTCCATCATGTCCATCAGCGCTTGCGGCGCGGGATTCTCGGGATTGACGCGCAGGCGCAGCCACACGCCCTGGCGCACCGTGATCAGGAGCGCGGCGACGACCTGCTCGGTCAACTCCAGCACGCGCAGGCAGTCGCGCGCGGCGATGGTGCCCATGCTGACCTTGTCCTGATTGTGGCATTCGGTGGAGCGCGAAAACACCGACGCCGGCATGGTCAGCTTGAGTGCTTCGGCGGTCCACGCGGAGGCGCTGATCTGCAGCGCTTTCAAGCCGTGGTTGATGGCGGCGCGCGGGCCGGTGGCGCCGGACAGGTTGGCCGGCAAGCCCTGGTTGTAGCGGCTGTCGACCAGCAGCGCCATCTGCCGGTCCAGCAGGTCGGCCAGGTTGGCAACGGCATTTTTCATGCCGTCCATGGCGAATGCGATGTGGCCGCCATAGAAATGGCCGCCGTGCAGCACGCGCTCGTTCTCGGCGTCGATGATCGGGTTGTCGTTGGCGCTATTGAGTTCGTTTTCGATGGCGCCCTTGAAGAAGGGCAGCGCGTCGGCCAGCACGCCGATCACGTGCGGCGCGCAGCGGATCGAATAGCGGTCCTGCAGGCGCTTGCCGTTGCGTTCCCACTGGTCGGTCGGCAGGTCTTGGCGCAGCCAGGCCGCGACCTGCTGCATGCCGGCGTGCGGCTTGACCGAGAACAGCACCTCGTCGAAGTGATGGGCATTGCCGTCCAGCGCGAACGAGGCCATGGCGGTAATCCGGGTGCACACGCGCGTCAGGTACTCGGCGCGGTCGTAAGCCAGGCAGGCCAGCGCAGTCATGACGGCGGTGCCGTTCATGATCGCCAACCCTTCTTTCGGGCGCAGGCGCAGCGG
>DASVVC010000067.1:0-89458 GCA_036386755.1 Telluria sp.
CCGAAATGCTGGCCGCGCAAAACATCATCAGCGCCGCCGACCGCGCCGAAATCGAACGGGGCATGACCCAGATCCGCAGCGAAATCGAAGCAGGCACGTTCGAGTGGCTGCTGGACCTGGAAGACGTGCACCTGAATATCGAAAAGCGCCTGACCGAACTGGTGGGCGACGCCGGCAAGCGCCTGCACACGGGCCGTTCGCGCAACGACCAGGTCGCAACCGACATCCGCCTGTACGTGCGCGCCGCCATCGACGATATCGTGGTGCTGCTGAACGGCCTGCGCGCCGCCCTGCTTGAACTGGCAGAGCAGCATGCCGGCACCATCATGCCCGGCTTTACCCACATGCAGGTGGCCCAGCCGATCACCTTCGGCCACCACATGCTGGCCTACGTCGAGATGTTCGGGCGCGACGTCGAACGCATGCAGGACGCCCGCAAGCGCGTCAACCGCCTGCCGCTGGGCGCCGCCGCGCTGGCCGGCACCACCTTCCCAATCGACCGCGAACGGGTGGCGCGCACGCTCGGCTTCGACGACGTCTGCCACAACTCGCTCGACGCCGTTTCGGACCGCGATTTCGCCATCGAGTTCTGCGCCGCCGGCGCCCTGGTCATGACGCACATCTCGCGCATGTCGGAAGAACTGGTGATCTGGATGAGCCCACGGATCGGCTTCATCGACATCGCCGACCGCTTCTGCACCGGTTCCTCGATCATGCCGCAAAAGAAAAACCCGGACGTGCCGGAACTGGCGCGTGGCAAGACCGGCCGTGTCTACGGCCACCTGACCAGCCTCCTGACCCTGATGAAAGGCCAGCCGCTGGCCTACAACAAGGATAACCAGGAAGATAAAGAGCCGCTGTTCGACACCGTCGACACCCTGGTCGACACCCTGCGCATCTTTGCCGACATGGCCGGCGGGATCACGGTCAAGCCGGACGCCATGCGCGCCGCCGCCCTGCAAGGCTACGCCACCGCGACCGACCTGGCCGACTACCTGGTCAAAAAAGGCTTGCCGTTCCGCGACGCCCACGAAGCCGTGGCGCGCGCCGTGCGTGCCTGCGACGACCTCAAATGCGACCTGGCGGAGATGTCGCTGGAGCAGCTGCGCGCGTTCTCAAGCCTGATCGGCGACGACGTGTTCGCGGTTCTGACGCTGGAAGGGTCGGTCGCGGCGCGCGACCATGTGGGCGGCACCGCGCCGCGCCAGGTGCGCGCGGCGATCGCCCGCGTGCGCGCCCAGCTGGCGGGGTAGCCGCAGCAGCAGTGACCTGTATTTAAGCCGACCGGCGCGCAAGACGCCGGCGACTGTGCTTGTTTTTGAACTTTTTGTTTGAAACTAATGGAGATACCAGCACCATGCTCATGTCACTTTTCATTTCGCTGTCGCGCGCCATCGATACTCTCAACGAGAAGATCGCCAGCGTCGTCAGCTGGGCCCTGCTGGCGGCAGTGCTCATCTGCGCCGGCAATGCGCTGATCCGCTATATCTTCCATACCAGCTCCAATGCCTGGCTCGAAATCCAGTGGTACCTGTATGGCGCCATGTTCATGCTGGCCTCGGCCTACACCCTCAAGCGCGACGAGCATGTGCGCATCGACGTCGTTGTCGGGCGCTTCTCGAAACGCACGCAGGTCTGGATCGACCTGTTCGGCTTTCTACTGTTCCTGATACCCATTTCGCTGCTGATCCTCTGGTACGGCATTCCCTTCGCCCACCTGTCGATCGTCAGCGCCGAAATGTCGAGCAATGCCGGTGGCCTGATCGTCTGGCCCGCCAAACTGATGGTACCGGTCGCCTTTGCGCTCATTGTCCTGCAGGGCGTCTCCGAAATCATCAAGCGCGTCGCCTTCCTGGCCGGCCGCATCGACGCCAGCTCGTTTTCCAGGCAGGTCACCACGCCGCAGGACGAGATCGACGCGATCAAAGCCGCCAACAAGATCACCTAGAGCAGTCAAGCAAACAGCCACTTCGGTCAGGGACACATGGAACAATTCATCATCGCCAACCTGGCGCCCATCATGTTTGGGGCGCTGGTCATCTTCTTGCTGTCCGGTTTTCCGGTCGCATTTTCACTGGCTGCCAACGGGCTGTTTTTCGGCCTGGTCGGCATCGAACTCGGTTTGCTCAAGCCCGAACTGCTGCAGGCGCTGCCCAACCGGATCTTCGGCATCATGGCCAGCGACACGCTGCTGGCGATCCCCTTCTTCACCTTCATGGGACTGATCCTGGAAAGGTCGGGGATGGCGGAGGACCTGCTCGACACCATCGGCCAGTTGTTCGGGCCGATCCGCGGCGGCGTGGCGTATGCGGTCATTTTCGTCGGCGCGCTGCTGGCGGCGACCACCGGCGTGGTGGCGGCATCGGTGATTTCGATGGGCCTCATTTCGCTGCCGGTGATGCTGCGCTACGGGTACGACAAGCGCCTGGCCTCGGGCGTGATCGCCGCTTCCGGCACGCTGGCGCAGATCATCCCGCCCTCGCTGGTGCTGATCGTGATGGCCGACCAGCTGGGCAAATCGGTCGGCGACATGTACAAGGCCGCGTTCATCCCGGGCCTGATGCTCACCGCGATGTACGCCGGCTATGTGCTGGCCCTGTCGATCTTCAAGCCGCACCACGTGCCGGCGCTGCCGATCGAGGCGCGCAACCTGCGCGAGCCGAACGGCGACAGCGGCGCGCTCTCGCTGCTGGCGCTGGTCGTCGGCACGGTGGCCGTGTCGTTTGCCTTCGCCTGGGCGTGGGGCGCCAGTCACCCGCAACTGGCCAGGGATGAACTGGGCATTTATGCCGCATCGGCCGGCATTGCGCTGGCCTTCGTGTTCGCGCTGGCGAACCGCAAGCTCAAACTCGGCCTGCTCTCGCGCATGGCCGAAAAGGTGGTGTTCGTGCTGGTGCCGCCGCTGGCACTGATCTTCCTGGTGCTGGGGACCATTTTCGTCGGCATCGCCACGCCGACCGAGGGCGGTGGCATGGGCGCGCTGGGCGCCATCGTGCTGGCCATGCTCAATGGCCGCCTGTCCTGGAGCCTGCTCAAGCAAGCGATGAATTCGACCACGCGCCTGTCGTGCTTCGTGATGTTCATCCTGATCGGTTCGACCGTGTTTGCGCTGGTGTTTCGCGGCGTCGACGGCGACCTGTGGGTCGAGCACCTGCTGACCGGGCTTCCGGGCGGGGTGACGGGCTTCCTGATCGTGGTCAACATCATGTTCTTCGTACTGGCCTTCTTTCTCGACTTCTTCGAGCTGGCCTTCATTTTGGTGCCGCTGGTCGGCCCCGTGGCCAACAAGCTGGGGATCGACCTGGTCTGGTTCGGCGTGCTGCTGGGCGTGAACATGCAGACTTCCTTCATGCATCCGCCGTTCGGCTTTGCGCTGTTCTATTTACGATCGGTGGCGCCGAAAGAGGTCAAGACATCCGATATTTACTGGGGTGCGATTCCGTTCGTGGTGATCCAGGTGATCATGGTCGCCCTGATCATCATGTTCCCGCACCTGGTCTCGGTCGAGAAAAAGGTCGACATGAACGAACAGATCGAACTGAAGATCGACGCTCCGGCGGGCGAATCCGAACCGCTGCAGCTGCCGGCCGACGCCGAGAAAAAGGACGACGACAGCACGCCGGAACTGAACTTCTCGACCGACAGCGACGCCGACGCGAAAAAGAAATGAGCACAATGAACGCATCGAACATCGGCGGTAAAACCATCGACGAGGCGCTGGCCGCCTTGTCCGACATGACCGGCGGCATGGCCCCGATCGGCAAGGAAGAACACGAGCAGCGCATCGCGCGCGCCCAGGCCTTCATGGTTGAACAAGGCATCGGCGCGGTGTTCCTGAACGCGGGCACCAACATGCGCTACTTCACCGGCACCAAGTGGTATGCCAGCGAACGCATGGTCGGCGCCATCCTGCCGGCCGTGGGCGCGCTCGAATACATCGCACCGGTGTTCGAGGAAGGCTCGCTGACCGACTTCATGCGGGTCGTGGGCAAGGTCAATTGCTGGGAGGAGCACGAGAGTCCCTACCAGCTGTTCATCGACGTACTGGCGCGCATGGGCATTGCGCCGGATGCGGCGCGCCCGCCGCGCATCGGCATCTGCGAGAGCGCCGCGTTTTTCATCGCCGACGGCATCCGTCCTCTGGCCACCGGCTACGCGCTCGAAAACGCAAAGAGCGTGACCGCGTTCTGCCGCGCGCGCAAGTCGCCCGCCGAAATCGCGCTCATGCAGCGCGTGAAGGACATGACGCTCGAAGTGCACAAGGCCGCCGCCGCCATCCTGCATGAAGGGATCACCACGGTGGAGGTGAGCGACTTCATCGCACGCGCGCACCGCAAGGTGGGCGCGCCGGGTTCGTATTTTTGCATCGTGCTGTTCGGCGAGGCGACCGCGTATCCGCACGGCGTCAGTTATGCGCAGACCCTGAAATCCGGCGACGTGGTGCTGATCGATACCGGCTGCCAGGTGCATGGCTATATTTCGGACATCACCCGCACTTACGTGTTCGGCGAGATCAGCGAGCGCCAGCGCTTCGTGTGGAATGCGGAAAAGGCGGCGCAGCTGGCCGCGTTCGGTGCGGCGCAACTGGGCGTGCCGTGCCGCGAGGTCGATGCCGCCGCGCGCGCCTCGCTCGAATCGAACGGTTTCGGTCCCGGCTACAAGCTGCCAGGCCTGCCGCACCGCACCGGCCACGGCATCGGCATGGATATCCACGAGTGGCCCTACCTGGTCGGCAGCGACAGCACGCCGCTCGATGTGGGCATGTGCTTTTCGAACGAGCCGATGATCTGCATCCCGGGCGAATTCGGCGTGCGCCATGAAGACCACTTTTACATGACCGCCATGGGACCGAAGTGGTTTACCGAACCGGCGCACTCGATCGACGATCCGTTCGGCACCAGCCGGTAAAAGCGTCTTGCGCGCCGGTTGGTACGGCGCGCAATGATTCTATTTATGCAAGGCGGCTGGGCGGCGGCCGTAGCCATATACCATCATCCCGGCACTTCGAAGCGCGAGACAGTGTTGCAAACAAGGCAAAAATCCCTCGCTTGTTACAAAATAAACAAAACCCGGCGTTTATTTGTTTCCGCTAATCACCTATTATCTCTGGTCGTGGACACACCGGGATAAATTTCATGCAAGAGCAACAACTACTCGACGCAAGCGTCGAGGATGAGGCTGCCGTCAAGCTTGACGCAACCATGTCAATCATCCAGCTTGATGTTGCTGGCGATGAATCAATTTCCGGGGTCAGGCTAGCCACGGCGACCACCGCCCTTCTCTCCAGCGCCGTGCTGGCGGCCTGCGGGGGCAGCAGTGGCGGCTCCTCGATTCCAACAGGTGGCGTGTCGGCCCCGCCGGTCATCCTGCCGACTCCGGTGGTTCCAACCCCGGTGGTTCCGGCCCCCGTGGTTCCGACCCCCGTAGTTCCGACCCCGGTGGTTCCGACGCCCGCAGTGCCCACCCCGGTCACGCCGACGCCAGGCCCGGCTGGTCCCGTTCCCACTCCGACCATGCCAACCCCGGACGTGCCGTCGCCAATGACGCCGACCCCGAACGTTCCTACGCCGACTGCGCCCACGCCAACCCCGACTCCGACCGCACCGACACCGACGCCAACCGCGCCAACGCCAACGCCGGCTCCTACGCCGACACCGACGCCAACACCAACGCCAACGCCAACGCCAACTCCGACGCCAACACCAACGCCAACGCCGACACCAACGCCAACGCCAACGCCAAACCAGCCACCGCTCGCCGAAAAAATCGCCGCCGCCGATGCCTCGCGCTTCCTGGCCCAGGCGTCGATGGGCGCCACGCGCGAGCAGATCGCCCGCGTGCAGCAGTTGGGCTACGCCGGCTGGATCAACGAACAGATGGCCATGCCGCGTGGCGAGTCACGCTGGGATTTCCTGGTCGGTAAAAAGTACAATACGTCCGACCTCAAGAACACCGAAAACGGTCACGATGCGGCCTTCTGGCGCAAGATGATGAGCTCGCCCGACACGCTGCGCCAGCGCGTCACCCTGGCGCTGTCCGAAATCGTGGTCGCGTCGATCACCGGTTTCAGCGCCAGCTGGAGCAATTTTTCCGGCGTTGCGCACATGGACCTGCTCGAGTCCCACGCCTTCGGCAATTACCGCACCTTGCTCCAGCAAGTCTCGCTGAGCGCGCCGATGGGCGAATACCTGACCTATCGCGGCAACGTCAAGCTCAATCCGACCACGGGCGCCCTGCCCGACGAAAACTACGCGCGCGAAGTCATGCAGCTGTTTACCATCGGCCTGGTCCAGCTGAACATCGACGGCACGCCCAAGCTCAGCAGCGGCCTGCAGCAGGAAACCTATGACCTGGACGACATCAGCGGCCTCGCGCGCGTGTTTACCGGCTGGGGCTACGACCTGGCCGGGGGCGACATGAATTCGCCGGACTACAAGCGCCGTCCGATGATCGTCTCGGCCAACCGCCACGACACCGGCGCCAAGACTTTCCTGGAAAGCACCATTCCTGCCGGCACCGACGCCCTGGCCAGCGTGACGCGCGCGCTCGACATCATCTTCGCCCATGCCAACGTGGCCCCGTTCATCGGCCGCCAGCTGATCCAGCGCTTGGTGACGAGCAACCCGTCGCCAGCGTACGTGGCGCGCGTCTCCGCTGTGTTCAACAACGATGGCAAGGGCGTCAAGGGCAACCTGGCCAAGGTCGTTGCCGCCATCCTGCTCGACGACGAAGCGCGCAACCCGAACCGGCTGAGCGACCCCAACTTCGGCAAGCTGCGCGAACCGATCCTGCGCTTTACGGCATGGGCGCGCGCGTTCAAGGCCAACTCGCCCTCGGACGCCTGGGCGATCGGCAACACCTCCGACCCTGGTACGCGCCTGGGGCAAAGTCCCGGCCGCTCCAGCACTGTCTTCAATTTCTTCCGTCCGGGCTACGTGCCGCCCAACAGCGCCATTGCCAACGAACGCATGGTGGCGCCGGAATTCCAGATCACCAACGAATCGACGGTGGTCGGCTATGTCAACTACATGCAGGGCGTGGTCAGCCGGGGCGTGGGCGACGTCAAGGCCGACTACAGCGCCCTGATACCGCTGGCCGACGTATCCGACAAGCTGGTCAACGAGCTGAACCTGGTGCTGGCGGCCGGACAGCTGGCGCCGGCGACAGTGAACCTGATCAAGGGCGGGCTCGATTCCATGCCCAAGGGAACCGATCAGGCCCGCCTGAACCGCATCTACGCCGCCCTGGTGCTGGTGCTCGCTTCACCCGAATTCATCGTCCAGAAATAGGAGCAGCCATGCACAACAAAAATGGAACCAATGCATCGCGCCGCGCCTTTCTGCAACGCGCATCGGCCCTGTCGGTCGCCGGCGTGGCCGCGCCGTGGGCGATCAACATCGCCGCCATGTCCGAGGCCAGCGCGGCCACGGCCACCGACTACAAGGCGATGGTCTGCGTGTTCCTGTACGGCGGCAACGATTATGCCAACACCGTCACGCCGTATGACGCCGGCAACCATGCGCTGTACCAGTCGTACCGCCCGAATTTCGCGCACAGCCGCGCCGCGCTGGCAGCGACCGCGCTGAACCCGACCGTGATACCGGTCGATTCGGCCGGTTTCCAGCACCAGTACGCGCTGGCGCCCAACCTGGCACCGCTGGTACCGCTGTTTAACGACGGCAAGCTGGCGGTGATCCTGAACGTGGGCAATTTGGTGCAACCCACCACCAAGCTCCAGTACACCCAGAAGACCGGCCGCCTACCGCCAAAACTGTTTTCGCACAACGACCAGCAATCGGTGTTTCAATCCTCGTCGCCGGAAGGCGCCACCTCCGGCTGGGGCGGACGCATCGGCGACCTGTTCCAAGCCAGCAACACGCACTCGACCTTTACCTGCATCAATGTGTCGAATAATGCGGTGTTCTTGTCGGGCAATACGGCGGTGCAGTACCAGGTGTCGACCAGTGGCTCGGTGCCGCTGGCGGGGCTGAAGAACTCGCTGTTCGGTTCGGCCACCGCCTCGGCGGCGCTGCGCACCTTGATGACGCAACAGCGCAGCAATCTGCTGGAAAACGAATACAACCGCATCGGCAAGCGTTCGATCGAGGCCAATGAAGTGCTGACCGGGGCGCTGAGCTCGACGCCGGCGCCGCAAACGCCTTTCCCGACCGGGAACAACCTGGGCGACCAGCTCAAGCTGGTGGCGCGCATGATCGCCGCCGGTCCGAGCCTTGGGGCGAAACGGCAGGTGTTTTTCGTCTCGATGGGCGGCTTCGACAATCACGACGGCATGGCGACCAGCCATCCGGCCCTGATGACCAAGCTCGGTGACGCGATGGCGGCGTTTTATGCGGCGACGGTGGAGTTGGGCGTGGCCGAGAAGGTGACCACGTTCACCGCGTCGGACTTCGGCCGTACCATGGCCGGCAACGCCGACGGCTCGGATCACGGCTGGGGAAGCATGCATTTCGTGATGGGCGGAGCGGTCAAGGGCAAGCGCTTTTACGGCATTGCGCCGATTGTCGCCAATGGCGGACCGGATGACGTGGGCCAGGGGCGCCTGCTGCCGACCACGTCGGTGGACCAGTTCGCAGCCACGATGGGCGCGTGGCTGGGGGTGTCGAACAGCGAGTTGCTGGCGTTGCTGCCGAATTTGGGGAATTACAACGCCAGTACGCGCAATTTGGGGTTCGTGTAATCGCTTGGAGTAAGCGGACCCAGCCTCCCAGCCTGCACCATCAAAGTATGCTCCGTCATTCCCGCGAAGGGCTAGGCGCCCCCACGGCAATCCAAGGCACCGTGGCTTAGCAACGAAATTGGATTCCCGCCAAGGGAGCCGCCGAGGCCGGGAATGACGGTTTTGAGCATGGCGGGTAAAAACGGTTTAGGCGAACAGGGTTCTCCCCCTCACCCCTTCTTCATCACCAGCGTCAAAATATCATAACTGGCCACCAGCTCATCATGCTGGTTGGTGACCTGCACATCCCACGCCACCACGCCCTGCCCCACGCCCTTGTCATCGGTGCGATTGCGGTCCACCTTGCGCTTGCACGTCAACCTTGCGCGGATCGTGTCGCCAATGGCCACCGGCGTAATGAACCTCAGATTATCCAGCCCATAATTGGCCAGCACCGGCCCCGGCGCCGGCGACACGAACAAGCCCGCCGCCGCCGACAGCACAAAGTATCCGTGCGCGATGCGCTTGCCGAACTGCGAATCCTTGGCCGCGATCTCGTCGAAGTGCATGTAAAAATAGTCGCCCGAGATCCCGCCGAAGTTGACGATATCGGCCTCGCTCACCGTGCGCCGGTGCGTGAGCAGCGAGTCGCCCATCTGCAGCTCCTCGAAATACTTGCGGAACGGGTGCAGGTCGCTCTCGCGCACGGCCGCGCCGCGCACGTACTCGCCCGTGATCGCCGCCAGCATGGTCGGCGAACCCTGGACCGCGGCGCGCTGCAAGAAGTGACGCACCGCGCGGATGCCGCCGAGCTCCTCGCCGCCGCCGGCGCGTCCCGGACCGCCGTGCTTCAACTGCGGCAGAGGCGAACCGTGGCCGGTCGAATCGACCGCCGCTTCGCGCTCGAGCACCAGCACGCGGCCGTGCGAAGCCGCCGCCACCGGCACCGCGCGCGCCGCGATTGCCGTATCCTTGGTCACCAGGGTGCTGACCAGGCTTCCCTTGCCGCGCGCGGCCAGCGCCAGCGCTTCGTCCAGGCTTGAATACGTCATCATCGTGCTGACCGGGCCGAAGGCTTCGATATCGTGCACGGCGTCGTTGTTCATGCCGTCGCGGCACAGCAGCAGGGTCGGCGAGAAGAACGCGCCATTGGCCACCCCGTCGCCCAATGGATTGAAGCCATCCTTGGCGCCGAACAAAATCTCGTTACCGCGCGCGAGCAGCTCGACCCGCTCGCTGACGTCGCGGTGCTGGTCCATCGACGCCAGTGCGCCCATGCGTACCTCTTTCACCGACGGGTCGCCCACGACGATTTTCGCCAGGCGCTCGCGCAGGCGTTCGCCGACCGCTTCGACATGCTGCTCGGGCACGATGATGCGGCGGATCGCGGTGCACTTCTGGCCGGCCTTGCCGGTCATTTCGCGCGCGACTTCCTTGACGAACAGGTCGAACTCCACGTCGTCGGGCGTGACGTCCGGGCCCAAAATGGCGCAGTTGAGCGAATCGGCTTCGGCGGTGAACGGCACAGATTGGGCGATCAGGTTTTTGTTCACGCGCAGCTTGGCCGCCGTGACGGCCGAGCCGGTGAAGGTGACCACGTCGGCGCCGGTGAGGCGGTCGAGCAGGTCGCCGGTGCTGCCGATGACCAGTTGCAGCGCGCCCGCCGGCAAGAGGCTTGACTCGTGCATCATCCGTACCACGGCTTCGGTCAGGTAGCTGGTGGCGGTGGCCGGTTTGCCGATGCACGGCATCGCCGCCAGAAAACTCGGCGCGAATTTTTCGAGCAGGCCCCAGATCGGGAAGTTGAAGGCGTTGATGTGCACCGCCAGCCCGCCGCGCGGCACCAGGATATGGGTGCCGGCGAAGCCGCCGTTCTTGCCCAGCGCGAGCGCCGGGCCTTCGTGCAGCACGTTGCTCGACGGGAGTTCGCGGCTGCCCATGCTGGCGTAGGCGAACAAGGTGCCGATGCCGCCTTCGATATCGACCCAGCTGTCCGGGCGGGTGGCGCCGGTCAGGTGCGAGATGGCGTACAGCTCTTCCTTGCGCTCCATCAGGTACAGCGCCAGCGCCTTGAGGCAGGCGGCGCGCTTCTGGAAGTCGAGCGACATCAGGGCCGGCACGCCGGTGCTGCGCGCGTAGGTAACTGCCTCATCGAAGTCGATTTTTTCGGCGTGGGTGTGGTAAATCAGGCTGTTATTGAGTGCGCTGTGCAGCGGCACCGACGCTTCGGCGCCGAGCCAGCGCCCGCCGATCAGGCTTTGCAGGGTCGATATGGTTTGCATGGTGTCTTCTCCAGGTTTCTCTGTTGGTTCTCTGTCTTATTCTTTGGGGGCGTGCATGTCGGGACCGAGATCGATGCGCGCACGGTCCGGCTCGACTTCGGTCAACGCCTCCACTTCGCGCATCGTCTGCATCGAGCGCACCGCCAGGTCGTGGTACTGCTTCGTGCCGAAGCTTTTCCAGCCAATTTCCTTGTCCGTCAGTTCGCGCATGATGCGCGCCGGCGTACCCATGACCATGCTGCGCGGCGGGATGATCATGCCGGCCTTGACGAAACTCATGGCGGCCACGATCGATTCCTCGCCCACCACGGCGCGGTCCATCACGACGGCGCTCATGCCGACCATGGCGTTGCGCTTGATGCGGCAGCCGTGCAGCACGGCGCCGTGGCCGATGTGGCCGTCAACTTCCACCACTGTGTCTTCGCCGGGAAAGCCATGCATGACGCAGGTGTCTTGCAGGTTGGCCCCTTCTTCCAGGATCAGCCGGCCAAAGTCGCCGCGCATTGATGCCAGCGGGCCGACGTAGCAGCGCGGGCCGACGATCACGTCGCCGATCAGCACCGCGCTCGGATGCACGTAGGCGCTCGGGTGCACCACCGGCGTGACGCCATTGATTGCGTAGACCTTGACCATGGCGCGCACCTTATACTTTTTCGATGACCAGGGCAATGCCCTGCCCGACGCCGATGCACATCGTGCACAGCGCATAGCGCCCGCCGGTGCGGTGCAGCTGGTTCACGGCCGCCAGCACCAGGCGCGCACCGGATGCGCCCAGCGGGTGGCCGATGGCAATCGCCCCGCCGTTCGGGTTCACGTGCGCGGCGTCGTCGGCCAGGCCCAGGTCGCGCGTGACTGCCAGGCTTTGCGCGGCGAACGCTTCGTTCAATTCGATCACGTCCATCTGGCCGATGGACAGGCCCGTCATCGCCAGCACTTTTTTGGTCGCCGGCGACGGACCGAAGCCCATGATGCGCGGCGCCAGGCCGGCCATGGCCATGCCGACGATGCGCGCGCGCGGCGTGAGGCCAAAGCGTTCCGCGGCGCTGCTTGATGCGATCAGGATCGCGCAGGCGCCATCGTTGATGCCGGACGCGTTACCGGCGGTGACGGTGCCGCTTGGGGTGACCACGCCTTTCAGTTTGGCCAGCATCTCGATGCTGGTGTCGGGACGCGGGTGCTCGTCGGTGTCGAACACGCGCGATTCACCCTTTTTCTGGTGGATGGTGACGGGGACGATTTCATCCTTGAACACGCCGGCGGCATGGGCTGCGGCCCAGCGTTGCTGGCTGCGCAGGGCAAATGCATCCTGGTCGGCGCGGTTGATGCCGAATTCCTTTGCCACGTTTTCGGCCGTTTCGGGCATCGAGTCGATGCCGTATTGTGCTTTCATGTGCGGGTTGACGAAGCGCCAGCCCATGGTCGTGTCTTCGATCTTGGCGGCGCGCGAAAACGCGCTGTCGGCCTTGCCCATGACGAAAGGCGCGCGCGTCATGCTCTCTACCCCGCCGGCGATGATCAGATTCGCTTCGCCGGCCTTGATGGCGCGCGCGGCGATGCCGACGGCGTCCAGGCTGGAGCCGCACAAGCGGTTGATGGTACTGGCCGGGACTTCCGGCGGCAGCCCTGCCAGCAAGGCGGCCATGCGGGCCACGTTGCGGTTGTCTTCGCCGGCCTGGTTGGCGCAGCCGTAATACAGGTCGTCCACGGCCGCCCAGTCCACGCCGGGGTTGCGGGCGATCAAGGCGGCGATCGGCAGCGCCGCCAGGTCGTCGGCGCGCACGCCCGACAAGGAACCGCCGTAGCGGCCGAACGGAGTGCGGATGGCGTCGCAGATAAAGGCGTCGGTCAGTGTGTTCACAGGTGCTCCTTGATTCATGTCGATTTCGGTCGCTGGTCGATCACGCGCCGGGCCTTGCCGGTCAGGGTGCGCTCGATGCCGTTAGCCGGCAGCAGGTTCACGCGCGTGGTTACGCCCACATAGGTCTTGATGCGGTGTTCGAGCTCGCGCGCCAGGGCGGCTGCCGCGTCGGCGGATTGCGCGGGGTTGTGTAACCCGTCACGCAGTTCTGCCACCACATCAAGCTTGTCCAGATGGCCGTCGCGCGACACCACCAACTGATAGTGCGGTGCGAGCTGCGGCATCTGGAGGATCAGTTCTTCGATCTGGCTGGGGAATACGTTCACCCCGCGGATGATCAGCATGTCGTCCGAGCGGCCGGTGATTCTCCCCATGCGGCGCATCGCGCGCGAGGTCGGCGGCAAGAGGCGCGTGAGGTCGCGCGTGCGGTAGCGGATGATCGGCAGCGCTTCCTTGGTCAGCGAGGTAAATACCAGTTCGCCCTCGGAGCCTTCGGGCAGCACTTCGCCGGTGTCCGGGTCGATCACCTCGGGATAGAAATGGTCTTCCCAGATCACCGGGCCATCCTTGCTCTCGATGCACTCGCTGGCCACGCCCGGTCCCATCACTTCGGACAGGCCGTAGATGTCGACCGCGTCGATGCCAGCGCGCTGCTCGATTTCGCGGCGCATCGCGTCGGTCCACGGTTCGGCCCCGAAAATGCCGACCTTGAGCGACGACGCCGCTGGGTCGAGTCCCTGGCGCGTGAACTCTTCGATGATGTTCAACATGTACGATGGCGTGACCATGATGATCTCGGGCCTGAAGTCGCAGATCAGCTGCACCTGCTTTTCGGTCTGCCCGCCCGACATCGGGATCACGGTGCAGCCCAGCCGCTCGGCGCCGTAATGCGCCCCCAGCCCGCCGGTGAACAGCCCGTAGCCGTACGAGACATGCACCATGTCGCCCGCGCGCCCGCCGGCGGCGCGGATCGAGCGTGCCACCACACCGGCCCAGGTGTCGATATCGTTCTGCGTGTAGCCCACCACGGTCGCCTTGCCGGTAGTGCCGGACGACGCGTGGATGCGCACCACCTTCTCGCGCGGAACCGCGAACAGGCCGAAGGGATAATTCTCGCGCAGGGTTTTCTTGTCGGTGAACGGGAATTTGGCCAGGTCCGCCAGCGTGCGCAGGTCGTCCGGATGCACGCCGGCGGCGTCGAACGCGGCGCGGTAGTGCGGCACGTTGTCATAGGCGTGCCTGAGCGACCACTTCATGCGTTCGAGCTGCAGCGCTTGCAGTTCGTCGCGGCTGGCGCGTTCGATCGGCTCCAGATCGCCAGGAGCGGGCGTGCGTTGGACCATGATGTTCTCCTTTTGCTGCAGTTATGGCTCGGGCGGCAGTTCGGCCACGTTGCCGGCCACCCGGTGTGATTTGCCGCGAAACAGGGCGACCGTGCGGCCGTCCTGGTTGGTGACGGTGATGTCATACACGCCCGTCTTGCCGGACAGCGCCTGCTCGAGCGCCGTTGCCGTCAGCAGGTCGCCTTCGCGGCCGGGGGCCAGGTAATCGATGGTGCAGCCCGCGCCCACGGTGTTCAGGTTGTGCGAATTGCAGGCGAAGGCAAAGGCGCTGTCGGCCAGCATGAAGATGTAGCCGCCGTGGCAGGTCTGGTGGCCGTTGAGCATATCGGCGCGCACCGGCATCGTCATGCGCGCGTAGCCGGGACGGATCTCGGCGAGCAGCATGCCCAGCGCCCGGCTGGCCGGATCGCGCTCGAACATGGTCTTGCCGGCCAGTTCGGCCAGGGCCTGGGGGTCAAGCACATTGCGGTCAATATGCATGGATCAGAAGCCGCTTCCATTGGCGAGTTTGCGGCGCAGCAGCGGCGAGACGCGGTAGCGGTCTTCGCCATACGCGGCGGCCAGGTTGGTCAGCACCGTGACGATATGCGGCACGCCGACCGCATTGGCCCAGGCCAGCGGCCCGCGCGGATAGTTGACACCTTTCTGCATCGCGATGTCGACCGCTTGGGCGGTGCACACGCCCTGGTTCACCGCGTCGGCCGCTTCGTTGGCCAGCATGGCGACGGTGCGCATGACCGCCATACCCGGCACGTCGTCCAGGCGCGTGACCGTCAAGCCAGCCGCCTGGAACAGGCCGACCGCCGCGCTCCACGCAGCCTCGCTGCACTGGTCCGCGCGCGCCAGGGCGATGCGGGTGGCCTTGCCGTAATCGAGCGCCAGGTCGAACAGCACCGTGTCCGGATGGTGATTGGCGTTGGCGCGCTCGGTGGCGCTGCGCCCGTCCGTCAGGAAGATGGCGGCGCCGTTGCAATGGAAGGCCGGCGCTTCGTTTTCCCCGGCGTGCGACAGCGGCGTGCGGTGGCCGACCGTAAAACCGGCAGCGGCCAGGCGCTGCTCCAGCGGCTGCGTCACCGCGTCAAGCACGTCGGCATCGATGCTCATGCTGACCACTTCCGGACGCGCCTGCGCCGCCGCTTCGCTGGCCGCTGCCTTGGCCGCGCCCTCGCCGTACTGGTAAAAACCGCGTCCCGACTTGCGCCCGAAGAAGCCGGCGTTGACCATCTCTTGCTGGAGCACCGATGGGGTAAAGCGCGGGTCGCCGAAGTAGGCGTTGAAGACCGACTGCGTGACCGAGAAATTGACGTCGTGGCCGATCAGGTCCATCAATTCGAATGGCCCCATGCGAAAGCCGCCGCAGTCGCGCATCACCGCGTCCAGCGTAGCCGCATCGGCCGCCTGCTCCTGCAAGAGGCGCAGGCCTTCGGCGTAGAACGGACGCGCGACGCGGTTGACGATGAAGCCGGGCGTGGACTTGGCGTGCACCGGGTTTTTGCCCCAGGCCGTCGCGGTGGCGTACACCGTCTCGGCCACTTGCGGATCGGTGGCCAGGCCGCTGATCACTTCCACCAGCGCCATCAGCGGCACCGGGTTAAAGAAGTGCATGCCGACCAGGCGTTGCGGGCGGCGCAGCGGCGCGGCGATCGCCGTGACCGAGATCGACGAGGTGTTGGTGGCCAAAATGCAGTCGTCGCCGACCACGTTTTCAAGATCCGCGAACAGCATGCGCTTCACATCCAGGTTTTCGACGATGGCTTCGACCACCAGGGACGCGTCATCGACTTCCTTGAGGCTCGCCACGCAGTGCAGGCGGGCGCGCGCGGCAATCGCCGCCTCGCCGCTCATGCGGCCCTTTTCGACCAGGGTGGTGTAGACCTTGCCGATATCGGCGATCGCCTTGTCGACCGCGCCGGGGCGCGTGTCGAACAGCTTGACGGCATAGCCGGCCGCTGCCGCCACCTGCGCGATGCCGGCGCCCATGGCGCCACTGCCGATGACGGCGACGATGCTGCCTTGTTCCAGTGCTGCCATGCTCATTCCCCCATGAAGTGCGGCGCGCGCTTCTCGATGAAGGCGGTCACGCCTTCGCGGTAATCGTGGCTGTAACCGAGTTCGCGCATCATCTCGCCTTCGAGCTTGAGCTGCTCCGGCAAGGTGTTGGCGTAGCTGGCCTGGATGGCGCGCTTGGTGAAGGCCAGGCCCTTGGTCGGCGCTAGAGCGAAGTGTTCGGCCATGGCCATCGCGTCCTCCATCAGGGCGGTATCGGGCACGCACTTCCAGATCAGGCCCCATTGTTCGGCCAGTTCGGCCGGGATTTTTTCGCCCAGCATGGCCATGCCCATGGCGCGCGCGTGGCCGACCAGGCGCGGAAGGTGCCAGGTGCCGCCGGTGTCGGGAATCAGGCCCAGTTTGCAGAACACTTCGACGAAGCTGGCCGATTTGGCGGCCAATACGATGTCGCAGGCCAGCGCCAGGTTGGCGCCCGCGCCGGCGGCCACGCCGTTAACAGCGCAGATGACCGGCATCGGCAGCGAGCGCAGGGTCATCACCAGCGGTGCGTAGTAGGTTTCGACCGAGTGGCCCAGGTCCACGCCTTCGGCGCCCGGTTCGACCGCGCGGTCCGACAAGTCCTGGCCGGCGCAAAAACCGCGCCCGGCGCCGGTCAGCAGCAGCACGCGCACGGTGGGGTCGGACTGCACGGCGGCCAGGGCCGAGCGCACTTCCAGGTGCATCGCCTGCGTGAAGCTATTGAGCTTGTCGGGGCGGTTCAGGGTCAGGGTGGCGATGCCGTGCTCGATCTGGAACTTGATGTTTTCGTAGTTCATGGCGCGTCCTGGGGTTGTAGGTTGTGGGTTGGATTATTCGTGCTGGTCGAAATCGACGACCACTTTGTCTGTCACCGGAAAGCTCTGGCAGCTCAACACGAAGCCGCGTGCGATTTCGTAGTCTTCCAGCGCGTAGTTCACGTCCATGTCGACCTTGCCGTCGACCAGTTTGCAGCGGCAGGTCGAGCACACGCCGCCCTTGCACGAGTAGCGCATGTCGATGCCGGCGCGCAGGCCGGCGTCGAGGATCGATTCCTTGTCCTTGTCCATCGTGAAGCTGGTGTGGTTGCCGTCCAAGATGACGGTGACTTCGGTTTCATGGCGCACCAGCGCGTCGAACTGGCGCGGCTTGTGCTGGTGCTTGGGAATGCTGGCGGCGAACAGCTCGACCTTGATGTTCTGCTTGGGCATGCCGGCTTCCTGCAGCGCCGCCGAAACGCCGTGCATCATGTCTTCCGGGCCGCAGATGAAGGCGATGTCAATGTCTTCGATGCGGATCCAGTGCTTGATGAACTGCTCGACCTTTTCCTTGGTGATGCGGCCGTTGAAGAGCTCAATGTCCTGCTGCTCGCGGCTCATCACGTAGGCCAGGTTGAGGCGCTCCATGTAGCTGTCTTTGAGGTCGGTCAGTTCTTCCTTGAAGATGACTGACGACGAGGCACGGTTCCCGTAAAACAGCGTGAAGCGGCTTTTCGGTTCCGTCAACAAGGTGGTCTTGATGATCGACAGGATCGGCGTGATGCCGCTGCCGGCCGCAAAGGCGACGTAATGGCGGGCGTTGTCCGCCGCCAGCGGCACGTTGAAGTGCCCCATCGGCGGCATCACGTCGAGCACCGCGCCGACCTTCAGGTGTTCGTTGGCCCAGCTCGAAAACAGCCCGCCCTGGGTGCGCTTGATGGCCACGCGCAGCGCGCCGTCCTGCACCGCCGAACAGATGGAGTAGGAGCGGCGCACGTCTTCGTCGCCGATCTGCGCGCGCAAGGTCAGGTGCTGGCCTTGCTGGTAGGCGAAGCTGGCCGCCAGTTCGTCCGGCACGGTGAAGGTGACGGCGATGGTGTCGCGCGTTTCGTTGCGCACCTTGGCGACGGTCAGTGGGTAGAATTTGCTCATAACTCGCTTAGTGAAAACTTAGTGAAAACCTAGTGACACTTGAAATAGTCGAACGGTTCGCGGCAGTCCAGGCACTTGTAGAGCGCCTTGCATGGCGTCGAGCCGAATTGGCTGGTCAGCTCCGTGTGGCTGGAACCGCAATTGGGGCAGATGACGACCAGCTTGGGCATGGCGACGCGCTTGACGCCCGAGTGCAGGACACTGCGCAGTCCACTTATATCGATGACCTGCTGCGCCGGCGGCGCGATGCCGTAGCCTTTGAGTGCGGCCTTGCCGGCGTCGCTCATCCAGTCGGTGGTCCACGCGGGCGAGAGCTGGCTGACCAGCCGCACATCAGGCACGCCGTGGCCATGCAGTGCGTCGCGCACCGAGTCGGCGATCACCGTCATCGCCGGGCAGCCGGAATAGGTCGGCGTGATGGTGACGACGCAGGTGGCGTCTTCCCACGCGACGGCGCGCACGATGCCCAGGTCCACCACCGAGATCACCGGGATCTCGGGGTCGCTGACCTCGCCGAGCCAGGCCCAGACCTGTTCCGTGCTGGCCGGCTGCGTGCTCATTACCACGCGGCCCCGGGATACGAGCGTTGCAGAAACTGCATCTCGGCCAGGATGAAACCCAGGTGCTCGCTGTGGCGCCCGGTCTTGCCGCCGCGCTGCATCCAGGCTGCCGCATCGGGCATCGTCAACGTCGCTTCGGCAAAAATCTCGGAGACATGTTCGAGGAAGGCGGCGCGCAAACCGTCGGCGGCGGGCGCGATGCCCTGTTCCACCATGGCGTCGTCGATGGCGTCGTAGAGGAACATCTCGCCGCTATACATCCACAGTTCGTTGACGGCGGCCTGGGTCTTGGCGTGACTCTCGGGCGTGCCGTCGCCGAGGCGCACGATCAGGTCACCGCTGCGGCGCAGGTGGTAGGTCACTTCCTTGATCGATTTTTCGGCAATCTCCGCGATGCGCGGGTCAACCGACTTGGTCAGCCCAAGCATCAGGAAGTAGTGCCAGGTGTCGAAGTAGAACTGGCGCACCATGGTGTCGGCGTAGTTCCCGTTGGGCTGTTCGACGATCAGGCAGCAGCGCAGTTCGTGGGCGTCGCGCAAAAAGGCCAATTGGTCTTCGGTGCGGCCGCGCCCTTCCAGTTCGCCCGCGTAGGTCAGCCACATGCGGGTCTGGCCGAGCAGGTCGAGGGCGACGTTGGTGAGCGCCATGTCTTCTTCGAGCGCCGGACCCTTTCCGCACAGTTTGGACAGCTGCTGCGACAGGATCAGGGCGTTGTCGCCCTGGCGCAGCAGGTATTCGATTTTATTGTTCACGACATCGTCCACAGGCGCGCTCACAGGTTCTTGACTTCTTCCGGCATCGGGAAGAAGGTCGGGTGGCGATAGACTTTGCTGTTGGACGGCTCGAACAGGGCCGACTTGTCGCCCGGGCTGCTGGCGACGATGTCGGCAGCGCGCACGACCCAGATCGACACGCCTTCGTTGCGGCGCGTGTAGACGTCGCGCGCGTTATTGACCGCCATCTCGGCGTCGGACGCGTGCAGGCTGCCCACGTGCTTGTGCGCCAGGCCGTGCTGGCTGCGGATGAACACTTCCCACAGGGGCCATTCTTTACTCATTTTTATTCTCCGGTGCAGTTCTGTGGATGCGATGTGACTAGGCGGCGGCGCGCGCCGATTTCTTGTCGGCGTAGGCGACCAGCGCATCGCGGAACCAGGCGCCGTCTTCGTAGGCCTTCACGCGCGTGCGCAGGCGCTCGCGGTTGCACGGGCCGTTCCCCTTCAGGACGTTCTGGAACTCGCTCCAGTCGATCTCACCGAATTCGTAGTGGCCCGTCTCGGCGTTGAACTTGAGGTCCGGGTCGGGCACGCTCAAGCCCAGGTACTCGACCTGGGGCACGGTCTGGTCGACCATGCGCTGGCGCAGTTCGTCGTTCGAAAACAATTTGATGCGCCACTGCGCCGACTGCGCGCTGTTGACCGATTCGGCGTCCGACGGGCCGAACATCATCAGCGACGGCCACCACCAGCGGTTGAGCGCATCCTGCGCCATCGCCTTTTGTTCGGGCGTGCCTTGGGCGAGACTCATCATGATGTCGTAGCCCTGGCGCGCGTGGAACGATTCTTCCTTGCAGACGCGGATCATGGCGCGCGCGTACGGGCCGTACGAGCAGCGGCACAGCGGGATTTGGTTGATGATGGCCGAGCCGTCCACCAGCCAGCCGATCGCGCCCATGTCAGCCCACGACAGGGTCGGGTAATTGAAAATGCTCGAATACTTGGCCTTGCCCGAGTGGAGGGCGGCCAGCAGTTCGTCGCGCGACACACCGAGCGTTTCGGCCGCACTATACAAATACAGCCCGTGCCCGGCCTCGTCCTGGATCTTGGCCAGCAGGATCGACTTGCGCTTGAGGGTGGGGGCTCGCGTGACCCAGTTGCCTTCGGGCAGCTGGCCGACGATTTCGGAGTGCGCATGCTGGGAAATCTGGCGGATCAGGGTCTTGCGGTACGCCTCGGGCATCCAGTCCTTGGCTTCGATCTTGACGCCAGCATCGATGCGCGCCTGGAACTCGCGCTCCTGCTCATCCATGTCCTCGGCGCTCTGGACTTTCTTGAGGCCGGTTTCTACGAGTTGTGCGTACATGGTGCTTCTCCCATTGCAAAGGCGATCAACCGATAATACGATACGTAAAATCAGATGTACACAGTTTAATTGAGTCGTATTGTATATGTGTATCTCTTTAGAACTAAACACGACCGTCTATGTTTATTGAAGGCAATTTCAGCTGCTCGACGGTGCCTTGGATTCCCGCCTGCGCGGGAATGACGGTTTTTCGGCGAATGGCAAAAAACCATGCTGCGCCCAACACGCGGTAAAGTAAACGGGTGCTTTGCTTGACAATCATCCCAGCGCGCCAGACCATGCATCCATGAAACAACTTACCAGCACAGCATGGATCGCCGACTTTCTCGCCGGCGATCCGCCCCGTTCCAAGTCGCTTGTGATGACGATCTTCGGCGACGCCATCGCCCCGCACGGCGGCACCATTTGGCTCGGCAGCCTGATCGACTTATTGGCGCCGTTCGGCGTCAACGACCGCCTGCTGCGCACCAGCGTGTTCCGGCTGGCGCAGGAAGGCTGGCTGGTGGCCAACCGCGACGGGCGCCGCAGTTCCTACGCCATCCTGCCCCAGGCCCTGCCGCGCTTCGAGCGCGCCAACCGCCGTATTTACGCTCCACTGGCCGCGCACTGGGACGGCAACTGGACCCTGGTGCTGTCCGGTGCCGGCGGCATCGACGCGCCGGAACGCGCGCTGCTGCGCAAGGAAATGCTGTGGGAAGGTTACGCCATGATCGCGCCGGGCATGTTCGGGCATCCGGCCAGCGACGCCGCCATTCTTGAAGAACTGCTGGCGCGCGCGGGCGTGAAGGACAAGCTGTTCGTGTGCCGCGCCAGCGCGCTGCCGGGCGTGTCGAGCCGCCCGCTGCAAGAGCTGGTGCATGATGGCTGGGACTTGTCGGGCGTGGTCCAAGGCTACCGCGACTTCATCGAACGCTGCGCGCCCTTGCTGGACCTTTTGAAAAGCGACGACGTGCTGGCGCCCGAGCAGGCCTTCGTGATCCGCACCCTGCTGGTCCACGCGTACCGGCGCGTGCAGCTGCACGACCCGATGCTGCCGATCGAACTGCTGCCCGATCCCTGGCCGGGCAGCAGCGCCTACGAACTGGCGCGCGCCGTGTATGCGCGTACCTACGCGGGCGCCGAGGCGCACATCATGGCCACGCTCAAGCGCGAGGACGATGGCGCGCCGCAGCTTGATGCCGCCTTCTTCCAGCGCTTCGGCGGCCTGGCCGGCCACGCGCCGGAAAACGCCAAGCCCGCAGCATCGGCAAATGTAAGGCCCGCGCCGCAATAGCGACGCTACAATTACACGCAACTTTTGTGCGGACAAGCGGCTACAATTGGCCGCACGTCCCTCAGACATACTAAAAAACTCGGAGACTGTCATGCAACGTCGTTCCTTCCTCACCAAAAGCGCCATTGGCGCGACGGCCGGCGTCATCGCCGCGCCGGCGTTCGCGCAAATTAATCCTGAAGTCAAATGGCGCCTGGCGTCGAGCTTTCCCAAGTCGCTCGACACGATCTTCGGCGCGGCCGAGGCCTTTACCAAACGCGTATCGCAACTGACGGGCGGACGCTTCCAGATCCGCCAGTTCGCCGCCGGCGACATCGTGCCGGGTTTGCAGGTAATGGATGCGGTGCAGGCGGGCACGGTGGAGATGGGCCACACGCCGTCGTACTACTACTTCGGCAAGGACCCCACGTTTGCGTTCGATTGCGCGGTGCCGTTCGGCCTGACCTCGCGCCAGCAGACCGCGTGGTTCGACCAGGGCGGCGGGCGTGAACTGATGCGCGACTTTTTCAAGGATTACGGCATCATCAACTTCATGGCCGGGAACACCGGCACGCAGATGGGCGGCTGGTACCGCAAGGAGATCAAGTCGCTGGCCGACGTCAAGGGCATGAAGATCCGCATCGCCGGTTTCGCCGGGCGCGTGATGGAGCGCATGGGCGCGGTGCCGCAGCAGATTCCCGCCGGCGACGTTTATGCGGCGCTCGAAAAAGGCACGATCGACGCGGCCGAATGGGTCGGTCCGTACGACGATGAAAAGCTCGGCCTGGCCAAGGTGGCGCCGCACTACTACACGCCCGGTTGGTGGGAAGCGGGGCCGCAGCTGTCGTTCTACATCAACATCAAGGAATGGGAAAAGCTCCCCGCGCAGTACAAGGCGGCGGTGGAAACGGCCAGCTTCGAATGCCACGTGACGATGCAGGCCGCCTACGACACCAAGAACCCGGCGGCGCTGGCGCGCCTGCTCAAGAACGGCGCCAAGCTGCATACCTTCTCGAAGGCGATCATGGACGAGGCGTACAAGATCTCGACCGCGGTCATGGAAGAGGAATCGGCCAGGAACGCCAAGTTCAAAAAAGTGTACGAACCCTGGAAGCGGTTCCGGCAAGACCAGAACATGTGGGCGTCGGTGTCGGAGCAGACGATGCAGAACTACCTGATTTCGATAGGGCGGAAGTAACTTTCAGGCTCATTTGAGCCAGGTCAAACGAACGGTCTGGCGCATTTGATACCTTCGATGCGGGAGACCCTGCCTGGGTAACATGCTTAACGGGGATTGACTATGAATGGCATCTATTTTTCATGCGCCGAAGTGACGAGCCTGAGCCCGCACGGCTTCTGGCTGCAGTGTGGCGAGGAAGAGTTGTACTTGCCGTTCGTGGAGTTTCCCCTGTTCGAACACGCGACCATTGCGCAGATTTGCAGGGTCAAGTGCGTCAGCAACGCGCGCGTCTACTGGCCGGAACTCGACCTGGACCTGACGCTGGAGGCGATCCGCAATCCGATGGCATATCCGCGCGACAGCATGAATTACGATTGTTAAAGCGCGCCGCAGCCGTGGCGCGCCAATCCGATCCGGTTAGCGCCGTCCCAAGGCAAGCGGGGACGACAAAGGGGCGCAAGCGCTGGCAGCCTCACAAATGCCGCGTCTCGGCCGGCGCATGCGCCCAGTTATCGTGCAAGCCATCCAGATACGTCACCGGCACCGCAATGAGCTCTTCCGGCGTCACATCGTCGAGCGCCGCCAGATTGACCGACACGAGCGCTCCACCGAGGAACTCCACATACCCGCGCCCGAACGCATGCACGCCGCACTGCCGGCAAAACAAATAATGCCCGCTCCTGGTCGCAAACTGATAATCGCTCAGCTGATCCTCACCCGTCAGCAAGCGAAACGCGTCGGGCTTGATGACCACGTTCCAGTTGCGCGTCTTGCCGCAGATCGAACAGTTGCACTTGCTCGATCCCCGGCTCAGATCGAGATCGGCTTCGTAGCGCACCGCGCCGCAGTGGCAGCTGCCGTGATAAGTCTTTTTCATGGCGGTTTTCCTTCGCTGTTTTCAAAACAACAGCGTAAGGCGCAATGCGGGCAATTTTCGCCCTGATTTTCGCCCTGATTTTCACCCTCTTAACCGGGTTTAATCCGAAGGCGTATCATGGCGCCTCGCGCGCAAAGCAGGCGCGCCTCTCATTCACCAGCCAGGGACACACCATGTCTATCAAAATCAGCAGCCAGTTCGACGCTGGCGCCATCGATGTCGTGAGCGCCACGAGCGCATCTTCGATCGACCTGAACATCCGCCGCGACTCGCACGCCGACATCACCCAGTGGTTCTACTTCCGCCTGCAAGGCGCGCAGGGACAAGCGTGCTCGATCCGCTTCCTGAACGCGGGCAAAAGCGCCTATCCGGCCGGCTGGGAAGGCTACCAGGCCATGGCCAGCTACGACCGCGTCGAGTGGTTCCGCGTGCCGACCAGCTTCGACGGCGAGGTGATGACAATTTCCCACACGCCCGAGATGGACAGCGTCTACTACGCCTACTTCGAGCCCTACTCGTGGGAACGCCACCTCGAACTGCTGGACCGCGCGCAGCTCTCCGAACAGGTGCGCATGCTTGACCTGGGCAGCAGCGTGGAAGGGCGCGACATGAACGTGCTGGTGATCGGCGACCCGGCGGCGAAAAAGAAAGTCTGGGTCATTGCGCGCCAGCATCCGGGCGAAACCATGGCCGAGTGGTTCGTCGAGGGCATGCTCGACGCCCTGCTCGACCCGGCCGACGCCTTTGGGCGCCTGCTGCTCAAGGAAGCGGTGTTCTACGTGGTGCCGAACATGAATCCGGACGGCTCGGTGCATGGCAACCTGCGCACCAACGCGGCCGGCGCCAACCTCAATCGCGAGTGGAATACGCCGACCATGGAGCGCAGCCCCGAAGTGTTCGTGGTCAAGAACAAGATGAAGGAAACCGGCTGCGACCTGTTCCTCGACGTGCATGGGGATGAAGGCTTGCCGTACGTGTTCGCCGCCGGCAGCGGCTCCCTGCCGAGCTTCACGCCGGCCCAGGCGGCGCAAGAGAAACGCTTTGCCGACGACTTCAAGATCGCCAGCCCGGACTTCCAGGACGTGCACGGCTACGGCGACTCGCCCTACACCGAAGAAACCATCACCATGGGTTCGCCGCATATCACGCACGCCTTCGGCTGCCTGTCGCTGACCCTGGAGCTGCCGTTCAAGGACAACGCCAACGATCCCGATCCGATCTGCGGCTGGGACGGCGCGCGTAGCGCACGCCTGGGCGCCGCGGTGCTGCAGCCGATTTTGCAAGCGCTGCGCCACCCGGCTTGATCCGATACGGCTTTTCATCATTGCTTCGATTTTTTGATTCACATCAACGATTTTGTTGGAGTGGATCAATAGACTTCAGTCATACCCAATGACAAACGAAGAAGGAAGTTGTGATGAAGAGCAAATTGTTAGCAGCAGTAGCCGTCAGCATGCTGGGCCTGGTCGCCGTGGAAGCTCAGGCGCAAGACGGACCATGGCTGGTGCGCGCGCGCGCCGCGCACCTGAACCCGGCTGACAAGTCGACGCCGGTTGCCGGCGTGGGCGCGTCGGACCGCATTTCGGTGTCCGACAAGACGATTCCGGAACTCGATGTCAGCTATTTCTTCACGCCGAACCTGGCGGCCGAACTGGTGCTGACCTATCCGCAAAAACATGACGTGATGCTCGATGGCGCCAAGATCGGCACCTTCAAGCACTTGCCGCCAAGCCTGCTGGGCCAGTACCACTTCAACCCGATCGGCCAGTTCAAGCCTTACCTGGGCGCCGGTATCAATTACACGCGCATCTCGAAGGTGAAACTGCTGAACGGCGCAGGCGACCTGGAAAGCGACAGCGTGGGATTGGCCGTGCAAGCCGGCGTGGATTTCAAGATCGATAAAAACTGGTCGCTCAACCTGGACGTCAAGCGCATCAACATCCGCAGCGATGTGATGATCGGCGGCGCCAAAGTGAGCACCGTCAAGGTCGATCCCGTGCTGATCGCCGTCGGTGTCGGTTACCGCTTCTGATCGAGCGTGGGGCGTTGCGTTGCCAGCGCCCCTTTCCGCTTGCGCGTTCAGCGCAGGTTGGCCTGCGGCTTGTCCTTGAGTTCCTTGACGGCCGCCAGGATGTCCGACTCGCTGAATCCACCAAAACGCCGGTAGCCCACATACGTGAGCGGATAACCGCTGCCTTCGAGTGCGTTGTAGGCCATCAGGCCCGCTTCGGACGCCTCGACGTCGATGTCTTCGAACGGAATGTTCTGTTCCTCGAACAGTTCGCGCTGCGCCTTGCAGTAGCCGCACCATTTAGTCCCGTACAACACCACCTTCGGTTTGTCCTGCTCGTCGAAATGACCGGCCAGCACGATGCGTTCGCGCCGCGTCAGCGCATCCTTGCCCAGCACTTCGCCAAGCATGCCGGCCAGCTTGTGCACGTCGTCGCCCACGGTGCGCTGCTTGCCCACGATGACGGTCGGCATGGCGTTCACGCCGTATTTGCTGCTCGGCTCGGTGAGGATCACTTCCGTGAAGGGGAGGACGCGCTTTTTGAGCTCATCGCGGATCTTGTCGCACGCGTTGCCGCATTCGGCGCTGGTAAACAGCATCACGGCCGGCTTGCCGTCCTTGTCGAACGCGCCGCTGCCGCTGCCGCCGAAACGGCCGGTTTTGTAGGCATAGAAGGCGCCGCCGGCGATCAGGGCGAGGAGGAGGATTCGTTTCATGGATGATGTAGTGAGTGAGCAGATGCCGTTCGGCGCCCAAGCGGCCCTCGGCGGGAACGACAGGAACGCTGAACGCACGCGGTAGCGTGCGCGCAGCTTTGACAGCCAAGATTACTTGCGCCCGGCCTTGATCATGTAGTCGAGCATGGCCGCTTCCGACACCGATGCCCACATGTTCTGGTCCTGGCGGAATCGCTTCCACGGCTCGTAGATGGTCTTGAACTTGGCGTTCTTGGCCGCTTCCTCGTTCATCACGTCCTGCGCCGCCTTGTAGCAGCCGTCCATGATGTCTTTCGAAAAGGTGCGCAGCTTGACGCCGTTCTTCATCAAGCGTGCCAGCGCCGCCGGGTTCTTGGCGTCGTATTCGGCCTGCATGCCGATGTGCGCCTCGTAGGTGGCGCATTCGAGCGCGGCCTGGTATTCCTTCGGCAGCTTTTCCCACTCCTTGATGCCGACGTAGAACGAGAAACTCGCGCCCGCTTCCCACCAGCCCGGCGCGTAGTAATACGGCGCGACCTTGTAGAAGCCGAGTTTTTCGTCATCGTACGGACCGACCCATTCGGCCGCATCGATCGTGCCTTTTTCGAGCGCAGGATAAATGTCGCCGCCGGCCAATTGCTGCGGCACCAGGCCCAGGCGCTCCAACACCTTGCCGGCGAAGCCGCCGACGCGCATCTTGGTCCCCTTCAGGTCTTCCACCGACTTGATTTCCTTGCGGAACCAACCACCCATCTGGGTGCCGGAATTACCGCCTAGGAAGTTGATGATGCCGTAGCCCTTGAAGAAGTTGCGCGTCAGCTCGCGTCCGCCGCCTTCCTGGTACCAGGCGGTGTGCTGGCGCGATGTCAGGCCGAACGGAACCGCGCAGTCGAAGGCGAAGGTGGCGTCCTTGCCGAAGTAGTAGTAGGACGCGCTGTGGCCGATTTCCACAGTGCCGGCCTGGACCGCGTCGAGCACTTGCAGGCCAGGCACGATTTCGCCGGCCGCGAACGAGCGGATGTTGAACTTGCCGCCGGTCAGTTGCGAGACGCGCTTGGTGAGGATGTCGGACGCACCGAAAATGGTATCGAGGGACTTGGGAAAGCTGCTCGCGAGGCGCCAGTTGATGGTAGGCAGCGACTGTGCCAGCGCCGGTGCGGCGACTGCGCCGGCGGCAGCGCCGACTGCCGCTTTTTTAATAAAGGAACGACGTTCCATATGTCTGTGTCTCCTGAAGGGTTTACATCACGGAAATACCACCAGTGTCATGGTGCCTGGGCTAGTGTATTTGCGTCCAGGCAAGCTGGCAACGTAATTTATCTTACAGGAGTCTTACAGGGATTTGGGAGGGAATTTGATGGCAATTCGAACGGCCGCCACTCACCTGAACACCGTCGTTACTGGCATTACCAGAAACGACGGTGTTGAGGCCAACGCGGTAGAGCAGAGGCTGGACACCAGCGGTAATCAGGGGCAATCAGGGGCAATCAGCCGCCAGCGACGACCATTTTTTCGATCAGGATCGAGCCGGTCTCCTTGTTGCCACGGATGAGCACGTCATTGCCGATGGCGACGATCTGCTGGAAGATATCCTTCATGTTGCCGGCAATCGTGATTTCCTCGACCGGATACTGGATCACGCCATTTTCCACCCAGAAACCGGACGCGCCACGCGAATAGTCGCCGGTCACGTAGTTGGTGCCCTGGCCCATCAGTTCCGTCACCAGCAAGCCGCGGCCCATCTTCTTGATCATGCCGGCAAGGTCGTCGGAACGCCTGGTCCGGGTCGAGCTCATGGTCAGGTTGTGCGAACCGCCCGCGTTGCCCGTGGTTTTCATGCCCAGCTTGCGCGCCGAGTACGACGACAGGAAGTAGCCCTGCACCACGCCATCCTTGACCACGTTGCGGCGCACGGTGCGCACGCCTTCTTCATCGAACGGGGCCGAACCGACCCCGCCGATGACGTGCGGGTCTTCCAGGATCTGTATATGCGAGGGAAACACCGACTGCCCCAGCGAATCGAGCAAAAAGGTCGACTTGCGGTACAGCGCGCCGCCCGACGTGGCCTGGACAAACGCGCCGAGCAGGCCGGCCGCCAGGGGCGCCTCGAACAGCACCGGGCAGGTGCGCGTATCGAGCGTGCGCGCGTTCAGGCGCGAGAGCGCGCGCTCGGCCGCGTAACGGCCCACCGCCTCGGGCTGGGCCATCTTTTTCGGGTCGCGCACCGAGGTGTACCAGTCGTCGCGCTGCATTTTGGCGCCCTTGCCGGCGATCGGCGCGACCGACAGGGTGTGGCGCGAAAACGGGTAGCCGCCCGCGAAACCGCGCGAATTGGCCGACACGAAGTGCGACTGCTGCACGTGCACGCTGGCGCCTTCGCTGTTGGTAATGCGCGGGTCGACATCGAACGCGGCCGCTTCGGCGCGTTGCGCCAGCACCACCGCTTCTTCGGTCGAGATCATCCACGGGTAGCACAGGCGCAGGTCGCGCGGCTTGGTCTCGAGCATGTCGGCGTCGGCCAGGCCCGCGCAGTCGTCGTCGGCCGTGAAGCGGGCGATGTTGTAGGCCGCGTCGACGGTGGCGCGCAAGGCGGCCGGCGAAAAGTCGGAGGTGCTGGCATTGCCGCGTTTTTGACCGATGTACACGGTCACGCCCATGCCCTTGTCTTTATTTTGCTCGATCGTCTCGATTTTGCCACGCCGGACCGACACCGCAAGCCCGCTTCCCTCGCTGATGTCGACGGCTGCATCGGTGCCGCCCATCTCCTTGGCAAAGGCCAAAACGTCGCGCGCCAGCTGCTGCAGCTGATCCTGGGTGTGGATAAAGACGGAGTCGTTCATGTGTGGTTTTCTTCGGCTGTCCGGTTAAACGGGTATGATAGCAGTCGTTTACAGTTTTTACTGGTCGGCGTTACGCCTACCGGAACCATATCATGCCAAATCCAAACCGGGGCGCCTGCGGCTTCCAATCCTCCGAGTTCGAACAAGAATACGAACGCCCTTCCAAGTCCGAACTCAAGCGCCAGATGAGCGAGCTGCAAAAGCTCGGCGAAGAACTGGTCGCCGAAGCGCGCGACCGCGTCAAGCGCGTGCCGATGCCGGAAGACGTGCGCGACGCCATCCTGGCGTGCCAGCTGATCACCAACCACGAGGGTCGGCGCCGCCAGATGCAATTCGTCGGCAAGAAAATGCGCACCCTCGACGAGGAAGAAGTGGCCGTCATCCAGCGCACCATCGACAGCTGGAAAGGCATGTCCAAGGCCGATACCGCCGCCCTGCACGCGCTCGAACGCCGCCGCGACAAGCTGCTGGCCGACGACAAGGCCCTGACCGTGTTGCTCGAAGAAAATCCGGAACTCGACGTGCAGCACCTGCGCACCCTGATCCGCAACGCGCGCAAGGAACAGGCCGAGAACAAGCCGCCGAAAGCCTACCGCGAGATTTACCAGATCCTCAAGGATATCGACAAGAAGCGCAAGGCTGCCGCCAAGCCGGCGGAGCAGGACGAGGACGAAGACGGCGAGCCGATCGATGACGAGTCCGGCGACGAGTAATCCGGCGCAGTCGGCACCCGAGCTGGCGGTCGAGCTGAAAATCGGCCTGGTGTCGGTCTCCGACCGCGCCAGCGGCGGCGTGTACGAAGACAAGGGCTTGCCGGCGCTGCAAGACTGGCTGGCCGACGCGCTCACCACGCCGTACCGCATCGAAACGCGCCTGATCCCCGACGAACGCGCGCAGATCGAAGCGACCCTGGTCGAGCTGGTCGACGTGGCGCGTTGCCACCTGGTCTTGACCACCGGCGGTACCGGCCCCTCGCGGCGCGATGTGACGCCCGAAGCCACGCTTGCCATCGGCACCAAAGAAATGCCCGGTTTCGGCGAGCAGATGCGCCAGATCAGCCTGCAGTTCGTGCCGACCGCGATCCTGTCGCGCCAGACGGCCGTGATCCGCGACATCGATGGCCATAGCGCGCTGGTGATGAACCTGCCGGGCCAGCCGAAAGCGATCAGGGAAACCCTCGAAGGTTTGAAGGATGCTGACGGCAAGCAACTGGTCGGCGGCATTTTCGCGGCCGTGCCCTACTGCGTCGACCTGATCGGCGGACCGTACATGGAAACCAACCCGGCCGTGTGCAAGGCATTCCGGCCCAAATCGGCGCTCCGTGCGGCGCCGCCTACCGAGAACAACGCATGAGCGAACTGTTAGAGAACATCGAAGTCGTCACCGCCCCGAATCCGACGGTGGCGATCATCTGGATGCACGGCCTGGGCGCCGATGGTAATGACTTCGTGCCACTGGTCAATGAACTCGACCTGACCGGCCTGCCGGGCATCCGCTTCGTCTTCCCGCATGCCAATACGATGCCGGTGACGATCAACAACGGCTACGTGATGCGCTCGTGGTACGACATCGTCCACGCCGACCTGGGCCGGCGCGAAGACGAAGCCGGCCTGCGCGCCTCGCAAAAGCAGGTCGAGGCGCTGATCGCGCGCGAAAAAGCGCGCGGCATTCCAGCCTCGCGCATCATCCTGGCGGGCTTTTCGCAGGGTTGCGCGATGACCTTGCAGACCGGCTTGCGCCATCCGGAAAAGCTGGCCGGGCTGATGTGCCTGTCCGGTTACGTACCGCTGGCCGACAAGGTGGCCGCCGAACGTTCGGAAGCGAGCCTGGGCACGCCGGTTTTCATGGTGCACGGCCAGCACGACGGCGTCATTCCGATCGCCCGCGCTGCCGCGTCGCGTGATTTGCTCACCTCGCTGGGTTACCAGGTCGAGTGGCACGATTACACGATGCAGCATTCGCTGTGCCAGGAAGAAATCGACCATATCGGCGCCTGGCTCAAGAAAGTCCTGGCCTGATCGATACTTGCAAAACCGGCGGCCGGCGTACGGGGACAGACCCTATGGCGCTAACTTAAGCTGCGTTAGGGACAGACCCCGGTGCGCCGGCCGCCGGTTTTGCAACTTCAGCCCGTCTCCAGCCAGAGAGCGTAGAATGCGTTTTTTGATAGCAAAGGCAGACAATGAAAAAAACCGGCATGGCAAAGAGTGACGCCAAAAAATTGATGGGCAAGATGGTCGCCCCGGGCGCAGCCGGCTTCGGTAACGCCGACAACGCCGCCGTCGACCGCCGCGAACAGCGCAAGCGCGACCAGGCACTGGGCCTGGTTCCCTTCGCCGTCAAACTCAACAGCGACCTGGTGCTGCAACTGCAAACCCTGGCCAAGGAACGCGACGCCGACCTGGGCGAGGTCGTCGCCGAATTGCTGGCCAAGGGCCTCGCAGCCTGATCGACCTTGCATGAAAACGGTCGTTCTGGGCGGATACGGTAACTTCGGGACCCGCATCTGCCGTGCCCTGGCGCCCAGTCCGGGCATCGAACTGATCGTCGCCGGGCGCGACCTGGACAAGGCCAGCGCCCTGGCCCGCGCCTGCGGACACGGCGCGGCCGCCGCCCGCATCGACATTCACGATCCCCAGCTCGCCGCATCCCTGCGCGCCCTCGGCGCCGAACTCGTCATCCACACGGCCGGCCCGTTCCAGCAGCAGGATTACACTACCGCCCTGGCCACGGCCGCGGCTGGCGCCCACTACATCGACCTGGCCGACGGACGCCGCTTCGTGTGCGACTTTCCGGCCGCGCTGGACCAGGCCTTTCGCCAGCAGCAGCGCATCGCCATTACGGGTGCGAGCAGCGTGCCGGCCATGTCCTCGGCCGTCATCGACCATCTGACGGCGGGCTGGCGCAGCATCGCTTCGATCGACATGTGCATCGCCCCGGCCCAGACGGCGCCGCGCGGGGTGGCGACCATGTCCGCCGTGCTGAGCTATTGCGGCGCGCCGATCCAGGTCTGGCAGGACGGCCGCTGGACGACCCAGCTGGGCTGGGCGGCGCCGACCACGGTCGCCTATGCGCGCCTGCGCCCGCGCCTGGCGTCATTGTGCGACATTCCCGACCTCGAACTGTTCCCGGCCCACTATGCGGGCGTGCAATCGGTGATGTTTCGCGCCGCGCTGGAAGTTGGCCTCGGCCAGCGCGGCATGGCGGCGCTGGCGGGCCTGCGCCGGCTCGGGCTGGTGCGCCATCCGGAGCGCTTGGCCGGACTGCTCAACCGCGCTGCCGACGGCTTGAATCCGTTCGGCTCGGCGCTGGGCGGGATGGTGGTGCGCGTGCACGGGATCGATGCCGCCGGCGCAGCGGCGCAGCGTGCCTGGCACATCGCGGCCGACAACGACCATGGGCCGGAAATTCCGTGCATGGCGGCGGTGCTGCTGGCGCGCAGGCTGGCGCGTCGGCTACCGGCGGGCAACCTGGACAAGATCGGCGCCTTCACCAGCGTCGGCCAGCTGACCCTGGCGGAGTTCGAACCCGAGTTTGCCAAGTGGGGCATGGAGACCGATCTCGGCGAGTGATCGGTTATGATCCGTGCTTGGACAACAACGCTAAAAGAGGTAACACCATGGCCAAAAAAGAAGAACTCGACGAAGAAACCCTGGCGCTGATTCACTGGTGCATCGAGGTGGAAGGCTTCCTGGTGGCCGGCGGCGCAACCCAGAAGCAGGCGCAGGAGCATATCGAGGAACAGGTCGAGTGGTTTACCGACCAGTTCTATGATGGTTTGACGCCGGAAGAAGCGGCAAAGGAAGCGCTCGCCTAGAGCGACGTTGCATCAATGCACGACGGCCGGTGCCCCGCATCGGCCGCGTCCGCTCGTTTCCATTGTCACGATTGACGTCTCCAACGCACGCCGCCCCTCCTGCAACACAAATCCCTTCCACACTAAGACGGCGAACATCGCTTCGCATAAGTTCAATATCCCGCAGCATTGCTTGAGCCAAATCCATCCGTCGCCGCTTAGGGTGCGGGTGGCCTGCGTGCGCGTGAAGATGCCGCGTACGCTGTCTGGAATCTCACCGCGCACCACATGCACGCGCCACGTTGCAACGCGGATGAGTTCCGCCAACGCCGACAGCTTCGATCATGAGCCGCGACCTCCGATGCAACGAGCACGATATTCGAAAAATCGAATCGCTCTTGCTCGGCCATGAGATTGCACGTAGTTACTTTCGGGGTGAACTGTATAACTGGCTGGGAGGCCAGTTCGTTGACGTTGTGCTGGAACTAAAAGGTAGGAAACCAGTCGAACTTGATACGGAAACGAGCGCGCGTCTTTTTATGATTCCGGACAAATCAACGACGAAGGTACTCAACGTGAACGAGCATGGCAATTCGCCAGCGGGCATGAAGATTCAGTTCGTCAATTCCTTCGTCCCGGACGGAGAACAGAACAGTGTCATTGTCTTTGATATGGAAAAGACCCGGGGTGTTTGGTGCAACGCTTTGCATATTGACACGCTGATGCTGCGTCCGGATGCCCCAGCCGGATTCTGCACTGTTGCGTTTGGCATGATGGCAGTCACTGCTTGGCGTCTCGGCTTCGATCATATTCAGCTGTATGCGGCGGGACGCGGTCCGCTACGTCCTGCTGATCCCGACGCGATCATCGGCTATTGCATCTGGCCCAAATTTGGTTTCGACGCGCCCGTGAACGTCGCGGAAATGAGCAGGCATCCCAACGCGTCGATGCATGGTTTGCTCACGGTACAGGAAGTCGTCGCACGCACGCCGGAGTGGTGGGACGCCTGCGGCAGCGGAAGATTGATGCAGTTTGATCTAATCCCGACCAGTCGATCATGGTCGATCTTGATAAACTATCTTTGGACGACGCTGGCGGATTTTTAGCTACCGTTGCAATCACCAGAGCAACCATACTTGAGGTGAATAGCATGAAACCACTTACCAAAGCGCAAGCCGACCAGCTCGCCGAGTACAGGCGGGCATCGGACGAATTGCGAAAGAAAATCGCTGCCACAGCGGTTCGCGATGAGCGGGAAATTCTTCCCGTGAACGGCGTCGTCCACATAGGGCCCTGCCGGCCGATAACCGCCGAGCAGGCGCTGGCGCTATTCGGCGAATCGAAATTTTCCAACAACATACTGCGCGAGATCGCCGAAGGCGGCGCCCGCCAGTGGCGTGTGACCCGCCAATCCGACGAGTAATCGCTGACCTGCCCTTAGGGCTAGCCCTACTCCGGCAACGGCGCCGCCGTCGATGCCGGCGCGGGCGTTTGCGCCGCATTCATCACCATCGCCAGAAAAGTGTAGTACCCATTGATCCCCATCAAATCGACCACGCCTTTTTCGCCGAACAGCGCCAGCGCATTCGCGTAGGTCGCATCGCTGACCCGCTTGCTGCGGTGCAGCTCCACGCAAAAATCGTACACCAGCGCCTCATCGACCAGCATCGCCGGCGACTTGCGCCGCTCCGCAATCGCCTTGACGATGCCCGGCTCGATCCCGCTGCGCTCGGCAATCGGCGCATGGATCGCCCACTCCACCTGCTGGTCCCATTCGCGCGCCGTGACCAGGATGGCGATTTCCGACAAGCGCGTGCCGATGGCGCTGCGGTAGCGCAGGTACTCGCCCATGCGCTGCGCGCTTTCCATCAGTTCCGGACTGCGCAGCAGCGGCACGAACGGCCCGTACAGCGCCCCGCGCGGGCCATCGATGATCGCTTGCGCCGCCGCCTGCTGCGCCGCCGTCAGTTGTTCCGGTGCCAAGGGCCCGAGTCGGTCGATCATGAGCTTGCCTTTCATGTGTTGCGTTTATTGCCGCAGGAAAAAATATTCGCACGCGGCCGGGGTTAGATCAACAGAATCGCGACGTTCTCCGTTTATTGTCGATCATCAACAATTTCAGTGATGAGGAAGTTATGAGCCACATGATTCACCGCAATCTCAGGCAGACCCCGCCGGTTGCCGTCAGCGCCCAGGGCATGCTGGTGCGCGACAGCGAGGGAAGGACCTATATCGACGCCTGCGGCGGCGCGGCGGTGTCGTCGCTCGGCCACGGCCACCCGGACATCCTGAGCGCGATGCACCGCCAGATCGACCGCAACGCCTACGCCCACACGGCCTTCTTCACCACCGACGTGGCCGAGGAACTGGCCGACCGCCTCACCGCCGGCGCGCCGGAAGGCTTGACTGAAGTGTACCTTGTCTCGGGCGGCTCGGAGGCGATGGAAACGGCGATGAAGCTGGCGCGCCAGTATTTTGTCGAAACCGGCGAAACGCAGCGCACCAAGTTCATCGCCCGGCGCCAGAGCTACCACGGCAACACGCTCGGCGCGCTGGCCGTGGGCGGCAACGAGTGGCGCCGGCGCCACTTCGCGCCGCTGCTGATCGACGTGGCGCGCGTGGCGCCCTGCTACGAATACCGCGACCGCCTGCTTGACCAGACCCAGGACCAGTACACCAGCGCCCTGCTGCGCGAACTCGACGAGCAGATCCACGCGGCCGGCCCGCACAACATCATCGCCTTCGTGGCCGAGCCGGTGGTGGGCGCGACCGGCGGCGCGATCCCGCCCACGCCCGGGTACTTTCGCGGCGTGCGCAGCCTGTGCGACCGCTACGGCATCCTGTTCATCGCCGACGAAGTCATGTGCGGCATGGGCCGCACCGGCACCATGTATTCGATCGAGCAGGATGGCGTCTCGCCCGACATCATCACCATCGCCAAGGGACTCGGGGCCGGCTACCAGCCGATCGGCGCGGTGCTGGCCCAGCGCGCGCTGGTCGAGCAGCTGCGCAAGGGCAGCGGCGCGTTCCAGCACGGGCACACCTATATCGGCCATCCGGTGGCCGCCGCCGCCGCGCTGGCGGTGCAAAAGGTGATCGAGCGCGACGACCTGCTGGCCGCGGTGCGCCTGCGCGGCGAATCGCTGCGGCGCATGCTGCAGGCCGAATTCGGATCGCACCCGCACGTGGGCGACATCCGCGGACGCGGCCTGCTGATGGCGCTCGAACTGGTGCAGGACAAGGGCAGCAAGCAGCCGTTCGACCCGGCGCGCAAGCTGCACGCATCGGTCAAGAACAAGGCCATGGCCAATGGCCTGATGGTGTACCCGATGGGCGGCACCATCGATGGCGTGCACGGCGACCATATCTTGCTGGCGCCGCCGTTCATCGCCACCGATGCGGACCTGTCGGAGATCGTTTCGCGCCTGTCCGACTCGCTCGCCGCGGCGCTCGATTGAAGCTCGACTGAAGCTCGAACCGGCGCGCGCGGCAGCGGCGCCGGCCGCCGGCCGCAGGCTTAGTTCGCCGGCGTCTTGACGAGCAGGTCGACGATGGTCCACGAGAAGTCGGAGCGCAGCGTATTGTCGAATATCGGATCGGTAATGCTCATGTAAAAGTCGGTGGCGTACGGCATGATGGGCTTCGGCGCGGGCGCGTAGGCCGCCATGTTGTGGCACGTCATGCAGTTCGACTGGATCCCGGTGTTGGCGTTGATCGTGCCATTGATCGGGCGGCTGATGTCGGCAAAGACATCCGGCCCGAAACCGGCTTCCAGGTAAGGGTTGTAGCCGTACACCGGCGCGCCCACGTTCTTGCCGTTCGTGATCGGCTGCGCCGGCGTGACGGTAGAGTACGCCAGCGCCATCGCATAGTGGCGCGCCGCCCCGTCCAGGTAAGCCATCGGGCGCGCGCTGGCGATGCTGGGCGAGCTGGGCGACAACGGCCGGTCGGGGTCGGCCACCCACCAGAAGGTTTGCCAGGTCCACATCTTGTTTTCGCGCGAGGTGACGTGCATGCCGATCAGGATCGCGATGTCGCCTGCCGCTACCGGCTTGCCGAGCTGGGCCGACAGGAAGGGCGCGTTCGCGGCCGTGACCTGCGTATGGATGAAATCGCTCAAATAAAAGGTGTTGGCCGGCGTGCGCCGGTTGCATCCGGCATCGTTGCTGTTGCCGCCGATGCCGATCGGACGGTTGATGTCCACATACACGCAGCTGTTCCAGGCCGCTTCGCTAAAGCCGCTGTTGGGCTTGGCGGCGCCCGGTCCCGGCCAGCTCGGGAAGGCATAGATGCCGCGGTTCACGTTCTTTGGAATAATCTTGAACACGGGCTTGATGACGATCGCATTAGCGGGAAAATTCGGCATTTCCGTGTAGCCCTGCGCCATCAGTTGCTTGAGGGTGCTCTCGTAAAACAGGCGGTTGCTGATCGCATGCTGCGCCGCCGGCGGGTTAAAAGCGACCGACACCAGGATCGCCGTATCGGGCCTGCCGGGGGCCGGGGCCGCTGCCGCTACCAAACTGGCGCTCTTGTCCGCACCCCGGTGGCCATGCTGGAACTGGCGCGGCAGGCGCAGGTCGAGCGTGGGGCGCTCCAGCGGCCCGCTCTTGCCTTCGTCGCGCCGGCCCTCGTCGCGCTTGCGGCCGGGCGCGCTGCGGAAAATGATGTTGTCCGGCGAGGTCCAGGTCTCGAACGCGCGCACCACGGTGCCGTCGACTTCGCCCACCGGCTGGGTCAGCCCGGCCCACAGTCCCCAGCCATGCTGGTGGATCTGGCTTTCCTGGCCGCCGAAGATCCATTGATTGAGCTGCGTTTCGGCCTTGGGAAACACAAACGCCGGGTTCGGGCGCGGCAGGTCCGGCAGGCAGATCAGGTTGCCGTCGATATTGCCGATGTCGCCGTACTGGCGGATCGCGTTCACGCAGGCATCGAGTTTCTCGAGCGTGGTGGTCTGCTGGACGCCGCTGAGCTTCTTGCAATTGGCCCTGAGCTTGTCGCCGTTGACCGAAATGTTGCTGCAGGAAAGCTGGTAACTGCCGTTGGGGATCGGCCCGGCACTGGCGGACAGTGGTAGCGCCCAGCTCGCGAGGGCGAGCAGGAGGGGGGTGCGATAGCTGGTCATGGTCTCTTTCTTCTGTGCGTTGAAAGGAGAAGGACCGGCATGGCTGGAACAACCCGTCCATGCAGGCCGCGCACGCCGGTTTTTCGGCCTGCTGGACTGCATGGTGTGCCCTTATTCGCAATGCGCTCTTACGAAAAGTCACTGGGGCAGAAAGGTTTGTCTTTACACAATAAAAGCGGAGCGCTGGCGCCGGCTGGAACAGCCGGTTCAGGTTTTTGCGTACGCGATCACCTCCTGCTGCTGCTCGCCGAGGCCGGCAATGCCCAGGCGCAAAGTATCGCCTTTTTTCAGGAAACGCTGCGGGCTGCGCGCCATGCCCACGCCCGGCGGGGTGCCGGTGGCGATGATGTCGCCCGGCTCCAGGGTCATGAAGCGCGACAGGTAGCTGACGATCTGCGCCACGGTAAAGATCATGGTCTCGGTGCAGCCGGTCTGCATGCGCTTGCCGTTCAGTTCCAGGTACAGGTCCAGGCGCTGCACGTCGATCACTTCGTCGCGCGTGACCAGCCACGGGCCGACCGGGCCGAAGGTGTCGCAACCCTTGCCCTTGTCCCACTGCGGGCCGCGTTCGAGCT
The DNA here is from genome assembly GCA_036386755.1 of Telluria sp. Classification (GTDB taxonomy): domain Bacteria; phylum Pseudomonadota; class Gammaproteobacteria; order Burkholderiales; family Burkholderiaceae_D; genus Telluria_A. The sequence goes on from DASVVC010000067.1 coordinate 39,085, forward strand.
GGAAGGAGCGCTCCGAGACGTCGTTGACGACGCAGTAGCCGGCCACGTAATCGAGCGCGTCTTCTTCGCTCACGTACTGCGCGCGCGTGCCGATCACGACCCCGAGTTCGACTTCCCAGTCGGTCTTTTTGGAACCCTGCGGCAGCATCACCGGATCGTCCGCGCCGGACAGGCAGGTGACGGCCTTCATGAAGACGATCGGTTCGCTCGGTGGCGTGGCGCCGGTTTCGGCGGCGTGGTCGGCGTAATTGAGGCCGATGCCGATGAATTTGCCCACGCCCTTGAGCGGCACGCCCAGGCGCGGCGTGCCGCGCACCAGCGGCAGCGTCTTGTAATCGATCTTGGCCAGCTTGCGCAGCGCCTTGTCCGACAGGATCGAGGCATCGATATCGGCGACGACGCCGGACAGGTCGCGCAGGCGCCCTTCTTCATCGAACAAGCCGGGTTTTTCCTTGCCGGGACGGCCGTAACGAACCAGTTTCATGTGTATTCCTTCAGTGGGGGACAGCGTAAAGTCGCCCGCGATTGTAGCGCAGGCCGGCTCACGGGCTCATTGCACGCTCAGCGCAAGGTCAGCAGATAGGCGCTGATGTCGACCGCGTCGGCTTCGCTCACGTCCTGCACCGGCATGGCCGTGAGCGGATCGATCGCGTGCGGATCGCGGATCCAGCGCACCAGGTTTTCCTGCGTGTTGGGCACATGGCCGGCGATGAAGCGGCGCTTGCCGAGGCCGGCCAGGGGCCGCCCGACATAAGTCCCGGGACCGGTCACGCCGGGCACCACGTGGCAGGCGTTGCACGCATACTGGGTCAGCGCGATGCGGCCGCGCTCCGGGTTGCCCGGCCAGCGCGCAGGGGTCGCCGCTGCCACCGCCGCTCGCGCGGACGGCGCGGTCATGGCGGCGTACGCGGGCGGCGCCAGTTCCGGCAGCTTGACCATGAAGGCCACCACCGACCAGATATCGTCATCGGCCAGGTGATATTCCCAGGCCGGCATGCCGCTCATCTTGATGCCGTTTTTGGTGATCCAGTACAGTTGCGCAGGCTGCCAACGGCGCGCCGCGTCGACCAGCGGGCCGGGCACCGGCTGCATGCTCTTGCCGAAGTCCTGTTGCGCCACGCCCGGCGCGCCGTGGCACTGCACGCAGTGGTCGCGGTACACCAGCGCGCCCTGGGCGATGCGCGCGCCGGCGTCGAGCTTTGGCACCGCCACGTCGCGCGCATGAAAGCGCACCGAGTCGCGCATGCCCTGCTCCAGTACCGTGTGCACGAACTGGACATGCTGGTCGGTCGCGGCCACGTTGTACCAGCCGCTTTTGAGCACCAGCGCGGCGCCGACGGCGCCCGCCACGGCGGCCAGCGCCAGGGTCGCGGCAGCGGTTTTGAGGATGAGGCGGACGCGGTTGGAAGGCATGGTCAAGCACCGCCAGGGGCGCGTTCTGTTGGAAAAAAGTCATCAGTGATTTCTTGTATTATATCGATCCAAACCGCTTTCGCAGGATCGTAACGTGCGCGTGTTCCCCCTTCCGATCGTCGTGGCGGCCGTGCTGTGCGCGGCGCTGGCGGGCTGCGACAAGCGCGCCGAACCCCTGCCCCTGGCCGTCACCGGCGGCGACGCGGCCCTGGGCAAACGCCTGATGGAGCAGTACCAGTGTGGCTCGTGCCACGCCATCCCCGGCGTGGGCGCGGCCACCGGCACGGCCGGCCCGCCGCTCGACAAATTCGGGCGGCGCAGCTACATCGCCGGACGCATTCCCAATTTGCCGGGGCCACTGGCCGACTGGCTGGTCGATCCCCCCGCCCTAAAACCCGGCACCATGATGCCCAACCTCGGCGTATCCAACGCCGAAGCGCGCCATATGGCGGCTTACCTCTACACCTTGCGATGAGCGCGCAGGTGCTGCAACCCGTGCTGCAGTCGGTGCTGCATCCGGCCGGTCCGGACGCGGCCATCATCAGCCAGTTCGCCTGGGTGTTGTTCGGCGGCGGGGCGCTGGTGTTCGCGCTCGTGATGGTCCTCACCGCGCTGGGACTCGGGCGGCGCGCGCGCACGGTGCGGCCGATGGCCTGGATCGCCGGCGCGGGCGTAGCCTTTCCGGTGGCGGTGCTGACCGTGCTGCTGGCGTGGAGCACCTGGCGCAGCGGCCAGATGGCGGTCCAGAGCTCGCAGCACGCAACGCGCATATCGGTCAGCGCCAACATGTGGTGGTGGGAGGTGCGCTACCCGGACCCCGCCGGCGGGCCGGATATCGTCAGCGCGAATGAAATCCATATTCCAACCGGGAGCCCGGTGTACCTGGGCCTCACCGCCGGCGACGTCATTCACAGCCTGTGGGTGCCGGCGCTGGGCGGCAAGATGGACATGGTGCCCGGACGCGTCACGGGCCTGACCCTGCAGGCGGATCAACCCGGCGTGTACCGCGGCCAGTGCGCCGAATACTGCGGCGAGCAGCACGCGCGCATGGCGCTGCACGTCATCGCCCACACGCCGGGCGATTACGCCGCCTGGCTGGCGCGCCAGGCCAGGCCGGCTGCAGTGCCCGGCGACGCACTGCTCGCGCGTGGACGGCAAGCCTTCATCGACCAGCGCTGCGTGGCCTGCCACACGATCCGCGGCGTGAGCGAGGTGACGCGCCTGGGACCGGACCTGACCCACGTCGGCGCGCGGCTGCACATCGCCGCCGGTACCCTGCGCACCCATCGCGGCACCCTGGCCGGCTGGATCGCCGACCCGCAAAGCATCAAGCCCGGCGCGCGCATGCCGCCGGCCAGCATGGACGGCGACACCCTCAACGCGCTGGCCGCCTACCTCGAACAGCTCAAATGACCAGCACCGCACCCCTGCCCAACACGTTGCCGCGCCCTCCCGGCGAACTCGAACGCCTCAAAGCGGCGTGGAAGACGCCGACCGGCTGGCGCTATCTGACCACCGTCAACAACACCAATATCGGCCTGCTCTACATCGGCACCTCGCTGCTGTTCTTCCTGCTGGCCGGCGTGCTGGGCCTGATGATGCGCATGCAGCTGGCGGTCCCCGAAAACACCTTCCTCAGCGCCTCGACCTACAACCAGGTCTTCACCATGCACGGCACGGTGATGATGTTTTTGTTCGCCATTCCCGTGGTCGAAGCCATCGCGGTCTATCTGCTGCCCAACATGCTGGGCGCGCGCGACCTGCCCTTTCCGCGCCTGTCGGCCTACGCCTTCTGGGCCTACGCCATCGGCGGCCTGGCGTTTTTCTGCACCCTGTTCGTGGGACTTGCGCCAGACGGCGGCTGGTTTATGTATCCGCCGCTGACCGGCAAGGCCTACTCGCCCGGACTGAACGCCGACTTCTGGCTGCTCGGGATCGGCTTCATCGAAATCTCGGCCATCGCCGGCGCGATCGAACTGATCGTCGGCATCCTGTTCACGCGCGCACCCGGCATGACGCTGGGCCGCATGCCGGTCTACGCGTGGGCCATGCTGGTGGTCGGCGTGATGATCGTGTTTGCCTTCCCGGCGATCATCGCCGGCACCGCGCTGCTCGAACTCGAACGCGCCTACGACTGGCCGTTCTTCATCGCCGAGCGCGGGGGCGACCCGATCCTGTGGCAGCACCTGTTCTGGTTCTTCGGCCATCCCGAGGTGTACATCATCTTCCTGCCGGCCGCCGGGATGGTCTCGACCATGATTCCGACGATCGCCGGCGTGCCGCTGGTGGGCCGGCGCGCGATCATCGTGGCGCTGGTGGCGGTGGGGTTTTTCAGCTTTGCGCTGTGGGCCCACCACATGTTCACGGCGGGCCTGGGCGTGCTGAAAATGAGCTTCGTGTCGGCCGCCAGCATGGCCGTCGCGGTGCCGACCGCGATCCAGGTGTTCGCCTGGATCGCCACCATGTGGCGCGGGCGCGTGGCCATGTCGGCGCCGGCGCTGTTCCTGCTCGGGTTCATGTTCATCTTTGTCCTCGGCGGGCTGACCGGCGTGATGGTCGCGCTGCTGCCGTTCGACTGGCAGGTGCACGACACCTACTTCATCGTCGCCCACCTGCACTACGTGCTCATTGGCGGCATGCTGTTTCCGGTGTTCGCGGCGCTGTACTACTGGATTCCGCTGATCAACGGCAACCAGCTCTCGGAGCGGCTGGCGCGCTGGGTGTTCGGGCTGATGTTCGGCGGCTTTAACGTGGCCTTCTTTCCGATGCATGTCACGGGCCTGCAGGGCATGCCGCGCCGGGTGTACACCTACAACAGCGAGATGGGCTGGGATGGGCTGAACATGCTCTCGAGCGTGGGCGCCTTTGTGTTCGCATTCGGGGTGCTGCTGTTTTTGTTCGACCTGGCGCGCACCCTGCGCATGGCGGACAAGGAGGTCGGCAACCCGTGGAACGCGGCCACGCTGGAATGGCTGCCGTCGGAAGACTACGGCAACCGCAGCATTCCATGCATTACATCAAATGATCCGCTGTGGGAGCAGCCGACCCTGGCGCGCGAGGTCGAGGCGGGCCAGCACTACCTGCCGGGCACCGTCAGCGGACGGCGCGAGACGATTGCCACCAGCGCCCTGGGCGCCGTGCCGCGCTACCTGATGATCCTGCCCGGCGACAGCTGGTGGCCGTTGATTGCCGCCGCCGGCACCGCCGGGTTCTTCCTGCTGCTGACGGTCAAACTCACCTGGACCGCCTGGGCCTGCGGCATCGCGGCCATGGTCGGCATTGTGGCGTGGCTGTGGCAGTCGGATCGCCCGCCACCGCTCTCGCACGCCAAGGTGGGCCAGGACCTGACACTGCCGGTAGGCGCGCGCGGCACGGCATCGCACTCGTGGTGGGCGACCCTGATCATGCTGGTGGTCGATGCGACCATTTTCGCGTCGTTCGTGTTCGCGTATATTCATATTTCGATGCGGCTGACCGTATGCCCGCCGCCGCAGGCCGCGCTGGCCGCGCCTGTGTGGCCGCTGCTGTCCTGCGCCCTGCTGGTCGCCAGTTCGGCGCTGGTCTGGCTGGCCAGCCGCGCGCTGGAGCGGCGTCGCCTGACGCCGCTGGTGCTGGCGGCGCTGGCGTGCATGCTGGCCGCCTTTGCGTGCGACTTCAACGGCCAGCGCCTGGCGGGGCTCGACCCGACCGCGCAAGCGTGGAGCGCGACGGTGGCGGCCTTGCTGGCGTACCAGGGGCTGCATGTAGTCACGCTGTTGCTGGCGGCGCTGTATTTGTGCGCGCGCGCGTGGCGCGGGTATCTTACTGGCGCCAGCCGGGCGACCCTGGATAACACGGCGCTGATGTGGCATTACACCAGCCTGCAGGGCATCGCGGCGGCGGCGGCGATCCACCTTGTGCCGTGGGTGATGAATTGATGCTGCGCGAACGTCTTTTCAGTCAGCTGCTGCACGCCTGCGCACCGCTGCTGGTGTGGGCGCTGCATTTTTTCTTTTGCTATGTGTGGGTGGCGGCGCTGTGCGCGCCCGGATTGATCGATGGCGAGGCGCCGCGGCGCTGGGTGGTGGGGATGGTGTCGGCGCTGGCGCTGGGAGCGTGCCTGTGGCTGGCGTGGCGCGCGCGGCATGTGCTCGCTGGTGCGTCGGAAGCGACGCGCTTGCTCGATTGGGCCAGTGCGGGGAGTGCGGTGCTGGCGGTGGCTGGGGTGGCGTGGACCAGTTTGCCGGCGTTGATGCTCGATGGCTGCGGGTGAGTATCTACGTGCCACAGCTGTTCATGATGCCCGTTAAAATATGCTCCGTCGTTCCCGCGCCAAGGCGGCCCTCGGCGGGAACGACGGAGCTTGGTTTAGCGGGAAGACGGCATTAAACGGTTGAGGTTAGTTAGCGGCGACAGGCGCTGGCGCCGCCACCGCCGGCGTCACCCGCCAGATCACATTGCCCACATCATCGGCCACCAGCAGCGCGCCGGCCTTGTCGACCGCCACTCCGACCGGCCGCCCGTACGCGTCGCCCGCCTCATTCACGAACCCGGTCAAAATCTCGATCGGCTTGCCTTTCGGCGCGCCTTTTTCAAACGGCACGAACACCACGTTATACCCGCTCAGCGGTTCACGGTTCCACGACCCATGCTGGCCGATGAACGCCCCGCCCGCGTACTGCGCCGGGAACAGACTGCCCTCATAGAACACCATCCCCAGCGGCGCCACGTGGCTGCCCAGCGCGTAATCGGGCACGATCGCCTTGGCCACCAGCTCCGGCTTGGGCGGCTTGACCCGCTCGTCCACATGCTTGCCGTAGTAACTGTACGGCCAGCCGTAAAACCCGCCATCCTTCACCGACGTCAGATAATCGGGCACCAGATCGCTGCCCAGCTCGTCGCGTTCATTGACCACCGTCCACAAGGCGCCGCTCTGCGGTTGCCAGCCCATGCCGTTCGGATTGCGCAGGCCCGAGGCGAACAGGCGCGTGGCCTTGCTGGCCAAATCGACTTCCAGGATCGCGGCGCGGTTGACCTCGTTCTCCATGCCGTTCTCGGCCGCATTGCTGTTCGAACCGACGGTCGCGTACAGCTTGCTGCCATCCTTGCTGGCGATGATGTTCTTGGTCCAGTGGTGGTTGATCGGCCCGCCCGGCAAGGCGGCCACCGTCTCGGGCGCGGCGGAAATCGCCGTCTCGCCGCTGCGGTACGGAAACTTTACGATGGCGTCGGCATTGGCGATGTACAGCACGTCGCCGACCAGCGCCATGCCGAACGGCGAATGCAGGCCCTTCAAGAATTCGGTGCGCACTTCGGCCACGCCGTCGCCGTCGGCATCGCGCAGCAGGGTGATGCGGTTGGCGCTGGGTACGCCGGCGCCGGCCTTGGCCATCACCTTCTTCATCACGAAGCCCTTGATGCCTTTGCCGTCTTCGGGCTTGGGCGGCGCGTTGGTCTCGGCCACCAGCACGTCGCCATTGGGCAGCACGTACAGCCAGCGTGGATGGTCCAGCCCACTGGCCAGGGCCTTGACGGCCATGCCGCTCGCGGCGCGCGGGGTCACGCCCGCCGGCCAGCTCTTGGCCGGCGCAATATTCACGGTCGGAATCAGGGTCTTGTTCGGCGCGGGAATGACCGGGCTCGGGCCGACGCCGTCGGTAGCCGGTAAAGTCGCCTTTTCGCCGCAGGCCGCAAGGCCCAGCAGCATGCAGCCTGCGAGCAGGCGAACGCACGGATGGTCGCGCATGGAAAATCTCCTTCGATTGGACGGGAAGCGGTCCCGGGGATTCTAGACGAATCGTCCAATCTCGCCCGCCCGTTACGCCACCACGCCCTCCCCTTGCTCCCCGTGCTCGCGGCTGCCCGCCACCGCCGCGCGCCCGCGCCGCCGCACATACAGCACCAGCCCGGGCAGCTGCAACAGCACCAGCATGCCGAAGGCGGCCTGGTAGGCCACAGCCGGATATTGATGCAGCACATTCGCGCGCCACAAGCCCAGCACCTGGCCGAAGCCGGCCTGCACCAGAAAGGCGCCGATGAAGATCAGCAGGTTCAGGCAGGTGGCGGCGCGCCCGGTCAGGCTGGGCGGCATCGAGCGCGCCACGATTGCGTATTCGATGCCGGTGATGGTGCCGATCAGGGTGAACATCACGGACAGCGTCTGGAAACTCGGCTTGAAGTTGAGCACGATGCCGATCTGCACCATGACGAACAGGCCGATGCCGACCGCCGCCACGTCGAGCGGCTTGACCCCGCGCCGCCCGGCCCACTCGGTCAACATGCCGACCGCAATCGCCCCGAAGATCACGGCGGCCATGGAAAGGTACAGCAGGTAAGCGACGGCGGCATCGGAAAAATGCGCCACGTCGGACAGCCAGCGCCCGATCCACAAGCCCTGGATGCCGAAAAACACGGTGTGCGGAATGAGCATGAGCGAAATGGTCTTGCGAAACGCCGGATCGCGATACACATCCATGATCGATCGCACGGTCGGTGCGGCCGGCTTGGGCGTGCCGGCGGCGGGGCGCGGCGTGACCAGCCAGATCAGCAGGCCGATGCAGGCGGCCAGCGCGCCGAGCATGGTGAACAGGCCGCGCCAGTCGGTAAATTGCAGCGCCAGGCGCACCGGCAGGGTGGCCGAGGCCGCTCCCAGTCCCCCGATTGCGATCAGGTAGCCGTGCACCGAGGGCAGGCGCTCGGGCGAGATCCAGCCGGAAATGGACTTGACGGCCGACATGAAGCAGCCGCCCAGCCCGAAGCCGATGACGGCGCGCGCCACCACCAGCTCGGCAAAACTGTTACCGTGTGCGAACATCAATGCGCCGGTGCCGGCCAGTAGCATCAGCACCAGTTGCACCTTGCGCGGTCCGTAGCGGTCGAGGGCGATACCGACCGGCAGCTGCACCAGCGCAAAGGAAAAGAAGAAGGCGCTGGTGAGCAGCCCCAGCTGCCCGGAGGTGAGGGAGAGCGACTGCACCAGGTTGGGTGCGAGCACGGCGTTGACGGTGCGCAGCAGCGAGGACAGGTAATGTCCCAGCGCAAACGGCAGGAACACGGAAAAGAAGACTGTCAGTCCGGACAACCGTTGGTGGTGCTGCGCGCTTCCCATCATCGCTCCTTCGCGCCTCAGGCGGCGTCGGTCTGCTGGCTGCAGCCGCCGGCCTCGACGCGCTGTACCGTCTTGATCGGAATCACCTTGCCGGCCGGCGCGTGAACGGCACCATCGTCCTCGCCTTCGAAGAAGAATTTGCTTTTGCCAAAAGCCGGCACCAGGTGGTCCATCCAGGTCGCCTTTTCATCGTATTTGGCAAAAAACGGCTTGCGTACCCAATCCGGATTACGTGCCTGCAAAAATTGCAGGGCAAACAGTTTCTCGCCATTGATGGTGACCACGCCATCGATCACGACCTTGCCGGGGAAGGCGCTCATGGACGGCCCGCGCACCGTGCGCGACAGGCCCGACACCATCTGGTACGCCGCCTGGAAGATTTCGTGGGCGCGCGCCAGCGGCAGCGAAAAATACTCGCTCGGGCCGGTATCGCGCTCGACGAACATGTAGTACGGAATCGCGCCGAGGCGCACGCCGGTGGTCCACAGCTCGGCCCAGCTGGCGGGGTCTTCGTTGATGTGGCGGATCAGGGGACCTTGCATGCGCAAGGTAGCGCCGGTCGAGACGATGCGCTTGACCGCCTTTTGCGCCATCTCGTTGCGCAGTTCGACCGCATGGCTGTAGTGGCCCATGATGGCCAGGTTCTTGCCGGCGGCGACCACTTTCTCGAACAGGCGCATCAGGTCGTCGGCATCGCGGTCGGTCACGAAACGCTGCGGCCAGTACGCCACCGCCTTGGTGCCGATGCGGATGTTCTGGATGTGGCCCAGCTCGGGTACCAGCAGCGATTCGAGGAACACGGCCAGCGAACGGGTGTTCATGATCATCGGGTCGCCCCCGGTGATGAGCACGTCGGTCACGTCCGGATGGGTGGCCAGGTAGGCGACCAGCTCGGTCGTTTCGCGCGCATCGAACTTCATGTCGTCCATGCCGACGAACTGCGGCCAGCGGAAGCAAAAGGTGCAGTAGGCGTGGCAGGTCTGGCCGGCGCTCGGGAAGAACAGCACCGTTTCCTTGTACTTGTGCTGCAAGCCGCGCAGCGGAGCGTCGTTTACGCGCGGCACGTTGTGGGTCATCTGGCCGGCCGGATGCGGATTCATGCGCATGCGGATTTTGTGCACCAGCTGGTTGATGGCCGCATCATCCTTCTTGAACAGCACCAGCTCGCGCAACTGCGCATATTCCTGCGGCTGCAGCATGTCGCGGTGCGGAAACACCAGGCGGTAGATCGGATCGTCCGGAATATTGCTCCAGTCGATCAATTGGTCCATGACATATTCATTGGTGCGAAACGGCAGCACGCGGGAGACGACTTCCACCGCTTCCTGCAGTTCGGGCGACATGAATTGCCACTGGCGCGCATTGGCGATCGACTGGCGGGTATAGGGCTTGAATTTGGGTGGCGAAAGATCGGTCACGACGGGCTCCTGAACGGGGTGGAAAGGCAGAAAATCATCATATGCTTGCCTTGAGGAACCAAATTGCCTTAGATCAACATGGTGAAAGAGCGTTGTTGTTGTGCCCGCTCAAGCGGCCTGAAGTGTGGCGTGCGCGCATCCTTCGCCTCGGCCTTGACATGGCGCAATCGACGCGGGAAACGGGGGCGTAGATTACGCAATGCACCTAAGCAACAGCCCTCCATTCCTAAAAAGGATTTGCCATGAAATTGCTGCTCAGCGCCACCGCCCTGTGCTTTACCTTCGCCGCCGGCACCGCCTGCGCCACCGAGCCCACCGAAAAGGACGCGATCGCCATGGTCGAGCGCGGCGCCGCCCTGATCAAGGCCAAGGGCAAGGATGAAATGGTCAAGCGCATCAATGCCAAAGACAAGGATTTCGTCCAGGGCGAGCTGTACATCGACATGCGCGACCTGCAGACCGGCATCGTGCTGGCCCACCCGATCAATCCCTCGATCGTGGGCAAGGACCTGACCGACGTACCCGATGCGAGCGGCAAGAAATATCGCCGCGAAATCGTCAACCTGGGCCAGTCCAAGGGCAAGGGCTGGGTCGACTACCAGTACAAGAACCCCACCAACGGCAAGATCGAGCCGAAAACCACCTACATCCAGCGCGTCGATGACGTGATCCTGGAAGCTGGCATCTATAAAAATTAAAGCGTCTGAAGTGCGGGCGGCAACTGCCGTCCGCCGAACGTTCTGTCGGGAGTAAGGCATGCTGAACAAATTGCGTATTGGGCCCAAGCTGCTGCTGGCCCCCGGGCTGGTACTGATCTTGCTGATGCTGGTGGCCGCGGGCGCCTGGTACGGCATGGTGCGCCAGAATGCTTCACTGGAAAAAATGGTGCAGGTGCACGCCACACGTCAGAAAGCGGCGGCCGACGTGGCCGGCGACGCCAAGCATGCGCACGCCAACATCTATCAATTGCTGGCCTGGATCAACGGCAGCTTCGCCCAGTCGCGGGTCGATGCCTTGTCCGCCGACATCGGCAAGAAGCACGCCGCCATCGCCGCCCAGCTCGCCGCGCTGGCGCGCGTGTCGGACCCGTCCGAGAAAAAGCTGATCGACGCCTCCACCGCAGCGCTCGGCGCCTACCGCAAGAGCGTGCTCGAAACGATCGAAATGGCGCAGATGGACCAGTCGATCGCGACCAATTCGATGCAAAAGGCGGAAAAGGAATTCGTCGCCCTCAGCGCCGCCCTGGGCCAGCTGGCCGGCACCGAAAAGACCCTGGCCGAGCACGCCTACGCCGACGCCCGCGAAGAATTTCGCGCGCTGGTCGGGGCGATGGGGGCGCTGGTGCTGCTCTCGATCGGCCTGTCGCTGCTGGCCACGATGCTGGTGCGGCGCGGCATGCTGGCCGATATCCGCGCCATTGCCGGCGTGGTGGGCGAGCTCTCCAACGGGCGCCTGACGGTGGGCGCGCCCAACCGCGGCCGCGATGAAATCGCCGACACCTCGCGCGCACTGGACCAGACCATCGGCACCCTGAACCAGACCCTGCGCTCGGTGCTGACCTCGGTGCGCTCGATCGACACCGCCTCGCACGAAATCGCCACCGGCAACATGGACCTGTCGAACCGCACCGAAATGCAGGCCGGCTCGCTCGAACAGACCGCCAGCGCCATGGAAACGTTGACCCTGGCGGTGAAGGAAAACGCCAGCAACGCCCGGCGCGCCAACGACCTGGCCGCCAGCGCGGCGACCCTGGCCGCCAGCGGCGGCAAGGCGGTCGACCGCGCGGTGAACACCATGGCCCAGATCAAGGCCAGCTCGGCCAAGATTGTCGACATCATCAGCGTGATCGACGGCATTTCGTTCCAGACCAATATATTGGCGCTGAACGCGGCGGTGGAAGCGGCGCGCGCCGGCGAACAGGGGCGCGGCTTCGCGGTCGTGGCGGCCGAAGTGCGCACCCTGGCGCAGCGCTCGGCGGCGGCGGCCAAGGAAATCAAGGGCCTGATCGCCGACTCGGTGGCCATCATCGACGGCGGCAGCGCCTCGGTCAATGAAGCGGGCAACAGCATGGGCGACATCGTGGCCTCGGTCAAGCAGGTCAACGAGATCATCGAGCGCATCAGCCTGGCCAGTTCCGAGCAGGCCGAAGGCATCGCCGAAGTCAACATGGCGGTCGGCCAGATGGATTCCATGACCCAGCAGAACGCGGCGCTGGTCGAGCAGGCCGCCGCCGCGGCCGAAAGCCTGCACGAGCAGACGGTGAACCTGTCGAAGGCGGTGTCGATCTTCCAGATCGACGACACCGACCGGGAGGACGACGCGGCGCAGGACGAGCACGCCGAACTGCACGGCGATCCGGACGCCGCCTACCGCGAACCGGCCGAGCGGCGCGCCGCGGCGAGCCGGATGCGGGCGGTAGGCGCGCGCGGCTTGTCGCCGGCGGCGCGCGAGGCGGCCGGACGGCGTGCCGTGTAAGCCGGCAGGGTCAGCGAAAGGGTTTGCTCAGAAAGCGCGAGCCGGCCAGGCCGAAGCGCCAGGGCACGTCCATGGCCTTGGAGATGCCGATGCGCGGCCCGGCCACCACGATCACCGGCGTCACCGGCGCGGCCGACGCGGCGGGCGCGGTCAAGGCAAACGGCGGCGCGTCCAGCGCCAGGGCGTCGTGAAAGCGCGTCACGCCCAGCGCCTGGCACAGCTTGCCGGGACCGGAGCACAGCAGGCGCACATCGTCCAGCCCGCGCCGTTCGCGCATCAGGTCGATGCCTTCGAGCGGCTCGATGGCGCGGATCAGCACCCCGGCGCCATGGCCATCCTCGCGGCAAACGAAGTTCAGGCACCAGTGGATGCCATACGAGCGGTACACATAGGCACGCCCGGGCGGGCCGAACATGGCCAGGTTGCGTACGCTGGGGCCGGAAAAGCTGTGCGAGGCCGGATCGTCGCGGTCGTAGGCTTCGGTCTCGACGATGCGCCCGCCCACGCCATCGACCAGCAGCTCCACGCCGATGAGCTGGCGCGCCACCTCCTGCGACGGCGCAGCAAAATCGATGCCCGCCAACGTTGTCTTTGTCTGCAGTTTCATAGGAAACAATTCTACCGTGCCAAGCCGGCGCGCAATGTGCGCCCGGCCACCTACTCCGGTGACTCCGGTGTCAGGTCTGACAATCGGACACGGGCTCAGCCTCGGACACCCCTCCGGGGTTGGTTTTGAGGCAAGCGTGCCGTTTTGCCCATGCCAGGGTGTGACGGCCTGCCAACACTGAAGAAAGATTGCCTGTCGATTGAGGGAAGATGAGCCGCTGCACGGCAGACTGGTTTATAGTGACGCACTGCAAGAGATTCCATACGGAAATTAATCTTCGATATCATATGAGCAATCCAGCCCTAGCCAACCCTGCCGACGACCCGGTCGATGCCCTGATCAAGTCGATCCGGATTCCGCCGCGTCCGAGCCTGCTGGCCGACCTGCAGCGCGAACTGATGTCGGAAGATCCATCGCCGGCGACCATCGGCCGCATCATCGCCAGCGATGTCGGCATGTCCGGTGCGCTGCTCAAGCTCGCCAATTCCTCCTTTTATGGCGGCAAGCGCAAGGCCAAGTCGATCGAGCAGGCGATTCTTTTCCTGGGCATCAACCAGGTCGCAGCCCTGATGACGGGCCTGCTGGCGCGCCGCAGCATCGGCACCGACCACGCCTCGCTGGCCAGCTTCTGGGACCTGTCGACCCGCCGCGCCCAGGCCATGGTCTACCTGTCGCGCCGCCTGCGCATCGGCGAAGCCGACGTGGCGCATACCTTCGGCCTGTTCTGCGACACCGGCGTGCCGCTGCTGATGCAGCGCTTTCCCGCTTACGCCGCCACCTTCGCCGAAGCGGCCAACGACCCGCTGCGCCCGTTCACCGCGCTCGAAGATGAGCGCCACAGCACCAACCACGCCGCCATCGGCTGCCTGCTGGCGCGCAACTGGGGCCTGTCGAGCGACGTGGCCTGGGCGATTTTGCACCACCAGGACTACACCGTGCTCGAAGACGAAGCGACCGACGACGGCGTGCGCGCCCTGGTGGCGCTGTCGCTGCTGGCCGAAAGCGCCATCCAGCAGTACCAGGGCCACGGCGGCTCGCTCGAATGGGACAAGGGCGGCGCGCGCGCCAGCGCCTACCTGGGCCTGTCCGACGACGACATTACCGATCTGCTCGACGAGCTGCACGATACCTTCCACGGCGAGCACGAGAACTAGACTTTCCGCGTTGCGGCGACGATACTGAAACCTGGACTTCAGGAGGCATCGATGCGACACCTTGCCAGCTCGATCATCGTCAGCGTGTCCCTGCTGGGCGGCGGCTGCGCCAGCCTGGGCGTGCCGGCCGCGCCGCCACTGCCGCTGCCGGCGGTCCTGAGCGACGCCACCTTCGCGCCACCGCCGGCGCCCATCGGCCCGGACCAGCTGTTCGCGCTCAGCGACGCCATGCGCGCCTATGCCGACAGTCCCGAATTCACCAGCGCGCTGCGCAAGCTGGGACCCGCGCGCGGCCTGGTCGAGGCGCTCTACACCAAGGGCGAGCTGAAACTCGAATACGACGCCAGCGTCACCCGCAACGCCGCCGAAACGTTCGATGCGCGCATGGGCAACTGCCTGTCGCTGGTGGTCATGACGGCCGCTTTCGCCAGGCACCTGGGACTGGAAGTGCAGTACCAGGACGTGATGATCGACGACGTCTGGAGCCGCAGCGGCGGCCTGTATTTCGCCAGCACCCACGTCAACATCTCGATGGGCAAGCGGCGCACGGCGCAGGCGCGCGTGCTGGGAGGCGAGGAGCGCATGCTGACCATCGACTTCCTGCCGCCCGAGGACAGCGCGCGCTACAACACGCACACCATCGACGAGCGCATGATCGAAGCGATGTTCATGAATAACCGCGCGGCCGAAGCGCTGGCCGGGAACCGCCTCGACGAAGCCTACTGGTGGGCGCGCGCGGCGGTAGTGCACCTGCCGACCTACTCGACGCCGTACAACACGCTCGGCGTGATTTACCAGCGCCATGGCGACAACGTCCTGGCCGAACGCGCCTTCAAGGCCACCCTGACCCTGGAGCCCGAAAGCACGATCGCCATGCACAACCTGGTGCCGGTGCTGTCCAAACTGGGCAAGAACGAGGAATCGAAGGCGCTGGCGGCGCGCCTGGCCACCCTGGAGCCGACCCCGCCCTACCACTACTTTCACCTGGCGATGAAGGCGCTGGAAGAACTGCGCTATGCCGACGCGCGCGAGCTGCTGCACAAGGAAGTGCGGCGCGCGCCCTTCAACCACGAATTTCATTTCTGGCTGGCGATCGCGCACTGGCGCCTGGGCGAAGGCGCCGCCGCGCGCGACGAACTGGCGCTGGCGCTCGAAAACAGCACCACGCACGCGGCCACCGAACGCTATTCGGCCAAGCTGGCCTTGCTGCGCTCCCAGGGCGGCAGCCGCAAGCGCACCTACTGAGAACGCTTAACCACGCCTCACCGCACCCCACGCTTGTCGTCAAGGCCGGCTTGCGGCTCGCCGCAGGTGCGCTCACGCTGGGGCACTCACTCATCCTGGCGGGTGCCTTTCCGGTAATCGGAAGGGCTGCTGCCGGTCCACTGTTTGAATGCGCGGCAAAAACCCGTGGCGTCGGAAAAACCCAGATCGGATGCCAGTACGGCCACGCCCGTGTTCGAATTGGTCAGCCGATGGACCGCGATATCGCGCCGCAGTCCATCCTTGACCGCCTGGAAATGCGTTCCTTCGTCCGCAAACCGGCGGTTGAGCGTGCGCACGGAGCTGTGCAATGCCAGCGCGAGATCCTGGATCGTCACCGGCCGTGCCATGTTCTGCTCAAGATACTCGCGCGTCCTGGTCGCAATCGAAGCGCGATGAACCGCACTGAAGGTCCAGTCTTCCGGCGCACGTTTCAGGAATGCCCATAGCTCGTGCTTTTCGCGTTTGAACACTTCCGCACAATCCTGGTAGGAAAAGTAAATGCTGGTCATGCCCGCGTCGAAGCGCACCTCGCCGGGATACATGAACGCATAGTCATCCACATGCCTGGGCCTGGCGAAGCGGAACTCGACCAAGTGCAGGCTGATCTCCCTGCCGAGCAGCCAGGATGCGATGCCGTGAATGAGCTTGACCATCAACTCATGCCCAAGCAGCATGACCTGGGTACCGGGCGTTCTTTCCACGAGAGCGAGCCGTACCAGGTTATTTTTGGTTGAAATCTGCAGCCGGTAATCGTCGAGCAGCAGATTCCAGAAGCGGACAAAACGATTCAAGGCGACCAGCACGGTCGGCGCGTCCAGCAGGCTGAGCATGAGGTATTTGAGAGTCCCGCTGCGGATGGGGCGGGACCACAGCCCCAGCATCTCGTCATCGAGTGTCGCCGCGACCGTCCTGTACAGAGCCACGTATTGCTGGCGCGTCAATCGGGCATCGGGCTGATGGAGAAGGGACGGGGGAATGGCGGCGCTCGCGAGTACCTGTGCTGCCGCCTGTTCTCCGTGCCGGGTGCGGACGAAGTGCAGCATCCCGTGCAGGAAGTGAGCCGAAACAGTCAGTGCGCCTTGCCAGGATACCTTCATCATCGTTTTATTATGGCGCACTTTGCATATTCGTTGGCGCGATGCGCCAACATTTACATCCCCGCCTGCCTATACTGGCACTGATCCCGATCGCGCCTGAGCTGCGCGACAGCGGCTGCATGGCGCATTTTGCCAAGGCGCATCTACCTATCTTCATTGGAGCATGATTTGAATACAAGACGAATTGTCGTGACCGGCATGGGGATGGTGTCGCCCCTGGGTTGTGGCGTCGAGGCCGTATGGCGCCGCCTGCTCGATGGTCATTCTGGCCTGGCTGCGCTGCCCGGGGAGGTCACAGAAGGCATTGCATCGACAATCGCGGGCGTGGTACCGGGCCTCGCCCCGGAGCGCCCATGGGGATTCGATCCTGCCCTCGCCGTGGAACCCAAGGACCACAAGAAAATGGACCGCTTCAGCCTGTTTGCCCTGGCGGCGGCGCAGGAAGCCCTGAACCAGGCCGGCTGGCAGCCCGCCACCGACAGCGCGCGCGAAAGAACAGCCACCATTGTCGGTTCGGGCGTGGGCGGATTCGGCGCCATCGTCGATGCCGTGCGAACCACCGATGGACGCGGGCCAAAGCGGCTGTCCCCTTTTACCGTCCCCAGTTTTCTGGCCAATATGGCCGCTGGACACATCTCCATTCGTCACGGCTTTCGCGGCCCGCTCGGCGCGCCCGTTACCGCATGCGCCGCGAGCGCACAGGCAATCGGCGACGCCGCGCGCCTGATCCGCGCCGGTGAAGCCGATATCGCCATCTGCGGCGGGGCCGAGGCCTGCATCGACCGCGTCAGCTTCGGCGCATTCGCTGCCGCCAGAACCATGTCCACCGGCTTTGGCGACCATCCCACCCAGGCATCGCGCCCGTTCGATGTCGACCGGGACGGCTTTGTGATGGGCGAAGGCGCCGGCATGCTGGTCATCGAAGAACTGGAGCACGCATTGCGCCGCGGCGCCACGCCAATTGCGGAACTGCTGGGCTATGGCACGAGCGCCGACGCGTATCACATGACATCTCCACCGAACGACGGCGCCGGCGGACGGCGTGCCATGGAACTGGCGATCCGGCAGGCGAACCTCGCGCCCGGACAGATCGGGCACCTGAACGCCCATGCCACGTCCACGCCGGTCGGCGACGCCAGCGAGCTGGCCGCCATCAGGGCCATATTCGGAACCGGTCGCGGCCCCGCCGTGTCGGCCACCAAGTCCGCGACAGGACATTTGCTGGGCGCGGCCGGCGGCGTGGAAGCGATTTTCACCGTGCTTGCGCTGCGCGACCAGATGGCGCCTCCCACGCTCAACCTGGCGCAGCCCGATCCGGCCGCCGAGGGCATCGACATCGTCAGCGGAGCGGCGCGGAACATAGCAACCGACTACGCCATCTCGAATGGCTTCGGCTTCGGCGGCGTCAACGCGAGCCTCGTCTTCGGCCGGCTTCGATCTTCGCCGTGAACGCAAGGACGAGCGTGCCGCGTTGGCATGCCACTGTCCGCCCCGGGCCCGATAACCACGGTGGGTAACGATATAAGCGGAGCCGTTTTGCCAGGCGCTCCGGGCCTGCTCCCGACGCCACGCCGTACGTAGAAGTCGCAGCTGGCGCGCTCCACAAGGGCCGCCTATACTTTGAGTTCGTCCACTCTTATCGAGCCTCCATGCGCAGCGACCTGCCCGCCCTGATCATCATCGACATGCAAAAAGCCATGGCCAATCCGAACGCAGGTCAACGTAACAACCCCGACGCCGGCGAATGCATCGAACGCCTGCTCGGTGCCTGGCGCGCGGCCGATGCGCCGGTGGTGCACGTGCGCCACATGTCGCGCACGCCCGGCAGCCTGTTCTGGCCCGGCCAGGCGGGTGCGCAGTTCCAGGAAGCGTTCGCGCCCCTGCCGCACGAACACGTGGTCGACAAAAACGTGCCCGACGCGTTTGTCCTGTCGGGACTGGAGCGCTGGCTGCACGCGCGCGGCATCGAGCGCCTCGTCATCGTCGGCGTGAGCACCAACAATTCGGTCGAAGGCAGCGCGCGCAGCGCCGGCAACCTGGGGTTCGACACCACCGTGGTGGCCGACGCCTGCTTCGCCTTCGCCTGCACCGACTACGCCGGCCAGGCGCGCAGTGCCGACGACGTGCACGCCATGGCGCTGGCCAACCTGAATGGCGAATACGCCACCATCAGCGACAGCGCCAGCGTGCTGCACTCCCTGTTCGAGGCAACATGATTTACCGCTTGGCATTTCATCAATAGGTCATAAACAGGCTCTAGACTTCCAGCCATTCTTCACTGGAGCCTTCATGACCTCAACACTTTCACGCCGCGGGTTCCTCACGCGCGGCGGCATCATCGCCGGCGGCACGGCGCTCAATGGTTCGCTGCTGCTGTCCGCCTGCGGCGGCTCGGACTCCCCTGCCCCGGCCATCGTCCCGAGCGAAGCCGAACGGCCCAAGCTGCCCTCCGGGATCCAGTTCGGCGACGTGACCGGCGAGCGCGCCGTCATCTGGAGCCGCAGCGACCGCAATGCGCAGATGATCGTCGAATACGATACCAGCGAGCGCTTCACCAACGCCAGCCGGATTGTCGGCCCGACCGCCACCGAAGCGACCGACTTCACCTCGCGCGTGGATTTATCCGGCCTGCCCGCCGGCCAGACCGTGTTCGTGCGCGTGAAGTACATCGACCCGGCCAATGGCCGCATCGAGAGCGAAGCGGTGTCGGGCCAGTTCCGCACCATGCCGCAGGCGGACGGCAAGCGCGCCATCCGCTTCCACTGGAGCGGCGACCAGGCCGGCCAGGGCTGGGGCATCAACACCGAGTTCGGCGGCGTGCGCATGTACGAATCGATGCGCAAGCGCGATCCGGATTTCTTCATCCATAATGGCGACACCGTCTACGCGGACGGCCCGATCACGGCCGAAGCGAAGGCCGAAAACGGCCAGGTCTGGAAAAGCATCGTGACCGAAGAAGTGAGCAAGGTCGCCGAAACGCTCAAGGAATACCGTGGGCGCCACTCGTACAACACGCTGGACCTGAACTTTCGCAAATTCGCCGCGCAAGTGCCGCAGATCTGGC
Source organism: Telluria sp. (assembly GCA_036386755.1). Classification (GTDB taxonomy): domain Bacteria; phylum Pseudomonadota; class Gammaproteobacteria; order Burkholderiales; family Burkholderiaceae_D; genus Telluria_A. The sequence continues at coordinate 58,666 of DASVVC010000067.1, forward strand.
AGTGGGACGACCACGAAGTGACCAACAACTACAGCGGCGCCAAGGACCTGACGGCCGACGCGCGCTACAAGGAAAAGAACGTCGCCACCCTGGCCGAACGGGGCCGCCGCGCCTTTTTGGAATACGCGCCGATGCGCTTCTACAAACAGGCCGAGCCCCAGCGCATCTACCGCAGCATTGGCTACGGGCCGCTGCTGGACGTGTTCGTGATCGACATGCGCAGCTACCGTGGTCCCAACAGCACCAACCTGCAGACCGAGGAAAACGCCAGTTCGGCCATCCTCGGCTCGGCCCAGGTGGACTGGCTGATCGCGGAACTGACTGCCTCGAAGGCTACCTGGAAGGTCATTTCATCGGACATGCCGATCGGGCTGGAAGTAGCCGACGGCAAGGATGCCAAGGGCGTGGCGATGTGGGAAGCGGTGGCCAATGGCGTGAGCGGCCCGGCGTCGGGACGCGAGCTGGAAATGGCGCGCCTGCTCAAGGGCATCAAGGGCGTGCCGAACGTGGTCTGGATCACGACCGACGTGCATTACTGCGCCGCGCACTACTACGATCCGGCCAAGGCGCATTTCACCGACTTCGCGCCGTTCTGGGAATTCGTGGCCGGCCCGATGAATGCCGGCTCCTTCGGCCCGGGCAAACTCGATATGACCTTCGGCCCGACCGAGGTGTTCGCCAAGGCGCCGCCGATCCAGAACTCGTCGCCGTTCGCCGGCTACCAGTTCTTCGGCGAAGTCAATATCGACCCGCAGTCGAAAGCGATGAAGGTCGAACTGTTCGACTTGAACGGCGTATCGCAGTTCAGCAAGACGCTGCCGGCGGCAGGCGCCGTCTAAGCCACCACTGACACCGCTACTGGCACCGGTTCCGGTTCGGTGGCGGCGCGTGCCAGCTGGTGGCGCATCAGGTGGAAGTACAAGCCATCCTGCTGCGCCACCAGTTGCGCGTGGGTGCCCTGCTGCGCCAGCCGGCCGTGCTCCAGCACCAGGATGCGGTCGGCCTTGACGATGGTGGAAAAACGGTGCGCGATGATGATCGTGGTGCGCCCTTGCATCAGGGTGTCGAGAGCGCGCTGCACCTGCAGTTCGCTGGCCGAATCGAGCGCGCTGGTCGCTTCGTCCAGGATCAGGATGCGCGGGTCGCGCAGCAGGGCGCGGGCGATTGCGATGCGCTGCTTCTGCCCGCCCGACAGTTGCGCGCCGCGCTCGCCGACGACGGTGTCGTAGCCGTCCGGGAAAGCGCTGATGAAATCGTGGGCATAGGCCAGGGCAGCCGCCGCCTTCACTTCGTCAAGGGTCGCTTCCCGCTCGGCCACCGCGAACGCGATGTTCTCGAATATGCTGCCCGAAAAAAGCGACGGTTCCTGCTCCACGATCGCCAGCTTGCTGCGGATGCCGGCCAAAGGCATGGCGGCGGCGTTGACACCGTCGAACAAAATCTTGCCGCTGTCGGGCTGGTAAAAACCGAGGATCAGGCTGGCGATGGTCGATTTACCGGCGCCGGACGCGCCGACCAGCGCAATCGTCTCACCTGCGGCAATGGAAAAATCGATGCCGTTCAACGCCGGCGTATCGGGCCGCTCGGGGTACGCAAACATCACGTCCTCGAACGCCACCCTGCCCTGCAAGTGCACCTCGGCGCCCCCTGATGCCTCCTGCGCGCATTCCGTGTTGATGACCTTGAAAATCCATTCGGTCGCGCCGATGGTGCGCATCCACGTGTTCCAGAATTCGCCGATGGCGCCGGCCGCTTCGGTCACCATGCTGGCGTACAGGATGAAGGCGGTCAGCTCGCCCACCGACAGCGCGCCCTGGCCGATCAGGCGCGCGCCGAACCATAAGGTGCCCAGCAGCGCCAGATAGACCAGGAACGACGAGCCGCCGCGAAACAGCGCAAACAGCGCGCTGCTCGACACCGACAGCGACAGTGCATGTTCAGTCGCGCCGCCGTAACGCGCGCGCGCGGTGCGCTGCTGGCTGAAGGCGTGCACCAGGCGGATGTTGGAAAAGTGTTCCTGCGCGACCTTGCCGCATTCGGCCTGGCCATCCTGCATCAGGCTTGCGCGCTTGCGATAGACCTTGCCCGTCATTTTTCCGATGAACAGCGTGGCCGGCAAAAAGATCACCAGCATCAGGCACAGGACCGGCGAAATCGTCAGCAGCATCGCCACGCCGCCGACGAACACGCACAGGCAGCGCAGGGACACGGCCATGCCCATGGTCAGCGTGTCGTGCAGGATGTCGACATCGGCGCTCAAGCGGTTGGTCAGTTCGCCGACGTGGTGCTTGTCGTAGAAGCGGATCGGCTGCTCGATCAGCGCCGCATACAACTGGCGCCGGATGCGCGTGACGATCATGTAGCCGGTCGACTCGAAAATGTAGTAGCGCGCGGTGGCCGCCACGGCCTGCACCGCGAGCACGGCCAGCATGACCAGCGCCAGGGAGCTGAACCAGGCCATGTCGTTGCGCACATTGATGTTATCGATGAAGTACGACAGCGCCTTCGGGTAGGCCAGCTGGATCAGCACCGTGACCGCCATGCACGCGAGGCCCGCGCACAGGCGGGCGGCGAAAGGACGCAGCAGGCGCAGGCGGTCGAGATGGGGCGATAGCCGGCTCACGCGCTTGCTCCTTCAGCCATGTGGACCTCGTCCATCTGTTCGCAAAAGCTGCGCCAGTCGTCGTCGCCGATCATGCCGCGCGCATCCAGGGTGCCGGCGGCGCTGACGAACAGGTACGAGGGCGAGGACATGAGCGGGTTGAGCATCTCGTAGTCGGCGGTCGACACGCGCACGGCGCTGCCGGCCAGCGCGCTCGCTTGCAGGAAGCGGCGCAGGCGCCAGCCTGGTTCCAGGCTGATTAGCCAGAGCGCCACGCCGGCCTCGCGCGCCAGCGGCGCCAGGCGCGCGATCTCGGGCAGCTTGTGGCGGCATTTGGGGCAGGCGCTGGACAGGAACAGCAGCACCGCGGGCTGGCCATCGCCACCGACGGTAAGCGGCGCGCCGCCGGCCAGGCGTTTGCCGGCAAAGGCGTCGACCGCTTCGCCCGGCGCCAGGATCGATGCCGCCTTAGCGGCTGTGCCAAGGCGATCCACGGCTTTCAAGAGCTGCAGCGACAGCTTGAGGTTGAGCGCCACGCTCAACGCCAGCAGCAGGAGAATGACGGCCAGGACGTCGCTATCCATCAGGCGCTCCGCTTCAGGGCACGGGCAAGATCGTGGAAGCCGGTGGCGCCGATGGTGGCAACGAGCGCCAGCGCGGCGGCCAGCACGCTTTCCTTTTTGCCGAAAGCGGCGCCGCCGGAGAACGCGAGGCACGTGCCGATGGCGGCGATGACAAGGCCATTACGCAGCAGATCGTAGCTCGACACCGGCCGTTCGCTCTCGCCGAAGCAGCTGCATTTGACGCTGCCTTCGACCACGTAGCGGTAGCCGACGAGCGCCGTCAGCGCCACGAACAGCACCAGGGCGGCAGCCATGCCGGCACGGCCGATGGCGCCGCCGGCCAGGATCAGGCCCGCGAGCACTGCCTCAAGCGCGACGACGGCCGGCGCGAGGACGGCCGCCGCCCGCCGCTGCACGCCGAACGACTCGACCAGGTTATGCGCGAACGCGGCCAGCGTGCGCAGTTTGCCGATGGCGGCGCAGGCGAGCAAAAAAGCGGTAAAGAAGCGGATGATTTCGGTGAGGTAGGCTGCGGCGCTCATAGGGCAAGCTTGCTCCAGCGCGGCAGAAAGCCGCCGCTGCGGTGTTCGCGAAGCATGCCGCCGTCGCGCGTGGCCAGCAGCACATCGTTCCACGGCGCGTCGGCCGACTCGCGCAGGCCGCCGCCAACGGTCGTTTGCAGCACGCGCGACATGCGCCAGGCGCATTCCTCGACGTCCGGTTCGCGCCGGATGTTGAGCCCCAGCTTGGCCAGCTCCTCGCGGGTAAGCGCGTAGTTGTGCGAGTAAAAGCCGAACATCAGTTCCTTGACCACGTCCTGGCGGAAGACCTCGGGTTTATCGGGCAGCTGGAAGCGCAGCAGCTCTTCGCCGATCTGCATCACTTCCTGCGTGCTGCGGTAAAACGCGGTGAGGGTCGGCGGGAAGATGCTGTTGCACAGTAAGCCGAGCGACTGCAGGCGCGCTTCGTCGGAACTGACGCCGAACCATTCGTCGCTCATGGCGCCGAACATCTTGATGTCCTGGCAGGAGAACGACGAAGCGGCATTGTCCTCGTCCGTGCCGCCATGCAGGTGCGGGTCGATCGGCGAAAACATGGCCAGGTCGCCGGCGATGATTTCATCGGCTGCCAGCGCCAGGATGGTGGCCGATGACTCGCAGTGATACGGCACGATGAACGCCAGGTGCTCGCTGAACTGGCGCAGCAGCAGCGCGATGCGGCGCGCGGCGTTGACGATGCCGCCGCGGCATTGCAGCACCACATCCAGGCGCGGCACCCGGCCGATGGCGCGGCATTGCTCGTACAAGGTCGGCAGGATTTCCATGTCCAGGTTGGAGGCGGCGAACACCAGCACGCGGCTGTTGCGCAGCGATTCGATCTCCTTGATCTGCTCGCGCATGGGAAAACGGTGTGACTGGGTCATGCGCACTCCAGGATGAGTCGGTCGGCCAGCGCGTCGAGCATGGCGAATGCGGGAATCAGCTGCTCGATGTAGAGGAACTGGCCGACCGGATTATTTTCGAGAAAAACGACGTCGCCATCGGGCGTGACGATCAGGTCCAGCGCGCTGTAAGGCAGGCCGTAGCTGCGCGCGAACGCCAGGCAGCGCTCGCGCAACTCGTCGGGCAGGACGGTCGCCTCGTACAAGATGTCGGCCGACATATCGCGCGAATCGATGGCGGTGCGTTCGTCGTCCTGCGAATGGATCTTGGCCGCGAACACGCGCTCGCCGATGATCGTCACGCGCAGTTCGTACAGTTTGGGGATGTACTGCTGAAAATGGCAGGCCAGTTCGCCCACCGCGTCCAGTTGTTCAAACATGGCGTCGTCGACCAGGGTGGTGCCGATGCCCTGCGCCACGCGCTCGTCGTCGGCCAGGTCCTCGCCACCGAGGTTGGGGCTGGACAGGGCCTTGAAGATCATGGGGCCGTCAAAACTGGCGCGGAAGGCGGTGACGTCGGCCGGGCAATTGGTCGTCAGCGAGGCGGGAATGCGAAAGCCCATGCGCGCGGCGCGCTGCAATTGCTCGCCCTTCCACATGGCGCCGCGCAGGGCCAGCGGATGGCTCATCCAGAAGCAGTCGAGCGTGTACAGCATGCCGAACAGGGCCTGCTCGGTTTCGGCCTTGGCGTAGATGCGCTCCTGGATGCCCAGATCGGGGCTCAGAAAGCAAAATTCGGCCGGCTTGCGGCTCCAGATCGCGCCCACCTCGGCCAGGTCGAGCGTGTCGTTCGAGGGCAGGTGGCGGATCCACTGGCGCAGGCTACCGGCCGCAAACCATTGCGAACTTTGGTAATCGCGCGGAAAGGCGTCCAGGTCGATGCGGAAGGCGGTGCATCCCTTCGCTTGCAGGATGGGGATGAGCATGTCGACATGCAGGTCGGCGCTGTTACTGACAATCAGAACCTTTTTCGCCATATGCCGCTTTGAAGAGGTGGATGGAAAAAGCCCTGCCCGGGAGCAGGGCTAGCCTCGGTGTCGGAGGTCAGGCGATCAGCACCACACGCCCAAATCGCGACCCCAGTAACCATCTTCCCGCTGGTCTTCGCCGGAGCAGCCGGCGCTGGCGACGCCGTCGCGCAGCTTCCATTGCGGGGCTGGCTTGGCTTCCTTGGCCTTCTTTTCAGCTAGTTTGAAGGCAAACAGCTTGGTGTTCTCTTGCTTTTCCATGACCGGTCTTTCAAAAAGTGACGTGGACGACAGCAGTACGCATAAAAAAAGCCCCGCGATGAGCAAGGCTTTTTATCCAGCGAATCTGTCAGCAATAAATACCATTGTCGCTGCCATAGCGGAGGCTGGCGCGGGCATCAGGACCGGAGCAGCCGGCGGTGGCCACGCCTTCGCGCGCTTGCCATTGTGGCGCAGGTTTTGCTTCCTTGGTTTTTTTCTCGGCCAGCTTGAACGCGAACGTTTTCATTCCATTTTGATTTTTCATTTTCGTATCTTTCTAAAAATAGCGAAATTCAATCCAACGGTGGACCGCTTATAGCGGCAAGGAAATCCTAGTCGTATGACAAACTTGCGTCAAGATAAATATTATTCTATGTTTAATGCAAATTGCATAAGTGGTCTCAGGGTCGCGCACGCAAAAGAGAAACGCCATTGCGGGGGCTGCGGCTTGGGTCTAGCATAGGGTTACCTGATCGAGTGAGACCATCATGCGAACGAGCATAGTTATTGACGAAAAATTGATGGAGGAGACACTCCATTTGACCGGCCTGAAGACCAAACGTGAAGTGGTGGAACTAGGATTACGAACACTTCTGCGGCTTCATCAACAGGAGAAAATACGTCAACTTCGCGGCAAGCTGATGTGGGAAGGCAACCTCGATGATATGCGGACTGACCGGTAACCCTAGTCGATTCGAGCGTGTGGATTGACTATTTCAAGGGCACGTCGACTCCACAAACCGATGCGCTCCATGCCATGCTGGGCAGTACGCATATTGGTATCGGCGACCTTATTTTGACCGAGGTTCTGCAAGGCTTTCGAAACGACCTCGACTTCCAACTCGCAAAAAAAATGCTCACTTCACTTACGGTGATTGAACTGGGGGGAGAAGCTGTAGCGATTCAGGCTGCACAGAATAATGGACGAGATCGTCACCGAGCGTACGCCACACGAGTAATTTCTGCGCATACGGCGCCGTGTACGCCGGGCTGCTCGACGGCAGGGTCACGATGCGATAACGCTGCGCCAGGTCGCCCAGCGCCTTGATGCCTAGCCGCGCCGCCGTGCCGCCATTGAAGGCGATCGTCCTGAGCTGCGGCAGGCTTTCTACCAGCCCCGCCAGGTCGTTGCCGACATGGCCGCGAATCTTGCTGTCGAGGCTCCCCTCGCGGCGGGCTTGCGCCACCACATCCCACAGACCGATGCCGAGCGCCAGCAGCGCCGCCAGCCGCGCCTCGTAATCGAGCGCGACCAGGTCGACGCCGGTCACTTCCGACATCAGCGCCCAGAAGCGGTTCTGGCGATTGCCGTAATACTGCTGCTGCGCCAGCGAGCGCTCGCCCGGCAGGCTGCCCAGCACCAGGATGCGGGTGCGTGCGTCCACCACCGGCGCGAAACAGCGCTTGAGCGCGGCGGCATTGGCATCCACATCCGCGTTGTCCACCAAAGGCAAAAAATCGTTCATGCCGGCGATTCTAGCAGCCTGCGAGACAGGTGTAGAATCGTCCGGCAAGCCAACCACAACAACAAAATCCGGAGACTCCCATGGACCAGGCACCGCAGCCCCGCGCCATCGATACCTTGCTCGCCAAATACAGCGAAAGCCACCTGAACCACACCAACGAACTGATTCACTTCGTCTGCGTGCCGGTGATCGTGTTCACCCTGCTCGGCATTATCTGGTGGGTCCACCCGTTCGCGGCCGTGGCTGTCACCGTCTTGTCGCTGTGCTATTACTTCCAGCTATCGAAACCGTTTGCGGCCGGCATGCTGGCGATGTCGGCGCTGATGCTCGGCCTGCTCAGCCTGATGCCGCCGGCCACCGTGCTGCCGCTGTCGCTGGCCATTTTCGTGCTGGCCTGGATCGGGCAGTTTATCGGCCATAAGATCGAGGGCAAGAAGCCATCGTTCTTCGACGACCTGCGCTTTCTGCTGATCGGCCCGCTGTTCGTGCTGAGCTTCCTGTACCGGCGCCTCAACCTGGCCTGGTAGGCGATGTCGCGCGCTGGCCGCGCTTTTGAGATGACAGGCAGAAAGTTAAGAATCACCGTATACTTTCCGCATGTCATCTCCACTCCTCTTCGCGATCGCGGCCCTGATCTGGGGCTCCACTTTTTTTGCCATCACCTTGCAGCTGGGCGAAGTCGCGCCGGCGGTGTCGGTGGTGTACCGCTTCGGGCTGGCGTCCGCCACCCTGTTCGCCTGGTGCCTGCTGCGCGGCGACCGGCTGCGCCTGCCATGGCGGGCCCAGCGCTGGGTGATGCTGCAAGGTTTTTTTACCTTCGCCCTCTCTTACGTGTGCACTTACGGTTCCGAGCAATACCTGGTGTCGGGCCTGGTGGCTGTGCTGTTCGCGCTGATGGTGTTCTGGACCCCGATCTGCAGCCGCATCGCATTCGGCACGCCGATTTCCTGGCGCACCTGGGCCGCCGGCATGATCTCCATCGTCGGGGTGACGATGCTGTTCTATCACTCGATTGCGGGCGCCTGGAAAGAGATCGCCGGCGGCGGCACCGGCCACTTCCTGCTCGGCCTGGTGCTGGCCCTGGTCGCCACCATTGCCAGCTCGGCCGGCACGGTGGTGGTGGCCAAGGTGCGCGAGCAATCGTCGAACCTGATGCTGACCATGGCCTGGTCGATGTTCTGGGGCACCTCGATGGTGGCCGCCTGGGCGCTCGCCACCGGCCAGCAGTTCGTGCTGCCAAGCGCACCGCGCTACTGGATGGCGCTGCTGTACCTGTCGCTGTTCGGCTCGGTGATCGCCTTTAACGCCTACTTCACCCTGATCAACCGCATCGGCTCGGCAAAAGCCGTGTACATCGGCGTGGTGACGCCCGTCATTTCCGTGCTGCTGTCGATCCAGCTTGAACATTACCGGCCCGGTCCGGTCGAATGGCTGGGCATGGCCGTGTGCCTGGCCAGTGTCGCCTGGGCGTTGCGTTCGCCGGCAGCGGCCGCTCCACCTTCATCTTCAACCCAACCCGCGCCAGCAGCAAGCTTGGCCGCCATTCCCGAGGTTCCATGACTACCGATACCACTTTCAGCATCCGCCCCGCGCAGCCGTCCGACGTGGCCCACATTTACGGCATGATCGTCGAGCTGGCCGTGTTCGAAAAACTCGAGCACCTGGTCGTGGCCACCGAAGCGCAGCTGCATGATGCGCTGTTCGGCGAGCGTCCATCGTGCGAGGCGCTGGTCGGCGAGGAACATGGCGAGGTGGCCTGCTTCGCCCTGTTCTTCCACAATTTTTCCACCTTCCTCACGCGCAAGGGGCTGTACCTGGAAGACCTGTACGTCAAACAAGTCCATCGCGGCAAGGGCTACGGCAAGCAAATGCTGGCCGCGCTGGCGCAACTGGCGGTGCAACGCCAGTGCGGGCGTTTCGAGTGGTCGGTGCTGGACTGGAACGAAAACGCGATCAACTTTTACAAAAGCATGGGTGCGCAAATCTTGCCGGACTGGCGCATCTGCCGCGTCGACGGCGATGCGCTAGGCAAGCTTGCGGGGGCCTGAAAAGAAAAAGCCCACGGGCTAAAATCACCGTGGGCAAACCCATTTTTTTAGAATGGGGAGGGGAGACTGGAGATAGAACTGCAAGTCAAGACCGGGAGTCATCTACGGCTTCACTATAGTTGCCGACTACCGTAATTTCGCATCCCTTTACATTTGCTTACCTCTGTTTAGTTACGTAACTTGTTGTAAGCAATTATTACCCTCTGCGAAACGGCGCGTTTGACGCGGCGCAAACGACAGCGCTTGCCGCTCCATCGCGCAACACTAAGGACGGCGCGCGATCACGCGTTCTCCTGCTTCAAACAGGCCCTGCGTCAGCAAAGCCAGCAGTGCAGCGGGAATCGCGCCGGCCAGCAACATATCGTTATCGTTGAGCGCAAGGCCGATCGTGATGCGCTCGCCAAAGCCGCCGGCGCCGATAAAGGCGGCAATCGTCGCCGTTCCGACGCTCATCACCGCCGCCGTCTTGATGCCGGCCAGGATCACCGGCAGCGCCAGCGGCAATTCGACATCGATCAAGGTCGCGCGCCGGCCCAGCCCGAGCGCCTGCGCCGCCGTGCGCAAGCCCTGCGGCACGCCGAGTAAACCGGTACAGGTATTGCGCACGATCGGCAGCAGCGCGTACACGAACAGGGCCACCAGCGCCGGCACGGTGCCGATCATGCCCAGGAGCGGAATCAGGATTGCCAGCAAGGCCAACGACGGCACCGTTTGCAGCACGCCGGCCAGCGCCAGCACCGTTTGCCGCAAGCGCGGCGCGAACGCGGCCACGATCCCGAGCGGAATACCGACCAGGCAGGCGAGGATGACCGATGCCAGCACCAGCACCACGTGCTGGCGCGTCAGGGTCCACAGGCTGGCGTCGAAGATCTTGTTCATCAGCCCTGCGCGCGCGGGACCTTGCACAGCGCCGGCAGGGGTCAGCCAGTTCTTGGCCACAGCGGCGAAGCTCTTGCCTTCCAATTCCACCTGCGCGTTCATGGCGATCATCTGTTCGGCCGTGATGCGCCCTTCCAGTTTGGCGATGGCGGCCCACTGCCTGGGAAAGCGCTGCGGCGCGTCGAGCCGGTACAGCAGCATGGCGTCGTAGCGCGGAAAATATCCGAGGTCGTCCTTGAGCACGCGCAGGCCGTATTGACCGATCTTGGCGTCGGTCGAGTAAATGTCGATCAGGTCCACCTGGCGCTGCGCCAGGGCTTCGTAGGCGATGCCGTGATCGAGCCCGCGCGGCGTGTGCGGCAAGCCGTAGCGCTGCTTGAGGCCCGGCCAGCCGTCGGCGCGGCCGATGAATTCGTGCGACAGGCCGAGCTTGAGGGCCGGCTGGCGCGCCAGGTCCGACAGGCTCGCCACATCCTTGCTGTCGGCCCGCATGGCCAGCGCATAGGTATTGTTGAACCCGAGCGGCACCGCCACGCCCAGGCCCATGGTTGCGAGGGCCGCGCGCATCTGTTCGAGCGAACTGGCGCTGGTGTTTTTCAGGATTTCAAGGTCGATCGTGCCTCTATATTCGGGATACACGTCGATGCTGCCGGCCTGCAGCGCGGCCAGTACGATGGCGGTATTGCCCAGGCCCTGGCGGTGTTCGGCCTTGCCGTGGGCGGCCGCGGTCTGGGTCAGCACTTCGCCCAGGATGTACGACTCGGTAAAACGCTTGGAACCGACGCGCAGGGTGTCGCCATCGGCCGCCGTGGCGGCGCCTGCGAAGACCAGCGTCAATATGGATAGACAGCGCAAGGCCGTGGCAAAAAAGGTGCGCACGGCACTCTCCCGACAAATTAATCGGGCAAGCTTACCACCGGTTTGCGCAGCACGCCCGCATTGACCACCGCGCGGCAGGGGTTCAAGCCCATCGCGTACGACAGATCGGCCGGGCGCGCGATGTCCCACAACGCGAAATCGGCGCGCTTGCCGACCGCCAGCGAGCCGATGTCGGCCGCCAGACCCAGCGCGCGCGCGGCGTGGATGGTGGTGCCGGCCAGCGCCTCCTGGGGCGTGAGGCGCCACAGGGTGCAGGCCATGTTCATCGCCAGCAGGATCGACGTCAGGGGCGAGGTGCCGGGATTGCAGTCGGTGGCCACCGCCATCGGCACGCCGGCCGCGCGCAGGGCCGCCACCGGCGGCTGCACGGTATCGCGCAGGAAGTAGTAAGCGCCCGGCAGCAGCACCGCCACCGTGCCGGCGGCGGCCATGGCATCGATGCCGGCCTGGCTCAGGTGCTCAAGGTGATCGGCCGACAGGCCGCCGAAGCGCGCCACCAGTTCGGCCCCGCCCTGGTCCGACAACTGCTCCGCATGCAGCTTGACCGGCATGCCGTGGCGCCGCGCCGCCTCGAAAATGCGCTCGGTCTGGGCATTGCTAAAGCCGATCCGCTCGCAAAAAGCGTCGACCGCGTCGGCCAGGCCAAGGGCCGCCAGTTGCGGCAGCATGCGCTGGCAGATCTCGTCCACATAATCGTCGGCGCGGCCGGCAAATTCCGGCGGCAGCGCGTGCGCGCCGAGGAAGGTGGTGGACACGGCGACCGGCAGCGCCTGCCCCACGCGGCGCGCCGCGCGCAGCATTTTCGCTTCGTCCTCCAGGGTCAAGCCATAGCCGGACTTGATTTCGAGCGTGGTCACGCCTTCGGCCAGCAGGCTGGCCGCACGGGGCAGGCTCTGGCGCAGCAGTTCGTCTTCCGACGCGGCGCGGGTGGCGCGCACGGTGGACATGATGCCGCCGCCGGCGTTGGCGATGTCTTCATAGGTGGCGCCGTTCAGGCGCGCCTCGAATTCGTCGCTGCGGTTGCCGGCGTGGACGATGTGGGTGTGGCAGTCGACCAGCCCGGGCGTGAGCCAGCAGCCGCCGCCATCGTGCACGGTGGCCGCCTGCGGCGCCTGCGCGCGCGGCCCGAGCCAGGCAATGCGCCCGTCGGTTACCGCAATGGCGCCGTCGCGCAGTTCGCCGTAGCCCTGCTCCATGGTAGCCAGGTGCACATTGGTAAACAGCGCGTCGCAGAGCGCGTCGCAGGTGGTCATCGGCTAGTCCTCATGAAAGTAGATATCGACGATGAAGATCGTGGCCTGGGCGGCTTCGAGCGTCCAGATGGCGTCGCCATCGAACAGCACCGCGTCGTAGCGCACCATGCCGATGCGCTCGATGTCGCTGCTCACTTCCAGGCACTCGCCCTCGGCCAGGAACAGCAGCGTCAGGTCGGCGCGCGTGGCAAAGCCGGACATGCCCGACAGGCTGCGCTTGCCCAGCTGGTGGGAGCAGCGCGAACGGCGCGTCATGACGTTGAAGTCCGTGGTCGGCGTCGCGCCGACGGTGGCGACGATGTGCGCTTCGCCGGCGAACTCCAGCACCGGTTCGTCTTCGCCGAGCATAAAGCGCCCGTCGCCTTCGATATCGAGCGTCACGCCCGGGCCGTCGACCAGCGCCAGGGTGCGGTCGACGCCCTCGAAGACCGAAAACGGCCCGCTGGCCGCGATGGTGGCCAGGCTGATGCGCCAATCGAATGAGTCGAGCCCCGCGCCCAGTGGCGAGATCGCGATTTCGGTCGTGCTGCCGCCGCCGTTTTTCCACGGGGACGCTTGCAGGCTTGCATAGGGAATCAGGACGGTCATGGTCGTAGCTTGCGCAGTTCGGCGATGGTCTGTTTGTAGCGCTGCGCAATCGCCGTTTGCGCAATGTGCTCGCGATGGCGCACGACCCAGCGGCCGCCCACCATCACATCCCGGACGAGATTGTCGTTACCGCAGAAGATAAAACTGCCCAGCACATCGTCCGCGTCGATGCCGGCCAGGTTCGGATGCTCGCTGTCGAGCACCAGCAAGTCGGCCCGTTTGCCGGCAGCGAGCACGCCTACCGGCCGCCCGCTGGCCAGCGCGCCGCCATGCAAGGCACTTTGCCACAAAAAGTCGCCCACGCGGCGCTGCGTTGGCGACGCCGCCACGTTGCGCTTCTGGTGCAGCAGGCGCTGGCCGTATTCGAGCCAGCGCAATTCCTCCACCGGCGACTGCGACACGTGGCTGTCGCTGCCGATGCCGATGCGCCCGCCGGCAGCCAGGAACGGCGCGAGCGGGAACAGGCCGTCGCCCAGGTTGGCCTCGGTGGTCGGGCACAGGCCGGCCACGGCGCCGCTGGCGGCCAGCGCGGCTACCTCGCCATCGTCCAGGTGGGTGGCGTGGACCAGGCACCAGCGTGCGTCCAGCGCGACGTTATCCATCAAATAGCGCACCGGGCGCTGCCCGGTCGACGCCAGACACTGGTCGATTTCGCCCTGCTGCTCGGCGATGTGGATGTGCAGCGGACGGCCGGGCGGCAGCGCCGCCAGCACCTCGCGGATCTGGCCGAGCGACGCGGCGCGCAGCGAATGCGGCGCCACGCCAACTTCGACCTGCCTGCCGCGCAAGGGTTCGAGCGCCTCGACGATGCGCAGCACGTCGGCCGCGTCGGTGCGAAAGCGCTGCTGCTCCGGCGCCAGCGGTTTGTCGCCGAAGCCGGCGTAGCTGTACAGGACCGGCAGCATGGTCACGCCGATACCGGCCAGGTGCGCAGCGGCGATGACGCGTTCGGCCGTTTGCGCCGGGCGCGCATACATCGCGCCATCCTGGTCGCGCTGCACGTAATGAAATTCGCACACCGAGGTGTAACCGTGGCGCAGGCACTCCGAGAACAGCTGTGCGGCGATGGCCTCGATATGCTCGGGCGTGATGTTGCGCGCAAAGCGGTACATCAGCTGGCGCCAGGTCCAGAAGCTGTCCGGGCCCTCGCCCGCGGTTTCTGTCAGGCCGCCCAAGGCGCGCTGGAAGGCGTGCGAATGCAGGTTGACCATGCCGGGCAAGACCAGGTCGGCCACCGGCTCGCCCGCGTACACCGCGCCCGGCGCGACCGTCAGCAAGGTGCCGCCGCCATCCCATTCGAGCAGGACATTGGTCTCCCAGCCGTGCGCCAGCAAGGCCCGCCGTGCGAACAGGAAGCCCGGCTCGCTTGTGGGCTCAATCATGCGCGCACCCAGCCGACGGCCGCTTCGGTCAGCTTGCGCAGCAGCGGCTGGACCTCGGCCGCGACATCCGGACGGTAGGCGAACGGCGCGCTTTCTTCCATGTACAGCACCTGGCACATCTCGAGCTGGATCGCATGCACGTTGACGTCGGGCTGGCCGTAGTGGCGCGTGATGTAGCCGCCCTTGAAGCGGCCGTTGACGGCCACCGAAAAGCGGTCCTGCGCCTGCGCGACGCCGACCACGGCCTGTTCCAGCCCAGCCGCGCACGAGGTGCCCTGGGCGCTGCCGAAATTGAGGTCCGGCAGGCGGCCCTGGAAAAAACGCGGCACCACCGAAGCGATCGAATGCGCATCCCACAGCACCACCTTGCCGTGCAGCGCCAGCAGGCGGTCGATTTCGCCGCGCAGCTGGCGGTGGTACGGCTGCCAGTAGCGCACCAGGCGCCCGCGCACGTCATGCTCGTCGGGCTCCTGGCCTTCCTGGTACAGCGCCGTGTTGGCGAAGGTGTCGACCGGACAAAGCCCGGTCGTGTCCAGCCCCGGATACAGGTTGGTGTCTTCGGGCGGGCGATTAAGGTCGATCACGTAGCGCGACCAGCGCGCCGCCAGGGTCGAGGCGCCCATGTCCTTCAGGAAGCCGTACAGCTGCGCCAGGTGCCAGTCGGTATCGGGACGGGCCAGCGCGTCGGGCGACAGGCGCGCCGCGATGTCGTCCGGGATGTCGGTGCCCACGTGCGGCATCGATACCAGCAAAGGAATACTGCCCGCCTTGAAGTCAAAGTCCATGATCGCCCACCTTTACTTTTTTTGCATTATGGCCCGAATATTAATTCGAGGGCACAGCGCTGTACAGTGCCGCGAACAGCCCCTTGCAGGACGCGCTCAACTCGCCGTTCAGCACCATCTGGCGCGCGGCCTCGATATCGGGCGCGAAAAAGCGGTCGGCGTCAAAGAACGGCACCTTTTGGCGCAACTGCTGGTGCACGTGCTCCAGGTGCGGCGAGGAGGTGAGCGGACGATGGAAATCGATCCCCTGCGCCGCCGCCAGCAGCTCGATGGCGACAATGACCGCGGTATTTTGCGCCATCTCGTCCAGGCGGCGCGCCGCGAAGGTCGCCATGCTGACGTGGTCTTCCTGGTTGGCGGACGTCGGCAGGCTGTCCACGCTGGCCGGATGGGCCAGCGACTTGTTTTCCGACGCCAGCGCGGCGGCGGTGACGTGGGCGATCATGAAGCCCGAATTGACGCCCGGCTCGCGCACCAGGAACGGCGGCAGGCCCGACAAGGTAGCGTCGATCAGCAGCGCGATGCGGCGCTCGGCCAGGCCGCCGATTTCGGCGATCGCCAGCGCCAGCGTGTCGGCCGCAAACGCGACCGGCTCGGCGTGGAAATTCCCGCCCGAGATGATCTCGCCGGTATCGGCAAAGATCAGCGGATTGTCGGTGACGGCGTTCGCTTCAATGAGCAGGGTGCGCGAGACGTTGGCGATCAGGTCCATGATGGCGCCCATGACCTGCGGCTGGCAGCGCAGGCTGTACGGGTCCTGCACGCGCTCGTCGCCGACCAGGTGCGAAGCGCGAATCGCGCTCGACGCCACCAGTTGCCGATAGATGGCGGCGGCGGCGATCTGGCCCGGCTGGCCGCGCACCTCATGCACGCGCGCGTCGAACGGCGCGTCGCTGCCCTTGGCCGCGTCCAGCGACAGGGAACCGGCCACCATGGCCGCTTCCAGCAGGCGCTCGGTCATGAACAGGCCATGCAGCGCCAGCGCGGTCGAGACCTGGGTGCCGTTGATCAGCGCCAGGCCTTCCTTGGGACCCAGTACTACCGGCTCGATGCCGGCCGCCCTGAGGGCATCCATCGCTTCGACCAGTTCGCCGTTCACGCGCACCTGGCCCACGCCCAGCATGGCCAGCGTCATGTGCGCCAGTGGCGCCAAGTCGCCCGAGGCGCCGACCGAGCCCTTGGCCGGAATGGCCGGCATGATGCCGGCGTTGTACAAAGCGATCAGGGTATCGATGATGAGCGGGCGCACGCCCGAAAAGCCGCGCGCCAGGCTGCCGATCTTCATCAGCACGATCAGGCGCACCACCGAATCGGACAGCAGCGCGCCGGTGCCGACCGAGTGCGACAGGATCAGGTTGCGCTGCAGTTCTTCCAGCTTTTCGTCGGGAATCCGGGTCTTGGCCAGGATGCCGAAACCGGTGTTGATGCCGTAGGCGGCATCGCCCTTGGCGACGATGGCGTCGACCGCCGCGGCCGAGGCCAGGATGGCCGGGTACGCCGCTGGTGCCAGGGTCAATGCGCCTGGTGCGGCCCACACGGCGCGCAGGTCGGCCATGCTCATCGCGCCGGGAGTGAGGGTCCAGCCCTTGTTCGAAGTGGTGTTCATGTTTGCTCTGATTAGATGTGCGTGGGTCGGAATGGAGCGCGTTACGGGACCATCGGCAGGTTCAGGCCATTGCGCTTGGCGCAGGCGATGGCCGTCTCGTAGCCGGCGTCGGCGTGGCGCATGACGCCCGAGCCGCTGTCGTTGACCAGCACCCGCGCCAGCCGTTTCGCGGCGGCGTCGGTGCCGTCGGCCACGATGACCACGCCCGAATGCTGCGAGTAGCCCATGCCGACGCCGCCGCCGTGATGCAGCGACACCCAGGTCGCCCCGCCGGCGGTATTGAGCAGCGCGTTCAGGAGCGGCCAGTCGGACACCGCATCGGTACCGTCGCGCATGGCTTCCGTTTCGCGGTTCGGACTGGCGACCGAGCCGGTGTCGAGGTGGTCGCGGCCGATCACGATGGGGGCTTTCAGTTCGCCCGTGCGCACCATCTCGTTAAAGGCCAGGCCGGCGATGTGGCGCTCGCCCAGGCCCAGCCAGCAGATCCGCGCCGGCAAACCCTGGAAGGCGATGCGCTCGCGCGCCATGTCGAGCCAGTGGTGCACCTGCTTCTGTTCAGGGAACAGCTCCTTGATCTTGGCATCGGTCTTGTAGATATCTTCCGGGTCGCCCGACAGCGCCACCCAGCGGAACGGGCCGCGGCCTTCGCAGAACTGCGGCCGGATGTAGGCCGGCACGAAGCCGGGGAAGTCGAAGGCATTCGCCACGCCCTGGTCCTTGGCCACCTGGCGGATGTTGTTGCCGTAATCGACGGCCTTGACGCCCATGGCGTGGAAGTCGAGGATGGCCTGCACGTGCACCGCGCACGATGCGGCCGCGTCGGCGGTCAGGCGCGTGTGCTGCGCCGGGTCCTTCTGGGCCGCTTTCCACTGATCGACCGTCCAGCCGCGCGGCAGGTAGCCGTTGATCAGGTCATGCGCCGAGGTCTGGTCGGTCACCATGTCGGGCACCAGGCCGTCGGCCCTGGCGCGCCGCACCAGTTCCGGCAGTATGTCGGCCGCGTTGCCCAAGAGGCCAATCGACACCGCTTCGCGCGCGGCCGTGTGCTGCTTGATGAGCGCAATGGCGTCGTCGATGTCGGCCGCCTGCTTGTCCAGGTAACCGGTGCGCAGGCGGAAGTCGATGCTGCTTTGCTGGCACTCGATATTGAGCGAGACCGCGCCGGCGAAGGTGGCCGCCAGCGGCTGCGCGCCGCCCATGCCGCCCAGGCCCGCGGTGAGGATCCAGCGTCCGCCCCAGTCGCCGCCGAAGTGCTGGCGCCCGGCTTCGGCGAACGTTTCGTACGTGCCCTGCACGATGCCCTGGGTGCCGATGTAGATCCAGCTGCCGGCCGTCATCTGTCCGTACATGAACAGGCCCTTGCGATCGAGCTCATTGAAGTGCTCCCAGTTGGCCCACTTGGGCACCAGGTTCGAATTGGCGATCAGCACGCGCGGCGCGTCCGCGTGGGTCTGGAACACGCCGACCGGTTTGCCGGACTGGATCAGCAAGGTCTGGTCGTCTTCCAGTTCGCGCAGGCTGGCGAGGATCTGGTCGTAGCAGGCCCAGTTGCGGGCCGCGCGGCCGATGCCGCCGTAGACCACCAGGTGCTTGGGATTTTCCGCCACCTGCGCATCCAGATTATTCTGGATCATGCGGTAGGCCGCCTCCGTCAGCCAGCTTTTGCAAGCCAGTTCGGTGCCGCGCGGGGCGCGGATCGTGCGGCTGGCGTCGAAGCGGGGATCGTCATCGAAACTGGTCGGATCGGTGGTCATGGCATCTCCTTCAAGAGTTAGGGGCGGGGGCGGGCGCGGGCGCAACGGCCCGTGAGCCGTGCAGCTTCAAAGTCTAAGTTGTATATACAACCAAGTCAAATCATTTATGCGCCCCGCCGCCCACGCGTGCCGGCTTACTTTCGGCTTACTCCTTCTTGAACACCTGGCGCCCGCCGACCCAGGTTTGCAGCACGCCGACCTTGTGGATATCGGCCGCCGGCATGGAAAACAGGTCCTGGTCGACGACGATGAAATCGGCCCATTTGCCCTTCTCCAGCGAGCCGGTGGATTTTTCCTGGTGGCCGGCATATGCCGCGTCGAGCGTGAAGCAGCGCAGCGCTTCCTTGAGCGTCATCGCTTCGTTAGCGTACCAGCCGGCGGCCGGCTGGCCCGCCGCATCCTGGCGCGTGACGGCGGCGTGGATGCCGAAGAAGGGATTGGACGACTCCACCGGGAAGTCCGAGCCGCAGGCGATGCGCGAGCCCTGCTTGAGGAAAGTGCGCCAGGCGTAGGCGCCCTTGATGCGCTGCGGGCCGACGCGCTGTTCGGCCATGTTCATGTCGGACGTGGCGTGGGTCGGCTGCATGGACGGCACGATGCCGATGGTCTTGAAGCGCGCGATGTCGGCTGGAGCGACGACCTGCGCATGCTCGATGCGGTGGCGCAGGGCGGCGCCGCCTTTGCCCTTGTAGCGCGGGATCAGCTGCTGGTAGCCGTCCAGGATCTGGCGGTTTCCGGCGTCGCCGATGGCGTGCACGTTGACCTGGTAGCCTTTTTTCATGGCCTTGTCCATCATCGCCACGATGTCGGCATCCTTGCGGAACAACAGGCCGTGCGATTTCGGTTCATCGCTGTAGGGGGCGATCAGGGCGGCGCCGCGGCTGCCCAGGGCGCCGTCGGCATACAGCTTGACCGCGCGCAGTGCGTACACATCGTGGGCGTAGGTGTTGAGCGGGCCCTTGGCCGAGAGCTGGTCGAAGTCGGCGCCGACGTCGCCGATCATGCCGTACACGCGCGCGGTGAGCTTGTCGTGGTCGGCGTAGTCGCGGTAGAGGGCATCCTGGGCGGCGTTGACGCCGGCGTCGTGCACGCTGGTCAGGCCCATTTGGGCGATCTGCCTGAGGGCGCGGTCGAGGACGACCCGGGCCTGGGCCTCGGACTGTTTCGGCAGGACTTTGGCGACCAGTTCCTGGGCGGCGTCGATCAGGACCCCGGTGGCGTTGCCGTCCGCGTCGCGCACGATCTTGCCGCCGGCCGGGTCTTGTGTGTCCTTGATGATGCCGGCCAGTTGCAGTGCGCGCGTGTTGGCCCAGCCGGCGTGGCCGTCGACCCGTTCGAGCCAGATGGGGCGGTCGGCGACGGCGCCATCGAGTTCGGCGGCGGTGGGGAAGCGGCCCAGCTTCCAGATCTCCTGGTTCCAGCCGCGCCCGCGCAGCCAGGCGTGCGAGGGATTGGCGCGCGCGTACTCGGTGGCCGATGTGAGGGCGTCGGCCAGGGTGGCGCTGCCGGACAGGTCGAGCTGGGTGAGCATCTCGCCCAGGCCGAACACGTGGCCGTGGGCGTCGATCAGGCCGGGGAGCACGGTTTTGCCTTGCAGGTCGATGTGGCGCGCCTTGGGCGCTTTGGCGCGGGTCTGGACGGGAGTGCCGACGGCCAGGATGCGGCCCTTGTCGTCGAACGCCAGGGAAGTAAAGCGCAGCAGCTCGTTGCGGCTGTTGAGAGTATAGCCGTTGGCGTTATCGATGACGGTGTCCGCCTGCGCCGGCGCGACCGCCCCGAGGGCAGAAAGCGCCAGGATGGCAAGGGAGCACTGCAGAGGGATCGGGCGCATCATTTCTCCATTCGGTGGGCAAGACCGAAGTGTAGCGCGATATGCCTGGTCGTCAACTTGTTGCTTGACCGGGCATGTGTTGCAAAACCGGGGACAGACCCCGGTTTTGCAACTTCTGCGCTAATGCACGACATTTGATCGTGGCATACATGACGCGCCGACATTTGCGGTAGCGTGAAGTCCCACGTTTCTGGCTGGAGAATCTCGTGTCTCGACAAGCTCGACTAGTGTTGAACAACGTTCCTTTGCACATCATCCAGCGGGGACATAATCGCTTCAATTGCTTTTTTACAGAGTCTAACTACCTCGTCTATTTGGATCTGCTGCGTCTTTATTCCAAGGAATATGGCTGCAACGTGCACGCCTACGTATTGATGACCAACCATGTCCATTTGCTCATATCGCCGGCAAGCCCGACGGCACCAGCCAAAATGATGAAATCGCTTGGCCAACGCTATACCCAGTACATAAACCGGCATCACCAGCGTTCAGGAACCCTGTGGGAGGGCCGATTCCGCTCATGCCTGGTTGATGAGGCCCGCTACCTGCTGGTATGTCACCGCTACATTGAACTCAATCCAGTACGCGCCTGCATGGTGGCGCAGCCTTGCGACTATCGTTGGTCTAGCTACAACGTCAATGCGCTGGGTGCGGCAACATCGCTCATCGTGCCGCATCCCCTCTATGAAGCGCTCGCCACGACGGCAGCGGAGCGTCAAGCGGCCTACCGGGCCCTATTTCATGATGAACTTTGCACTGATGAACTACAAGCAGTTCGACGAGCCACAAACGGTAATTTTGTACTCGGAAACGAACGGTTCTCCGACGCTGTGTCTGATGCCCTCGACCGTATCGTTGTGCCTCAAAAAGGTGGACGGCCAGCAACTTGATCAAGTAATTTCCGGTCTTTTGTTGCAAAACCGGGGTCTGTCCCCGGTTTTGCAACACCGGCTAGGGACTATTGAGCGTCGTGGAAGATGATGCCGAGGGTGTGGCGTTGCCCGGAGCGCAGGCGGCTCACGCCGTGGCGCATGGTGACGCGGTACACCCCGCGCGTGCCGTTCACCGGCCGCTGGTTCACCGGAAAAATCACGGCGTCGCCCTGCCCCAGCCCCACCACCTCGACCCGCGATTGCCTCCGCGGGCGCTGTTCGGTCAGCACGAATTCGCCTCCCGTAAAGTCGTCGCCCGGCCGCGACAGCAGCACCGCCACCTGCAAGGGGAACACGTGTTCGCCATACAGATCCTGGTGCAGGCAGTTGTAGTCTCCCTCGCCATAGCGCAGGATCAGCGGTGTGGGCCGCTCCTGGCCGGCGGCGTGGCAACGCGCCAGGAACTCGGCATGCCGCGCCGGAAAGCGGATGGCGATCCCCATCGCCTCGTGCCAGCGGTTGGCGATGCGCGCCAGCGGTCCATACAGCGCTTCGCGCAGCGCAGCTATGCCGTCAGGCAGCGGATAGCCGAAATAGCGATACTCGCCGCGCCCGAAGCCGTGCCGCTCCATCACCACCCGGCTGCGGTAGCGCGCGTGGTCCTCATACGCGCCGACATAGGCGCGGCAGGCGTCGGCGTCGATCAAGCCGGTCACCACGGCGCAGCCGTGCGCATCGAGACCGGCGCCGGCCCGGTCCCAGTCGATCGCGGCGAGGTTCACGCCCCGCCCCCGCCCGCGCTCCCGTCTTCCTTCTCGCGATCGAGCAGCGCGCGCTTGCGCTCCACGCCCCAGCGGTAGCCGGACAGCGCGCCGTCCGTGCGCACCACGCGATGACAGGGAATGGCGACGGCCACCGGATTGGCGGCGCAGGCCCCGGCAATGGCGCGCGAGCCGCCCGGCATGCCGATGCGCGCGGCCAGTTCGGCGTAGCTGACGGTCTGACCGGACGGGATCTCGCGCAAGGCTTGCCAGACGCGCTGCTGGAAGGCGGTGCCGCGCACGTCGAGCGGCAGGTCCAGTCCCACACCGGGGGCTTCGACCATGCCAACGACGCGCGCGACCGTCGCTTCGAAACCGGCATCGGCGCCGCGCAGGTCGGCGGCGGGAAAGCGGTCCTGCAGGTCGCGCGCCAGCACATCGGGGTCGTCGCCGATCAGGATGGCGCAGATGCCTTTGTCGGTGGCGGCGACCAAAATCGCGCCGAGCGAACAGGCGCCGATGGCGAAGCGGATCACGGCGCCGCTGCCGCCGGCACGCCAGGCGGTGGGCGTCATGCCCAGGCGCGCGGGGGCGCTGGCGTAAAAGCGTGCGCTGGAGTTGTAGCCGGCCGCGTAAATGGCTTCGGTGACGCTGGCCGCGCTGGACAGGCCGGCGTCGACCCTGCCGGCGCGGCGCGCGGCGGCGTACGCCTTGGGGGTAATGCCGGTGTGCTGCTTGAAGACGCGGTGAAAGTGAAAGCGGCTCATGGCGCAGGCCGCAGCCAGGCTGTCGAGGTCCGGCTCGGCGTCGCTGGCGTCGATCAGGCGGCACGCTTGCGCCACCAGCTGGGCGTGGCGCTCGGCCAGCGGCGGCTGGTCGGGTTTGCAGCGCAGGCAGGCACGAAAGCCGGCCCGCTCGGCCTCGGCGCCGCTGGCGTGGAAGGCGACGTTGGCGCGCAGGGCGGCGCGCGCGCCGCACGAGGGCCGGCAGTACACGCCGGTGGTGCGCACCGAGTAGTAAAAGCGGCCGTCGGCGCCACCGTCGCGCCGCTGCACGGCGGCCCAGCGCGCCTCGTCGGTGTCGAAGCTGGCGCCGTCCGTATGGCCGGTGTCGATTGCGTTCATTGCTGTTGTCATGGCTGTGCTCCTGCTGGCGTTCGCGATGGGGTTCGCAGGCATCCATCGTAGGCGGCGCGGCCCGGGCGGTCATCCCGGCGCTTGCTTTTGAATCCGAACCGGCTGCCACGGTGCTAAAATCGGTTTTTGAGCCGGTCTTCGGAGAGTAGTTTGGAACAGCAGATTGCGCAAGACACGACGCCGATTTTCCAGCGCATCAAGGATTATCTGCTCGGCGAGATCGCCGCCGGCCGCTGGAAGGAGGGCGATGTGGTGCCGTCCGAGCAGGCCTTGGTGCGCCAGTTCGGGGTCTCGCGCATGACCGTCAACCGCGCCGTGCGCGAACTGACCGCCGAACAGGTGCTCACGCGCCGCCAGGGCTCGGGCACGTATGTGGCGCCGCAAAAGTACCAGGCCACCCTGGTCGAAATCCGCAGCATCGCCGATGAAATCCGCGCGCGCGGCCATGCGCACCGCAGCAGCCTGCATCTGCTCGAACAGGGCCGCGCGAGCGAACTGCTGGCGCGCCAGTTCGAGCTGGCGCCCGGCCAGCCGCTGTTTCATTCGGTGATCGTGCACTTCGAGAACGCGGTGCCGATCCAGGTCGAGGACCGCTGGGTCAATCCGGCCTGCGCACCCGATTACCTGGCCCAGGATTTTTCGGCCATCACGCCCAACGAGCATCTCATGAAGGCCGCGCCCCTGCAAGGCGCCAGCTACAGCATCGAGGCCCTGCCCGCCCCGCGCGAGATCGCGGCCATGCTGGCGGTGGGGCCGCGCCAGTGCTGCCTGGTGCTCAAGCGCCAGACCCGCGCCCTCGGCCAGGTGGCGTCGGTGGTGACGATGTGGCATCCCGGCCAGCTGTATCAGTTCACCGGCAAGGTCGGCTGAACGGCACAAACAAGCGCGCCCGCGCAGCAGAAATACGACACTTTTACCCGCACGATAGGCGAAGATTCCTGTTGGTAAATTCCCTGCGTCAAAAAATGGCTACTATGGAGCTTAGCCTAAACCTCTTCCGGTGGCCCCGCCATGCCCATTCCGACCTCGTTCACCCGCTACCGCGCCGCGCTGCGCCGCCTGCGTGCGTGCGCGCTGCTGGCGGCGGCGCTGACGGGCACCGAGGCGCTGGCGCTCGAAAAGGTGGTGGTGCAGCTCAAGTGGCAGCACCAGTTCCAGTTCGCCGGTTATTACGCGGCCCAGGAGCAGGGGTTTTACCGCGAGGCGGGGCTGGAGGTGAGCTTGCGCGAGGCCGAGCGCGGCGACGACGCGGTGTCGGCGGTGACCTCGGGCGCGGCCGAATATGGGGTGGCCAATACCAATCTGCTGGTGGCGCGCGGGCGCGGCAAGCCGGTGGTGGTGCTGGCATCGGTATTCCAGCATTCGCCGGCGGTGCTGCTGGTGCGCGCCGACGCGGCCGGCCAGCCGCAGTTGCCCGCCACCGGCACGGTGATGATTTCGCCCAACAGCGTGGAACTGCTGGTGTTCATGAAGAAGAGCGGCGCGCCGCTGGCCAATTATGCGCAGGTGCGGCACAGCTATAACGTGGGCGACCTGGCCAACGGCCGGGTGGCGGCCATGTCGGCCTTCAGCACCGACCAGCCCTACCTGCTCGAACGCGAACATACCCGCTTCGTCACGCTCACGCCGCGCGCGGCGGGCATCGATTTCTACGGCGACCTGCTGTTTACCAGCGAGGCCGAACTGCGCGAGCATCCGGCGCGCGCCGCCGCCATGCGCGCGGCCACCCTGCGCGGCTGGCGCCATGCGCTGGCGCACCAGGCCGAGACCGTGGACCTGATCCGCGCGCGCTATCCGCATCGCCTCAGCCGCGAGCACCTGCTGTACGAGGCGCAGGGGATCGTGCCGCTGATCGAAGCGGACATGCTGGAACCCGGCTACAGCAATCCCGCGCGCTGGAGCGTCATCGCCAGCGCCTACGCCAGCCTTGGCCTGCTGCCGGCGGATTTTTCGCTCGACGGCTTTTTGTACCAGGAGGCGCGGCCCGCCGCGCGCCTGGCTTTTTCCGGTGCGCTGGCGGCACTGGCGCTGCTGGCGCTGGCGCTCCTGGCCGCGGCGGCCTGGTGGCGCGCACGCGGCCTGGCGCGGGCGTTGCGCGCCGAACGCGCCCTGCTGGCCGAGACGCGCGCGCAACTGGCCGGCAGCGAAAACCTGCTGCGCTTCGCGCTCGACGGCTCGGGCCACGGCACCTGGGAGTGGACCCGGCAAAGCGGCGAGCTGGCCTTGTCGGCGCGCTTCAAGGAGCTGCTGGGCTATGCGGCAGATGAATTCACGGTCGATTTCAACGCCTGGCTGCTGCACGTGCATCCGGAAGACGTGGCGCGCCTGAAGGCCGACCTGTCGGCCTGCCTCAAGTCGCCGGCGGCCGGCAACAATGTGCTGGCGTGCGAGTTCCGCATGCGCTGCAAGGATGGCCGCTGGAAGTGGATGCTGGGGCGCGGCATCGTGGTCGAGCGCGACGCCAGGGCGCACGCGCTGCGCGTGTCCGGCACCATGGCCGATATTGGCGATCGCAAGGAGGCCGAGGAAGCGCGCGTGCGCGCCGTGCTCGAAGCCTCGCCCGAAGCGATGCTGATCCTCGATGCCGATGGCCGCATCCGCTACGCCAACCATTTGTGCGCGAGCAGCTTCGGGTATGCGGTCGACGCCCTGGTCGGCATGCCGGCCGAGCGCCTGGCGCCCGGGGTGCGCGAGCCGGGCGCGCCGAACCGGGTGATCACGGCGCAGCGGCGCGACGGCACCGAGTTCCCGGCTGAAGTGAACCGCACGCCGATGCTCTCGCAGGGCTTGAGCCTGACCATCGTGTCGCTGCGCGACATCAGCGAACGCCAGCGCGCCGAGCAGGCCCTCAAGGCGCTGGCGGCGCGCCTGCACGAGATTTTGCAGATGATGCCGATCGGCCTGTACATCAAGGATACCGAGGGCCGCGTGACCTTGATGAACAGCGCCTGCGAGAGCCAGTTCGGGCTGACCCTGGCGCGCCTCGGCGGCGACGCGCAGGGCGCGCGCGGCACGCTGAGCGCGCGCGAGCGCGAAGCGTTCGCCGGCGGCGTGATGCTCGACGACGTGGAGACGCTCTACAACGCGCGCCTGCAACGCGAGCTGCATGTGCGCACCATCCGCAAGACCGTCAGCAACGAGCAGGGACAGTGCGAATACCTGATCGCGATGATGATCGATATCAGCGCCAGCATCGGCACCGAGCAGCAGCTGCGCGAATTGAACGATCACCTGGAAGAGCGGGTGCAGCAGCGCACCGCGCAGCTGGACCAGGCCAAGAAGGTGGCCGAGGAAGCGAGCATGGCCAAGGGCCAGTTCCTGGCCAATATGAGCCACGAAATCCGCACGCCGATGAATGGCGTGATCGGCATGGCTTACCTGGCGCTCAAGACCGACCTCAATCCGCGCCAGCGCGACTACATCGAAAAAATCCGCTTCGCCGGCGAGCACCTCTTGGGCATCATCGACGACATCCTCGATTTTTCCAAGATCGAGGCGGGCAAGCTGGAAGTGGAGATGGTCGCCTTTACGCTCGACCATGTGATCCAGACCCTGACGACGGTGGTCGCGCCCAAGGCGGCCACCAAGGACCTGGCGCTGGTGTTCGAACTCGATCCGGCGCTGCCGCGCGCGCTGCAGGGCGATCCGCTGCGCCTGGGCCAGGTCTTGATCAACTACACCCACAATGCGATCAAGTTTTCCGACAGCGGCAGCATCACCATCCGCATCGACAATATCGACGACCGCCCGGACGATTGCCTGCTGCGCTTCCAGGTATGCGACAACGGCATCGGCCTGACGCCGGAGCAGACGGCCAAGCTGTTCCAGTCGTTCCAGCAGGCCGACACCTCGACCACGCGCGAGTACGGCGGCACCGGCCTGGGCCTGGCGATCTGCAAGCAGCTGGCGCAGCTGATGGGGGGCGAGGTCGGCGTCGAGAGCCATCCGGGCAGCGGCAGCTGCTTCTGGTTCACCGCGCGCGTGGGCAAGCTCGATCCGGGCTCGCTCGGCGCCGATAGCGGCCAGCAGCCCGATGCGGCCGCCGGCGCGCGCGCCCCCGGCCAGGATGCGCTGCTGCGCGGGGCGCGCATCCTGCTGGTCGAGGACAATATCTTCAACCAGCAGATCGCCCTCGAAATGCTGGAGGAAGCCGGCTGCGTGGTGTGCCTGGCGCAAAATGGCCTGGAAGCGCTCGACCTGCTGGCCAAGACGGGCTTCGACGTGGTGCTGATGGATGTGCAGATGCCGGTCATGGATGGCTTGCAGGCCACGCGCCTGATCCGGCTCGACCCGCGCCTGGCCGGCCTGCGCGTGCTGGCCATGACGGCCACGGCCACCAGCGAGGACCGGGCGCGCTGCATGGCGGCCGGCATGGATGATTTCATCAGCAAGCCAATCCAGCCGGCGCTGCTGTGCGAGGTGGTGGCGCGCTGGGTGCCGCTGCGCGTGAGCGCCGCCGCCGCGCCCGCGGCGCTGCCGGCCCAGCCGGGCTTTCACACGGTGGCGGGCGACCCGGAAGTGATCGACCTGACCGTGCTGGCCAAACTGCTCAGCTACAACCAGGACAAGGTGCGCAAGTTCGCCTTCAAGTTCCTGCAGACCACCCAGGCCGGCTTCGAGGAGATGGAAACGGCGCTGGCGGCCGGCGACGTCGCCCGCGTGCGCGAGCTGGGCCACCGCATCAAGTCGTCGGCGCGCACGGTGGGGGCGATGGGCATGGGCGAGCTGTGCCTGCGGCTGGAAAACCTGGCGCACGGCAGCCCGGCCAGCGAACGGGCCGAGGCCAAGGCCCTGGTCGCGCAGCTGTGGCCGCTGCTGGCGCGCATCACCGAGCAGATCATGCAGAACACCACGTTTGCCAGCGACGCCTAAAAAAAAACGCGCGCAGCTGCCGTTGGCAAGCGTTCTCCGTGATAATAGTGGCGCACGCGCTACAATATTGAACGCAGCGATGCCGATAACGACAATAACAGCCGCTAAAGACAACCATGGACGAGCCCGCAACACAGGTTCCGCCGCCACGCATCCGCGTGCTGCTGCTGGACGATGATCATTTCATGCTGGAACTGCTGACCGACATGCTGGCCGATATGGGCAGTGGAGACAGTGGCGGCGGCGCCCGCTTCGAGGTACGCACCGAATCGGATGCGCGGCGCGCCCTGGCCAGCCTGGCGCTCGACCCGCCGGCCCTGTTGATCTGCGACCTGTCGATGCCGGACATGGATGGCATCGAGTTCATGCAGGCGGCCGCCGCGGCCGCTTTCGGCGGCGGTGTGATGCTGCTCTCGGGCATGGACAGCGGCGTGCGCAAGGCGGCCGAACGGCTGGCCAGGGCGCACGGACTGAACGTGCTGGGCGCCTTCAAGAAGCCGATCAGCGCCCCGGAACTGCAGGCCGCGCTGGCCCCGCTGCTGGGGCCGGGCAACCCCGGGCACGAGAATTTGTACAATCTCTCTCCCCTTTCGGGAAAATAGGTTATTATTTCGGCTAAATCCCCGCCTGATACCCTCTGCCGCCCTTCCCTATATTGAATTTGCGAGCACCGTCACCACCATAGTGTTGCAAGATAAAAAGGAACTGGCTGGCGATAGCAAAGCAGGGTCGGCTTATCCCCCAGGCGTTATTGACCCCCTACCTCATTAGAGGAAAACATGAGCGAAAATATTAAATACATTAGCGATGCATCTTTCGAAGCGGACGTCCTCAAGTCGGACCGTCCCGTGCTGGTCGACTTCTGGGCTGAATGGTGCGGTCCATGCAAGCAAATCGCTCCGATCCTCGAAGAAATCAGCCAGGAATACGACGGCAAGGTCGTCATTGCCAAGATGGACGTGGACGCCAACCAGCAGGTTCCGGCCAAATTCGCCATTCGCGGCATTCCGACCCTGGTTCTGTTCAAGAACGGTGTTGAAGCGGCCCGCATGGTCGGCAATAACGGGAAAGGCAAGTTGACCGCCTTCCTCGATAGCAATATCTGATACTATAATTACAACGTGACGCCGGCGCGCCCGCGCTGCCGTCTTGTCCGGCCGGGAAGCGAGTTGGCCTCGACTGACTTCTTCCCAGATGATTAACCCACGCAGTTCCCTCCCCTACCTTTACTTCCCGTCACGGGACTCAACTCATGCACTTATCTGAACTGAAGGCCATGCACGTCTCCGCACTATTGGAGATGGCGATTGGCCTCGATATCGACAACGCAGCCCGCCTGCGCAAACAAGAACTGATGTTCGCCATCCTCAAGAAGCGTGCGAAATCGGGCGAACAGATTTTTGGCGACGGCGCTCTCGAAGTGCTGCCGGACGGCTTCGGCTTCCTGCGCTCGCCGGACGCCAGCTACATGGCCTCGACCGACGATATCTATATCTCGCCGTCGCAAATCCGCCGCTTCAACCTGCATACGGGCGATTCGATCGAAGGCGAAGTGCGTACCCCGAAAGACGGCGAACGCTATTTTGCGCTGGTCAAGGTCGACAAGGTCAATGGCGAATCTCCGGAAGCGAGCAAGCACCGCATTCTGTTCGAGAACCTGACCCCGCTGCACCCGAACGAGCCGCTGCGCCTCGAGCGCGAAATGAATGGCCAGGAAAACATCACCGGCCGCATCATCGACCTGATCGCCCCGATCGGCAAGGGCCAGCGCGGTTTGCTGGTGGCCTCGCCCAAGTCGGGCAAATCGGTCATTTTGCAGCACATCGCGCACGCGATCACCGCGAACCACCCGGACTGCACCCTGATCGTGCTCCTGATCGACGAACGTCCTGAAGAAGTGACCGAGATGCAGCGCTCCGTGCGCGGCGAAGTGGTCGCCTCGACCTTCGACGAGCCGGCCACGCGCCACGTGCAAGTGGCCGAGATGGTGCTCGAAAAGGCCAAGCGCCTGGTCGAAATGAAAAAAGACGTGATCATCCTCCTGGACTCGATCACCCGCCTGGCGCGCGCCTACAACACCGTCATTCCTGCCTCGGGCAAGGTCTTGACCGGTGGCGTGGACGCCAACGCGCTGCAGCGTCCGAAGCGTTTCTTCGGTGCGGCACGCAACATCGAAGAAGGCGGCTCGCTGACCATCATCGCCACCGCGCTGATCGAAACCGGTTCGCGCATGGATGATGTGATTTTCGAGGAATTCAAGGGCACCGGCAACATGGAAGTCCATCTTGAGCGCCGTCTGGCCGAAAAGCGCGTCTATCCGGCGATCAACCTGAACAAATCGGGCACCCGCCGCGAAGAGTTGCTGATCAAGGCTGACCAGCTGCAGAAGATCTGGATCCTGCGCAAGCTGCTGTACTCGATGGACGAGATCGAAGCGATGGAGTTCATCCTCGACAAGATGAAGGCCACGAAGAACAATAATGAGTTCTTCGACATGATGCGGCGCGGCGGGTAATTTTGCTGGCGGCATCAACGGAAGGACAGCTGCGGCTGTCCTTTTTTCGTTTTGGCGACAGTGCAGGCGTATCTCCAGAGCAACACCGGGGTCAGACCCCGGTTGTTCCCTTGGGGGTCTGACCCCGGTGTTGCTCTGGAGATACGCGAGGATGGTGGCTTTGGTGACTCCGGTGACACCGGGGTCAGACCCCCAACAGAAAAACCGGGGTCTTATATCTTGAATTCGCAGTAAATTATGTTTGCGAGCATGTCAGTCTGATGGGTCTGTGGGAGCGAATCCCGAGGGTCAGCCTATGACGGCATGCTCCATTCTTTGTAGCCCGAACAGT
>DASVVC010000068.1:0-47114 GCA_036386755.1 Telluria sp.
TCAACTACCTGAAGCTGTACAACCACCACATTCCGCAGCGTGCCATTGGTTCTAAAACGCCGATCCAGGCGCTCAAGGAATGGCAGCAAAACAGACCGCAGTTATTTGTTAAACGGGTTTACGACCAGACGAGACTTGACATCTAAGACCAGGCGAACGAAAAACTCGTTCACTTAGTCAGATAGACCCTAGCACGGCGCTCGGAGCACCACGCGCAACGGTACCGGCTTATTGATACGTGTCGCCAGACAAAGGCTTGCCTGCGGTGCCGTCCTGATCGCGCTGTTCCTGGAAATTCGCCTGTAAGCCAGCATCGATCGAGTCGAGCAATTCCTTGCCGCGGCCCGCATACAGGTTATCGGCGGGCGCCGACTGCAGCAGGATATCGAGGTTGCGCTTGGCCTCCATGGTCTTGCCTTGCTGCGACAGCAGCAGGGCGCTATAGAACAGTGCAGGGGGGTGGGTCGGGGTGCTGGCCAGGATGGCGTTGAAAAAGCCTTCCGCTTCGGCCGGCTCGCTGTTGTTCATATGCGTCATGGCCAGCTGAAACTGCTCGTTGACCGACCCCGGATGCGCGGCCAGATAACGCCGAAACAGTTCTTGCGAGCGGCCGAACAAGCCCAGCTGTGCGTACACGCGGGCCGCCATCGACATTGCTTCCGGATCGGGCTCGGCGCCGCTCAAGATGCTCTTGAGTTTTTCCAGCGCGCTATCGAGCTGGTTTTTTTCGACGTCGATCCTGGCCAGCGCGAGCAGTTCGTCGGCGGCGAAGATGTCGGAGAGGTTTCTTGAGACGATCATGTGTTCCCTTAAGTAGTTGCCTGACGGAAGTGTCAGACTGTGGCGTGGTGGCAACGAAAATGAGTTTTCTTGCAATTTCTAAAAATGTCTAACTTGCAATGTGCGTTGATTATATGATATTCTGTATAGCTTGGCTTGCATCGTTCCACGCAGCTCAGGACACACGTGGCGGACTCGTTTCCATGCCATGAGCCTTATTCAGATGCCGTAGCGGCAGGCAGTAAGATCGCTACCTGTTTCTCATCGTTGTATTTCTGTCGAGGTCCCCCAGTATGATAATTCGCAAGCTCACCCTCATGCACGGCGCATGCGCACTGATGTGCGCGGCCCTGGCCGCCGGGCAGGCCAGCGCCCAGAGCACGATCATTACCTTCGAAGACCAGTTTCCCGGTTTCGAATCCCAGGGCGACCTCGAGCCCGACTACGCCGGCTTCAGCTGGGGCAGCAACCCCGGTTTCGTCACCAGCGAGATGGCCATGAGCGGCGGTTTCCGCTACGGCACGGTTGGCCAGGTCAGCCTGGTCGCGTACGACGGCAACGTCTCGTTTTCGCGCCCAACGGCTTTCAATTTTCTCGGCGCTCATGTGGCATCGGCCTGGCGCGATGGCGAACACGTGACGGTCGAAGGCTGGCGCGCCGGGGTGCTGGCGTACTCGTCCGACTTCATCGTATCGACGGCGGCCGGCCAGTACGCATTTAACTTCAGCAACGTCGACAGCGTCAGCTTCCGCGGCGAAGGCGGCGTGCCGATCACGACCGTCGATGCGGGCGAGGGCACCCATCTGGTACTGGACAACATTGGCGTGAGCGACATTTCGCCGGTACCGGAACCGGCCACGGTCTGGATGCTGCTGGGCGGTGCCCTGACCTTGTTCGCCGCAGGCCGCAAGCGCAAGGCGCGCGCCGCCTGAAACAACGGCGCCGCATGCCATTTTCAGCACGGCGCCCGATGCAAGAACAACGGTGCGGCGCTGTCTCTTCAGCGCGGCGCCGTGGTCAGATGAGCGATCGCCTTGTCGACCAGCACGCCAAGTTCGGCGTCCGCCTCCATCGCTCCCTGCACATCGTCGACCAGCTGGTAAAAACGCGGATCGTTGATCAGGTGTTCGCCCAGATGGGACAATAAAATCGATTCGAGGAAAATGCGAAACGCCTTGCGTCCGCGCTGCGGGTCGTCGTGCTCGATGCTGCTGATGCGCATGCCGATCGAGGCTTCGAGCCGCTCGCGCGCCGGGGCGGCGGCGCGGCGCGAGGTGGCGCGCGCGCTGGCGCGGGCTGGTTTCTGCCCGCTCAGCTCGACCCGTGGCGCTAACTGCGAGCGAATCACCGCGACGAGCTGACTGACCGATCCGATGGCGGAGGGCATGGGGCGCTGGACTGGAAAATCAGGCTAGGCAGCGCGCCGCTTATTGCTTGCCGCCGCTGGTGTAGGCGGACAGGAAGATCGGATTGGCCACCTGGTCGTCGGCGGGCGCTTGCGCTTGCTCCTGCGCGGGCGGGACCGGCACCGGCGTGGCTGCGGGGTCGCCACTGCCTGCCGGTGCTGCGGCGGCCAGCGCCTCCGGCGGCAGCGCATTGACCTTGTCGACGATCAGCTGCATGTCGGTATTTAAGGCCGGGTTGTCCGTATTGAGTTCCATGCCCCTGGCCATGCACGCCAGCGTGGCGGCGAATTCGTTGCGCATCAGGTGAATCAGGCCGCTGCCGAACTGGTGCAGGGCATGCTGTTCATCCAGCTCCTGCAAGGGCAGCAGGGTGCTCATGGCGCGCTCGCCGTCGCCGCTGGTCAGTTGCAACAAGCCCAGCTGGAAGCGCGCGATGGCGAAGGTTGGATCGACCGCCAGCGCCGATTCCATCTCGGCAGCGGCGCGGTCGTACATTTGTAACTGAGCATAGCCGGCGCCGAGCAGCAGGTGGGCCGGCGCGGTGGCGTCGGCACGCCCTACCGCTTCCTTGAGGTAGCTCAGGGAGGCGCCGGAGTTGCCAAGGCGGTCCGCTTCGAGGGCGAGGTGGATCAGTTCCGACTGGTCCAGCGTGGAAAATGATGCTGCTGTCATGTTGTGGCGGGTGTAGTGGGTTGCGGGCGGGCGTCGCCGATGCCAAACAGATAATGACATCCATGCCACACCCTCGATACTGCTTTAGTGCCGCAACTCTAGCACGTTTCCCCCGCTATTTGCGTTGCTCAGGTAAAATTGTCAAAAATCAACCCTCAATACTGTGCAAGTATGTTCTGGTTTCTAACATTTTATATTTATTGCTTTGACAGTCAAAAAATAGGTCTATAAACTTCCTCCTGTTTTTGAACGCGTAAACATGCAGGGCGTGGGGTCAATCAAATTGACCGTGATCGAGTTTCAGGGAGTAGTGTGTGAAGTCTGACGTTGCTGTACAACTGCTCGCCGATTTGCTGTGGAATGCCTTGTTGATTTCCGCTCCCTTGCTGGGCATTACCCTGGTGGTGGGCCTGGCAGTCAGTGTGCTGCAGGTAGTCACCCAAGTCCAGGAGATGTCGCTCACCTATATACCGAAGATTATCGCGGCGGTGTTGGTGCTGGTGGCGTTCGGACCATGGATGCTTAATCGGCTGCTTGGTTTTTCGGCAAGCCTGATCCGTAATATCCCCAATTATTTTTAGGAACCGGCGCAAGTGATGACGCTGGATATCGACCCGGGCTGGGTAGCGATGGTGTTTTTGCTATGGCTGCGCATCGGGACGCTGTTTATCATGATGCCCATGTTTACCGGGCTGGATAAATTCGTCGTACTGCGCGTCCTGTTCACCCTGGCGCTGAGCGTGGTGATTGCGCCCCAGCTGGGCGCGGCCGCCGTGGCGGCGCCGATGAACATGGCGGCGCTGGTCGGAGCGGCCTTGTCGGAAGTGGTGGTGGGCGCGACCCTCGGCTTTGGCGCGCTGGCCGCCTTCGGCGCATTTTCGGTGGCCGGGAAAATACTCGATATTCAAAGCGGATTCGGTATCGGCAGCGTATTCGATCCGGTTACCAGGACCGGGTCTCCCTTGTTTTCGATGATGTTGAACATGTTGGGCGTGACAGTATTTTTCAGCATGAATGGCCATCACGCATTAATGCGAGGGATTGCCTTTTCGATACAACAGGTCGCGCCGGGCGCAGGCCTGGGGAATTGGCCGATCGATGCCGTGGTGCGTCAATTCGGATTGATGTTTTCGCTGGGGGTGACGGTGATTGCGCCGGTGATGTTTTGCCTGGTGCTGATTGAAGTGGGTTTTGCGATGACCTCGCGCGTATTACCCCAGATGAATGTATTCGTAGTGAGTATTCCGGTGAAAATCGTCGCCGCGCTGGCCATGCTGGCGATGAC
Source organism: Telluria sp. (assembly GCA_036386755.1). Lineage (GTDB taxonomy): Bacteria > Pseudomonadota > Gammaproteobacteria > Burkholderiales > Burkholderiaceae_D > Telluria_A. The sequence goes on from DASVVC010000068.1 coordinate 4,144, forward strand.
GATTTCCACGATTGGTGCGTCGATGGGACGGGTATATGCCGCTATTTTCAGTTATTGGGAGCAGGTGCTGTTAAATGTCTGAGCAGGATTCAAACCGCAGCGAAGACGCAACCCCGCATAAGCTGGAGGAAGCGCGCAAAAAAGGATCGGTGGCCAAGAGCCCCGATTTCACCGCCATGGCCGTGCTCGCGGCAATGACGGCCTGCGTGTACGCCACCGCCTGGGACGGCTTCAAGCAGACCATGCGCCTGCAGCTCGACATCCTGGCCCAGCTCGGGCGCATGGACTGGCAGGTCGACGCGGTGTCGGTGTTGCTGTCGAACGTGGCCATGGGCATGCTGTACATACTGGCGCCCCTGTTCCTGGCGCTTGCGATCGCCGCCGTGGCCGCCAACGTGGCACAGACCGGGCCGGTATTTACGATGCATCCGCTGGTGCCCGACCTGACCAGGATCAGCCCGGTAACGGGTTTCAAGCGGATCTTTTCGATGCGTACGATCTACGAGTCGGTCAAGAGCATCATCAAGCTGATCGTGCTCGGCTTTATCACCTGGCTGGTGATCGTCGACCTGATTCCCGGCCTGGTCGGCTTGACCGGCCTCCATCCCAAAGCCTACGCGCGCATCATGCTCGACCTGGCGGCCGGGCTGATGGTCAAGCTGTTGCTCGCGCTGCTCGCGATCGCGCTGATCGACCTGGTGTTTTCCCGTTGGGAATTCGCCAAGCGCATGCGCATGAGCAAACGCGACGTGACGGACGAGCACAAGAACCGTGAAGGCGACCCGCGCATCCGCAGCCGGATCCGCGAACTGCGCCAGGAAATGCTCAAGCGCAGCAAAGCCCTGGGCAATGTCGCCGAGGCCGATGTGCTTATTACCAATCCGACCCACCTGGCCGTGGCATTGAGCTACAAGCATGGCGCCAACAGCGCCCCGCACGTGATCGCCAAGGGTGCCGGCGCGGTCGCGCTGAAGATGCGCCAGGTGGCGCGGCGTCACCACATTCCGATTGTAGAGAACAAATTGTTGGCAAGAACCTTGTACCGCGAAGTCGCTTTCGATAATTACGTTCCCGAAAAACTTTACCCGCAGCTAGCCAAAATCATGGTCTGGGTGCAAGCCATGCGCGCCGCGCGCCTGCGCACCGCGGGAGTGCGCGCATGAACGGCTTGAGCAAGTTTTTCGGCCGCAACACCGACCTGGTCATGGTCGCGCTGGTGGTCGGCGTGCTGGCGGTCCTGTTCGCGCCGATTCCGTCCGGCCTGCTGGATTTTTTGATCATCACCAATTTCAGCTTCGCCCTGCTGATCCTGCTGCTGACCTTTTATATCGCCAAGCCGGCCGAATTTTCGACCTTTCCCTCGCTGCTGCTGATCGCCACCCTGTTTCGCCTGTCGCTCAACGTCGCCGCCACCCGCCTGATCCTGACCGACGCCGACGCCGGCCATGTGATCGGCGCCATCGGCGCCTTTGTCGTCGGCGGCAATTACGTGATCGGCCTGGTCGTGTTCCTGATCTTGGTCGTCGTGCAATACGTGGTTGTCACCAATGGTGCCCAGCGCGTGTCGGAAGTGGCGGCCCGCTTTACCCTGGACAGCATGCCCGGGCAACAGATGAGTATCGACGCCGACCTGAACATGGGTTTCATCGACCAGGAAGAAGCCAAGCGCCGCCGCAAGGCCCTGGAAAAGGAATCGGGCTTCTACGGCGCCATGGACGGCGCCAGCAAGTTCGTCAAGGGCGACGCCATCGCCGGCATCATCATCATGCTGATCAATCTGGTCGGCGGCTTGATCATTGGCGTGATGCAACAGGGCATGCCATGGGGCCAAGCCCTGCAGACCTTCTCCCTGCTGACCGTGGGCGACGGCATCGTGACCCAGGTGCCGGCGCTGGTGATTGCCGTCAGTACCGGCCTGATCGTGACCCGCTCGGCCTCCGACGGCAACCTCAGCAACGAAGTGCTGCGCCAGCTGACCTCCTTCCCGAAGACCATTCTGATGGTAGTCGTGGTACTCGGCGGCATCATGTTCATGCCGGGCATTCCGATGCTGCCGGTGCTGACCATCATGGCCATGCTGGTCGGCCTGTTGCTGATCCTGCGCCGCGCCGCCCGCAACGGCGCCAGCGCCGAGACCGAGGCCGACGAGAAAAAAGATGAGGAAGAGGAAAGCGCGTACGACCTGCTGCAGGTCGATCCGATCGAAGTGATGGTCGGCACCAGCCTGGCCCACCTGTTCAAGGAGCAGACCATCTTTACCGACCGCATCAGCGCGATCCGCAAGCAGTACGCGCTCGAGTCCGGCATGGTGCTGCCGCGCGTGCGTTTCCGCGATTCGCCGCAGCTGGGACCGAATTCCTATGAACTGAATGTATTTGGCGTGCAGTCCGGCAAGGGCGAGATCATGATGGAGCGCACCCTGGCGATCCAGGGCGGCGCCGATTCGAAGGGCGTGCAGGGCATCGAGACGCGCGAACCGACCTACGGCTTGCCGGCGGTGTGGATCGAGGACAGCGAAAAGGACGCGGCGCGCAAGGCGCGCTACACCCTGGTCGACCCGGCCACCGTGTTCATCACCCATTTGAGCGAAGTGCTCAAGCAGCAGTCGGCCATGCTGCTGACCCGCACCGAGACCGAGCGCCTGCTGCAGCGCGTGCGCACGGTCCAGCCGGGCCTGGTCGAAGACTTGATTCCGACTGTCATGTCGCTGGGCGACGTGCAGAAAGTGTTGCAAAACCTGTTGCGCGAGAAGGTGTCGATCCGCAATCTGGAAGCGATCGCCGAAACGCTGGCCGACAATGGACGCAACAACAAGGACCTGGTGCTGCTGACCGAGATCGTGCGCCAGAAGCTGGGCCCGGCAATCTGCCAGTCGCTGATGGGCGAGGGCAGTGCGCTCAACGTGCTCACGCTCGACCCGACTATCGAGCACAGCCTGATGCAAAGCGTGCGCGCGGCCGACGCGAACAGCCGCCTGGTGGTCGAGCCGAAATTTGCCGAACAACTGCTGGCGCGCCTGATGGCCCAGTCGGAACGAATGATGAAGAACAACATGATGCCTGTACTATTGTGCTCGCCAGACCTGCGGCGCCATGTGCGCGCCCTCTCCGAGCGCGTCATTCCGCACATGCGCATCCTGTCGCTGGCGGAAATTCCGAACAGCGTCAACCTGAAGTCCTTCGGTTCGATCAACCTGGCCGAGGCGGTGGCACGATGAACCCAATTGCAATAACGACGACCAACCCCGGATGGAGCTTGACATGGATGCGCTAACAATTGCTGGAATCGCGATGCAGAACGATATGCAACGCATGGACAGCATCAGCCAGAACCTGGCCAACGTGATGACGCCCGGCTACAAGCGGTCGATCCCCGTCACCCGCGCTTTTGCCGACCTGATGGGCACCGACGCCGCGCGCAACGGCGCCGCCGCGTTCAATCACGCCACCGCCGCCAGCGTGCTCGACGCCAGCGCCGGCACCTTGCGCTCCACCACCAACCCGATGGATATCGCGATCGAGGGCAACGGCTACTTCGAGGTGGCCACGGAGCAGGGCACCGCCTATTCGCGCCAGGGCACCTTGCAGGTCGATCCGCGCGGGCGCCTGTGCAACGGCGACGGCCGCGCCCTGGTCGGCCTGGGCGGCGAGATCGTGCTCGCGCCGGGACCGTTCGCGGTCGAGGCCGACGGCAAGATCAAGCAGAACGGCCAGACGGTCGGGCAGCTGAAGGTGGTCCAGTTTAACAATCCGCAGGCACTTATGCCGATGGGCAATGGATTGCTGGCCCAGGGCGAGGCCACGGTAGCCGACCATAACGTGCTGGCGCGCGTGCGCACCGGCTTTCTCGAAAATTCCAACGTCAGCTCGCCGCAGGAAATGATCCGCCTGACCGAAACGCTGCGCCATTTCGAGACGATGATCAAGGTCGCGCAAGGCTACGAAGATGTATTCCAAAAAACAGTCAGCAAACTCGGGGAGTTCTAAGGCGCATCATGAATGATTCACTGTATATCGCTGCCACAGGCATGCAAGCCCAGCAAAAAAACCTGGATACCATCGCCAACAACCTGGCCAACCTGACCACGCCCGGCTTCAAGACCGGCCGCGTCAATTTCCAGGACATGGTGTACCGCATGGGCCAGCCGGCGGGCGCCGAAGCGCTCAGCCTGGCGCCCTCGAATGCGTCGGCCGCCTCGAGCGACGCCCACGGCACGGGAGTGAGCGTGCTGTCGATGTCGCAGCAGTTCACCATGGGTGAAATGAAAAAGACCGACGGCGTGCTCGACGTGGCCATCAGCGGCGCCGGCTTCTTCGAAGTGAGCCTGCCCGACGGCACCCGCGCCTATTCGCGCGGCGGCGCGCTGCAGGTCAATGCCGACGGCTTTCTCAGTTCCCCGGAAGGCAATATGCTCAAGCCGGGCATCCATATCGGGAGCGACGTCAAGTCGGTGTCGATCATGGCCGACGGCAAGGTGATGGTGCAGGCGAATGGCCAGAACAGCGCCTCGGAAGTGGGCACCATCGACATGTCGACCTTTGCCGACCCGACCGGGCTGACCCCGCTCGGACAGAACCTGTACAAGCCGTCGGCCAAGTCGGGCGAACCGGTCTTCGGGCGTCCGGGCGAAAACGGCGTTGGCACCCTGGCGCAGGGCTTCACCGAGATGTCGAACGTGAACATGATCAACGAGATGGTCAATCTGATGACGGCCCAGCGCGCCTACGAGATGAGCGTCAAGGTGATCCAGGCGTCCGACGAAATGCTCGCGATGAGCAACAACCTGCGCAAATAAGCGATTCGCCCAGCCATGCCGACTCCTTCCCTCCCACCGCGCCTGCGTGTTGCGCCCTTGCTGGCAGCCCTGCTGCTGCCACTGGCGTGCCAGGCAGCGCCGGTGCAGCTGGTCCTGCGCGCCGACGCCACCGTCAGGGGCCCGCAGATCGTGCTGGCCGACCTGCTCACGGTGAGTGCCGAGGACGCGGCTGTCAAGGCCGCGCTCGACGCGCTGGCGGTCGGTCCGGCGCCGCGCGTGGGCGCCGTCGAGCAATATGGGCGCCCGGAACTCGAACGCCTGATGCATGCGCGCGCGCTGCCGGCCGGCGCCGAGCTGGCCTGGAGCGGCGCCAAGGCGGTCAAGGTGCGCGCGGCCGAGCGTCAGCTGACGTCCGAGGCGCTGCAGCGCGCCGCCACCGAGGCGCTCAAGCAGCATCTGGGCGCGGCCTGGGCGGGCGCCGAGCTGCGCGTGGCCGGCAGCGTGCCGGACGTGGCGCTGCCGCTCGGCGAGCCGGTCCTGTCGACCCGCATCGTCGACCCGGCCCATGTGCGCGCGCGCCAGGCGGTGTATGTCGACGTCGCGGTGGGCGGTAAACCGGTGCGCTCGGTGCTGGTGCCGTTCGCGCTCACGCTCACCCGCATGGCGTATGTGGCGCGGCGCGACCTGGCCAGCGGCACCGTGCTGGGCGCGAACGATGTGGAACAGCGGCGCGAGGAGATCTCGGAAGTGGCCGACAGCATGCTGCCGGTACCGCAACTGGGGCCGACCGCGCGCACGGTGAAAGCGGTCGCGCGCGGCCAGGTGTTACTGCGCAGCCATCTGGCGCAGCAAGGCCTGGTGTATCGCGGCGACACGGTCAAGCTGGTACTGGCCGAAGGCGGCGTGTCGATCGAGACGCGCGCCGTGGCGCAACAAGACGGCGGGATGGGACAGCTGGTGCGGGTCAAGCCCGAATCGAGCATGGAAGCAATCAGCGCGCGCGTGGTCGGCGCCGGCGTGGTACAAGCAGAAGGAAAATAATGAACAAGTATTACATCTACGCACTGGGCGCGCTCTGCGCGGCCGCGCTGTCAAGCGGCCCGGCCCAGGCGACCAGCCTGTACAAGGAAGGCACCTACAAGGCGCTGGCCTCGGACCAGAAGGCCCGCCGCCGCGGCGACCTGGTCACCATCATGGTGGTCGAGAATTCGAGCGCGACCAGCACCGCCAACACGACCGCGCGGCGCAATGCCAACATCAATGCCGACGTCGACCTGCCGCACAAGTCGCGCGGGATCGGCATACAAACCAACAACCAGATGGATGGCCGCGGCCAGACCGTGCGCGAAGGCAAGGTACTGGCCCAGATCACCGTCTTGGTCCAGGACGTCACCGAGAACGGCGACCTGCTGGTAGCCGGCGAGCAACTGCTCGAAGTCAACAACGAACGCCAGCAAATCCGGGTCGCGGGGCGCATCCGTCCCCAGGACCTGAGCGACACCAACGTGGTGCTTTCCACCCGTATCGCCGACGCCAAGATCAGTTATGTCGGCGCCGGCGACTTGTCCGATAAACAAAGACCTGGCTGGTGGCAGATGGTATTGACGTGGTTTGGACTGTGATGACAATGAAGAGAACGATTTTCGCGGCCGTGCTGTCGCTGGCCTGCGCCGTGAGCGCGAGCTGCCATGCGCAGGCGATCCGCATCAAGGACATGGGCAAGATCGCCGGCTGGCGCGAGAACGCGCTGACCGGCTACGGCCTGGTCACCGGCCTGGCCGGCACCGGCGACTCCGGGCGCAGCAAAACTGCGCGCCAGTCGCTGGCCAATATGCTGTCGCGCTTCGACATTGCGGTCTCGGCCGACGAGATCCAGAGCCGCAACGTGGCCACCGTGATGATCACCGCCAGCCTGCCGCCGTTCGCGCGCGAAGGCGACCAGCTCGACATCAGCGTCAGCTCGGTCGGCGACGCCCGCAGCCTGGTCGGCGGCACCCTGATGGCCGCGCCGCTCAAGGGCCCGGACGGGCGCGTGTACGCGCTCGGGCAGGGCGCCGTGACGGTCGGCGGCTACCGCTACGACATGAACGGCAACGTGGTGCAGCTGAACCACCCGACCGTGGGCGCGGTGCCGAACGGGGCCACGATCGAACTGGGCGTGACCAATAAACTGCTCAGCGAGCGCAACACCATCACCTTCGTGCTGGCCGAGCCGGACTTCACCACCGCCAGCAGGATCGCCGCCGCCATCAACGCCCAGATCGGCAGCGAGGTGGCCGACGCCAGCGACCCGGCCGGGATCGAGATCCGCGTGCCGGAAGCGCGCCGCAAGCGCCTGACCGATTTTCTGACGCTGGTGGAAAACGTGCGCGTCGAACCGGACCGGCGCGCCAAGGTTGTCATCAACGAGCGCACCGGCACCGTCGTCTCGGGCGGCGACGTGCGCATTTCGCGCGTGGCCATCTCGCAGGGCGACCTGAAAGTGTCGATCGTCACCGACAACGCCGTCTCGCAGCCGGACCTGCTGGTGCAGCCGGGCGAGTCGATCCGTACCGCGGCCGTCTCGAACAGCCGGGTCAGCGTGGAAGAACGGCGCGAAACCGGCTATGTGGCGCCGAACAACGCCACCGTGGCCGACCTGGTGCAGGCGCTGACCCGCATCAAGACCAACACGCGCGACATCATCTCGATCCTGCGCGCCGTCAAGGCCGCCGGCGCGCTGCATGCCGAGCTGATTGTCCAATAACGCTTGCCCGATACCGAACCGACACCAGAAAGCTGCCACAGATGCCTATCAACTTCGACCAGAACCTGAGCGCCATCATCGGCGTCGCGCTCGACGCGACAACCATGCGCCACCAGGCCATCGCGCACAATATCGCCAACGTCAACACCCCGGGCTACCAGGCCATGGGCGTGAGCTTCGAGGGCAGCCTGGCGCAGGCGCGCGCCGAAGCCCAGGCCGGCCGGGCGCTCACGCCGTCCATGCTGGCCGACCTGCAGCCGCGCATGGAAACGCAGGGCGGCGCCGTCTCGCTCGAACTGGAGATCGCGCATCTGTCCGAAAACACTTTGCAGCATCAGACCTTGCTCAAGATGCTGAGCCGGCATTACGCAAACCTGCGTACCGCCATCACCGACGGGAAATCATAATGGATCAACACAGCCTGTTTCAGATCAGCGCCAGCGGCATGGCGGTCGAGAAACTGCGCCTCGACGTCACCACCGCCAACCTGGCCAACATGCACAGCACGGCCGGCGCCGGGCGTGCGCTGTACCGGCCGATGCAGGTCATTTCGCGCGCCGTGCCGCTGACGTTTTCGGAGCAGATGGGCCAGGTCGCCGCCGGCGGCGCCGAAGTGGCCAGCATCGCGCCGCAGGATGTCGCCCCGCGCATGGTGTTCGAGCCGGCCCACCCGGACGCCGACGCCAAGGGCTTCGTGGCCTATCCGGGCGTGAACCAGACGTCCGAAATGATGACCATGCTGAGCGCCTTGCGCGCCTATGAGGCGAACGTGGTGGCCATGAACGCGGCCAAGACGATGGCCACGCGGGCGCTCGAGATCGGTGGCCAGTCGTGAGCGTCGAGGCCATCGGCGCCCTGAGCGCCTTGCCGAGCGTGGCCGCCACCGGTCCGACCGGCGTCGACGCCATGTTCGGGCCGGCCCGCCCGGACACGGCCGCGGCGCCCTTCCAGACCTGGTTCGCCAAGGAGGTGGGGGCCGTCAACGACAAGATGATCGGCGCCGAAAACGAAGTCAAACAAGTCGCGCTGGGCGGGGAACAAAGCCTGCATGACGTGATGATCCATCTGGAAGAGGCGCGTCTGTCGTTCCAGCTGCTGGCCCAGGTACGCAACCGCTTGCTCGAAGCGTACCAGGATGTCATGCGCATGCAGGTTTAGGGAGAAAGTAAAAAGTGGCATCTGTAACTGAAAATTGGCAAGCCTTGAGCACACAGGCAAAAACCGGCCTGGTGGTAGGCGTGACCCTGATCGCCGGCCTGGCCGTGGGGATCGCCGTCTGGGCCTACCGGCCCGACTACCAGGTCCTGTTCTCCGACGTGGCCGCGCCCGACGCGGCGGCCATGACGGCCGAGCTGGACAAGCTGAAAGTGCCGTACCAGCTGGCCGACGGCGGCAACACCATCCTGGTCCCGCGCGAGATGGTCTACAAGACGCGCCTGAAGGTGATGGGCAAGGACCTGCCGCTGCATGGCGCGGTCGGCTTCGAAGTATTCAACAATGCCGATTTCGGCATGACCGAATTCGTCCAGAAGGTCAACTACCAGCGCGCCATCCAGGGTGAACTGACGCGCACCATTCTCTCGATCGAGGGCATCGCCTCGGCGCGGGTGCACCTGGCCTTGCCCGAGCAGGGCTTGTTCAAAAAGACCACGGCCAAGCCGAAGGCCTCGATCACCGTCGTCACCAAGCCGAACCACGTGCTGGCGGCCGAGCAGGTCAGCGGCATCCAGCGCCTGGTGGCGGCATCGGTGCCGGATATCCAGGCAGCCGACGTCACCGTGCTCGACCAGCACGGGGTGGCGCTCACGCGCAATGGCGGCGGCGAAGCGGCCACGGAAAGCGCGTCGGGCATGCTCGACGCCAAGCGCGGCGCCGACGATTACCTGACCCGCAAGCTGACCAAGGTGCTCGACGCCACCTTCGGCGTGGGCGAGACCATCGCCACCGTCGACGTCCTGCTCAATCTGGACCAGAGCCGCGTGACGACCGAAGAAGTGCTGCCGGCCCGCAGCGGCACCCAGGAAGGCAGCCCGACCGGGGTGGTGGTGCGTTCGCGCCAGACCGTGCGCGACAATGCAGCGGCCGGCACCGGTGCCGCGGCCGCCACGGCGCGCGGCAGCGACACCCTGTCGAGCGGCTCGACCGAAGCGGACTACCAGGTCGGCCGCCGCGTGGCCCAGTCGGTCACCACGCCCGGCGCCACGCGCCGCCTGACGGTGGCGGTGGTGGTCAAGAACCCGCTGAGCGACTACCAGTTAGAAAAGCTCAAGGAAGTGGTCGGCCTGACGGTCGGCTTGAACAGCGAGCGCGGCGACGCCGTGATCATCCACTCGATGAACACGCTGGGCAGCGCAGCCGGCGACAGGAGCGCGCTGGCGCGCGCCGGCGCCGAAGCGGCCGCCGAGCGCCCGCTCGCGGTGGCGTCCGCGCCGGCGCGCGCAGCCTTTCCACCCGCGGCCATCTGGGCCGCCGCCGCCCTGGTCATGCTGGCCCTGCTGGTATGGGCCTTCCTGCGGCGCGGGCAGCCGCGCGCAGCCGGCACCACGCTGACCGTCGAAGAACGCGAGCGCCTGCTGCTGCAGGTGCGCCAGTGGATCGACACCAAGCATGAGCCGAGCGTGAACGGCGGCCTGTGGGAGCGGCCATGAGCGGCTACCGGCGCGCCGCCGTCGCCCTGCACGCCTTGACCCGGAAGGACCGCGCGTTCATCCTGGAGGCGTTGCCCGGGTCCGACCAGACCGCGCTGCTCGCTTGCCTGGCCGAACTCGATGAGCTCGGTTTTGCGAGGGATCCGGCCAGCCTGGAAGAGGTGCTCGGCAGCGCTGCGCCGGCCCCGGCCGGCGCCGGCCTCGGTCCGACCGAGCGCCTGGCGCGAGCCACCTCGGCGCAAATGTTCGCACTGCTCGACGACGAGCCGAGCGTGCTGGTGGCCCAGGTGCTCGGCGTGCAGCGCTGGGTGTGGGGCGAACCGTGCCTGGCGCTGTTCGGGGCGGCCCGGCAGGACAAGATCCGCGCCGCCCTGGCCGCCCCCGTGGCCGCGCCCGCGCGCGCGGCGTTTCTGGTCACGGCCCTGGCGGCCCGCCTGGACCAGGCCGCGCCCGCCTCCGGGCCGTCCGGGTCCGGGTTCGGATCCGGCACGCGCGTCGCCAGCGGCCTGCGCGCGCTGCGCGAGCGCTTGCGCGGCCGTCCTGCGACCATGAGGAATATGTAATGCCGATTATCCGTACCCCCACGATTTCGTCCGGCACGCGCCAGCTGCGCCGCGCCAGGGCGGTCAAGGCCGAGGCGCTGGCGCCCGCCGTGGCACCCAAGGCGGCGGCGCTGCCGAGCGTGCAGCCGCCAGTGCCGGTGCAGGCGGTGCAGCCGGCCGCGCCGCCGGCCCCGGTGGCGGGTGCATTCTCCACGATCGACCAGGAAGCCGTGCGCGCCGCCGTGGCCAGGGCCACCGACGACGCGCTGGCCAAGGTGGCCGAGCGCGAGCAGGCCACCCGGCTGCGCATGGACAAGGAATTGAACGACGCCATGGCCGTGGCCGAGCAGCGCGGTTACGCCGCCGGCCTGGAGCGCGGCGAAGCGCTGGCGCGCAAGGCGGTCCACGAGCAGCTCGAACGCATCGGCGCGCTCGGCCTGGCGCTCAGCCAGAACCGCGCCAAGGTGCTCGAACAGGCACAGGACGACAGTGTCGAGATCGTATTTACGGCCTTGTGCCGCATCATCGGCACGGCCGCCACTGAACGCGAGGCGGTCGCCGGGATGGTGGCCCAGACCCTGGCCAGCTTCAAGCACAAGACCGAGCATCTGGTGGTGCGCCTGCATCCGCAAGACCACGCGCTGCTGATGAAGGCCGCCAGCGTGCTTGAGGTGACCACGCTCGACGCCGGGCTCGACCTGCGCGCCGACGCCTCGGTGCGGGTCGGCGGCTGCCTGGTCGACGGCAACGGCGGCACGCTCGACGCCCGCCTCGACACCCAGCTCGGCAGCGTGCGCGACGCCTTGCTCAAGGTGCGCCGTGCCTACGCCCACAGCCAGGAACAAACGTGATGCGCGCCTACCTCGACGCCGTCGCCAATGTGCCGCTGGCGCGCCGCACCGGCCGGGTGGTCGGCATTTCCGGCCAGAGCATCGAGTCGGCCGGTCCGGGCGCGACGATCGGCGAAATTTGCGAGATCAGCCAGGGTATGGACCAGGAACCGCTGCTGGCCGAAGTGGTCGGCCTGAAGGCGGGCCGCGTGATCCTGATGCCGTACGGCGAACCGCGCGGCATCGGGGCCGGCAACGAGGTGCTGGCCACCGGCCGGGTGGCGCGCACCCCGGTCGGCGACGCGCTGCTGGGACGCACTGTGGACGCCTTCGGGATGCCGCTCGATGGCGGCCCGCCGCCCAAGGCGGCCTACCACCGCGAACTGCACGGCGTGCCGATCAATCCGCTGACCCGTCCGCGCATCGACACCCTGATCGAAACCGGCATCCGCGCCATCGACGGCTTGCTGCCCCTGGGGCGAGGGCAGCGCATGGGCATTTTCGCCGGCAGCGGTGTGGGCAAGAGTACCTTGCTGGGCATGCTGGCGCGCGACGTCAAGGTCGACGTCAATGTGATCGCCCTGATCGGCGAGCGCGGCCGCGAGGTGCGCGAATTCATCGAAAAACACCTGGGTCCCGAAGGCATCAAGCGCAGCGTGGTGGTGGTGGCCACGTCCGACCAGCCGGCGCTGGTGCGCACGCGCGCGGCGTATGCGGCGACCTCGATCGCCGAGTATTTCCGCGACCAGGGCCGCCAGGTCTTGCTGATGATGGATTCGGTGACCCGCTTTGCGATGGCGCGCCGCGAAATCGGCCTGGCGGCGGGCGAGCCGCCGACCGCGCGCGGCTATACGCCGTCGGTGTTTTCGGACGTTCCGGCCCTGTGCGAGCGCTGCGGCACGAGCGACTCGGGCGGCTCGATCAGCGCCTTGTATACTGTGCTGGTCGAAGGCGACGATTTTAACGAACCGGTGTCCGATATTCTGCGCGCCACCCTGGACGGCCACATCATGCTGTCGCGCTCGCTGGCCCACGAAGGCCACTTCCCGGCGATCGACGTGCTGCAGAGCATTAGCCGGCTGGCGGGCGACCTGACCACGCGCGAGGACCAGAAGCTGATGTCGGCGGTGGTCGAACTGCTGGCCGTGTACGAACGCAATCGCCAGATGGTCGAGATGGGCGCGTACCGGGCCGGCAGCAATCCGGCACTGGACCGTGCAATGGCCTTGTTCCCGGCCGTACGCGACGTGCTGCGCCAGTCGGTGCACGAGTCGAGCACGCGGCGTGAAGCGCTGATGCTGCTGCGCAACATCATGGCGGGAGGCCCGGCATGAGCAAGCGCTTTCGCTACGCGCTGCAGCCGGTACTGCTCGCGCGCACCTGGGCCCTCGACGCGCTCAAGCTCGAACTGGGCGAGCGCAATGCCAGCCTGGGCGAACTGCAGCAGCAGCGCGCCGCCATCGAGCAGGAAAGCGCGGCGGTGAACCAGTCATGGCAGCAGCAGTCCAGCGTGCCGGGCAATTTTAACGTCGACGGTTTCGCCACCGTCATCGCCTACCTGGGCCAGTTGGCAGGATATGCCAAACGCAAGGACGAGCAAATCGCGCTGGCGGCAAGGGAACGCGACGAACTGATCGACCGCATCGTGGCCGAGCAGCGCGGGGTCGAGGCGGTCGAGGAGCATCGCGACAAGATGTTCGCCGAGTTTCGCAAGGAAGAAAACAGCGTGCAGTTCAAGGCGGCGGACGATCACTGGTCCACCTTGCACGGACGGGAACAAGACAACGGGATGGAAAAGCATGAGCAACAGTTTTGACGCGGTAAGCCGTTTCGGCAGTGTGCCCGGCGCCGGTTTCATGGGCAACGGCAGCCTGGCCAAGTCCGGCGCCTGGCTGCAGGAGCTGGAACGGGCGGCCCTGGGCAACCGTCCGCAGGCGGCCGAGAGCCAGGCGCAGCACGCGCGCGGCGCGGCCCCGCAGGCCGGCGGCGACGCCGGCGGCGCCATGGCGCCAGCGCCCCGGGCGCGCCAGGCGGCCGACAAGGACGAGCCGCATGCGCGCGAAGGGCAGGGCGGCGCGGCCGATGCGGGCGCGCTGGCCTCGGGTCCGCGTGGCCAGCAAGCCATGCCAGCGACGCATGGCGCCGTTGGCGCGGCACCGGCACCGGTGGTGGCGCCGCGCCAGGGGCAAGGGCAGGGTGCGGCGGCCAGCGCGGAGCTGGCCCATGTCGGCCTGTTGACGATGGCGCTGGCGGCGCCGGATGCGCCGCCAGCGCAAGGGTCCGTGCGCCTGCCCGATGCGGTCCCGTCCCTGGCGGCCGGCGCCATGCCTGGCGCGCCGCTGATGGCCAACCCGGGCACGCGCGCCGCTGGCCAGGCGCTGCCGGGCGACTCCGGCGCGGCGCGGGTGGCCCCGGCGGGAGCGCCGCCGGCGCGCATGGCCGCACATGCACCGATGCTGCGCGAGCAGGCGGAGGCGAGCGAGGCGCCGCCCGAGCACGCGCCGGCCAGCGGCGGCGAGAGCGCGGCCGACGAGGTGCCGTACGCCTTGCGCAGCATGCACTTGTTTCGCGAGGGCGACGGCGTGCAGGCCTGGATCCGCGACGCCGCGCTGTCGCAATTCCAGGCCAATGCGCTGGCCTACTCGCTGAAAAAGGAAATGCAGGCCGAGGGCTTGACGCTCAATGCGCTGACCTTGAACGGCAAGAAAACCGCGCTGGCGCCGGCGCCGCCGCCACAGGTGAAACGAACATAGCCGTCGCGCCGACGGCGGTAGCGCAACAACACGAAGGCCTGTCCAGCGCGAGCGGGCCAGGCAAACAAGTCAACATCAAACACAGCAGTACACCAGAGGAGCAACACCATGGCGATTTCCAGCACCAGCGGTCCGGGGCAAGTCAACAATCTGAATCTGCAAGAGTTCTTGAAGATCCTTACCAGCCAGCTGTCCAACCAGGATCCGCTCAAGCCGCTCGACAACCAGGAATTCGTCGCCCAGCTGGCCCAGTTTTCCACCCTTGAGCAAAGCACCCAGCTCAATGCCAAGATCGACCAGATGCTCGAACAGCAAGCCGTGACCCAGTCGGTGGGCCTGCTGGGCAGGAATGTCGGCGTCGGCAGCGGCGGCGCCAATGGCGGCCCGAGCGTTACCGGCAAGGTCTCGGCCATCCAGTTCGTGGCCGGCAAGGCGCAGCTGACCATCACCCAGAGCAATGGCGCGGTCTTTACCGGCGTCACCCTGGACCAAATCACATCCGCACAATAAGAGAGCGCCTTCATGATCAATACTATCAACACCGGGATGTCGGGCCTGATCGGCTATTCCAAGGGTCTGCAGGTGATCGGCAATAACCTGACCAACATCAACACTCCGGGCTACAAGGGCGTCGACCAGCAATTCGCCAGCCTGTTCAGCCAGGAAGGCACGCAGAACGGCACCGGCACCGGCTCGGGCCTGAGCACGCTCGACACCCGCGTCAACTTCAGCCAGGGCCAGATCAACCAGACCGGCCGTCCGCTCGACCTGGCCATCAACGGCCTGGGATTTTTCATCCTGCGCGACGGCGATACCACGACCTACACCCGGGCCGGCCAGTTCCAGTTCGATGCCGACGGCCTCCTGGTCGGCTCGGACGGCAAATCGCGCGTGGCCGGCCTGGGCGCGAACGGCATGCTGCAGGATATCTCGCTGTCGGGCCTGCAGAACGCGGCCGGCAAGGCCACCACCAACGTCAAGTTCGACGGCAACCTGGCGATGAACGCGACGGCCGATGTCACGATCGGTCCCGTCAACATTTTCGACGCGGCCGGCGGCCAGCATACCTTGTCGGTGACGTTCTCCAAGGCACCGGTCGTGCCTCCCGCCAGCGGCAACAACTGGAACGTGAGCGCGAAGGACGAGACCGGCACCGTGGTCGGCACCGGCGTCCTGCAGTTCAACACGACCGGCAACCCGCTCGTCACCGCCAACGCCGTCCAGCTCAATTTCACGCCGAAAGGCATGGCGCCGATGTCGGTCAAGCTCGATTTTTCGACCAACGTCACCTCGGTGAGCAACGGCAGCTCGTCGTCGCTCAAGCAGGGCGACGTGGACGGCTTCGCCATCGGTTCGCTGCGCAGCCAGACCTTCGACGCCGACGGCGTCCTGACGCTGAACTATTCGAACGGCGAAGCGGTCAAGGGGGCCAGCCTGGCGCTGGCCAATTTCGACCGCATCGAGTCCCTCGATGAGATCAGCGGCAACATGTTTACCACCAAGAGCACCGCCTTCATCGGCAAAGCCGGCACCAGCATGTTCGGCACCATCGGCGCCGGCGTGGTCGAAGGCGCCAACGTCGACCTGTCGCAGCAGTTCAGCAATCTGATCATCATGCAGCGCGGCTACCAGGCCTCGTCGCAAATCGTTAGCGTCAGCAACGAGATGATCCAGACCCTGCTCGACATGAGGAAGTAAGCATGCAGGCCAGTCCATATCGCCTGCTGGGCGCCAGCACCCTGGCGGCGCTCGAACAGCGCTGCAACGCCATGCTCGATGCCTGGGCCGGCGCCTGGGGCATCGAGCGCAGCGCCTGCTCGCTGGAATGCGCGCGCGCCTGGGAGACCGACGCGCTGCGTCCGGGCCAATGGCAGCGCCACCATGCCCAAGCCGAGCAAGCCGTGTGGATCGGCTGGCCGGACGAGCTGGCGCGGGCGCTGCAAGGGCGCATGTTCCCCCCCGATCAACGCCATGCGCCGGTGGCCGCGCGCGCGCCCTCGCTCGCTGCCGAAGCCGCCGCTGAAGCGTGCGCCGCCCTGGCCGATGCCCTCGCTGCCGCCGCCGCACCCGGCGTGAGCGCTCCGGCCGACAGCGGCGCCGCAGCGCCCGCCGCGCGCCTGTTCCGGCGCGGCAGCGGTGCGGTGACGGTGGTGCTGCGCGTCGCCGAGCAATCGATGCTCTGCGTGCTCAACCATGCCTGCCTGGACCTGCCCGCGCCCGACAAACTGGCGGTGCCGGTGCGTACCGACCTGCGCGGCGTGCTGGGCCATATGCCGGTAACCTTGTCGGTCTCGCTGGGCAAGGTCGAGGTCGATGTCAGCCATCTGCTGACCCTGGCCGTGGGCGATGTCATCCGTCTCGAGTCGCACGTGGACCAGCCGGTGACGGTGAACGGCCCCGACGGCCAGGCGCTGTTCGGCGGCCATCTCGGCAGCGCCGACGGCGCCATCGTGGTCGAAGCCGTGCGCCATCCTTCCAATTAATCGCTGTATTCATTTGCTGTCACTGAAAGAGAAATCATGAGCACCATCAACGCCAATCCAGAGCGCGTGAATGCCACCCATGTGGTCGAGTTGTCCGACATCGCGGCGCAGACGCCGGCCGGTCCCGCGTTGCTGAGCCAGAACCTGCGCTTGCTGCAGGGCGTCAAGGTGACCTTGAGCGTGGTCGTGGGCGCGATCGAGACCACCGTCGACGAAGTGCTGTCGCTCAAGGAGTTTTCCGTGCTCAAGGTCGAGCGTCCAGTCGACCAACCGGTCGATGTTTTCCTCAACGGCAACCTGGTCGCGCGCGGCCAGCTGGTCGCGGTGGATGACAATTTTGGCGTGCGGGTCACCGAGATCTGCACCGCCACGCCGGCATGAGGCTGGGCAGACAAGCGCTGGCGGCAACGCTGGCCAGCCTGGTGCTGGCCGCCGGCGGCGCTCCGGCCTGGTCGCGCCAGGCTGCAGCGGCGGCGCCGTCCGCCTCGGCGCCTGGCGCAGCCGTGGCCGCCGGCGGCCCGGCGGCGGTGCCGCCGGCGCCATCCGCGCACACGGGTGCGGCCATTCCATTCAAGCAAGAAAAGCAGGGCGGCAGCGCCGACCCTTCGCGCCTTGGCGCTGCCGTCCTGATCGTGCTGCTGGGCTTGGGCGCGGGCCTGTACGCCTTGCGCTACAAGCTGCGCCTGTCCAACTCGCCAGCGCCGCTCAAGCTGCTGCGCGTGCTCGATTCGCGCCGCCTGACCCCGCGCGCTTCGCTGCATGTGGTCGAATTCGCGGGATCCCAGTACCTGCTCGCACATAGCGAACAGGGTGTCGTCTGTATCGCCGCCGTTGCCGGCCCAATACCATCGGAGCCGATGTGAACCGTTTCTTTTCCATGCCGAACCGTAAAAATACGGTGATCTGCCTGTTGTTGCTCGGCGCCATGTTCGGCTCGGCCTGCGTGTACGCGGCGGAACCAACCCTGTCCGGTCCAGGGTTCCAGTTCCGCCTGTCGGGCGCTGGTGCCGCCGGCGTCGGCGAACTGTCGTCGGCGCTGAAAATCCTGCTCGGCTTGACCGTGCTCAGCCTGGCCCCGGCCATCCTTATTTCGATGACCTCGTTTATTCGCATCGTCATCGTGTTGTCGATGTTGCGTCACGCGATGGGCATGCCGGAAACGCCGCCCAACACGGTGATCATCAGCCTGGCGCTGTTCCTGACGATGTTCAGCATGTCGGCGCCTTTACAGGACGTCAATAAACACGCATTCGAGCCCTTCGTCGCCGGCAAGATGGCAGCCGACGTGGCCGCGCGCGAAGGCATCAAGCCGATCCGCGAATTCATGGTACGCCAGACCCGCGAGCAGGACCTGGCGCTGATGGTCGAACTGTCGAAGGCGGAACAGCCCTCGACCATCGACGACATCAACCTGGTGCAGCTGATTCCGGCGTTCATGCTGTCCGAACTGCGCTCGGCGTTCCAGATCGGCTTCGTCATTTTCCTGCCGTTCCTGCTGATCGATCTGATCGTGTCGAGCGCGCTGATGTCGCTGGGGATGATGATGGTGCCGCCGGCGTCGATCTCGCTGCCGCTGAAAATCCTGATGTTCGTGCTGATCGACGGCTGGAACCTGGTGGTGCGTTCCCTGCTGGGCACGTTTTCCTGACGAACGGCCGTCCGACCGTGATGACGACTTTGTTGCCGCGTTCCGCCAGCCTGAGCCCCGGGCCTGACATAGCGGAATCATGGCGCGCCCTGCGCGAGGCCGGAGGCGACGCGGTGCGCGAGCGCATCGTTGCCGCTTACTTGCCATTCGCGCGCATGCTCACGGCAAAGGCGTTCGCGCGGCGCACCTTCATCGAGCTCGAGTTCGTCGATTTCCTGCAATACGCGGCCATCGGCCTGATCGAAGCGGTCGACCGTTTCGATCCGGGCCGAGCCATCAAGTTCGAAACCTTCGCCACTCCGCGTATCAACGGCGCTATTTTGAACGGCATTGCGACATTTACCGAAAGACAGGGGCAGGTCAGGGCGCGCCAGCGCGTCACCAGCGAGCGCATGGAGTCGGTCAGGGAGGGCGGACCGGCTGGCGCGGACGCCGACGACCTGTTCGTGTATCTGGCCGAGCTGGCGGTCGACCTGGCGCTCGGGTTCATCCTCGACAGTGCCGACGAGATACCGGCGGAGGTGTCCGGCTACCCCGACAACACTTACCGCCGCATCGAGATCGCCCAGTTGGGCTCGCGCGTGAAAGCACTGGTCGACGGCTTGCCGGACAAGGAAAAGAAAGTGGTCAACTACCACTACATGCAGCAGTTGCCCTTCGACGAAGTCGCTGCCATCATGAACCTGTCGAAGGGCAGGGTGTCGCAACTGCACCGCTCGGCCATCGGCCGCCTGCGCGACAGGATCGATATCGCCGCGCAGATCGACTTGAGCTGTTGAGCCGGCGACCCGCGTGCCCGGCAATCGTGCACGCGCTTTCGGCGCTAGCGGGCAATGCTTATTTGGGCCGCATGGACAGAAATGTCGACAGGTGTTCGAACAGGGTCGGCGTGCCCTCGACCGGCGAGGTGCGCAGCGCGCGCTCGATCAGGCGGTCCGCCAGTTCGGCCCGGCCGTCAAGTTTTAACAGGGCTGCCTGGGTATAGACCGAGCCGAAGTTGGCCGGATCGAGCTTGTTGGCCAAGGTCATTGCCTGCCTGGCTTCGTCGAGGCGATGTTGCACCACCAGCGCGGCGGCCAGCCCGCCGTGCGACTCGGCAAAGTTGCGGTCGGCGTCGACGGCCTCGCGGAACGCCTGCTCGGCGCCGGCGGCGTCGTCCGCGTTCAGCTTGGCCCAGCCGAGGGCGATCAAGGTACCCGCGTGGCCAGGCATGCATGCACTGGCCTTGGTCATGGCGGCGATCGCGTCGGCGTTGTTTTGCTTGTGCATCAGCGTCAAGCCCAGGCCCAGCCAAGCGCGCCCGTTGTCGGTGCGCTGGGCCAAGATCCGTTCGAACGAGGCGCTGGCGGTATCGATATCCTGCTTTTCCAGAGCCAATGCGCCGGCGACGGCATTGGCATCGACGCTGTCAGGATCGTCGGCCAGCACTTGCTGGGCCAAGGCGCCGGCGCGTGCGCGGTCGCCCAGATCGAAATTGACGAGCGATAGATAAGCGTTGCTGTCGGCATCGTTGGCGATACTGGCCCAGTGTTCGCAGGCCGCATTCGCCGCGTCCAGTTCCCCTTCGTGGTGCAGGCAGTGGGCCAGGTATTTGGCGTTGTTGGCATTGTCGATGCCATGTTCCCGGGCTGCCGTGAAAGCTTGGGCCGCGTCGGCGTAATGCTCCTGATAGTACAGCGCCAGGCCAAGGTTGTGATATAGCGCTCCGTCCCTGGCGCCGCCGTCGATCAAGCCTTGCAAGGTCGCTGCCGCCTCGCCGAAGCGGTGCAGGGCCAGGTAGACCGTGGCCAGGCGTCCGTGGGCTACGACAGCGCCGGGAGAGAGGGCGATGACGCTCTCGAATGCCGCCAGCGCCTGGTCGAGCTTTCCTCCTTGCAAATACAGGTCGCCCAGTTGCGTGAGCAGGCTGACATTGTCAGGGTCGGAGGAGAGGAAGGACTCGAAGCGCGCGGTCTGCGCCTGCAATTGATCGGATAAAGGCATCGTTGTTTTTCCGGGCGTGAATGTGCCTCATTCTACAATGCGGTTGTGTTGCTTGCCAGATAAAGGTAGCGTGCCGGGATCAACACTGTTTTCTCTGCCTGCGACGCCATCTTGCGGGCAACCCGTGCGCACACGAAATACGGTCCGTCACAGCGTTGCACCAACTATGTACAGCTTTAAATCGACATTACCGGAAATATTGTCGATTTAAATTACGCCGTTACTTTTCGACGGTGTAATGCTGCTGACGTAATGCCTGTCCGATCGTAACCCTAAAAGCCGACATTTCACCTCAGACCGGCTATTTCGACCAAATCGTCCGAAAATCATCATTCAGTCACAAAATCGCCATTCCACCAGATAACGTCATTCCGATGCAGGCGGCAATCGAAGGCAGCTCGTCAGCATCCGGTCGCGGCATGATCATCGTTCCTGTCTCGCTCGCGCCACCTGTGAAAGGTGACAGTCAAACTTGGGCCGTAGGAATGATGCTCCGCCCGCAGGCGAGATGCCGGCCGCCGCCCCATCGATTCGGGTCCGGCAACCAAAAGCGGCAAAAATGGCGTTGCCACGCGGGGCTCGTCTCGTTATCGGTATTTTTAAACTCCCCGTAGCCGTGCGTGCCGTCATCGTGCCTTATAAAATCGACCTCGAGGCGACTATCCGCACTGACAATGTCGTCGATTTTGCTGATTTACCAATGGCCACCAGCTTGTCCCTAAAGGGGGCCGTCCACAATCCTGCACGACGGATGAATTCCATGTTTTTGAGTAGTCTGCCGCATCCAGATGGCGATAGACAGTGCATGTTCGTCGTTAAATCCGGATTGATTCCAGTAGCCACCTTACGCCGCGCACCGGTGTGGCGACCGGGTGGAGCGCGAGCGGCATCGCGTTCGTATTGAGGACGGACTGGCAACGACGTCCCAGAATGTCCAAGTCAGTCCATGACCATAGGCCAGACATTGCGGCACCGGGGTCCGCGATTCATCTCTTCAGGCACACCACACCGATCGAACCGGCCACATCTGGTCCGAACCTCGCGATGAACCTATGCGGACCTGAAAATCGTTGCGCCCCGGCACACTCAGGCTGCCCCCGGTCTTTGCTGAGCATTCGGACAGATGAGCCGAAGATAGCGTCGCCAACGTCCTTTATTTAACATAATATAGATTATGCGAAAAGATGTACTGCTGGCAGGTTTCCAAATAGTAACAAAGGTAGCTTTATTCCAATGATTGAATAGACCAGGGCCGGCATATGATTGTCGGCCCTTTTCACATGGAGATTTAAATGCGGTATCCGAATTTGCGCTACGGTAAGCCCGAAGAAATGCGGCACTATGCGCTGGCTTACGGCGACACCGCACTACTGGCGCGCACGCTCCGCAGGTCCGAACGCTCGGTCAAGGACTGGCTGTCCGGGACCAAACGCGTTCCCTGGTGGGTGCCGGAAATTCTGCGTCTCAAGAAGATGGAGCACGACCAGATGGTTTACCAGATGACCGGGCGCATCACGCGTGCGCGCCTCGGCATCGTCCAGGCCGGAACGGTCGTTGACGCCGGCCATCACTTCAAAGCGCCCGACCCGCAGCCGGTCGAGCCAGCCGATGACCTGAAGTTGCGCCGGGTCCGTTGACCTGGCGCAATGCCTCGCGGCAAACGCGCGATATATTCCAGGGTGGCGGATCGCTCCGCTGCACGGCCATCGGGGGCGGCCTGTTCACCACCCTCAATGTTTAGCGGGCTCTACCTCAAGTAGAGCCCTTTTTTTCGGCCGGTTTGTTCGCCATCAAAGCAGATCGGGTACGGCGGCGTACATTGGATATAGAGGGAAGCGCAACGGTGGGTCTCCTTTCTTGCCCAAGCGTCGAACTCTACCTTTGCGTTCGGCACCGCCCGCTGTAAAAAAAGCCGACCAGGATGTGTCCCTGGTCGGCTTTTTCCATTGGCGCGCGCGCGCCCTACTTCTTTTTAAACTGGCCGTTAGCCTTGCGCGGGTGCTTCTTGGTGCCGGTTTTCTTGGCCGGCTTCTTGGTCGTGCGTTTCTTGGTCATGGGGCTCTGCCTCTCAGTTTCGTTAACAGCAGATTCAATTGCGTCTGCATTTGGGTAATCCGACGTTCCAACAGCACGATATAGCCGAAGGCCGGCAGTACGAGGACGTTGGACACTTCGACAATATCTTTCAGGTTCACGCGCGCGGTTCCTTCACGATCACTACCGGGCCGAGCTGGGCCTTCTGCTCGGGCAGGAACACGGCGGCCGCCGCCAGCAGGCCGCCGAGGACTTGGGCCGTCGCATCGAGCTGGGCGGCGGTGGCGCCGAACACTACAGCCAGGCTCGACAGGCCGGCCATGGTGGACGGTTCGCGCAGGCGGGTAAAAAACTTGGTGAAAAACGACATGGCATTTCCTTTTAGTAGAGAACGTTATTTTTGCTGTCTTTTACTACGATGGATTGCGCGGTGACCCAATCACGCAGGCCGGGGAAACGGGACAGCACGAACGCCGCCAGCAGCACCCCGCCCAGCACGATCAAACCCTCGCGCACTACTTGCACCCCAGTGGGGAAAATCGACTTTGTCAGCATCAGAAAAATGACCCTATGAACTTGCCGGCAGGGCACGCAAAACTGGCATCCCAGGTGCGCCCCTCTGCCAGCGCTTTTTCGCACTCGGTCATGTTGGTGCGCGGCAGGCCGACTTTGTCGCCAATCGTGACCACGGCGCCGGATGCCGCGCCGTCAACTGCATCCACAACCGCACCCCCCAGCACCGCTCCCGCGTTCTGCACCGCGCCAGGCCGACGAGCGAACAAAAAAAAACTGCCCGCAGCCAGTACGACGAACAGCACGCCCAATTTATAAGGAAAGCTGGGGCTCATCGTTGAAACCCTTGGTAGTCAAGGCCGTACGCGGTGAAGCTCGATTGCGCGCCGTGGCGATACAGATCGTCGGCATAGAGCCGCGCCCACTGGTCAGCGCCCCACGTCGTCGGGTCGTGCAGATAGTCCGTGATGGCAACCTGCTGCTGCACAACCTCGGCGCGCCGGTTCAGCGCGGAGAACACGGCCAGGCCAGCAATGATTTTAATTTCCAGCATCATTTGTACATTCCTCGTGGGTCGTACACCAGATCGGAGCCCTGGTAGTAGCGGCCATCGGGTCCGATGCTGGTGCCGTCGGTGTAGTAGACCCAGCCGTTATCCCGCATGATTTCGGTGGCGCCGTACGTGGCGCCGCTCGGCGGCGGGGCGCTGTTGCGCGTCTTGTTGCCCAGGTAGCGCGCCATCACGAACATGCCGCCGCCGAACAGAGCCAACAAAAACAGGTCTTCATTTTTCATGCGATTCTTCCTACGATGTTGGCCCCATTGGCGGCCAGGATGTTTTGCGCCCTGGTATACGTCAGCGTCGGCTGTCCGTATGGCGATCCGGGCAACGACGCCCACTCTTTGTTGCACTTGTCGATGGCGGCCCGGAAGCGGCCCGCCAGCACGTCCGCGAGCGCGCCGCGACGCTTGATAAGCCCGAGCGCCGCAATGTCCTGTGACGCGGGGCTGAAGTCCGGCAAGCGGTACTTGGCGGCCATCTCGTCCCAGGTGGTCGTGAGGCACTGATAGGCGCCCGCAGCCGAGCTGTTGTAACCGCTCCGCGTCACCACAGTGCGCGGGTGGTCGCGGAACGAGGTGAACAGGCCGCCGCCGAACATGGTGCGATACCCGTTCGGGCCGGTCGTGCCCTCCCCTGTGCGGATCAACGCCAGGAACGCGAGCACTTGCGGATCGGCCAGTTTGTCCGCCACCGATGTGGCGATGTTGGAGACTTGACTCATTGCATCCTCTATGAAATTCGGTTCGGCCTCGGCGGTCGGCGCCTCGCTCGATACGCCGGCCACCTCTTGGTAGTAGAGCCAGCCGGCGCCGCAGGCGATCACGGCGGCGCCGGCCCAGGCCATGCGATCCACTACAGGACCGCCCAAAGCAGGTTTTTCATCAAAGCAGTGGTAGTAGAGCTCGCATAGAAATACAGCCCCCTCCCAGGCGGAATCCTGATTGCCTGCACGTTGTCGATAACAGGCGAAGTCGGCCCAACGTAGTACAGGACGTTTCCATCGACCACGTTAGCCGGCGTACTGGATTTCGTGAGCAACGAATAAGCTGCGCTGGCGTCGGACGTCAACAAGGTTTTCGACAAGATGACGCCGTTCACGTTTGCAGCCGGCGACACGAGCACATATGCACCTGCGCCCAGCGGAGTAGCATGAAACAGCGAGTCGGTGTATTGCACGATTGGTCCCATCATGTAAATGTCGTTCGGGTCCAGCTTCACCGGCACGCGCTCGGCGGTGCTGTTGGACACTTTCATCAGGTTGACCACGGAGCCATCGAGGCGAACCGTGTTCAGGATGTTCGCATCGGTAAACTCGCCTTCGCCCACCAGCAGCTTGCCGTACACCCCTTCCAAGTTCTTGGCGTTGTCGATGCGCCAGTAACCGGGCGCCTTCTCGTTCGCCGGCAGACGCAGCGACTGGCCCGGCATCAGCACGACCGATGTTCCGGTGCCGCCCGCCGTGCATTTGATTCCCTGGTTGCCAGCGTTGGCCGACGCGGTGCCGGCGTCAATCAGCGCGGTTGAGCCAGCCTGGTAGTAGACATACCGGCCCTGCGCCGAAATCTCGACGCTCTTGTTCACGCCGACAACAAAATCGTAGGTCTGGATTGACATTTAGCGCCCCATGCTTTTAAAGAGAACGACGCCCACAACGACCAGGCCGACGATGACCAGGACGTGTTGCGAGTCGTTCGCGGTGAGTGGCTTGGCGGCCAGGCCGACAACTTGGTTCATGGCGTTGCCGGTCGCCGCCGTCACCTCGCGGATTGCGTTACGCGCTTCGGCCACGGCGCTATCAGCCATGTGCGTGGAATACGTCAGGTTCATCTGATGCATATCCGACGCCGACTTTTGCAAGAACATGCCGGCGTCGACGGTCTTCATTGCCAGCGCCTGGTTCGACTGAATCCCCGCCAGCGCGACGCGGTTGCCCGCTTCGACCGCGCCGAAATCCGTGGTCGAAATGTTCGTGATCTGGCGCGAGTCGGTGAACACGTTGTTGCTGTCTCGGACGTTCGTGCTGGTGTAGTTGTTGTTGCTGTCGGCAGTCCACACCGTGGAATTGTCAGCGCTGACGCCGATGCCGTGATCGTTCACAAGGCGCCGGTCCTGCGTCAGCGTATTCGTGTTGTTGCTGGTGGAATTGCTGCTCCAATTCGATGAGGTGTTGTTCGCCACGTTGTGGCTGTCCACCGTCGAATAGACGTCGCTGCTGTTGTAGCTCGACGTGCTGGTGTTCAGCACATCGTTACTCTTGGCGCTGCCAAAAATCGAGGACATGATGCCCATATTATTTCCTCAAAATGTAGACGGCCAGCGCTGCCAGGCCGATCAAGATAAGCGTGCTGTTGCCCGATCCGCCGCCGCCCCCTGTCGGCTGAATACCGCCAACTGGCGACAAGAACGAGAACGGCGATTGCGGCGTCACCCCGCCTTGCGTGCTGGTTTGGGTCGGTGACAACCCGCCGTTGCCGCCGCTGGTGCCGGTGCCGGTCGCCTTCGATCCGCCTGTGCTGACAACCCAGTTCGAACCGTCGATGTACGATTGCGAAAACGCCCCGCCGTACGCGCCGCCAGTGGCGCCGCCAGTGGCGCCGCTGCCCATCGTGTTCGGATTACCCCCGAGCACGCCGCCCAGGGAATAACCGTCCAGGCGCGACGTCGGCACTTGCATCGGTGCGGCGGCGGTCTGCGCGACGTTGCCCACCGCCTTGATAAAGTCGCTCCATGGCAGTCCCATAGCGCCCCCTTACTTTCGCAGCAGCAGAATAGCGCCGCCTACCAGCATGATGAGCACCATCGGGCTCATGCCGAACGCGGTCTGTACGTTCTGGGCCGGGTAGCTGGGCATGGGGTTCGGGCGCCCCTGCTGAAACACGCCGCCTTGCGTGGCCTCGTAACGCTGGTAGTCGATGAACTGTTCGTTCTTCTTGTACTGCGACCAGGCGCCGACGCCTTGGGACAGGATGCCGAAAATTTCCTTGCCGTAGCCGCCCAGGATGCCGCCCGCCGAGTCCCACGGCTGGTTGCTGGTCTGTGCGCTTGCCGGCACGCCGTAGGTGCCGTTATTGTTAGGCCCTACGCTGGTGTAGTAGTCGCTGCCCTCCAGGGCGGCGGCTAAGCTGTCGTCGTCATACATGGTTTTCTTCTCCCTTGGGTTCGGGGCGGCCAGGTAGCCGCCCCGGCGTCTTACATGTTCCCCAGGGTGTCCAGGGTTTCCAGTACGACAGTGACCGTATCAGCGCCGCTGAACGTCGGGTTGAATTCCAGCGACACCATGTCGACCGTCTTGATGGCGTTGCTGTAGTTGTTGTCGGCGCACGGATCGAAGGTGTAGATGTTGGCTTGCGCGGTCTTCTGATAGTCGGCCTGCCAGAACGAATTCACGGTCGTTGGGATGTTGTCGTGGATGACGATCCCGTTTTTCTTCACTTCCAGTTGCGTGAGGTTGCCGCCGTGGGCGAAGTGCGCGCGCTTGATGATCGCGCCACGGTTCGCCAGGTCGATCAGCTTGACCGGGAACTTGCCGGCGCCGCCGTTCGATGCCGTGAACAGGATCGATTTAGCGATGATGCCCAGGGGCGCAGGTGGGCCGAGTTCGGCATAGCTGTCGAGGGTTGGGCTGGTGGCGCCGGCAATGGTCACTTCCATGGTCAGCGAGGACACGCCTTGAGCGGTGTTGTAGTTGCCCAGGTACTGCTCGGCCATGATCTTGGCGCGGGGCTCGGTGAAGTCGATGACCAGGAAACCGGCGCTCGATGTCAGCTGACGATACGAGTTTTGCAGATCCAGGCGCGAGCCGGTGTTCTCCCACACGGTCTTGCCGTTGAGCTTGATTTTGATGTTGGTAATCATCGACTTCGTGAAGGTGCCGCCGAGGGCCAAGATCACTTTGTTGTAGCTCATGCCGATAGGCAGGGACACGGAAGCCATGCCATTTGCGGACACGTTATTGAAAGGCAGGTTTTTGATAAGCAGCATGTGTTTTCTCTCGTTGTTGGAATCGGGGCGGGCGCGGCGGGGGGCGGGCGCGGCTTAGGCCAGATTGACCAGCAACGGGACATTGCTTTTCTTGAGGATCGGTGAGACCACAATTTTCGTGATGGCCAGGAAGGCGAAAAACGTGATGTACGACTTGACGTATGCGTTCATTTTTTGAATCTCCAGAATGGAAAAAAGGTGGTTCTCAGTAAAGAGACTCCACCTTATTTTTATTCCGCTCTGGCATCCACTCACATAGCCATGTGCCCATGCGCATGGCCTGGTACGTATTTCGACCAGGGGGCCGAAAATATATTTATCCGCGCGTCACTTCTCCGGTCAAATTGTTGCGTTCGATCCACATAAAGCCGTGCAGCGCGGATACTTCGGCCTGTTTGATCCCCAGGCTGCGCGCCAGCGCCTTGGCGTCTTCCGGGTACGACAGGCGCCGCGTGTGCAGGGTCGAGGCGTTGCCCATAAAATCCTTGTCCATGCTCGCCGGTCGCTGCGACAAGCCCCAGATTTCAATGCCCAGGCCGCGCCCCATCATCACCAGCTTGGACCAGCCATCCACGGCGCCGGTCGGCTTCGTCACCGTGTGCAGCTCGTCCACCAGAAACAGCAGCTTGCCGCCGTTGTGCAAGGCGATGAGGCAGACCACGTTGAACTGCTTCTCGTCCACCGCGCGCTTGAGCGTCGGCTTGAACACGATGTGGAAGGAGCCGCGCTTGCCGGCGCCCTTGACGATATCGAGCACTTCGGCGGCGGTGGTGCAGATGACGGAACCGGGATACCAGGACGCGTAATTGTCGACGCCCTCTTTCGGGGACCAGATGATGGTGCGGCGGTGCTTCTTCTTCATCACCAGCTTGCGGGCGTGGGTTGTCTTGCCGCCGCCGCTCGATCCGGTCACCGCGTGGATTTCTGCCTGCAGGGCGTTACCGGTGACGGTCATGCGTAGAGCGCCATCTGTGGATGAACGGCGACTTCGGGGCCGGCGCCGGTTTCCGTCGCGCCTGGCGCGGGGACCAGGCGCCCCGCGGCTGGCGCCTGCGCGGTCGCTGCGGCTGGTGCTTTCGCCGCGCGATCGGCTTTTAACTTCTCGCCCACGATCATGGCCGATCGGTACAGCAGCGGGCCGACGATGATGGCGGCGCCCAGCTCGCAGGGAATGGCGGTCATGGACCAGTTGTATTTCACCATGACCGGCGCGATTGCGGCGGCGCTCATCGCGCGCGCCTGCTCGGTCCAGACGGCGCCGGCGTCGGGCGCGTAGGCGGCCAGCGTGCCGGCGAACATATTCACCAGGTCGAGCGCTTGTTCTTCAGGCCCAGGAACGTGCGGCACATCTTCGGGCGCGGCCTCGCCTGGCGGCAGCGGGGCGGTTTTGTCGGTGTCTGCTTCGTGGGCCAGGCCGGCCAGGTTGTCGAGATCGGTCATTGTATGTTTGTGTCCAGGTGGTGTATGTGATGTGCGGCAGGTTAGCCAAACACGGTGCCCTTCGGCGTGCCAGCAGGTGCCGGCGCCGCCGCTGGCGGTACGTGCTGGGACGTAGCCAATGGAGGCAAGGGAATCAGCCGCGACATGGTGTTGGCGAAGTGCGCGCTTCCGTCGTTCTTGGCGTAGGACGGAGCGCCGCATTCGATACACGGAAACGACAAAGCCCCGGTGGCCTCGTTACGGCGCACCGGGACTTTCGTATTGCACAGGGGAGTCAGGCACATGACGTGCCCGATCTTAATTTTCAGGGGTTTGATCATGGGGTTCCAGTTGGTCAGGGGGGATGAGGAAGTGCAGCAGGGTCGGCCCCTGGTTTGCGACGGTGACCCACACGCCGCCGCCACCTCCTGGCATATCGGACACGGTGCCGGTCCAGCCGTTGACGTATGCGAAGAACTCGTCAGCGGCTTTCACGGTCACGGCCAAACCCGGTAGGCATTTGGCCGAATCCATCAGCGGCCCAGGAATTCCAGATCGTCGGCGGGGACTTCGATCAGGCCGGCCTCGTGGCTCGTGGTTTCATCGAGCTCCACCGTCACCAGCTCGGCATCACCGCTGCCATGCACCTTGCGGACAACGCCCGCACGCCCCAGGCTTTCCTCGTCGCCCTCGGCTACCTTCTTCAACTTCACTTGATCCCATACTTGCATTACAGCACCTCTTTCAGTTTGTACCAGTTCAAAAAATCTGCCAATTTGCCAAAGAACATCTTGGCCGGCTTGGGCAAGAAAAAGCCGTACTGCTTCACCAGAGCCACAGCTTGCGCTTGCAGCTCGTCGTCCTCGCTCATCGTGTTGCCTCTCTATCTACGTGCATGAAGCCCTTGTAATTCATCTTGACCTTGACTTCACCGCGCGCCACGCGCGGCAGCGTGCGGGCGAACGCCAGGTATGCATCAATGTCGGCCTGCGCGGTCTCCGGGTCGCCACAGTAGGCGGCCACGAAGCCCAGGAAGTTCGGCAGCATGCGGCGCGAGTGCAGCACGGCCAGCCCTTCGGAGTCGATGCGGCCAGCGACGGCTTCTTCCGGCATCACCTGGTCAGCGGCTTCCTCGTCGCTCGTCTCGTCGGCGCCGGTCAGCTCTTTTTTCAGGCCGCGCGACCACGACAACATGCGCTTGCCTTCGAACGCCTCGGCGTACTCGCGGAACTGCTCGACGGCGGCGCCGTCGCCCTGCTCGGCCCAGGCCAGCAACTGGAACGGGTGCGCGCCCTTGTTGTCGGTGCCGACCTTCGCCGCGTGCATGGTCACCTCGCGGGACAGTCCCCACTTCTGGTCCTTGCCGAACTTGGCGATGTACTCGGCGGCGAACTGGCCGCCGCGCACGTCCAAGCCATGTGCCAGGACGTCCGACATTTCGGACTGCTCGCACAGGCCCGACTTGCGCAAGGCCATGTACCAGGCTTCCTTGAGCTCGTCGATCAGGCGCGACGACAGGCGCCCATCCGGCGCCTGCGACACGTCCCCATAGGCATCGGGCGTGCAGAACACCAGATCATGCTGGTGCGGGTGCCAGCCGGAGCGCTCGCCGCGCGTCACTTCCAGGCTCGACACCGAACCCTTGCGCACGCCCTTGGCCAAGATGCGCTTGTAGGTCTTGCTGTTCTTGAAATGCGCCTTCGCCTTCGTGAAGGCCGGCAGGATTTCCGACAGCGCTTCGCCGTTCTCGTGGGGGAACGTCAGGGTCATCAGGAACACATAGCCGCCCTGGTCGACCCAGGCTTTCATGCCCTGCGCCAGCTCGGCCTGGCGCACCGCGCAAATCTTGGCGCTGCACGTCGGGCAGGTCCACACGCTCTTGCACGTCGTGACGCCGTGCATGCGGGCGCTCGAACCGCTGGTGGTGCGGTAGATCGCCACGCTGTCGGAGGCGTTGGCGACGCCACGGTGACACCAGACGGTACGGTGCTGCTCGGCGGCCTCTTTGGCTGGGTCGTACAGGATGGTGCCGGCGCGGCGCGTGAGTCCGTATTTCACGAAACGGTCAGAATTCGGCACAAACACGCCCGTAACCTCTTGATTACGCTCACGGTTTGTCGATTTACCACTAATACCAAGGTTGTTATGTGCGGTGGCTGTCGGGGCTGCTGTGGTCATCATGCAGCGCGGGCCAGGTCAGGGCCGGCAGCGCGGCGGGTCTCGGTCGCTTCCAGCGCGAGCGTGTGCAGCATGATCGCCATGCCCATCAGACGCACGGAGAGCCCTTGGGAGGCTGTCCAATCGATTTCGACCCCGGCAGCACGCAGCACTTCAAATTCACGCGCTATGGCCGTGTCAGCACGCATGAGGAGGTCTCGGGCGTAATGCATCTCGGTGATGGTGACAGGGGTGCAGATGCGCGGGGCGCAGACTTGGGCCGTCATGCGCGCACCAGGGCGTCGTAGGCCGCTTGGGCGGTGGCGAGCATTTGCACGTAGAACATGCGGGTTGCAAGGCGGGTTTCGCGGCTGGCGCGCGCCTGCAAGGTGGAGATACGACCGGCCAGGGCATTTTCCATTTCGGCGGCCTGGTCGAGCGAAATGGTTACTGTTTTGTAAGATTGTGTTTCAGACATACGGCCTCCTCAGGCATCGTTTTCTCATCAGGCGAAGGGTCGGGAGGTGGGCGCGGTGGCCCTTTTGCCTGAGGAGGGTAAGAAAAAACCTCCCGACCGGGACGAAGATTAGTCCCAATTTGGCGACTAGTCAACTAAATGGGTACGGTTGCGATTGGGTTGACTATGAACTATCCTTCAATCCACCGCCGCCGAACCCACGCGGCAATCAGCCCTGAGGAGAGCAAATTGCGAACATCCGAATACCTTGACCTGGCACGCCAACACCTTGGCCTGCCATCCGACTATGCCCTACAGAAACCGCTGGGCGTGACGAAACAACTCATCAGCAAATACCGGACTGGGAAAGAAACGTTGAGCGATTCGGTCGCCTTCCGCGTGGCCGAGGCCACAGGCATACCGCGAGAAAAAGTCTTGATTGATGTGCAGATCGAGCGCGCGAAGACATCCGAGGAAAAGGCCGCCTGGCAGGCGATCATGGAAAAAATTTCCGCGTCTTTTAATACCCTCCTATCAGGCGGCTGGCACGGGCGTGAACGCAGGATTTCCGCCCGCTGATAGGCAGTAATTGCCAGCAGTACATCTTATAGATTATGCGAAGTTTAGGTGATTACGGCCGCTTGGTTGTCCGCACTGCGTCCGCTTGCATAAGGAGCGCGGCTCCAGCGCTAACGAGCGCCCCCCAGCATCAAGTTCGACTCGGGGCCCGCGCGGCAACATGATCCAGGTGCTCGGCAGCGTAGCGTTGACGTAGCTGTCGATGCTGCTCGAGCGCATAGAGTGGCGCCGGCCGGCACACACCCGTTCAGCTCGCATAACTCGGCCCATGCTCAGTTCAGCCGACCCGCCCAACGACATCGATGCCTTGGAGGCGTTGTTGTTGGCTAGTGAGCGCCTGGTGCGCGAACGCGACGCGACTATCACCACTGTGAATTTTCGACATCGATGCGACGTTTCGCAAACGAGCGCGACACCGACGATTGTATGGCGGCCTCATCAATTTGGCTATGCCGGCACCTGACGTTCCAGCAAATCCGGCAAGGGGCTGATTGCACAATTGGTTTTAAATAGGTATTATAAAACTGCAAATTGACATTACTTTGGCATGCATATGTCCTGAAGTCTGAATAACTGATCGGAACAATTCTGATGTCAACATCCTGGCTGGCTCCCCTTGGATGCCTTCTTCTCAGCAGCGTCGCCTGCCTGGCAAAGGCGCAAGGGCCTGCCGCCCCAACCTGCCCCGCTTTGCCTGCCCTGCAGTGGCCAGTTGCCAGCATCGATGCCAACAACAACGACGACTTCAGCGACCTGAAACCTTTTGCGGACGCTATCGGCCAAGCGCGTGTCGTCGCGCTTGGCGAGCAAACGCATGGCGCGCGCGAAGAGTATCTGCTCAAGACACGCTTGCTTAAATTCTTGCATCAGCGGATGGGCTTCGACGTTGTGCTGCTTGAAAGCGGCTTTTACGACATCGGTCGTCTGGCCGAACGCGCCGAACGGGGCGACCAGCTCGATTCCGGCGCACCAGGCAACGTTTTCTTCATGTATGCCAAGAGTGCGGAGGGCCGTGGCATGCTGCAGTACCTGGACCGCCGGCGCGCGCTTGGCAAACCCTTGCAACTGGCCGGAATCGACAGCCAGCATACTGGCGAACTTAGCCAGAAAGAATTGACCGCGGATTTGCAGTCGTATCTGCGCAAACGGCATCCGGGCTTGGCTGAGGGGTCCGATTGGACGGCCTATGCGAGGATTGCCAACGGCTTGTTTGCCATGGACCGCAAGCCGCCGCCACTGTCTGAACGCCGTCTATTCCTGCGCCACGCCGATTTGCTCAACGCCAAGCTGTGCCAGCAGAACGACGCCGCCTTCAAGGGCACAACGTGGTGGTGCAACGTGACGCGCAGCATACAGGCCCAGGCGACCAGTTACTGGAGTGCCGACCACGACTATCAGCGCGACAACCAGATGGGCGCCAACGCGATCTGGCTTGCCGAGCATCTGTTTGCTGGCAAGAAAGTGGTGATCTGGGCTCACACGGTGCACCTCGCCCGGGGATTTCAGCGCACACCTGCCAACCTGCAAGCGGGCGAAGTCATGCACCGGCATTGGGGAAACAACTACAAGGTCGTCCAGTTCAGCACCGCTGGCGGCACCATTTTCGACTACGTCGCAGGAAAACCTGCGGCCGTTCCCACCCCGGCGGAAGGTAGTCTCGAACAGCGCCTGGGCCGGCAGACCGCCACCGTCATTGGATTGACGCCGTGCGCGCCCATCGACTTGCCCCAGTTTAGTTATGAATACCTGGTCACAGGCGCGGGCAGGCTCGGCACGCATTGGGATGTGCTTTTCTTTATCCCGACGGTCTCGCCCGTCACCATGACCCGCTAACAATGGACAGCACACTCGGTTTCACCCGCACGACCATCTTCCTGCACTGGCTGTGCGCATGCGCGATGCTGGCCATGCTCGGCATCGGACTTTACATGGTGCGCTTTGAAGCCTGGCGCTTTTACCCCTGGCACAAATCGGTAGGCGTCGTGCTGTTGGCATTGATGCTCGTGCGGATTGCCTGGCGCATCCGTCAGGGCTGGCCGCCATCGCTCAGTGCCGCCTCGCGTCTCGAGCAGCGCGTGGCCAAGACCGTACATTGGATACTGATCATCGGCACCGTCGCCATGCCGCTGACAGGGATGCTGTTTAGCGGAGCCAGCGGCCATGGCTTCGGGCTCTTCGGCTTCCCGATCGTGCACGAACAGCACGACCCGGCGCAACCGGGCCAGGTGCTTGCGTATAGCGCGGCCTGGGCCGGTGCAGCCCAGCTAATGCATGCATACATTGCCTACGCGCTCATCGCAGCCGTCGCGCTGCACGTTGCTGGTGCTATTAAACATCACGTCATTGCGCGTGACGGCACCTTGCGCCGCATGCTCGGCATGCCCGTCGCACGGCGCTGACCAGCGATGGAGGCGCTCGACACTGCCAGTCAAGGACATACTGCACCAGAAACAGGCACTGCCGGAGAAGATATGGGACGGCGCCGCAGGCCCGCCTACACGCGTTCCAGCGCAAGCAGCGACAGCAACTCTTCAGTGTTCACCGGCTTGACGAGGTGATCGTCGAATCCCGCATCGATCGAACGTTGCCGGTCAAGGGGCTGCCCGTAACCGGACACAGCGATCAAACGGGAACGCGCGTGTGCCGGTATCGCCCGCAGACGCGCGGCCAATTCCCTGCCGTCCATGTCGGGCAAGCCGATATCGAGCAGAAAAACGTCTGGCACCAGCGCCTCGGCCTCGCGTATGCCATCGGCCCCCGTATGGGCCAGCACCACGCGGTGGCCGGAGATTTCCAGCAACATCTGGAGCACTTCTGCCGCGTCGACGTTATCGTCGACAATCAGAACGCGCAAGGATGACGCCGGCAGCGGCTGCGCCCCGTCGTCGGCCGCTTCGGCGGCCGGCGCCTCCAACTGTTCCAGGCACGGCAAGCGCATGGAAAACGTGCTCCCGTCGCCGGCCCCGCGGCTCTGCGCGCAAATCGTGCCGCCGTGGGCGTGTATCAGGCTCTTTACCAGGGCCAATCCCAATCCCAGGCCGCCTTGCGACCGGTTCGACGAGCGTTCTCCCTGGACGAACAGCTGAAATACCTTCTCGACCAGCTCCGGAGCCATGCCGATCCCGTTATCGACGACCGTCAACGCCACCTCGTGCCCATCGGCCTGCATCGCGACATCGATCCGGCCGCCAGCAGGCGTATATTTCGCGGCATTGGTCAGGATATTGGCCACGACCTGGACCAGACGCTGGTAATCGCCGCGCACATACACCGGCATGGCGGACATGTCGACGCACACGACGTGCGACAGGGACTGGACCAGGGGCGCTACCTGTTCGACAGCGGCCGTGACGACGTCGCGCAGGTCCAGCCGATCCCGGGCCAGCTCGATGAGCCCACGCGTTACCCGCGCCACGTCGAGCAAGTCGTCGAGCAACGCGGCCAGGTGCCCGGCCTGGCGTGCCACGATGGCAGCGGTTTTCCTGACGCGTTCCGGATCGGCCGCGGCGTATTTGAGCATTTCGGCAGCGGCCGAAATCGGGGCCAGGGGATTACGCAGCTCGTGTGCGAGCATTGCCAGGAATTCATCCTTGGCCTGGTTCATCCGCGTCAGCTCGGTCAGCAAGGCCTCGCGCTCGCGATGGGACTGTTCGAGGCGATGCCGGTCGGTGGCGTCGCGCGTGAAGCAGCGCGTATAACGCAGCTTGCCGTCGGCAAAGCAGCCGTTCGAATGGATCAGCACATGCTTGACGGAGCCGTCCTTGCAACGCAGCCGTGCCGGCTGATCGTAAAAAACATCTCCGTTCTGGAGCCTGGCCAGCATACTTTCGATGACAGGCTGGTCGACGTGGAACTCGGCGATGTGGCGCCCGACGTATTCTTCCCAGCGGTAGCCCAGCATGGCCAGCTCGGCCTTGTTAGCCCACAGAATGGTGCCGTCGCTACCGACGCGGTGCAGCCCTTCGGCAGCATTGTTGACGAAGTCGGCCAGTTCCTGTTCCCGATGGCGCAGTGTCTGCGTCGCTTCCCTGGCATGTGCCAGTTCGCCCTGAAGCGCCCTGTTCTGCTGTTCGAGTTCGACCAGGCGCATGGCCAGGTCGGGCGACGACGCGCCGGCATGCCCGGGCGGATGCGAGCATACGTGATCGTGCTGGCGGCACACCTGCTGGAATTTGGTCAGTAGGTCCGTTGACGAGAACACGCTCCATGGATACGCGCAAAACAAGGAAAACGCATAGCCGGCGTCGTGCAGTGCGTTCCACAATTGCTCGAGCCGGATGGCCGCATCGTAGAAACCCTGGTCGCAGAGAATGGCAACCATTTCACCGAACGCATGCACCGGACGGCCAGCGCGGCAGGCGTCGCGCACAATGGTGCCGACTGTGGCATTGAAGCGGTCTTCATCGGGCCAGTCATCGATCATGAACCGGGCCAGCAAGCCATGCGCTTCGTGGGCGATCAGCTCGCCCGTAAACCACGGCGACTGGTTGGCCTGGGTACCCAGCCCGGCCAAATGGCGGCGCAGGGTATGAATGTGCTCGGCAGTTGCGATCACGACCGAACCCCCCCCGGAACGTAAGGAAACGTCAAGAAAGTCGGCTACTTCCTCGAGCATCGATTCGTCCTCGTCATAAAAGCGGACGATATGACGCTCCTGGCCAAGGTCCTTGGCAGGCATATAGGTTTCCACAGCATTCCCCTCAGAAATATCAACATGGCCCAGCGCGTGGCAGAATCTGCAATCGCTGCAGCCGCGCCAGCGCCCGGGCACTCCCAAAGGCTGGCGCCTTTTCTTCGGGATATAGATTACCGTTAGTATATCCCAAGACGAAACCGTTCCTTGTTGAACTGGCAGGACGTCATGCTGCCTGGTGCGGCGAGAACGATTCGGGCCTGCACCCTCCTCCATAATCCGGCCACGTCTGCCCGCTTGCTTCGATCAGACTAACGATGCCGCGACGCCGATCCAGCAAGCGCCGAATCCGACGAGCCACCAGTATTGGTGATTGACTCCACGCTCCAACGCGTGCCTGTAAGGATGGCGCTCCTCGACAAACACGTTGATCGGGTTGCCTGGAAGGTATTCGCGACCATTCATGACCGCATTCGCACGGCTGGTGGATTCGCCAACCAGGCGGCGCGAACCCCGCCGTATCACGCCGTTGAATATATATTTGTAGTGGAGCACGGGGAAATAGGAAACGGTATTGTAACTGTTACCGGCGCTGCCACGGCGCGTCTCGATAGCGACCTCGACAATTGTGCCGGTAACCAGGCGCCAATCCGAGGTAGCCCGGCTCCTGAGCAGCAAAAAGATGCCGGCGACGATAAGAACAGTCCCGACGAGGCCGAACAAGATGATGTTGATCATGGGAGCATTAAGGTAAGCTTATCGACTTTCTTCTGGCACGCAACGATGTACAGTTCCTGGCAGGATACAGCCGGACATCAGACGGCGGTATCATAACCGACGGCGCGCTGGCTGCCCCGGCTGTCAGGAAACCGGCAAGCACGTTCTCCATTATTGACCCGGTAGCAAAGATGTTGTGCGCACTCACCACTTTTTCGGAAACAGTCTTCGCCTCATACTGCATCTATCCCAACAAGATCCAGGACATTCACATGAGCATTCCAACGTTTGGCGCCGGCACCTTCCGCCTGCAAGGGCAAGTGGTCGTCGATTCGGTGCGCACCGCGCTCGAACTTGGCTACCGCGCCATCGATACCGCACAGATCTACGGCAATGAAGCCG
The DNA here is from genome assembly GCA_036386755.1 of Telluria sp. Classification (GTDB taxonomy): domain Bacteria; phylum Pseudomonadota; class Gammaproteobacteria; order Burkholderiales; family Burkholderiaceae_D; genus Telluria_A. Next base: position 41,987 of record DASVVC010000068.1, read on the forward strand.
ACGTCGGCCGCGCCCTCGCTGAATCAGGCGTGCCGCGTAGCGAGTTGTTCATCACCACCAAGATCTGGGTGGACAACTACGCCGACGACAAACTGATCCCCAGCCTGCAAGAAAGCCTGGAAAAACTGCGCCTTGATGCCGTCGACCTGACCCTGATTCATTGGCCCGCGCCAGGCAAAGGCGTAGCGATCGAGGCGGCCATGTCGACCCTGGCGCGTGCCCGGCAGCAAAGGCTGACGCGCCAGATCGGCATCTCCAATTTCAATATCGCCAATACGCGGCAAGCCATCGCCGCCGTAGGCAAGGACGCCATCGCCACCAACCAGATCGAACTGAGCCCCTACCTGCAAAACCGCAAGCTCGTCGCCTACCTCCAGGAACAGAACATTCCCGTCACTTCCTACATGACGCTCGCCTACGGCAAGGTGCTGACCGACCCGGTTCTCAAGGATATATCCGGTCGCCACCGGGCCACCCCGGCCCAGGTGGCGCTGGCGTGGGCGCTGCAACTCGGCTATGCCGTCATTCCGTCGTCAACCAGGCGCGAGAATCTGACCAGCAATCTGAAGGCGCAGGCATTGCGTTTGACTGCGGACGACATGGCCCGGATCGCGGCGCTGGAACGCAACGGCCGCGAAGTCAATCCGAGCGGTCTGGCACCGGACTGGGACTGACGCGCTCTGCCTTGCGCGGCAAGCTTGAGCGTGGTACTGCTGGCCAATTTCGTCCCATGTCAGCTCCGCTCCCTCACCATGCCACAGGTGATTCATTGACCTTTTGAACATGCTTGCGCATACTCCCCAGGCAAATCCCGCCCATCGTCAGGAGACCACATGCTGTCGCGCGTTCAAGTTCAGGAAACCCTCGGTATTGCCAACGCCCTCGGGCTGCTCGACCAGGGCGCCGCAGCCGAAGTACTCGCCACCTTCGATCCCGGCTCGCCCTTTCGCGCCGTGCTCTCGTTGGCCGACTGCATGCACGCGCATGTCAAGGTGGACGATACGGCCAGCCTGCCGCGCGCCGCCTTGCTCGCTGGCGGCGCCGTCATCGACAATGAAAAAGATGGCTACATCAAGTTTGCCTTCCCGAGCGGGATGAACCTGATTTTTTCGTCGATTAACGTGGCGCAGGACGACCTGCGCGAAACGCCGCACCAGCGCCGCCCTCGCCCCTTCCTGGACCATGTCGGGATCGACCTGCGCGACCCGGCGGCCACAGTGCGATCGGCGTTCGATGCCATTCCGGCCATCGCCGACCAGCATGGCTATCCGCGCAGTTCGCAGGGCGGCGCCGGAAAAGCCGTGTTTTGCTGTCACGTCAGCGTCGCCGAAAAGCACTGGGTCTACCCGAGGCGCGCCAAGGAACGCCTGGTGCCGGTGGAAATTGCCTTCGGCCCGCTGCTGATCAACGCCGACTCCAGCGGCTGCGACCTGCGCCCGTCCGACCCGTCGCTCGGGGCCGCCAGCCCGGCTTGCGGCGCACGCTGCGGCCCCGCCTGACACACCGGCGTGCCTGCGGTCAACTCGGCCCGCCTCGCATCGATCATCTGCCCCTCGCCTGTCCGGCCGCGCGCTGCGCTCAGAGGCCACGCATTGGTTGCGCCCCCCGCCACTCAGTTGACTTCCCGACCAGATGTGGCATTATGGCAATATAGATGTCTTTACAAGAACAGCCGCAACCGCGCTTCCCGTTGCCAGTTCACCTTTCAAGGAGCGTCCATGACCCCTGCAAATGCATACCACGCCGTAGCGCAAGAACTGTACGTATCCTATTTCGGCCGCCCTGCCGATCCGAACGGCTTGCTGGCCCTCTCCGCGGCGCTGGCCGCAGCCGGTGCCCCTGCCCATAGCGCCGGCCTGAATGCCGCGTACCGCTTGAACGCCCAGGTGCGCGCGCTGCTGGATAGTTTCGGCAGCAGCGAAGAATCGAGCGTACTGTACGGCACCAGCGCGCCGGGATTCGACACGGTCCGCTTCGTTAGCCAGATCTACAATAATCTCTTCGGCCGCACGCCGGACCCAGGCGGACTCGCGTTCTGGACCAAGGCCATCGATTCCGGTTCGCTGACCCAGGCTGGCGCCGCGCACGCGATCCTGACCGGCGCCCTGGCCGCCAACAGCGCCGATGCTGCGCTGATCAATAAAAAAGTCGCGTTCGCAACCATGTTCACGGACGCCATGGATACCCCATTCGAAGTTTATGTATATCAAGGCAACATGGCGGCCCAGTTCGGCCGCGACCTGCTCGCGCGCGTGACCGCAAGCAGCGATCCGTCGACCTTCCCGGCGAGCGTCGAGGCCACGTTGGCGCAACTGAGTACGGCGCCCAGGCTCACGGCGGCGGCGGACCAGCTGGCCAGTGCCGCCGGCGTCACCCTGTTTCTTGCCGATCTGGACGGCAAGAACGGCACGCTCCAGACGGGTGACAATCTGAGCGGCGGCGACGCCATCGACACCCTGCGCGCGGTGCTTGGCGCAACGGCCAAGGACCAGGTCCCGATGCCAGCGACCAGGAACATCGAGAATATCCTGGTGCATGCGGCCGGGACCATCGAGCCGCCCGGCCAAACGGTGCTTGACGCAACGCTCATGAGCGGCGTCACGCGCTGGGAAAATGACCACAGTCGTGGCGACCTGATCATCAAGAATGTCGGCATCCAGAGCGGGCAATTGCCTGAAGACGTGACCATCGCGATGGTCGGCAGCGCTGCTGGCAATGCCGATTTTGCCGTGTACTTCTCGCCCTCGGCCCTGCGCGCGAGCAACCCGTCGACCAGCTCGCCGACCATCCGCCTGCAACTGATGGACACGCGCGCCAGCGACGCTGGCGGCGCGCCGCTGAAAGACAGCCCGTACGATGGCGTGCGCTTCCTGTTGAACAAGGTGCCGGTGCAGGTGCGCTCGGCCGCCATCGACCAGGCCCAGACCTATGACGAGCTGTTGGGCGCGATCCGCGCTCAACTGGCCGCCACCCCGGGGCTGGAAAGACTGGTCGCCAGCCTGGGCGACCCTTTCCAGGCCTACGATACCCGATCCGGCCATGTGCTGGCCGGGCGTGAAATTCTGATTACCAACACCGGCCCCGGCAGCATCGGCGTGGCCCCTGGCGCGGGCTGGCTGCAAGCGGGCTCGGATGAGGGGGCGGGGTCGGCTCCGGGTCCGTCGTCCGGTGCGACGCCGCTCATTACCGGCACGATCGTATTGGACAATGTCGGCCGTGGCGGCATCGGTGGCGACCTGCTGGTCGGTGGCAAGCCGCTCGGCGGCGCCGTGTCTTTCGACCCCGGCATCCATCCGCGCTCGGGATTTGAGGCCTTCAACATCACCGTCGAGCGCACCAGCGTACTGCAGACCATCAAATCGACTGACAACACGCTGCAAGTGGTGAACTTGTCGAATGGGGCGGCCAAAGGTGATGTGATATTGCGCGGCATTGCCGACGTGAACGTCCCCGATACCCCGCTCGACGGCACTGCGAACTATGGCCGGCAGTACAGCGGACCGTACGGCTTTCATGATGTGCGCCAGGTCGACGCCGCTGCGATGAGCGGCAAGGTCGATTTCTCCGTATTGATCACTTTTGATTCGGCAAACAAATATATTGCCGCGCCCGGCACCCGTTCAGGCGCGCCGACCGAGACAGTCGACTTCGATTATGCCGGCGGCAGCAACAACGACAGCTTGTTGGTGGACATTGACTACGGCGCGGCAAGCAGTCGCGGCATCCGCCTCGCCGGCCAGGAAGACTTTCGCTTCCACATCAGCGGCGGCGCCGGCGACGACCTGCTGCAGGTCCATGTCGTGCCTGGGCCGCAGGCAGGCAAACCCTGGACGATCGATCAGGACCTCAACAACAACGTCACGCTCAGCGGCGGCGATGGCAACGATACGATCCGCAAACCCGGCGCTGGCGATGCCGTGCTTGACGGCGGCGCCGGCAACGATACCCTGTACGCCGAGAACACGGGCGGCCAGCGCGTCCAGCTGCCGGGTTGGCCATCGAGCTCCTTCGAGGCCGTGGACGTGAACGCCCACTGGGTATTCAATACAGCCGACCAGTCCACGGGCCTGGCTGCGGCGCGCACCATCGAACGGCTCGTCAGCGATGCCGCCGACAGCTACCAGCTGACCGGCGCCCGGGTGGCAGTCAATTTCCGCGGCATCGACAGCAAGGTCACGGTGGGCACCACGCTGTTGACGCCAGCGTCGAGCGACAAGGAGATCAACGAGGCCATCAAGCATGCCATCAACGACGACGCCGTCCTGGGCAAGCTGCTGCTCGCCCAGGACGGGCCCGGCAGTTCGCTAATCGTGCGTGCCCTGGTCGACGGCGCCATGGATACGGGCCACTTGCGGGTGACGCTGCAGGCGTCCGACGTGGCGGACCGGGCGGGCATCGCCGCCGCGCTTGCTGCTTTCGACGCCAAGGGCGACTACCGCAGCGCGCTGGCGGTGAACCGCGACACGGTAGGGCTGGACCTGGAAACGATGGAACTGGTCACCGGCGGCGCGAGCCATGCAGCCAGCGATAACCTGATCACGCCCGGCGCGGGCGATGACGTGGTTGTACTGGGCACGGCAGAGGGGTCGGACACCGCGCAATCGAGCAACGATACCTTGCTCTTCGGCCGGCAGTTCGGCAGCGACACGATCGTCGGCTTCGGCGTCAATGGCCCGGGCATCGATCACCTGGACTTCAGCGCCCTGGGTGGCGTTATCTTGAGCGACTCGCCGATGCTGGACAAATCGATCACTATTGCCGCCGCCAGCGCCGCGAACGACACCGAGGCCAAGATCGGCGCCCTGTTCAGTGCCGACAATGCGCTCGCGCAGACCCATGTGTTCGCCCGGGTCGATGCGTCGGGCAATGCGGCGGCCATGTATTCAATTGTCGATGCACCTGGCGCCGGCAACGCCGTGGCCACCCTGGAGGGCAGCATCGACCTGGTCCAGGTGGCGTGGCTCGATGGGCTGGCAGGGGCTAACTTCGTCAACGCCGCCAGCGCGGGCTACAGCCAGGCCGAGGGTGCGTCCAGTGCGGCGGCGACCCCGCTACAGCTGGTCGGTGTGGCGCCCGCCGGCGATATGGCGGGGAGCGTCAACAGCGGTGCATGAGCACGGGATCGAGG
>DASVVC010000069.1:0-120152 GCA_036386755.1 Telluria sp.
GTGATGGATAGCCCCAGTGCGGCGATATAGTGCGCCTACTTCGCCACCAGCGCGCGCGCCGCCTGGCTCACCTGGTCGCGCAGCCATTTGTGTTCCGGCGACCCGTGCACGCGCTGGTGCCACAACTGATAAAAGCGCATCGGCGGGAATTTCAGCGGCACCGTGAAGTTCTTCAGCGGCAGCGATTTTTCATAAAAGCGCATGAACTGGCGCCCGGTCGTGAGCACCAGGTCGGTCTGGGTCAGCATGTAGGGAATCAAGCCGAAGTATGCCGACTCCACCGCCACCTTGCGCTGCAGGCCCTGGCGCTCAAGATAGGAGTCGACCACGCCGTGGTAGCCGGGCAGCATCTGCGAAGGCGCCACGTGCGGCAGGGTGAGGTAATCCTCGATGGTCATGGCGTCAGACTCGGTGCGCTTGGCGTACGGGCTGTCGGCGCGCATGGCGCAGATGATCGGGTCTTCGAACAGTTTGGAGATGTGCAGGTGCGCCGGCGGCTCATCCCAGTTGGCGATGACGAGGTCCATGTCGCCGTCCGACAGCATGCGGACGTAATCGACGCCGCCGCCGAGGCTATGGATCACCACGCGGCTGTTGGGCGAGCCGCGCCGCAGCGCCGCCACCACGTTCGGCAGGAACTGGCTGTCGAGGTAATCCGGCGCGGCGATGTGGAAGGTGCGCGCTTCTTCCTGCGGCACGAAGGGCGATTTTTTAACGAACAGGCTTTCGGTTTCGTCGAGGATGCGCTTGGCGGGTTTGAGCAGGCTTTCGCCATGCTGGGTCGGCACCATGCCGCGCGCGCCGCGCACCAGCAGCGGGTCGCCCGTCAGTTCGCGCAGTTTGCGCAGCGAGGCCGAGATCGAGGGCTGCGGCTGATTGAGCTTGAGCGCCACGCGCGAGACGTTTTTTTCGACCAGCAGCAGGTACAGAATGCGGATCAGGTGCAAGTCGAGGTGTTGGGGAAGGCTGGACATCGTTGTGTATATGAATTCGAGTATGTGGAATATACGCGATATTTCATGTCGTGACACTTGAATCAGTTTATCTTGGGTAAATTCGCGCTACTATAGCCGCAGCCCACGCAACAAGGAAACCCATGGAAGTGTACGGATACCTGCTCCCCTACGGCCTCGAATGGCTCAACCTCATCGTGCGCTGGCTGCACGTTATCACCGGCATCGCCTGGATCGGCGCGTCGTTTTACTTCGTCTGGCTGGACAACACCATTCGCCCGCCGGCGCCGGGTTCCGAGCTGGCGAAAAAAGGCGTGTCCGGCGAATTATGGGCGGTGCATGGCGGCGGCTTCTACAACCCGCAAAAATACCTGGTGGCGCCGGCCGAACTGCCCAAGGAGCTGCACTGGTTTAAGTGGGAAGCCTATTCCACCTGGCTGTCGGGCTTTGCGCTGCTCACCATTGTCTACTACTTCAACGCGCAGGCGATGATGGTCGATAAGGCCGTGGCCGACCTCACGTCATGGCAGGCGATCGGCATCGGCATCGGCAGCCTGGTGGTCGGCTGGACCGTGTACGACCTGCTGTGCCGCTCCCCGCTCGGCAAGCGCGACCTGCCGTTCGGGATCGTGATGTTCCTGTTCCTGGTAGCCAGCGCATATGTGCTGAACAAATACCTGAGCGGGCGCGCCGCCTACATCCATGTGGGCGCGATGATCGGCACCATGATGGTGGCCAATGTGCTGATGCTGATCATTCCGGGCCAGCGCAAGATGGTTGCCGCGATGACGTCGGGCCAGAAGCCGGACCCGATCCATGGCCTCAAGGCCAAGCAGCGCAGCGTGCATAACAACTACTTCACCTTGCCGGTCCTGTTCATCATGATCAGCAATCACTACGCCATGACCTACCGCCACGAACACGCGTGGGCGGTGCTGGCCGGGATCATGGCGGCCGGGGTGTTGATCCGCCACTTCTTCAACCTGCGTCACCGGGGCCGGGTGGAGTGGCGCTATCCGGCGGCCGGGGTGGCGCTGCTGCTGGCCGTGGCGATCGCCATCGCGCCCAAGGCGCCCGCCGCCGCGGTTGCGGGCGTCGATCCCGCGGCGCAGTTCGCGCAGGTGCAGGCGATCGTCACGCAGCGCTGCGCGACCTGCCACGCCGAGCATCCGACCCAGCCCGGCTTTGCCACTGCGCCGGCGGGCATCATGTTGCACAAGGCCGATCTGATTCACCAGAACGCAGCGAAAATCTACCAGCAGTCGGTGCAGCTCAAAGCCATGCCGATCGGGAACCTGACCAACATGACCGACGCCGAGCGCGCGCAGGTCGCCGCCTGGTTCGAAGCTGGCGCAAAATAAGGACAACAAAGGACAACAATGAACGCACAAGAAAAACTGGTCGACTGGATCGACGCCCACTTCGACGAACAGGTCGCGTTTTTGCAGGAAGTGATCCGCATCCCGACCGACACGCCGCCGGGGAACAACGCGCCGCACGCGGACGCCGTGGCCAGCATGGTCGAAGCACTTGGCTGGAGCGCCGAGAAGCACGCGGTGCCGGCGCAGGCGGTGCGCGATTACGGCATGGAGAGCATCACCAACCTGATCGTGCGCCGGCCGTATGCGCCGGGCGGGCCGACCATCGCCCTCAATGCGCATGGCGACGTGGTGCCGCCGGGCGATGGCTGGGTGCATCCGCCGTATGGCGCTGTGGTGGAAGATGGCTTCATTTACGGGCGCGCGGCGGCGGTGTCGAAGAGCGATTTTTCGACGTATATTTTTGCCGTGCGCGCGCTCGAAGCGCTGGGCGTGCCGCTCAAGGGCGGCTTGGAACTGCACTTTACCTATGACGAAGAATTCGGCGGTTTGCTCGGGCCGGGCTGGCTGCTCGAACAGAAGCTGACCAAGCCGGACTTCGTCATTGCGGCGGGCTTCAGCTACAACATCGTCACGGCGCACAACGCCTGCCTGCAGCTGGAAGTGACCGTGCATGGCAAGTCCGGGCATGGCGCCATGCCGGAAACCGGTCACGATGCGCTGCAGGCGGCAACGCGCATATTGAATGCGATTTATGGGCAGCTGCCGGAACTGAAAAAGATCAAGTCGAAGGTGGCCGGCATCGATTCGCCGACCATGCTGGTGGGCCGCATCGATGGCGGCACCAATACCAACGTGGTGCCGGGGAAGGTCGTGCTGAAGATGGACCGGCGCATGATTCCGGAAGAAGATCCGGTGGCGGTGGAGGCGCAGGTGAGGGCGCTGATCGAGGATGCGGTGCGCGATCAGCCGGGAATTCGGGTCGAGATCAGGCGTTTGCTGCTGTCGCACGCGCTGCGGCCGTTGCCGGGGTCGGACAAGCTGGTGGCGAGCCTGCAGAAGAATGGCAGGCAGGTGATCGGCGAAGAGATTACGGCGCAGGGCACGCCGCTGTATGCGGATGCGCGCTTGTATGGTGAACACGGGATTCCGGCGGTGCTGTATGGCGCGGGGCCGCGCACGGTGCCGGAGTCGAATGCGAAAAAGGCCGATGAACGCCTGGCGCTGGAGGATTTGCGCAAGGCGACCAAGGTGGTGGCGTTGACGTTGCTGGATTTTTTGGGGCAGTAAGTCTGCCATGTATCTCCCGCCCCGGCGCGTTCCTTGGCGGGAGACCATGTCATCGATGAATCGAGGTGCTATGGGCTCCCGCCGAGGGCCGCCTTGGCGCGGGAGAGACGGCTCGCGGGTCAGCGGTAAGTGCGAGCCGCGTTACTTCAACGTCCGCTCGAACAGCTGGTAAATCCGGCGATACTGGTCGTACCAGCTCTCCGGCTGCACGAATGCGTGCCGTTCCAGCGGGTAGCTGGCCAGTTCCCAGTGATCCTTTTTCAGCTCGATCAGGCGCTGCGCAATACGCACCGAGTCCTGGTAGAACACGTTATCGTCCACCATCCCGTGCGAGATCAGCAGATGCCCGCGCAGCTTGTCGGCATACTCGATCGGCGACGACTTGCGGTACGCCTCGGGATCGAGATCGGGCGTATTCAAGATGTTCGCGGTGTACTCGTGGTTGTACGTCGTCCAGTCGGTCACCGGCCGTAGCGCGGCGCCGGCCTTGAATATGTCCGGCTCGCGCATCAGCGCCATGAAGGTCATGAAGCCGCCATAACTGCCGCCGTACACGCCCACGTTTTTCAGGTCGCCCTGGTGGTTCGCCGCCATCCAGTTCACGCCATCGACGTAATCTTCCAGCTCTGGATAACCCATCTGGCGATAGATCGCCGTGCGCCATGCGCTCCCGTAGCCTTTCGACGCACGGTAGTCCAGGTCGAGCACGATGTAGCCCTTCTCGACCAGCATGTTGTGGAACATCTGCTCGCGGAAGTACACCGGATAACGCTTGCTCACATTTTGCAGGTAGCCCGCGCCGTGCACGAACATCACGATCGGGTACTTTTTGCCCGGTTCCAGCGTGGCCGGGCGATACAGCTTGCCCCAGATCTGGCCAGCGCCTTTGGTCGACGGCACCGCCACGTAATGCGGCTCAATCCAGCTGCGCGCCTTGAAGTCGGGCGAACGCGTGTCGGTCAGCTTGCTTGGTGCGCCGCCGCTGGCCGCCACCGTCGCCAACTGCGTCGGCATGTAGCTCGACGAATAGTGCACCAGCAGCTTACGTTCGTCGGGCGACAGGGCAAACTGCTCGACGCCTTCGAGCGCGGTCACTTCGCGCAGTTTCGCGTCGCTGGTCGAGACCGAGCACACTTCATACGTGCCCGGGTTCTTCGGGTTGCACAGCATGAAAGCGGTGGCGCCGTCGGCCGACCACTGGATGCGGGTCGCTTCCCATTTGCCCTGCGTGAGCGCGCGCGTCTTGCCGTCGGCAGCGCGCGTGTACAGGTGCGCGTAGCCGCTTTCTTCGGATAGGTACCAGAGCGTGCTGTTATCCGGCAGCCAGCCGAATTCGTTATTGCCCGAATTGACCCAGGCGTTGTCGGTGACGCGGTGGGCCGGCTTGAGCGTGGCATCGGCCAGGTCGACGGTGGCGATCCAGCGGTCCTTGTTGTCGGCGGCGCGCAGCATCACGGCCGCGCCGGTGCCGCTGCGGTTCCATTCGATTGCGGCGCCGTCGTCGTCGACGCGTACCACGCGGTTGCCTTTCAGGTCGGGCAGTTTTTGCGCCTTGCGCAGGTCCGCCAGCGGATCGACCGTGATGCCGGGCAGGGTGTCGAACGACAGGTCGCGCATCTCGCGCGTGGCCAGGTTGACCAGCTTGAGCGTGTGCGAGACCGGCGCGTTGCGGCCGACGCGCGGACGCTGGTCGTCGAATTCTTCGTAGCCCGATTCGGTCACGTAGCGCGGCAGCTTGCCGATGCGGCCCTTTTCGGCGACCTTGGGCGCGGTCACGAGCAGCAGCCAGCGGCCGTCCGGCGACAGTGCGCTACCGTCGATGACGACTTTGTCGCCCAGGTAGATCGGCGCCGGCGCGCGCGTGGGGTCGGCGCGGCGTTCCTGTTCGGCGCGCTCGCGCCCCGCGTCGCGGTCTTCCTTCTGGCGCTTGAGGGTGGAGATCAGGCGCAGTTGCAGGTCGCGCAGATTGTCGGCGTCCGGCGCGGCGGCGGGGTCCTTGGTGGCGCGCGCGGCGACCAGCGGCGAAATGAGGCGGTCGGCGCGGTTCCAGCCGAGCCACTCGTGGCCGACGCGGAACTGCACGCCGCGTCCGTCGGCCGAATACTGGGGCGATGCCAGGCCGTTGCTGCCGCGCGTGATCTGGGTCAGGGCGCCGCTTTTCAGGTCGCGCTCGAACAGGTCGCCGTTGCGCAGCATCAGGCTGCGAGTGTGCTCGCGGTTGTAAATGACCTTGTCGCTGTCCAGGTTCGCCAGTTCGGCGTCGCCGACCAGGCGTGCCTTGCCGGGGGCTGCCTGGTAGATGTCGCGCAACTGCGAACCGGTGCGTTTCTGTTTGTAGAACACCTGCTTGCCGTCCCAGCTCCACCAGGCGGTTTCCGCCGGCGTGCCGATCCAGTCGGGATGGGCCATCGCCTGATCGAGGCTGATGGGGTCGGCGGCGACGGCGGGGATCGCCCACATCGCGGCCAGGAGGGGAAGGACAATTAAGCGCATGGTAAATACAGTTCGATAGAAAATGAAGGGAAATGCGGGAAGTTGCAGGATCGCATTCTAGCGCAGGCGCGCCGGGCGTGGGCGGCTTCTGGACGCCGCCGGCGCAGCGTTGCGTGTCTGGCTTATGCCTTGCGCCGTGCCTCGATCACTTCGTAGATCAGCATCCCGCCGAGCATCGCCGCCACGAAAACCAGCGCATCGCTGCCGCCGGTGACGAGCGACGCCAGCGCGGGGCCCGGGCAGTAGCCGGCCACGCCCCAGCCAATGCCAAAGGTCAGCGCGCCGAGCAGCAGGCGGCGGTCGATCTTGTGCGACTGAGGCAAGTGCAGTCCGGCTGGACGCCGGGCGGCGATGCGGAAAGCGATTGCCGCCACGGGAATGGCCCCGGCCATCACGAAAGCCAGTGCGGGATTGAAGTTGCCGGCCAGGTCGAGAAATCCGATGACCTTGGCCGGATCGGTCATGCCCGACAGGATCAGCCCCAGGCCGAACACCAGGCCGCTTGCGAAGGCGGCGATGACGTATTTCATGGCGCTCCCGATCCGAACAGATGACGCAGCACGAAGACGGTGGCAAAGCCGGCCAGCATGAACGCGGCGGTTGCGGCCAGCGAGCGCGGCGACAGGCGGGCGATGCCGCACACGCCATGTCCGCTGGTGCAGCCGGAACCGTAGCGGGTGCCCAGGCCGACCAGCAGGCCGCCCACGACCAGGCTTGCCTTGCCGGCATCGACGTGCACAGCCGGCAGGGGAGCGAACAGCATGAATACGAATGGGGAGAGCACCAGCCCGAGCAGAAAGGCGATGCGCCAGCCTAGTTCGCTGCGAACCGGGCGCAGCAGTCCACCGAGAATGCCGCTGATGCCGGCAATGCGGCTATTTAGCAACAGGAACATGGCGGCGGCCAGGCCGATCAGGGCGCCGCCCGCCAGTGCGCTCACCAGGTCAGGATTAAGCGATGGCGTCATCTTGTGTCTCCGGGATGGGCGAACAGAACTGCTGGTACAACACGTCCATGACGGCTTTGGCGTCGTCGCTGCTGAGCGAGTAGAAGATCTGCTTGCCGTCGCGCCGCGTGCTGACCAATTGTTCGTTGCGTAGCACGGTGAGCTGTTGCGACAGCGTCGGCTGGCGGATGCCGGTCAACTGTTCAAGTTCGCCAACGTTGCGCTCCTGGTGAGATAACTGGCACAGCAGAAACAGACGGTCGCGGTTGACCAGCACTTTCAGCAACGCGCAGGCCTTGCCGGCGCCAGCGGCAAAGCGTTCAGGATCAAGTTGGTGTTGGGGCATGGGATGGGCACGACATTCATTATCAATCCTGATAATATATCACGAGATAGAATATGAGCGAGTCAGTTCGCTGGGCGATTGCTGAGAGCGGCTTGGGGGTATCCGGCTATCCGGCTTGAGGGGGGAGAAAGGAAGTAGAAGATGACAGACCTGGCATTGAGGGGGAATGCCAGGCCTGACATCGGAGGCTTTGTGCGCTGCAGCGGTGGCAGCGCGGTAATGCATCCGGCCACGAACGCGGCCGGTCAGAAAATCAAGCGTCTTGCTGATCCTGCTCCGGCTCAGGGCCGTCGCGGAAAAAAATGGCGATGCGCACTGCCAGGGCGATGGCGGCGAGGGCGCCGGGGAGATATTCGATGACTTCCATGATTAACCCCGCGATGCCAGGTTGCGCAGCTCGGCAGCCAGGCTCGGATGCATGCTCTGGTAGGCATTGGCCATCACGATCAGCTTGCGGTGGCTGCGCATGCGCGCACGGTCGTTCTGGGTCGGCTTGACCGCTACTTCCTGTGCAACGAACTGGCGCTCTTGCGCGGCAAACAGCGCAGCAGCAAAGGCACGTGCCGCATTGCTGACATCAGTCAGGTAATGGCGGAAGCCTTGGTTCGTCGGTTGGGTGTAGGTGGCGCTGCTCATTTGGAACTCTCCTGGGTTGAACTGTGTGTGTTGCAGTGCAGTATAGGAGAGTCGCAGGTATAAAGAAAATTTTGATTTATGATGCCATATATCACCACCGTAAATAACAGACGATTTCTTGGCTATATGCATTATTCGCGCCTGTGATGTTGCTGGGCAATATGGGATGTCCGTATATTAAGATGGATAAAGCGACAAACTGGGATGTTGTTGCCGGCCCGCCCCAGGTTGCACGCTTATGGGCGCACTGCTGTTCTTATATTTGTTATCTACGGGGGAGCACCGATGACCAGGCTGAAAACGTTCAATCATGTCGCTGCGGGATTGTTGCAGTCCTTTGTCAGCCGTAACAACGATGTCGGCGGCTTTTGGGCGTTGGGCGTGCTGTACCGCGAAGTCAGCGCATCGGACGGTGGCGTTCTGCTCAATCTGCTCGACGGCGCCGCCGCACCGTCCACCCCCGGTGCGGCAATCGTCGCGAGCAATTACGCCGTTTTTCTCCGGCGTGCATTGCTTGCCAAAGGGATCGGACTCGAAGAGCTTGAAGAAGCCAGCGTCTTAGTCCAGTTCAACACTGCATTGGCGGATCGGCCTGTCGACGTTCAATGTCAGGGCGACCCGTTCGTCTGCACCGTCACCCTGCGCTCGGTGCATGGCAAGGAGGCGGTCATGAGGGCAGCCGGACGCTGCCTGCGCGGCATGCCAGAGCAATTTTCGGGGCGCGCCGGTCACTGACGCACTTGGCATGGTCAAGCCGCTTCGCCATCGCGTTTAATCCCCGGTCCAATACAAGGGCTTGCCGGCGAGGTATCGTTTAATTCATGTCGAGTTATCCGAAGCTGCGACGAAGCGTGTGCGGTTATTTGGCGGGCTTGCGCGGTGGAACGTGGCTGGCAATATGTTGCTCGAACAGATAATCGTCCAGGCCGACGTAGCGCGGCAGCCCTTCCGCCTCGGCCGGGGTGATCGGCCCTGTCTTGCCTTCCATATCCTTCCACATCAGTGTGTTCGGGTTGGAACCGTACACGTAACGCAAGGCTGTGTATTTGGGGCCGAGCACGAAATCCGGGGTGTGGCCGATCATGCGCCAGTCGCCGATCGAACGTGTTTCGAGCAAAGAATAGCTTTCGATCGGCACCGGCGGCACCAGCCAGGTATCGATTTTCGTGTAATCAAAGACCGGCTGCTTGGCGAAATAATCGAAGATTTCGGCAAACGCACCGACCGAAGCGTCCGCGACCACCCGGCCAAAACCAAAGCGGCCGTCTTCCAGCTTGTACGCAAAAATATCGCCGGGTGACACTTTGTATTTCTTCGGCCGCTTGGCGGTTTTGAGCACGACCTGCTTGATCTCCAGTTCGTCGATGCCGTCGAGGATGTCGCTGTCGACGTTGACCCTGAAGGCAAGATTGAGCGCATATTCCAGTTCCTGTAGCGTCGGTTTGCGCGACAGATCTTCTTGGTACTCGCGGCTGAAGTTACGCAGGAAATGCCGCACTGAGTCGAGCACGGCATCGCCGACCAGCACATCCGGTTTTTCCGGTGCACTCCACCATCCCATCGACTTTCCTCCCTAAGATTAAATTTACTGGCACGCCGGAATACTCTACTATCGGTTTGCGCCAAGATATTTTTCGATGTCGTTTTTCACATTTCTGTCGCGCCGCGCCGAATAGGACGGAAACTGTCCTGCCACTGCCGCACTGACCGACTCTTCGTTGTCGAAAATATCGGCAGTCATCCAGACCGGGGCGCCATATGAGAAGCGCAGCTCCGTATATCGCTCGTTCGGAATGAAGTCGGCGGTATGCCCGATAATGCGCCATTCGCCTTCTCCTTGAGCTTCGAACAGCGAGTAAGTGCTGATCGTGAGCGGTGGTATCAGCCAGGTATCGATTTTGCTGTAATCAAAAACTGGCTGGGTGGCCGTGTAGTCAAAAAATTCGGCCACCGCACCGACCGATACCAGGCTGACGATGCGGCCGAACCCGTAACGTCCATTGTCGAGCTTGTAGGAAAAAATATCGCCCGGCTTCGCTTTTTGCCGCTTCGACCGTTTGGCGGTTTTGATGGTTACCCGCTTGATTTCGAGCTCGTCGAAGCCACTCAGGATATCGCTGTCGGTGTTGATCTTGAACGCCACGTTGAGTGCGTATTCCAGTTCCTGAAGCGTCGGCTTGCGCGACAGATCTTCTTGATACTCGCGGCTGAAGTCACGAAGGAAATGACGTACCGTGTCCAGCACGGCATCGCCTACGGTTACTTCCGGATTGTCCGGGGCATTCCACCATCCCATTACTTTCTCCTGTTAGTCGCCTGCCGATGGCTTGTTCTTCCCGCGCGGAGGAACATGACTGGTGATGAATTCATTAAAAGTGAAATCATCAAAGGAGGAGTATTCCTGTAGACCTTCGGCTTCAGCAGCGCTGATCGGCGCCTTCTTGCCATAGATATCGATCGACATCAGGGTGTTCGGGGTGGAACCGTACCGGTAACGCAGCGATTTGTACTGCAGCCCGGGTACGAAATCCGGCGTGTGGCCGATCGTCCGCCACTCGCCGATCAAACGGGTCTCCAGCAGCGCATAGCTTTCGATCGGCACTGGTGGCACCAGCCATTTATCCAATTTACTGTAGTCAAACACTGGCTGATCGGAAAAATAGTCGAAGATCTCGGCGAAGGCACCGACCGACGCAAGGCTGATAACGCGACCAAACCCGAAGCGGCCGTCGTCAAGCCGGTACGCAAAAATATCTCCGGGCGTCACTTTATGTTTTTTCGGTCGTTGGCAGTTTTCAGTACAACCTGCTTGACCTCCAGTTCCTCAAAACCGTCGAGGATGTCACTGTCGACGTTGACTTTGAACGCGAGATTTAGGGCGTATTCAAGTTCCTTAAAGGTCGGTTTGCGCGACAAGTCTTCCTGATACTCGTGGCTGAAATCGCGCAGAAAATGGCGGACCGAGTCCAGCACGGCATCGCCTACGGTTACTTCCGGATTGTCCGGCGCACTCCACCATCCCATACAGTTTCCCTTTGTCAGGTGCGCAGCGCATTCCAAACCTTGGTGCAGCGCCTGCATTCATGAGGTGGCGCCTGCAATGGTATTGCCGTAGCAGCACCTCCAACCCATTCAATCAAACGGGGTTCGTGCGCGGCGGCACATGGCTGGCGATAAGCTCCTTGAAGCGAAAGTCATCGTAGGCCGAATAGCGCGGCAACCCTTCTGCTTCGGCACCGCTGATCGGTTCCTTGTGTCCAAAAACATCGGTGACCGTTTGTCCGTTCGGGGGAATTCCGTAGACGTAACGCAGCGACTTATATTCCGGGCCCGGGACAAAGTCCGATGTATGGCCAACGATGCGCCAATCCCCCTTCGAGCGTGTTTCGAGCAGGGCATAGCTGTCGATGGGCACTGGTGGCACCAGCCATTTATCGAGTTTGCTGAAATCACTGACCGGCTGTTCGGCAAAGTGGTCGAATATTTCCGCAAAGGCGCCGATCGACGCATCGCTGATGATCCGTCCGAAGCCATAACGTCCATCGTCCAATCGATAGGCAAAAATGTCGCCCGGGCTTACTTTTTGCTTTTTCGGTCGTTTCGCTGTCTTGAGGGTGACCTGCTTGATTTCAAGCTCGTCGAAGCCGTCAAGGATATCACTGTCGACGTTAACCTTGAACGCCAGATTGAGGGCGTATTCCAGTTCCTGGAGCGTCGGTTTGCGCGACAGATCTTCTTGATACTCACGGCTGAAGTCACGCAGGAAATGACGTACCGTGTCCAGCACGGCATCGCCTACGGTTACTTCCGGATTATCCGGGGCATTCCACCATCCCATGCTCTTCCCTATGTGTCTGTGTAGCCTGCGGCACCATGTTGGCCTTGCATTGCCTGAACGTTAGTGCTCACTTAACGTTCTTTAAAGGCGGGACATGAGGTGCCACCAGTTTGGCGAATCTTAGATCGTCGTATGCGCAATACTCCGGCAAATCTTTGGCATCGGCGGCAGTGATCGGCTCTTTTTTACCGAATACATCGGTTGCGACAAGCGTATTGGGCGACGATCCATACACGTAACGCAGCGACTTGAACTGCGAACCTGGAACAAAATCAGGCGTATGTCCGATGATGCGCCAATCGCCCATCGAGCGTACTTCAAGCAAGGAGTAGCTTTCGATCGGCACAGGTGGTATCAGCCACTTATCCAGCCTGGAATAGTCGAAGACCGGTTGATCGGCAAAGTAATCGAAAATTTCGGCAAAAGCACCAAGCGATGCATCGCTGATGATGCGTCCGAATCCAAACCGCCCATCCTGTAATTTATAGGAAAAGATATCGCCAGGGCTTACTTTTTGCTTTTTCGGTCGTTTCGCTGTCTTGAGGGTGACCTGCTTGATTTCAAGCTCGTCGAAGCCGTCAAGGATATCGCTGTCGACGTTAACCTTGAACGCCAGATTGAGCGCGTATTCCAGTTCCTGGAGCGTCGGTTTGCGCGACAGATCTTCTTGATACTCACGGCTGAAGTCACGCAGGAAATGACGTACCGTGTCCAGCACGGCATCGCCTACGGTTACTTCCGGATTGTCCGGGGCGTTCCACCATCCCATTATCTAATCTCCTGTTCGATAAATTTTTTTGTATCGGCGGCCTGTTCAGCAGCCACTGCTGCCCTTGCTGCCGCCCTTGCTGTCCGTCCCGCCAAGTCGGGCTTTTTCAGCTTTGTACTCGGCTTCAAAATACGCTTGCCGGGTCCGATCGCGCGTTAAATTATCGTGATCGAAAGAGGCAATCTTGTTCCCGCGCTGTTCATAGTCGACTGCGTCTTTCAAGTCGAACCCGACTGTTCCCGTTTTCGTTCCCTTCACCTCGATGTTGGCTTGCTCGATGCCGCGCGCCTTACCGTAGGTAACATCTTCAGCGATGGGTTTCATTGTCGCCGTGTCCGTCATCCGCCCTGACTCGCGGTGTTCGCCCGCACGTCGCTTGAGGTCGTCAGTGATGCCCACATAGTAAGGCTTGGTCGCTCCGGGAGCCCACAGTTCATAGACATGGTATCCGGGCGCAGTCTCATGAATCCACCCCAGCGGATCCATCCACCCGCTCGGATTGGGCGCATACGCATACAGGTTGGCCCCGCCATCGAGTCCGATCGGATCCTGGCTGATGTAGCGCCCCACGTCCGGATCATAATACCGGAACGTGTTGTAGTGCAGCCCCGTTCCATGGTCTTCGTACTGCCCGGGAAAGCGCAGCGGCTGGTCGATGCGCGCCACCAGGGCCGCATCTTCGCCCTGGTCGACTTTTCCCCAGGCCTTGTACTTGCCGGCCCAGGCGATCTCGCCGACGTCGTCGGTCACCTCCAGCGGTGCGCCCACCAGGTCGGTGTGGAAGTGGAACACGCGCGTCGCGTTGCGGGCGTTGTCGATCGCCGCCGCCGCCATCGCGCCGCCGATCACCGCGTCGATGCGCGCCAGCGGCGTGTAGGCCGCGTCCGGGTTGTACACATAGCTGCTCACGCCGCCCTCGCGCACTTCCTGCACCATGCGCAAGCCCTGCCAGACGAAGCGCTTGCGCTCGACCAGGGTAATGCCGCCGTTGTCGGTGCGCTCCTCGGTGCTAGCGATGCGCCGTCCCAGCGCGTCGTAGTCGAAGCGCATCTCGACCAGCCCGCGCAAGGTCTCGGTGCTGATCTTGACCAGGCGATCCTCGGCGTCGAAGCTGAAGTGCTGCACCTGGTGCGCGCCCTTGCGCTTGACCGCCACGTTGCCCCAGGCGTCGTAGTCGAAGCGGATATCCTGCCACACGCGCAGGCGGTTGCCCTCGACCTGGCCGCGGCTTTTTCCGCTGCCATTGCCGGCGCTGGCGTCGAGCAGGTTGCCGGCCGCGTCCCACGCAAACTGTTCGTCGCGCTGTTCGGCGCTACGCGACTCGCGCTGCAGCTGGCCGGCCGGATCGTACTGGAAGTCGATGCTGCCGCGCAGATTGTCGCGCTGTTCGGCCAGTTCGCCGGCGGGGCTGTAGCGGTAATCGCGCCACAGGCGGCCCTGCTGCTGGCCCACGCTGCCGCCCTGCAGGCCGCTCGCCTGCCAGGCGCGCCGGCCCAGCGCGTCGTAGCCCATGCGCTGGACCAGGCGGCCCTGGGTGCGCTGCACTTCGCGGTGCAGGTCGTCGCGCTCGAAGTCGCTGATGATGTGCTGCGCGCTGCGGATCTGGTGCACGTGGCCGGAGCCGTACGTCAGGGTGTCGATGCGCTGGCCGTGCGGCAGGTCCAGCGTGGTCAGGTTATCGAGTTCGTCGAACGCGTAGCCGACCGTGCCTTCGGCGCCGTGTTCGGCCACCAGCCGTCCCGCCTCGTCGTAGTCGAAGTTGACCGTGCTGGCCACCACGCCCAACGCGGCGCCGGCCTCGGTCGGCACGCGCGTGCCGCCCAGCAGGCGGTCCTGCTGGTCCCAGGCATAGCGGCTGGTGGCGGTGGCGGTCAGGCGCGCCAGCAGGCGTCCCATCTTGTCACGCTCGAATACGGTGCTGCGGCGCGGCTGCTCGGCCTGCGCCGATGCCGGTGCCGGTGCCGGTGCCGGTGCGCCGATTTTTTCGATCTCCACCAGATTCCCGGCCGCGTCGTAGCGCAGCAGGCGCTCCATGCCGTCGGGCCGGATTTCACGCGTCAGCCGGTCGGCGCGGTCGTACTCGAAGCGGTAGCGGGCGTCGGCGCCGGCCTCCATTTGCACCACCCGGCCCTGTACATCGTAGGCATAGCGCAGGCGGCGCTGGGCCGGGTCAATCGCTTCCAACACCTGGCCGCGCGCATTGCGCACCCACCGGTTGATCCGTTCGGCGCCATAGCGCCGCTCAAGCAGGTGGCCGGCCGCGTTGTAGGTGAACGCTTCGACGCTGCCGTCGGGCAGGGTGACCCGCACCGGTTCGCCGCTGCGCATGCGTTCGATGCGGGTGCGCTGGCCCAGCGGATCGATGGCCTCGGCCAGCAAGCCATCGGCGTCGTACTCGTAGCGCGTGGTCTTGCCGGAGCAGTCGGTGTAGGACGTGAGCAGGCCGCGCCGGTTCCATTCCAGCACGGTGCGCCCGCCGCGCGCATCGACGCGCGCCACCGGGTACGGAGACAGGCCAGGCGCGAATTCCTGGCGCGCCTGGCGGCCCAGCGGGTCGGTGCTCGAGAGAAGGCGGCCCAGGTAATCGTACTGCGCCGCCCAGCGTTTGCCGTCGGCCAGGGTCAGCTGGCTCACGCGCAGGCTGTTGCCGTCGTAGGCGGTATGCGTCACGCGCCCGAGCGGATCGGTTTCGGCGACGATGCGGCCAAGCTGGTCGTACTCGAAGGCGATGGTACGCTCGCCCGGCAGCGCGATGGCGACCGGCTGGCCGGCCGCGTTGTAGTCCATGCGGTAGCTGCCGCCATCGAGATCGGTGCACGCGACAATGCGGAAGTTCTCGTCGTAGGTCCAGTGCGCGGTGCGCCCCTCTTCGTCGGTGGCCCAGCTCTGGCGGCCCGCCACGTCGTAGCGAAATTGCGTGTGTTCGCCTTCGCTGGAGCGGCACGCCACCACCCTCGGCTGGCCGTCGACCTCGGCCCAGGTATAGCTCGACACCAGGCCGAGCGCCGTGGTGTGGCTGCTCATCAGGCCATCGGCCCAGGTGAATTGGCGCGACAGGTCGCCATTGACGTCGGTCACCGCGACCAGTTGGCCGGCGGCGTCGTAGTCGTAGCGCACCAGCGGCCCGGGCGTACCGCCGTGGGTGCATTCGACCATGGTCAGGCGCGCCGGCAGGCCGCTGTAATGCAGGCGCAGTTGCTGGCCGCCGCTGGTGCGGATCATGCGCACCCGCTCGTCCTCGTCGCGGTGGTAGCTGATCGACTGGGCGCTGCGGTCCTCGATCCGGCGCACCCAGGCGATTTCTTCGGTGGCCAGGTCGAGGTGGCCGAAGTCGAAGTAGGTTTCGTTCAGCGTGTACAAGATGTACTGGCCGTCGGCGCTGCAGGCCAGGCAGCACTGTTCTTCTTCGCTGAAGGCGACGTACCCCGGCTGCACCAGCGGGAAGCCCGTTTCGCGTCCCTGCCCGTCGCAGTACCAGATCTTGCCGCCGCGCTGCTGCAGGCGCACATCCCACGGCAGCACCCAGCCGCGGCCCAGGGTGCCTTCGTGCGTCAGGTTGCTGGCATAAAAGCGTGCGCCGGTCACGGGGAGGGGGCTTTGCACGACGAAGTCGATTTCATCCTGCGCCAGCAGCAGCTTGCGGCCGGTGGCCACTTCCACCGGCTTGCCGAACAGGCCGCCCATGACGCGGCCCACGATCGGCGAGATGACGTAGCGTCCCACCGCTTCGCCGATGACAAAGCCGCCGATGAATTTGGCCGCACACGGCAGCACCGCCTTCGACAGTCCGCCGGACGCCTTGAGCAGCCCTCCCAGGCCGCCCGCCAGGCCGGCCAGCGCGAAGGCCCAGTCGACCGCGGTACGCAGCCCTGGCGGCACTTCGTCGGCCACTTCCTTGTAGCGCACCGTGCCGCCGCCGATGAAGACGTTGTTCGAGCCGCCATCGATCTTGGCGCCGCAGACGATGGCATCGGTCTTGCGCGCCGCCGGCAGGCTGTTGATAAAGACATTGCCGGAGCCGTCGGCCACCACCGGCGCCGGCGGGTGCATGCTGCAGGCGACCGTGCTGACGGTGGCATACGCCGACGCCAGGCTGTTGGTGAACACGTTCATCGATCCGGTGACGATGGTGCCGGCCGGCGAGGAGAACATCTTGCCTATTCCTTCCCCGAGCGCGAGGATCCCGCTCGCTCCGAGGCCGGCGGCCATGCCGGCCAAAAGAGCCACGCCGAAGCCGCAGGTGAAGGTGGCAAAGGCGACGGCGGCGATGAGTGCGATCCCGATGACCGCGCCGACCAAAAAGCCGGTCAGTGCGCTGGTGTGGGCGATCGGGTCGGTAATGCGGGCAGCTTCGAGCATGGCGGGCCTTCCGTTGGGCGTTACGGTGCGTTCGAGCCAGCGCCTCCTTGGGCGCTATCGGTATCGGCGGCGGTGGCGGGCGGGGCAAAACTGTCCAGCCAGCCGCGCCAGAGGGTCTCGAAGCGTTCGTCGAACGGGCGCGCCGTGGCGGCCGAGAGGATCAGCGCGCGCCTTGGTCCGATCAGGAACGCCGCTTGGCGCTGGCGGATGGTCTGCACGCCGTTCTTGTACTGCGCCTCGATCCGTTCGCCGGCCATGGCCGGCTCGTGCAGGCCAAGGCGTTCGGGCGCGCGCGCGAGCAGCTTGTGGCTGGCCAGGCGCGCCTTGAGCAGGGCAATCTGGCGCTCGACATAGGCAGGCAGGTCTTCACCTTCGTTCAGCCAGTCGCGCGCGATGCTCAGGTTGGGCTGGTTCTGCAGGTCGGCCGGCGTGAAGATGTTACTGGTGCGGTCCTCATAGCCTGCGGGCAGGCCGATGCTGCCTTCGTGGATGCCGATCCTGGCGCTGCTGTCCGTGCTGCTCGCTGCTGTGATGTCGCTCATGCGCTGGTTTCCGTTTTGTGAAGTTCAAAAAGTATTCGGCGATGGGGAAGGGACGTGGTTCGCGCCGGCTACCTGGTCGAATAGCGCGCGGCCGTGGCGTTGCCGGCGCAGCGCGGCGGACGCTGGCCGATGCAGCGCTCGAGCATGTCGACCATGCCCGGCACGGCGCGCCGGCGTGCAATCGCCAGTGCGTTTTCGCCGCGCGCATTGCGCAGGGCCGGATCGGCGCCCTGGTCGAGCAAAAAGGCGGCCAGCTCGCGCTTGCCGGCGTCGATGGCCAGCATCAGCGGCGTGCTAGCCTGCGGGCCGGGCGGGTCGATCGCGGCGCCGAATTTGAGCATGCTGTCGGCCAGCGCGGTTTGCGTGCCCGGGTCGGTGGCGTGGGCGCTGTTGGCCAGCTGGTGCAGGGCGGTGTTGCCGTCGTCGTCGCGCAGGCGCGTATCGGCGCCGCGTTCGAGCAGTATGGCGGCGGCGCGCCACTGGCCGGCCGCGAGCGCCGCGTGCAGCGCCGTGCCGCCGTGCGGGCCCGCCGGCGCATCGATGACGGCGCCGGCCTGGTGCAGCATGTGCAGTGCCTCGGCGTCGCCGCCGGCCGCCGCGATCATCAGGGGCGTAAGGCCGGCGTGGCATAGGTTCGGATTGTCTCCGGCGGCCAGCACTTTTTTCAGCGCGGCGTGGCGCTCCTTGCCGAGGGCGGCGAAGATGCGCGGGGCTGCGGCTGCATCATTGGCGGGACAGCGCTGGCGCGCGGAGGGCTGGTCGGGCAGCGGCGCGGCGCACGCCATCGGCGCGGCCAGCATGCAGGCGGCCAGCGACAGCAGGCCGGTGGCGCTGCTGATCGGCCTGCGGCCCTTTGGGCGCGTGTGCGCTGGTTCATTGCTATTGCCCATGCTGGGAGCATCCATCAGATATGCGTGCAATATAAAAAGAGCAAGATGGATTCTAGCAAATCATTTCATGGAAGACAATTTGTATCGGAAAGCAGATGGACGGCGAGGACCAGTTGGCCGGGAAGGGGTTATGTTGAGCCTATTTCCCGGCGCGCAGTTGCAGAAAGTACACATCGTTTTCCCGCAGCGGCAATGTGATGCTGAAGTGACCGTTGGCGCCCACCCGCACCGTTCTTTGCTCATCAGGCTTGCCGCTTGCCAGCGCTTTCAGGGCGGCGACCTGGCTTTTGGCCAGCTGTTTCGGCGATCCCATGCCGATATAGGCGGTAAATGCATCGTTGCGCTTGTAGCCGACCGTGGACGTTGTCAATGTATAGCTGCCGCGTTTCAGGCCGCGCAGGCGCACCTCGATATGGCCCTTGTCGCTCGCAGGCAGGTCCTTGATGAAGTACTGCTGGTTATTCACCCCATCCGGCAGCGTGCGCGTGTAATCCCACAGCAGCAGCTGGACGTTGCCCTGTTTATCGGTGGTGGCGAACGACTGGCTGTCGCTGTTTTTCAGCGTGGCCGGTGCTAGCTGGTGCAGGAATTGATAGGCGAAATAGGCCGGCTTCTTGATTCCCTGGGTATTCATCAGCCCGAAACCGCCGTGAAACGCCTCCATGCGCGGCCCGGCTTCTTCAAAAATATCCGTGAACACCCAATACGACATCGATTGCGCCGCGCCGCCAACCTGCTTGAGCTTTTGCAGGATATACGCGGCCTGGTGATAACTGTCGTGGGTCGGATCGGCCGGCGTATAGGACGAACTCCATTCGGTGTAATGCAGTGCGAGATTGGGCATGGCCGACGCCGCGATTTCCTTGCGATTCCTGATCACGTCGCCGCTGACCGCGTCCATCTCCTTGCTCAGCACCGTGCCCGTGGTGCCATATTCGTCGAGAAAGCCTTGATTGACGCCGTAAGTGTGCGTGCTGACGAAATCGAGCGGCACGCCATTGCTGGCGCAGTAAGCGATCATTTCCGGGATCCACGCGGCGCCGGCAGTGGCCGGGCCGCCCACCTTGTAGTTGGCGTCGACGCTCTTGATCGCGCGCGCGGCGTGGCGATACAGCTTGAAATAATCGTCCTGCGAGCCCGCCCAGAAGTCGTTCAGGTTCGGTTCGTTCCAGACTTCGAAATACCAGCTGGCCACTTCTTGCGCGCCATAGAGTTCGGTGACGTGTTCGGTGAGGGCCTTGACCAGGCGCTCCCACGCCGCATAGTCTTTCGGCGGGGTGACATTACCGCGCCACCAAAAGATGGTTTTGTCGCCGCTGGCCATTTGCGACGGCATGAAACCCAGTTCGACGAAGGGCTTGACGCCGATGCTCAGCAGATAATCGAACAGCGCGTCGACATACTGAAAGTTATATTGCTCCTTGCCCTGCGCATCGACCCGGTACACGCCCATGTCGTCCGACAGCAGTCCGTGCATGCGGATGTACTTGAAGCCCGCATCGCGCTTGATTTGCGCCAGTTGCTGCTGCCAGTCGGCGCGCAATCCCTCGTTGGCGCGGCCGGCGCCGATGGCCATGTTGAAAGCCGGCGCCATTGTTCCGTCGATGGCCTTTGCATCCAGGGCGATCACCCGGGTTTGCGCGCGGCCCGCCAATGGCAGCGCCAACATGGCGAGCATGACAAAAACGCCGGTCTTCCAAAAAGTCATTGTCGCGCTCCCGGGCAGTGAGGATTGGCAATCCTCTATTCTGCGAGAGACGGGATGGCGCGGCAATGCCGAAAAAAGCGTTGTCGCGTTATGAAATCAATCAAGAGCGCTGTCGGGATGCGTCTATATTTTCTTCAGCGCGCCCGCTTTATGTGCGGCTTCGGCGCCGGTCTTGTCGCTGACGACAAGGTATTCCGGATGTTCTTGTGACGCCGCCACATCGTGGCCCTTGATCTGCGTGGGCGACGTCAGTTTTTTCTTGACCTTGCCCTGCACCGGGCCCTGTGGCGAGTTCCACTCCACCTTGTCGCCTGCCTTGAATTGGTCCGCCATGTCCGGCTCCTCCACTTTATCGAGGCGACGATTTGAACATGGATTGGCTGCGGCCAGCGTCCGATTCAGCTTCTTGCCGCGTGACATGGCAGCCTGCATGGGCGGCATTGCTATTTTGCAATGTAAACTATTGCAATGTTGTGGTTAAATGAGCCCCTTTTCGATTGGAGCGACCATGACCGCACATACCGCAACCGCCCCCAAATGGGGCATGGCGCTCGATCTGGAACGCTGCATCGGATGCCACGCCTGTTCTGTCGCCTGCAAAGTCGAAAACTCGGTCCCGCTCGGGAACTTTCGCACCAAGGTGTATTACTACGACTTCGCCGCCATCAATCCCTTCAACAAGAAGGAAACAATGAAGCGCGCATTTTTGCCGACCTTGTGCATGCAGTGCGAGGACGCCCCGTGCCTTAGCGCCTGCGAGCAGGACGCCATCACGCGCGACCTTGACGGCATTGTGCGCATCAACGACGACAAGTGCGACGGTAACGGCGCGTGCGTCAAGGCCTGTCCGTATGGCGCGATTCACCTGGACCCGGTCACCAAGCTGGCCGACAAATGCGATTTTTGCTCGCACCGGCTGGAAGCGGACATGCTGCCCGCCTGCGTTGAAGTGTGTCCCGCCGAGGTATTTGCCTTCGGCGACCTGAACGATCCGGCCAGCCGCATCAACGCGTTCAATCAGCGGCACGGCAAGGAGCTGTCGGTGCTCAAACCCGAAGAGAAGACCAGGCCCGCCGTCAAATACCGCGGCATCGGCACGGCCGTTCCGCGCGCGATGGAAAAGAAAATCCCCAAGGGCCGCAACCACGACCCTTTTTCGTATGAAGTCGACACCTGGGGCCAGCTGCAATCGACCTTTGCCCGTTCCCCCGTCAAGAAAGGCTGAGAACATGGACCGCAGATCATTCATCAGGAACGGCATGGGATCGATGGCCACGCTCGGCGTCGGCGAACTGATTCTCCTAAACCCCTCGCCCGCGCAGGCCATGGCTTACCGGCCGCTGGCCGACGGTAGCCAGCGCAAGATCAAGAACAACTACAAGACCGCCACGCGCGTGACCAGCGTGTGCCTGAACTGCTCCACCGTGTGCGGCATTGAAGGCTTTGTGCAGGATAACAAGGTGATCAAGATCCGCGGCAATCCGCTCGACCCGAACATGGGCAGCCACATGACGTGCGCCAAGGGCCAGTCCGGCCCCAACGTCAACGATTATCCGGAGCGCCTGCTGTACCCCCTCAAGCGCGCCGGCGAGCGTGGTTCGGGCCTGTGGCAGCGCATCACCTGGGAAGAAGCTTACGAAGAGATTGCGCGCCGCATCCGCGCCAGTGTCGATGCAGGCCACCCGGAACGGGTGTGCATTCACCAGGGCCGCTCGCGCATCGAGGCGGAGATCGGCCGCTTCCTCGACGCCATCGGCACGCCGGTATTGCTCAATCACCGCGCGATCTGTTCGTCGAACAAGCGCGCGGCCAATTACGTGTCGCTCGGCGAGACGGACTGGGAATCGATCGACGCCGAGCGCTGCAAATACTTCCTGAACTTTGGCGCCAATTTCTACGAGGCGCACCAGGGCGGCCTGCATCTGGTCTCGCGCGTGGTCAAGGCACGCTACGACCATGGGGCCAAGCTGGTCACGTTCGATGTGAGGCTGTCCAACACGGCCGGGCGCAGCGATGAATGGCATCAGCCGTTTCCGGGCACGGAAGGCGCCATTGCCCTGGCGATGGCGCATGTGATCGTGCGCGAGAACGAAGTCGATCATGACTTCATCGACAAATTCGTCCAGCCCGGGCTGGACACCATCCGTACCTGGCTGGCGCCATGCACGCCGGCGTGGGCGGCCAAGCTGTCGGGCGTGGCGGCGGCCGACATCACCCGGCTGGCGCTGGAATTTGCGCGCAAGCGGCCGGCAGTCGCTGCCTTTACCAACCGTGGCACGGGCGCGCACTACAACGGTTTTAATGCCGAGCGCGCGGTCGTCATGCTCAATGCCCTGGTGGGGTCGGTGGCCAAGGAAGGCGGCTATTGCTACGGCCTCGATGAAAAGCTCTCGCCGGCGCGCTATCCGGCGCCCGAGCCCAGGCCGCCCAAGCCGACCATCAGGACCGACCTGGAAGACCCGCCGGAGTGGCCGCTGGCCAACCGCTGGCAAAAGATGAAAGTCGGCCAGGTCGTGTTCGACTTTCTGCGCCAGGGCCGCGCCAAACTGGACGTCTACCTCAGTTATACAATCGCCGCGCCGATGACCTGGCCGGAAGGGCGCAGCACGACCGTCGAAGTACTCAAGGATGAAAAGCTGATTCCCTTCCACGCCTGCTCAGACGTGGTGTATTCCGAAATGGCGCATTACGCCGACATGATTTTGCCCGATGCGACCTACCTCGAACGCTGGGGCCTGGATATCCGCAACAACATGGAGCTGCAGCACTTCGTGACCTTGCGCCAGCCGATGGTCAGCCCGCCGGGCAGCGCGACCAGCTTTGCCGATGTGCTGTTCGAAATCGGCAAGCGGCTCGGTCCCGAACAGGCCAGGTACTTCAAGTTCGGCAAGCACGAAGACTTCGTGCGGCACCAGTGTTCGCTGCTGCCGACCAGGGGCGCGGACGGGAAGGTCTTCAAGGATGGTTTCGACTACATGAAACACTATGGCGTGTATGTCGACAGCGCGGCGCCCAAGCCGTACGAGGTGTACCGCAAGCCGCTCGCGGCGGCGCTGGTGCAAGGGGCGCGCTTGGACGAGAAAACACGGGTGATCTACAAGGCTGATGACAAGGGCAAGGAAAAGGCGGTCGGGCTGATGGTCGGTGCGGTGCCCGTGCGCGGCTTTACGACGCCGTCGCGCAAGTTCGAGATCCATGCGCCCGAGGTGGCGAAGGTGGCGGCGACGGTCGGCATCGCTGACGACGGGCTGCCGACCTTCCATCAAGTCCCGTCGCACGTGGACATGGCGGCCGATCGCCTGATCCTGACCACGTTCAAATGGAATGTGCACACGCAGGGCCGGACCGCGGCGCAGAAGTACCTGGCCGAGATCGTGCATGACAATCCAATGTGGATCCATGCGGCGACCGCGAAAAAACTCGGCATCAAGACGGGCGACACGGTGGAACTGACCACGTACCGGCCGCTCAGCGGCGCGGCCGGGGACAAGGCTTACCGGGGCACGGGCGAGGTGGTGGGCTCGGCGCGGGTGAAAGCGTTTGTCACCGGGGGGATTCATCCACGGGTGGTGGCGGTGTCCAATTCGCTGGGCTGGATTACGGGTGGACGCTCTTGCGAGGGCGAGCGCGGGCGGCGCGTGGAAGTGGCGGCCAAGGGGCTCGCGCCCGACGCGGCGCAAGCGTTCGGACCTGCGCCGGCGGTCGACGACCTGGAGTTCGGTTTATGGTGGGACGAGAAGAATGGCGGACGCGGGAACGGGGTGAATATCAATGCGATCCTGCCGATCAATCCGCAGCCGCTGGTGGGGATGCAGGCGTGGTTCGATACGGTTTGTTCGATCCGGAAGGTTGTCTGACGGCGCGAAACAATATCGGGTAGCGCAGTGTGCCGTGGCAGGCGGGGAGGCTGAGGCTCGTGGCTGCTCCTGCGTGACGAGTGTCGGCGCATGAGCAGCCTGTAAGGATATTATTGTTTGGCGATGGACTGCTTTTGCTTGCGGCGCGCGACGGCCAGTACGGCCAGGCCCGCACCGAGCATCAGGTAGGTTTCCGGTTCAGGCACTGCCGAGATGGTCCATGTACCTTGGTTTCCATAGATCGCTGCGCTTTGAGTCGCTGGCGAACCGATGAGCGCGATATCGTGCGCCATGTTCGGGCCGAAAAAAATGTAGTTCTCAGACAAGGATTGCAGAGTGTTGTCCTTGGTAGTGAGGTCGAAATACCATCCGGTCATGACACCTTTTTCAAACGAAAACCGATAGGACAACGCGGCGCCCGGTGTGTTCGAATCGATGCTGAGCGCCCCGGCGCTCGCGCTCCATGCCAGCGGCGGCTGTTCCATCCACGGCATGCCGCCGAGGAGACCCGAAAAGTCATCCGCAATATCGAAGGTAAAACTTGCCACCATCCGGCTCGGGGTCGGGTTGATGTAATCGTGACCAAATTCGTTGCCGTTGTAGTTGTACGTGGCGGCGTGAGCGGAGAGGGCGGTCGCTGCAGTCAGCAGCAGCGCAGCGGTAAGGCGGAACAGATTCATTGGTGTCTCTTGATAAATTAGCGAAATATCATCCTATGCTAAATTTATCCAAACAGCAATTTTAATGTTTGTTTGGAACGTTATTTGTCGTAAGTCTGGCCTTGGGCTGGCCGCGTGGAATGTTCGGCTTCAAGGAGAGGCGAGCGTACTTGAATACAGCGCGGCGCCATATGGGTGGCGGGCTGGTCAGGCAGTGTCAGAAGGGATCAACGCAAGAACTGGTCGGGGTGAGAGGATTCGAACCTCCGGCCTCTGCGTCCCGAACGCAGCGCTCTACCAGGCTGAGCCACACCCCGACGGGTAGTAGAATAAGTCGAATGCGTAGGTATGAAGTTAACGCCGCTCAGTGGTTCCTGTCAACTGCGAAGGTACACAGTTGCATCAAGCTTTGTTTGTATAAACTGTCCGGCAGGCCGGCGATGGCGTCCGCCGCACGCTTGGCGGCAATGTCCGCCTCGCGCCGCGTGAAGTCGAGCGCGCCGCTGCTGGTCACCGCGGCCAAAATCGCATCGAAATGCTGCTCGTCGCCTTGCTCGATGCAGTTGCGCACCAGTTCGCGCTGTTCCGGCGTGCCGTTTTCCATCAGCCAGATCAGCGGCAGGGTCGGCTTGCCTTCGCGCAGGTCGTCGCCGACGTTCTTGCCGATTTCGCTGGCGTCGCCCGCGTAGTCGAGCACGTCGTCGATCAGCTGGAAAGCCGTGCCCAAGGAGCGGCCGTATTCGCCGGCCGCGCTGATCTGGTCGTCGCTGGCGCCGGAAATGAGCGCGCCCAGTTCGGCCGCCGCCTCGAACAGCTTGGCTGTCTTGGAGCGGATGACTTTCAGGTAGCTTTCCTGCGTCACATCCGGATCGTGCATGTTCAGCAGCTGCAGCACTTCGCCTTCGGCAATCACGTTGGTCGCGTCCGACAGGATCTGCATCACGCGCATATTGTTCAGGCCGACCATCATCTGGAACGAGCGCGAGTACAAAAAGTCGCCTACCAGCACCGATGCCGCGTTGCCGAACAGCGCGTTGGCAGTCTGGCGCCCGCGCCGCATCGACGATTCGTCGACCACGTCGTCGTGCAGCAGGGTAGCGGTGTGGATGAATTCGACCACGGCGGCCAGCTCATGGTGGGCCGTGCCCTGGTAGCCATAGGCGTTCGCTACCAGCAACACCAGCACGGGGCGGATGCGCTTGCCTCCGGCACTGATGATGTACTCGGCAATCTGGTTGACCAGGCTGACCTCGGAATGCAGGCGCGCGCGGATCACCGTGTTGACTGCCTCCATGTCCGGAGCGATCGATTGGGCGATGGAATTTTGTTGTGCGTGTAAGATGGCGGCGGACAAGGCGAACCTGCAATGGACGTTAGGTGCGGGGATTATACGACACGCGGCCTGTTTCCGTCCGATGCTCAACGGTTAAGCCCGCCCCTCAGCGCAGCATGGCGTCCGCCCGCGCAGCGCCTTGTAGTTGTCGACATACCACGAACCTGTGGCCTTGTGCATGTCTTTTGACGAAAAAAACCAATCCATGTATAATCTGCGGTTCCCCCGGCTCCGGCCAGGGAATTTTTTAACATTTGATGAGGTTTCCTATCATGTACGCGGTCATAAAAACCGGTGGCAAACAATACAAAGTTGTCGCTGGCGAAAAACTTAAAGTAGAACAGATACCGGCAGACATTGGTTCCGAACTCACCATCGATCAAGTTCTCGCAGTAGGCGCGGGCGACACCATCAAGTTTGGTGCGCCATTGGTCGAAGGTGCAACGGTACTGGTAACTGTTGTGGCACACGGTCGTCACGATAAAGTGAAGATTTTCAAGATGCGTCGTCGTAAGCACTACCAAAAGCATCAGGGCCATCGCCAGAATTTCACCGAAATTCAAATCGTTTCGATCAACGGTTAATTCCGTGTGCCAGGCCCAGCGGGCCCGGCTAGATCAGTCCAAAGTTAACCAGCTATCCAGGAGTATTTAAATGGCACACAAAAAAGGCGGCGGCACAACGCGCAACGGCCGTGACTCAGAATCAAAACGCCTTGGCGTTAAAGTCTACGGCGGCCAGACCATCAATGCCGGCGGCATCATCATCCGTCAGCGCGGCACCCCAGTGCGCGCAGGCGAAAACGTCGGCACCGGCAAGGATCACACCTTGTTCGCGCTGGTCGACGGCAAGGTGAAGTTCGTTGTCAAGGGCGCAGGCTCGAAGCAGTTCGTTACCGTTGTTGCTAACGACGCAGCTCCAGCAGCAGTCGCAGCGTAAGTTGTATCCGCGCTGTCATGGCGCACATTTGTAAGGCGCAAGCCTTCCATTGAAAGGCTCTGCCCACGGTAGAGCCTTTTTAGTTTTAGGGCGGCACAAAATATGAAGTTTATCGACGAAGCAAAAATCGAGGTCATCGCCGGCGACGGCGGCAATGGCTGCGCATCGTTCTGTCGCGAGAAGTTCCGGCCTTTCGGCGGCCCGGACGGCGGCGACGGCGGCAAGGGGGGCTCCATTTGGGCCGTTGCGGACCGCAACATCAACACCCTGGTCGACTTCCGTTACTCCAAAATGCACAAAGGCCGTGACGGCGAACCAGGCCGCGGCGCCGATTGCTACGGCAAGGGCGCGGAAGACATCTATATGCGCATGCCGGTCGGCACCTTGATCGTCGATAACAACAACGGCGAGATCATTGCCGACCTGACCGAGCACGGCCAGACCGAACTGCTGGCCAAGGGCGGCGAGGGCGGCTGGGGCAATATCCACTTCAAGTCCTCGACCAACCGCGCTCCGCGTCAAAAGACCGAGGGCAAGGAAGGCGAACGGCGCGAACTGCGCCTGGAACTCAAAGTCCTGGCCGACGTGGGCCTGTTGGGCATGCCGAACGCCGGCAAGTCGACTTTTATTACGGCCGTCTCGAACGCCAAGCCGAAGATCGCCGACTACCCGTTCACGACATTGCACCCGAACCTGGGCGTGGTGCGCGTGTCGCACGAGAAGAGCTTTGTGATCGCCGACATTCCCGGCCTGATCGAAGGCGCTTCCGAAGGCGCGGGCCTGGGTCACCAGTTCCTGCGTCACCTGCAGCGTACGGGCCTCTTGCTGCACATCGTCGACATGGCGCCGTTCGAGACCAACGTCGATCCGGTCAAGGAAGCCAAGGCCCTGATCAAGGAACTCGAAAAGTACGATGAGGCGCTGGTCGACAAGCCGCGCTGGTTCGTCTTGAACAAGCTCGATGTGGTGCCGGAAGAAGACCGCAAGAAGCTGGTCAAGGATTTCGTCAAGCGCATGGCCTGGAAGGGGCCCGTGTTCGAAATCTCGGCGCTGAGCCACGAAGGCTGCCCGGAGCTGGTCAACGCCATCTACCTGCACCTCGAGACCATCAAGAAGAGCGAGCACCGCGCCGAAGAAACGCAGATGACCGAAGAAGCACGCGGCATTGCGTCGATCGACCCGGACGATCCGCGCTTCAAGATCCTCGACTAAGTTGTTCTGAGTTGTTAGCACCCGTGCTCAAACAGAAGCTGCGCGCGCAGCTTCTGAACCTGGTCGCCCTCGCCAGTTCACTGTCCGCATTGGCGGCCATGATGAATCCGGACCGGGTGGCGACCGTCATGGGCGTGTTTCTCGTCGGCGTGAACGGCTACAGCCAGTTCTTCGCCGTCTATGTCGGCTTCAGGTTCGCACAAGCGTTCCTGGCGCTGCTGGCAGCAAGGCAGGCCGACCAGCCTGTCCTCGGCGACATCACCGCATTGTTCCTCCTGGCGCAGCCGGCCGGCCGCTTCGCCGCGGCCTTTGCCATCGGCCTGCCCCAGGGATTATTGTTAGTCGTTTGCGGGATCGAACTGGCGGCAGGCCTCCTGCTGCTTGCCTTGCGCCCGCGCTGATAAGAGCCGCTGCCCCATGAACTCCGTCATCCAGAGTGCCACCCGCATCATCATCAAAGTAGGTTCCTCGCTCGTCACCAACGACGGGCGCGGGCTCGATCACGCCGCCATCGCGCGCTGGGCCGCGCAAATCGCCGCCCTGCGCGCCCTCGGCAAGGAAGTCGTCATGGTCAGCTCCGGCGCCATCGCCGAAGGCATGCTGCGCCTGGGCTTCGAGAAGCGCCCGACCGATATCCACGAACTGCAGGCCTGCGCCGCCGTCGGCCAGATGGGCCTGGCGCAGATCTACGAAACCAGCTTTCGCGCGCACGGCCTGGGCACGGCCCAGGTGCTGCTCACGCATGCCGACCTGGCCGACCGCGAACGCTACCTGAACGCGCGCTCCACGCTGACCACCTTGCTGCGCCTGGGCGTGGTCCCGATCATCAACGAGAACGACACCGTCGTCACCGACGAGATCAAGTTCGGCGACAACGACACCCTGGGCGCGCTGGTGGCCAACCTGATCGAAGCGGACGCGCTGGTCATCCTCACCGACCAGCATGGCCTGTACAGCGCCGACCCGCGCAAGGATCCGGCAGCGGTGCTGATCGCCCATGGCGAGGCGGGCGACCCGGCGCTCGAAGCGATGGCCGGCGGCGCCGGCAGCAGCATCGGGCGGGGCGGCATGCTGACCAAGATCCTGGCCGCCAAGCGCGCCGCCGGCTCGGGCGCGCACACCATCATCGCCTGGGGCCGCGACAGCGACGTGCTCACGCGCCTGGCCGGGGGCGAAGCGATCGGAACCGAACTGCGCGCCCAGACCGGGCGCCTTACCGCGCGCAAGCAGTGGATGTCGGACCATCTGCACACCGCCGGCAAGGTGGTGCTCGACGCCGGCGCGGTGCAAAAGCTCTCGAAAGAAGGCAAGTCGCTGCTGCCGATCGGCGTGATCGAAGTGCGCGGCGAGTTCGGACGCGGCGCCGTCATCACCTGCCTGGCCGAAGACGGCACGCCAATCGCGCGCGGGCTGTCCAACTACACCAGCGGCGAAGCGCGCCGCATCCTGCGCAAGCCCTCGTCCGAGATCGAAAAGCTGCTCGGATTCCTCGAAGGCCCGGAGCTGATCCACCGCGATAACCTGGTCCTGCTCTGATGCTGGCCGGGAGCTGGGCGGGAACAGCGCCGCCGCCAGCACCGGCGGCGATGCGCTGACAATCGACGACCGGCAAGCGGGCGTTTTCCGGGCACGCCAAGGTGCGCGCGCAATGTTCCTGCCGAAAAGCGCGCGGCGCCGGTATGATGGCAATTTCGCCATCGTTCCACCGAGCCAGCCCCATGATCAATTCACTCAAGCGCCTCTTTTCCCGCCCCCAGGCTGTCGTTCCGGCCGCACCCAGCGGCGCGACCACGTTATACAACGTCTACTGCACGCGCCATACGATCGCGCAGCCGGCTTTTGCCCATACGCTGCAGGGACGGCGCGACCTGTCCGATGGGGAGCTGCTGGGCCACCTGCACAGCTTCTGCGGCTATGTCTTCAGCCGGGGCACGGAAGCGATGACGCGCGATAAGTACCACGTCATCCTGCACATGCAGCGCGTCCAGCATCACCTGAGCATGGACGTGGCCGACGACGCGCTGCCCGAGCTGCACGCCTGGGCGCGCGACGCCAACGCGCTGCTGTTTACGCCGGACGGCCATGTGCGCGATCCCGACGGCCAGGTTTTGATCGACGCCGCCGACGGCCAGGCCGCCGCCGGTGCCAGCGTGCCGTACCCGGCGCAGGCGTGGACGCGCAAGGCCGCCACCGAGGCGATGCTGGCCGCGCGCGGCATCGTGGTGCCAAGCAGCCTGCCGCCGCTGGCCTGCGAAGAAGAAGTGGTCCTGCGCGACCGGGACGAGGTGATCGGCCGCGCGCGCGCCTTGCTGCTGGTCGCCCTGCGCGCCGAATCGGTGGCCGCCGGCGAGCCGATGCCGGTCGCCACCTTGCTGGGCAAGATGCCGCTGGCTGACGACAGCCTGTCGCCGGCCGAACGCGCCTTCCTGGCGCTGGAGACGCCTACCGAGCAGGAATGCGCGCAATTCCTGTGGCGTTACGAGAGCCTGTACGTGCTGCAGTGGGCCCTGGGCATGGTCGACGACTTGCCGTATCCGGATGCGCCGTGCGACACCGCCGCCACGGTGGCGCGCCAGATCGAGATGCGCGGGCCGGAACTGCGCGAAGCGAGCCAGATCGTCGACGCGCTCGACCAGACCTACCGCCTGCACTGGAATATCCGCCAGATCCGTTTGAAAAAGACGGGCGCCGATTTTGGCGCGGACGCCGACGTGGTCATGGAGCGCCATCATGCCCTCAACTGGCTGGTGCGCTTCCAGCACGCCGACTGGGACTTCGTCGACACGCCGACCTGACCTGACGGCTAGCGCTTGAGCAGTTCGCGCAGCGTGCGCTCCGGGTCGAGCAGGAAATTGCGCGTGACCTGGAAGTGTTCGGTGTCCTGGTACGCCACGTCGGTAATGCCGTCGGCGCCGCACTGGTAAATGCGCGCGTCGGGGTAGGCCATCAGGATCGGCGAATGGGTCGCCACGATGAATTGAGAATCGTCCAGCACCAGGTCGTGCATGCGCGAGAGGACGGCCAGCTGGCGCTGCGGCGACAGCGCCGCTTCCGGCTCGTCCAGAATGTACAGGCCCTTGCCGCCGAAGCGCTCGGTCATCAGGGCGAGGAACGACTCGCCATGCGACTGTTCGTGCAGCGACAAGCCGCCGTAGGAATCGATCACGCGGGGCAGGCCGGGAAAGCCTTCGTCCAGGTGCTCGATTTCGGTGGCGACGTTGAAAAAGCTCTCGGCGCGCAAAAAGAAGCCATCGCGCGGTCGCCGGAAGCCTTTGCTCACGCGCAGATACTCGTGCAGTTCCGAATGCGAGCGGCGCGTGCCGAACCTGAAGTTCCTTGTGCCGCCTTCGGCATTAAAACCGAGTGACACGGCGATCGCTTCGAGCAGGGTCGATTTGCCGGAGCCGTTTTCACCGATGACGAAGGTGACCTTGGGGTGCAGCTCCAGCGCGTCCAGCGAACGCACGGCCGGCAGGCTGAATGGATAGCGCTCGAACGAGGTGACGCGCTCGCGCTGAAGCGCGACGCGGCTCACGTATTGGGAGGAGATCACGCGCTCGATTCCAGCGCTGCTTCGTACAGGGCCAGGTCGGCGTCCGAAAAGCAGCAGAACACCACCTCGCGTATGCTTGGCGCGGCCGGCAGCGCGTCGCGCACGGCGCTAACTGCGACGTGCGCGGCGAGTAGCGGCGGGTAGCCGTAAATGCCGGTGCTAATCGCCGGGAAGGCAATCGACGCCAGCGAGCGCGCGGCGGCAATGTCGATGGCGCGCCGGTAGCAGCTCGCCAGCAGCGCCGCTTCGCCGCTCTCGCCGCTCTCGCCGCCGCGCCATACCGGGCCAACGGTGTGGATGATGCACTTGGCGGGCAGGCGATACGCGCCGGTCGCCTTGGCGTCGCCGGTCTTGCAGCCACCGAGCAGGCGGCATTCGTGCACCAGCTCCGGCCCGGCCGCGCGGTGGATCGCGCCGTCGACACCGCCGCCGCCCAGCAGGGACGAGTTGGCGGCGTTGACGATGGCATCGACCTGCAAAGTGGTGATGTCGGCGCGCACAGCGCGCAGCTGGGCGCCATGTTGCCGGACCGGTTCTGTTTTCATGCGATCCTCCACAGATTACTTGACCGCCGGCGCCGGCGTCTTTGCCTTGTACTCGCACAAATCGGCGATCATGCAGTTCCAGCACAAGGGTTTCCTCGCGATGCAGGTGTAGCGCCCGTGCAGGATCAGCCAGTGGTGCGCATCCTGCAAGAACTCCTTGGGCACGAACTTGAGCAGCTTCTGCTCGACCACCACCACATCCTTGCCCGGCGCGATGCCGGTCCGGTTCGAAACCCGGAAAATATGCGTGTCGACCGCAATCGTCGGGTCGCCAAAGGCCGTGTTGAGCACCACGTTGGCGGTCTTGCGTCCCACCCCCGGCAGCGCTTCGAGCGCCTCGCGCGAGTGCGGCACTTCACCGCCGTGCAGGTCGATCAGCATCTGGCACGTGGCCATGACGTTCTTGGCCTTGGTGTGATACAGGCCGATGGTCTGAATGTACGACTTGAGTTCGTCGATCCCCAGCGCCAGGATGGCCGCCGGGGTGTTGGCCACCGGGTACAGCAGGCGCGTGGCCTTGTTCACGCCGACGTCGGTCGCCTGGGCCGACAGCAGCACCGCGATCAGCAGTTCGAACGGCGTGGTGTAGTTCAGTTCCGTGGTCGGGTGCGGATTGGCCGCGCGCAGGCGGCTGAAAATTTCATATCGTTTTGCTGGATTCATGTCATTTTTCCGCGGGCGGCGCCGCCTTCTGGCGCGCGCGTTCCATGGCGGCGGCGATGATGGCGCGCTTGCGCTCCTTTTCGGCCACTTCCTCGGGCGTGTTGGTCGGCTGCGCCGTCACTTCCTGCATCTTGGCGACCGCCTTGGCAGCCAGGCGCGCATCGTTTTCCTCGCGCTCGCGCTTGAGGCGCTCGGTGCGGAAATCGTGCCGGTCGCGCGCGGCGTCGGCCTGCTCCTGCGACCACGCGGCCCAGCCGGTGCGCTCGCCCGTCACCGGCATCATGCTGATGCAGTCGACCGGGCAGGGCGCCACGCACAGGTCGCAGCCGGTGCACAGGCTCGGCAGGATCGTGTGCATCTGCTTGGCCGCGCCCATGATCGCGTCCACCGGACAGGCCTGGATGCACAGGGTGCAGCCGATGCACAGCGCTTCATCGATGAACGCCACCGGGCGCGGACGCTCGATGCCGTTGGCCGGATTGATCGCAATGACCTTGCGCCCCAACAGCGCAGCCAGGCGCGCCACGCCCTCGATGCCGCCCGGCGGGCACTGGTTGATGTCGGCCGTGCCTTCGGCGATCGCTTCCGCGTACGGGCGGCAGGCGGCATACCCGCATTTGGTGCACTGGGTCTGCGGCAGCAGGTCTTCGATGGCATCGGCCAGGGTCTTGGTCACGGCGGCGGGCGGCAAACGGGTGGGAAAGCGACATTATAGTCGCCGCCAGCCATCCTCACCGCCCGTGGCGCCACGCAGCGGCTCGCCACAGGCGAAAAAAATGCCGCACGCGGGAGCGAACCCGCGTGCGGCATTTTTGGAGGGAACGAAAAGATCAGCCGTGCTTCTGGATGAACTCGCCGATTTTCGGGCAAATCACTTCGCGCCAGCGACGGCCCGAGAAGATGCCGTAGTGGCCGCATTTCGGCGCCACGAAATCCTGCTGCATCTCGGCCGGAATACCGCTGCACAGATCATGCGCGGCCTGGGTCTGGCCGGCGCCGGAAATATCGTCGAGCTCGCCTTCGACCGTGAACAGTGCCACCGTGGTGATGTCTTGCGGACGTACCAGGTTGCCGCCGACGGTCCACGTGCCTTTCGGCAGGCGGTGTTCCTGGAACACGGTCTTGATGGTGTCGAGGTAGTACTCGGCCGGCATGTCGAGCACCGCGTTGTACTCGTTGTAGAACTGGCGGTGGCCTTCGGCCGGTTCGTCGTCGCCCGCCACCAAGTGGTTATAGAACTCGCGGTGACTCTGCGCGTGGCGCCCCGGGTTCATGGCGATGAAGCCGGCGTGCTGCAGGAAGCCCGGATACACCTTGCGCCCGAAGCCCGGGTAGTTGGCCGGTACCGCGTAGATCACGGTGTTCTCGAACCACGAAAACGGCTTTTCGATGGCCAGGTCGTTGACCGCGGTCGGCGACTTGCTCGGGTCGATCGGGCCGCCCATCATGGTCATGGTTTTCGGCAGCTTCGGGTCCTTGGCCGTGGCCATCAGCGAGATCGCGGCCAGCACCGGCACGGTCGGCTGGCACACCGAAATGACATGCAGATCGGGTGCGAGCAGGCGGATAAAATCCTGCACATAGTAAATATAGTCGTCCAGGTGGAACGCGCCTTCGCTCAGCGGCACCATGCGCGCATCGGTCCAGTCGGTGATGTACACGTCGTGGCCGGTCAGCAGCCCGCGCACGGTATCGCGCAGCAGGGTCGAATGGTGGCCGGACAGCGGCGCGACCAGCAGCACTTTTGGCTGGGCCAGCTTTTCGATGTCCTTGTCGTTCAGGTCTTTCTTGAAGTGCAACAGGCGGCAGAACGGACGGGTCTGGACAACCTGCTCCACGATGCCGACCGTTTCGCCGTTGATGACGGTCGATGTGATGTCGAAAGGCGGTTTTTCGTAATCCTTGCCGAGTCGGTACATCAGCTCGTAGCCAGCGGCGATCCGCTGCGCGAACGGCGTGTGCGCGAACGGGGAGACCGGGTTGGAAAAGAGTTTGGATGAGGCGTCAGCCCACTGCATCAGTGGTGTCAGGAATGAGCGTTGCATCTCGTGCAATTGGTAAAGCATACATATTCCTTCGTTGTAATCGTTGCCTTGCAATCGTTTGCGTAAGGTGTGCTGATTAATTATAGGCCATTTGAAAGGCGTGACTGCAATTTAGCATTCTTGTTGGAAATCCAGCGAGGCTGTCAGCTTCAAGCAAGCCAAGCGTGTTTGATACACCGTTTTAACACACAACGGCGCGCTTCGTTTATGAGCTACCTAACGCAGCATGAAAAATGCCCCGGCTGAGCGGGGCATTGTTGTGGCGGTAAGACTGATTCGGCCGGTCTTGCTATAACCGTCTCTTAGTCGAACGTCGGCGTCTCGACACCGAGGATCTTGTGCAGTTTCGGCGAGGTCGTCGTGTACTGCATGTGGATCTTCTTGTCCGGGAAGATGTACGGCGCCGCGCCGAAGGCAGCCAGTGCCGCTTCGTGGAAGCCCGACAAAATCAGTTTCTTCTTGCCCGGATAAGTGTTGATGTCGCCCACCGCAAAGATACCCGGCACATTGGTTTCGAACTTCTCGGTGTTCTGCACCTTGAGCTGGCGGCGCTCGATGTCCAGGCCCCATTCGGCGATCGGACCCAGTTTTGGCGACAGGCCGAAGAACACCAGCAGCATGTCGAGCGGCACGCGGCGGGTGACGCCGTCGGCGCCGGTGACCTTCACTTCGCTCAGCTTGCCGTCTTTTTCATCGAAGCCGGTCACCTGGCCGATGATCAGCTGCATTTCGTACGCTTCGCACAAGGCCTTCATCTTGGCCACCGATGCCGGCGCGGCGCGGAAGTCTTCGCGGCGGTGCAGCAGCACGACCGATTCGGCCTTGCCGACGAAATTGAGGGCCCAGTCCAGCGCCGAGTCGCCGCCGCCGCAGATGACCAGGTTCTTGCCTTCGAACAGGCTCGGATCCTTGACGCGGTAGTGCACCTGGGTGCCGTCGTGCGCTTCGATGCCGTCGACCTTGATCGTGCGCGCCTGGAACGAGCCGACGCCGGCCGCGATGAAGATGGTCTTGGTGATGAACTGGGTGCCGGTCGAGGTTTCGACGTTGAAACGGCCGTCTTCACGGCGCTGTACCACGGTCACTTCCTGGTTCAGGTGGAAGGTCGGCTCGAACGGCTCGATCTGCTTGAGCAGGTTGTCGGTCAGTTCCTGGCCGGTGCACACCGGGACCGCGGGAATATCGTAGATCGGCTTGTCGGGATAGAGTTCGACGCACTGTCCGCCCACGGCCGGCAGCGAATCGATCACATGGGCCTTAATTTCCAGCAAGCCGAGCTCGAACACCTGGAACAATCCGACCGGGCCTGCGCCGATGATCACGGCATCGGACTCGATGGCGCCGGCAAAGGAACTGTTGGCAGCGACGCTGCCTGCTTCATGGTTGGCGATGATAGTCATGCGCTTACTTCCTGTTGATTTTTGGGTGGGGTGCAGCTTGCAGCGTGGCATCGGGCGTTGCTGCGAATGGCCGACAGTGTGCCACGATGGAGACGATCTTGCTGGCGCGAACCTGAAACGCCGGGCCGCGAGGGCGGTCCGGCCGGGCTGCTGGCTGGCTTAACGGATCAGCTGATCGAGCTTGTCCTTGACGTCTTTCCACTGTTCGGCTTCAGGCAGGGCCGGCTTGGTCTTGGTGATGGACGGCCAGGCGCGCGCCAGTTCAACGTTGATCTTGATGAACTGCTGCTGGTCGGCCGGCACATCTTCTTCCGCATAGATGGCGTTGACGGGACATTCGGCCACGCACACGGCGCAATCGATGCACTCGTCCGGATCGATGGTCAGGAAATTCGGGCCTTCCCGGAAACAATCTACCGGGCATACATCGACGCAATCGGTATAACGACAGCTGATGCACGATTCGGTGACAACGTGGGTCATAACAGTCCTATCAGTGAAAAGGGTGCTGCGGGCCGGTGGCGAGGGGCTTACGCCGACCATAGCAAAGCACTGTATTTTAAGGCAATTCGCTTATTCCCACAATTGAGGCTTATACACAATCCACATAAGCAAATACGTCGTTGTGCCCTTGCACACGGCCTTTTTTGCCCAAAAACCAAGACTTGTTTTCCTGCTAATTCAAGCGAACTGAACAGAAATGGTCGCCCTGATAACGGTGCGCGGGTTTGATGCAGCGCAAGCCGCGCCGTAAATCGCGCTACAGCAGGAACATGGCCATCGCCACGATGGTCGGCGCCAAGGCCCCCGCCAGCAGCCCGGCCACGCCGATCGATTCATCCTCGAAGCCGTCGCGCACCAGCGCCGCGCCGGCCGGATTGGGGGCGTTGGCGATGATGGTCAGGCCGCCGCCGGCCACCGCCCCGGCCACCAGCATGTACTTGGCCTGGTCGGTCAGGCCGGCGATCAGCGAGCCGAGGTAGGGGAGGGCGGCGTTGTCGGTGATCGCCGTCAGGGCCGTGGCGCCGAAGAACAGGGCGGTCGGGCCCAGGCTGGAGACGATCGGTTGCAGCCACCACTGCTGCATGCCGCCCAGCACCACCAGCCCGGCCAGGAAAAAGCCGACCAGCAAGCCTTCCTTCAGGATCAGGGGATTCTGGTATTTTTCGTAGGCATGGGTAAAACCGATGAAGAACATGAACAGGCCCATGAAAATGACTGGATGGTGCGCGAAGCCGACCACGCCCGCCAGGAAGGCCAGGTGGATCGCGCTCACCAGCAGCGGCACCTTGACGGCGCCGGGCACCAGCGCGGGCGCGTCGACGATGTGCTTGCGCAGCATGACGGTCACCACGGTCGCGTTGATCAGCACGGCGATGGCGGCGCGCCAGCCGAAGGTCGAGGCCATGAAGGCGCTGTCCCAGTGCCAGGTGGAGGCCACCATCAGCACCGGCGGCGCGGCGAACGAGGTCAGGGTGCCGCCGATCGAGACATTGACGAACAGCACGCCGAGGGCGGCGTACTTGAGCCACTCCGGCATGTCCTTGCGAAAGATCTGGGGCGCCAGCATCAGCGCGGCCAGGGTCATGGCGGCCGGTTCGGTGATGAGCGAGCCGAACAGCGGCACCAGCGCCAGGCACAGCCACACGTTGACCACCGGCGTGCGCAGCGGCACCAGGCGCGCGACGGCGGCGATGAAGGCGCGGATCGCTTCGAGCACCGGTTTGGACGCGGCCACCACCATGATCACGAACACGAACAGCGGCTCGGTGTAGGTGCGCGATTCGGCGTAGGCGATCGCTTCCTTGCCGCCGACCATGAACGCCATGGCCACGATCAGCACCAGCGCCCACAGGCCGAACACGACCTCGACTTCGCCGAAGAAATGGAACAGGCCGGCGTGGCGCGGATAGCGGTCGGCCAGGCGTTCGAAACTCTTGGCGGCGAAGGTGTGCGCCAGGGCGAACCCGAACAGGATCGCGGCGATAAGTTGCATGTCGCTCATGTCATTCCGATAAAAAGTAGCCTAGAGGCATTATAGGACGGGAAGCGGCAGGCGGCGGAGCCGAACTAGGCGGGCTGGGCGCAACAAGGTATCATGTGCGCGAAAAACACAACAAGGAAAGTCATGGCTGACATCAGCATCGTTCAGGAACATAGCCTGACACCCAACAAGGCGCGCGAAGCGGCGCAGAAGGTGGCCGACAAGATCGCCGCCGAATATGGCCTGGAATGTGCGTGGCAGGGCGACGTCCTGCATTTCGAGCGCAGCGGCGTGCACGGATCGCTGGCGCTGCAAGCGCAGCAGGTGGCGATGAATATCCGCCTGGGCTTCCTGATGAGCGCGTTTGCGCCGGCAATCGAGGCGAAGGTGACGGAAAAGATGAAAGCGGTATTCGGCGCAGCCTGAAGCGGCCGCGCCGACGGTAGTGCGGGCGGCGGGTCAGCCCTTCAATTCGTCGATCAGGTCGACGTACTGCTGCATGGCGTCTTCCTTCGACGTGCCCTTGACGGCATCCCACGCATCGTACTTGGCGCGGGCGACGAAGTCGGTCATGCCGGGACGGCTGCCGTCGGTGTCGCCGGCGGACGCCTGTTTGTACAGCGCGTAAATCTTCAACAAGGTTTGGTTATCCGGACGCTCGGGCAGATTTTTGGAATCGGCCAAGGCCTGGTCGAACTGTTCCTGCAAACTCATCGTATCTCCTGGGTGGGTAAATTCTGGACGAGAATCTTAGCGCAGCTTGCACCTCAAACAGCGGAAAAGCGCAAGAGATTAGAGGACATGCTCAGCTTCGCCGGCGCAGGCCGGC
Organism: Telluria sp.; assembly: GCA_036386755.1. Taxonomy (GTDB): domain Bacteria; phylum Pseudomonadota; class Gammaproteobacteria; order Burkholderiales; family Burkholderiaceae_D; genus Telluria_A. The sequence goes on from DASVVC010000069.1 coordinate 39,109, forward strand.
GCAAGCCTACCGCGCCGCTTCCCCGAACAGGCGGGTCAGCAACAGGCCGAACTTCTCCCTGCGCTCCGGCGCGGTCGGCTTGATCACTCCCTGCTCCTGCAAGACGGCGATCAGCTTCACCGGCCCGTCGCGATTGTTGCCCACAATCTCGACATGACCCGCCTTCACCTCGACGATCTTGACCCGCAGATCGTTGTCGATGGCCGGGTTGCGTTGCTCCGCCAGGGAAAAAATCGCATCCGACTCCACGCAAGCGCCCTGGCTCATGCGCCGGCAGCTGCCGCCTTCATCGGTGACGATCTTGAGAAAATCCGTCACGCGCGGATCGAGCGGGGGTGGATCGACGATGAACGGCGACGAGTAGGTAATTTCCGACCATTTGTCGCCGGTGACGATCTGGCAGATCGGCCCGACCAGCCCAAGCGACAGGGTCTTCCACAGCCGGCTGCCGCAATGGCGCGCCGCCGCGATGCCGCCGAACGGTCCCGATACGGTCACCAGGCGCAGCGATGCATCCTTGCCCCCGACGGCATCGGGTTGGCTGACCGACATCGCCTTGCGCGAGATCAGCGCGCCCTGGCTGTGACCGAGGACGGTAAGGGGCTGCTGGTCCAGGCCGCGGGCCAGCTGGGTCAGTGCAGTGTCGAGCTGCTCGGCGCTGCGCCGCAAGCTGTCGCGGTCGTTGTAATTGAAACACACGGTCTGCTGGCCGTGAAAGGCCAGCACCTGGGCCATTCCACGGTAGCGCCCGGCCGAGCTGAAACAGCCATGTACCAGCACGGTGACCGGCTGCTGGGCGTTCAATCTCAGGGTATGGTCGCCACTATCGGTGCAGTGACTCAGGCCGGGCACCGTCATGCTGACGTTGGCCGGCGGTAAGTGCGACCCATCGATCACCAGCAGTGCCGGCTCGTCCTGTGCCGGGGTGGCGCAACCGGTCGTCAGTCCAAGGGCCGCCAGGGCCATGAGCGCTGCAAGAATTCTCGTCATTTATTACTCCTGGGTAGGAAGGCGTGTGCTGCCGAGTCTACTCGCTCGCGCCAGGCATGCGCCAACTGCCTCGGAGCGGGCAGGCTAGTCCCTGCCTTCGGCTTCGGCTTCGGCCTTGGCCTTGGCCTTGGCCTTGGCTTCGGCCTTGGCCGCCTTTTCCTCATCGCTGTCGCGGAACGGGTACGTGGCCACCTTCACCGCGCCCTTGGTCACCGCGACCCCGGCGCCAACCGCCGCCGAGCCGACCGCCACGCCGGCGCCAACCACCGCGCCGGTCGCCGCGACGACCATGCAGCCGCTCGACATGGTCAGCGCCAGCAGCGCCAGCGCGTAGCGCAAGGCGCGCATCGGCATGCTTAAACCTTCAGCAGTTCGACGTCGAAAATGAGCGTGGCGTTCGGCGGAATCACGCCGCCCGCGCCGCGCGCGCCGTAACCGAGGCTGGCCGGGATCGTCAGGCGACGCGCGCCGCCGACTTTCATGCCCTGCACGCCTTCGTCCCAGCCCTTGATGACCTGGCCGGCGCCCAGCGAAAACTGGAACGGGTCGTTGCGGTCCTTGCTGGAGTCGAACTTGGCGCCGGCGCTGCCGTCGTCGTTGCGCAGCCAGCCGGTGTAATGGACGGTGACGTGCTGGCCAGCTTGCGCTTCGGCGCCTTCGCCAACGGTGGTGTCTTCGTACTGGAGGCCGGAATCGGTAGTAATAGTGGACATGGTTTTCCTTAGTAGATCGGTGTGATTGGCGATTGTAGTGCATGCCGTGCCGAAGCGCTATTGACGCCATCCCCGGCGCAGCCCAAAGCGCGCTACACTGCGTGGACTTTTTGACTACTTTCCACCGCTTTCCATGACCAAGACTCCCTGGCGCCCCGTCGCCACCGCCTACCGCCGCGCCCTCGTCTCGCAGGCCAATCCCAAGATGCTGCTGCTGACGGTGATCCCCTTCGTGCTGTCGGTGGTGCTGTGGGCCGTGCTGCTGGCCTTCGGCTTCCAGCCGCTGCTCGACTACGTCCAGACCCTGTTCCAGGACCACGACTGGTTCAAGACCAGCAGCGGCATGCTCGGTTCCTTCGGCATGGGCGCGCTGAAAACCGTGATCGTGCCGCTGATCGCCATGCTGCTCCTGCTGCCGCTGATGATCGTCACCGCCCTGGTCTTCATGGGCGTGGCCGCCATGCCGCCCATTACGCGCCACGTCGCGGCGCGCCATTTCAGCACGCTCGAAGCCAAAAAAGAAGGCAGCTTCCTTGCCAGCCTCGCCCTTAACATCAGCAGCGCCGTGCTGTTCGTCGTGGTCTGGATATTGACCCTGCCGCTGTACATCGTGCCGCCGGTGGCGGTGCTGGTGCAGGTGGTTTTATGGGGGATGCTGACGAGCCGCGTGATGGTCTACGACGCCCTGGAAGACTACGCCAGCGCCGACGAAATGCAGGAAATCCGGCGCCGCCACCGCGCGCAGCTGACCTTCATCGGCGTCGTCTCCGGCTTCATCGGCGCCTTGCCGGGCATCGTCTGGATCGGCGGCGCCGTCATGTCGATCGTGCTGTTCCCGTTCCTGGCAGCGATCTCGATCTGGCTGTATGTGCTCATCTTCGTATTTACCGCGCTCTGGTTCCAGTACTACTGCATGCACGCGCTGGCCGAGCTGCGCGCGGGGGCGGCCACGTCGGCCACCGCGGTTGCTGCCTCCACCGATGAAGGCACTTCGCCACCAGCCTGACGCTTTCATGGCACACTGATGATTTTCGCAACAACGTTTGCAACAACGGAGAAACACATGGCAATCGGTTTGATCATCATCGGCGACGAAATCCTGTCGGGCAAGCGGCGCGACCAGCACTTTCCCAAGGTGCTCGAGCTGCTGGCCGAGCGCGGCCTCAAGCTGGACTGGGCCGAGTACCTGGGCGATGATCCGGCGCGCATCAGCGCCACCCTCAAGCGCACCATGGCCAGCGGCGACATCGTGTTTTCCTGCGGCGGCATCGGCGCCACCCCGGACGACCACACGCGCCAGTGCGCCGCCACGGCGCTCGGCGTGCCTTTGGCGCTGCACCCGCAGGGACGCGCCAACATCGAAGAACGCATCCGCGACATGGCACGGGACGCCGGCACGCCAGTCGATCTGGAGTCCCCGGAAAACCTGCACCGCCTCAAAATGGCCGAATTCCCCGAAGGCGCTTCGCTCATCCCCAACGCCTACAACAAGATCGCCGGCTTCACCGTCGGCACCCACCACTTCGTGCCGGGCTTTCCGGTCATGGCCTGGCCGATGATCGCCTGGGTGCTCGATCACTGCTACAGCCACCTGTTCAACCGCCAGCCGCACAGCGAACAGTCGGTGCTGGTATACGGCTCGATGGAGTCGACCTTGAATCCGCTGATGGAAGCGCTCGAAGCGCGCTACGCCCCGGTCAAGGTCTTCAGCCTGCCGAGCGTGGGCGACGCCGTCACGCGCGGCCACATCGAACTGGGCGTCAAGGGCGAGCCGGCGCTGACCGCAACCGCGTTCGCCGACATGTGCGCGCAGCTGGCCGCCATGCAGGTCGAATTCGCTGCTTGCGAGCCTGGCCCGGGCGCGTAGCGTGACCGGCGTGTGACGCGTTTTGCGGCAGCGCTTTTGCGCGGCGCGCTGAGCCGTTGTTTTTTTGCGAAAAACAAACAGCCAGATCAAGTTTTCTTGAACATGCCTTCGCCATGGTCACCCGATGTGGTGGAATGGTGACCGTGCAGCACTCGTTCCCGCGTGAGATTCGAGTGAGAATTCAAAGCATGACATTTTAAATACTTCAGGAATGCGATTGACCACCCGATCACACGAAGCGACCCGTTGCACGATGGCGAAGGTTGATGCGGTGATTGCAGGTACGATTGATTTGAACCGGTTGAGCCATCATGGAAAGTAATCGTCGTTCTCGCCGGCCCCGCATCGTCGCCAACGCGGTGCGCAAATTGCGCGCCCGCGCGGCCATGATCCAACTCGGCCAGGTGCCGCCCGAGCCGGACGACGGCTCGGCGGCGCCGCATTCCCACCTGTCCCTCGTGTCCGGCGACGCCGCCAGCGCCTCCGTCACGCCCACCGATACCGATACCGATACCTTGCTCACTTCCGACACCGACACCGCTACCTTGCCCGATTCCGAACACGACACCGCGCCGCAAGGCACGCCTCCGCGGCGGCGCCGCAGCCGCATCAAGCTCATCGTGTGGCTGATCTTGCTGGCCTTGCTGGGCGCCGGCGTCTGGTGGCTGCTCGACGAAGTGCGCACCTCGTCGATGCAGGCCAGGTACTTCGCCGGCATCGCCAAGAAGATCAGCTACAAGGTCGAGAAGGGCCCGAGCACCAACATCCGCTTCCCGCACGACAGCCCGTACGACGAGCGGCTCGGCTACGCCAACATGCCCGAGTACCTCGCCAAGCTCAAGTCGCGCGACTTCATGATCGATTCGCAGGCGCGCCTGTCGCCCAAGATGGTGGAACTGGCCGACCAGGGCCTGTTCGCCACCTACCGCGAAAAAACCAAGGTCGGCCTCGAAATCCTCGACTGCCGCAGCGAGCCGCTGTTTTTGGCGCGCTACCCGGAGCGTTTCTACGAGAAGTTCGACGACGCGCCGTCCTCGCTCGTCAAGAGCCTGCTGTTCATCGAAAACCGCGAGCTGCTCGACCCGACCTACCCGAAACGCAATCCGGCGGTCGAGTGGGACCGCTTCAGCAAGGCCGTCTTCGACAAGTCGCTGCACGTGTTCAGCGGCGGCGACAAGCGCTCGGCCGGCGGCAGCACCTTGGCCACCCAGATCGAAAAATACCGCCATTCGCCGGACGGGCGTACCAGCTCGTTGTCGGAAAAAGCGCGCCAAATGCTCTCGGCCACCCTGCGCGCCTACCAATATGGCGAAGACACCACTCGCGCGCGGCGCCAGATCGTCATCGACTACCTGAACACGGTGCCGCTGTCGGCCAAGCTCGGTTACGGCGAAGTCAACGGCATCGGCGACGGCATGTGGGTCTGGTACGGACGCGATTTCGCGGCCATGAACAAGGTGCTCAAGAACGATCCGCATTCCGCCGACGCGGCGTTGGTGTACAAACAGGCGCTGTCGCTGATGATCGCCCAGCGCCGCCCGGCCCACTACCTGGGCGCCGGCGCCAACGACCTGGAAAACCTGACCAACACCCACCTGCGCGTGCTGGCCCAGGCCGGCGTGATCACGCCGCAGCTGCGCGACGCCGCTCTCGCTGTCAAGTTGGAGCCGGCCAAGGGGTCGGGCGTGGCGCCGCCGGCGGCCAACGCGTTCGTCTCGCGCAAGGCCTCGAACGCCGTGCGCACGCATTTGGCCGGCTTGCTGGGCGACGCGCGCCTGTACAACGTCGACCGGCTCGACCTGTCGGTGGTCAGCACGCTCGACTCGGAAGCGCAAAAAGCGGTCACGGCGATGCTGCGCAAGCTGCGCGACGCCGACTCGGCGCGCGAGGCCGGCCTGACCGGCAAGGGCATGCTGGGCAACGGCGACCCGGCCAACGTGGTGTACAGCTTCACCTTGATGGAACGCGGCGAAAAGGCCAACTACCTGCGCGTGCAGACCGATAACTACGACCAGCCGCTCGACATCAACGAAGGCGCCAAGCTCGATCTGGGCTCCACCGCCAAGCTGCGCACCCTGGTGACCTACATGGACATCATCGACCAGCTGTACCAGCGCTTTAACGGCATGAGCGCCGCCGAACTGCGCAAGGTAGTAGTCGATCCGAAGGACCGGCTGTCGCTGTGGGCGATCGAGTACTTCCTCACGTTGCCGTCGGGCGCCGCGCGCGACCTGCCGGCCATGCTGGAAGCGGCGATCGAACGCAAATACTCGGGCAGCCCGGCCGAAGGCTTCTTCACCGGCGGCGGCATGCACACCTTCGGCAACTTCAGCAAACTCGATAACTCGCGCATCCTGAGCGTGCGCGAGGCGCTGCGCAGCTCGACCAACCTGGTGTTCGTGCGCCTGATGCGCGACGTGGTGCGCTACTACATGTTCCAGCTGCCTGGTTCCTCGGCCGCGCTGCTGGCCGACTCGGACGATCCGCGCCGCGCCGAATACCTGGCCCGCTTCGCCGACCGCGAAGGGCGCGAATTCCTCGGCCGCTTCTATAACAAGTACAAGGGCAAGAACGCGGCCGACGCCGAAAAAGTGCTGCTGGCGAGCTTCCGTCCGACCCCGACCCGGCTGGCCAACGTGCACCGCACGATCGCCCCGAACGCCACGCTGGCCCAGTTCTCGGCCTTCGTGAAGGACAACCTGGTGTCGGCCAACGAAGTGCCGGACGAGCGCATCGCGCGCATGTACGACCAGTACGCCCCTGCCAACATGTCGCTGGCCGACCGCGGCTACCTGGCTTCCATCCACCCGCTCGAACTGTGGCTGGTCGGTTACTTCCGCGCCAATCCGAATGCCACGTACTCCGACATGATCGCGGCCAGCGTCAAGCAGCGCCAGGAAGTGTATGCCTGGCTGTTCAACACCCACCGCAAGCACGCGCAGGACCGCCGCATCGCCGGCTTGCTGGAAGTCGAAGCGTTCCTGAAAATCCATGCGCAGTGGAAGAAGATGGGCTATCCGTTCGATTCGCTGGTGCCGTCGTATGCGACGACCCTGGGCGCGTCGGCCGACCGTCCGGCGGCGCTGGCCGAGATGATGGGCATTATCGTCAACAAGGGCGTGCGCAAACCGGTGCAGCGCATCGACTCGCTGCATTTTGCCGAAGGCACGCCGTACGAAACCCTGGTCAAGCAGGCCAAGAGCGCGCCGGGCGAGCAGATTCTGGCGCCGGAAGTGGCGCGCGCGGTGGCCGATGCGATTCGCGGCGTGGTCTCGGACGGCACCGCCAAGCGGGTCAAGACGGCCTTCAAGATGGCTGACGGCAGCATCATCGCCGTCGGTGGCAAGACCGGTACCGGCGACCAGCGCTTCGAGGTGTATGGCGGCGGTGGACGGCTGATCGAATCACGTTATGTGAACCGCTCGGCGACGTTCGTCTTCAACATCGGCGAGCGCTTCTTCGGCAGCATGACGGCGTATGTGCATGGACCGTCGTCGGCCGACTACGATTTTACAAGTGCCTTGCCAGTGCAGTTGCTGACGGTGCTGGCACCTACCCTGATGCCGATGATCGAGCCGCCGACTGGCGGCACGGCCAAGCAGTGCGTGCGTTGATGGCGGCGGAGATTCGAAAGTGTCGCGGCATAGGGCCGCGACGCTAAAACCGTTCGGGATAGGACCGCTATACTAAAAACCGTCGGGGTTATTACCGCTACGTTAAGAACCGTCAGGGGTAGTACCGCCACATTAAAAACGGTCGGGGTTAGTACCACTTCACTAAAAACCGTCTTTCCCGCGAAGGCGGGAATCCAATTTTGTCGAGCCGTCTATGGCTGCAGCACGAACTTGGATTCCCGCCGAGTGCCGCCTTGGCGCGGGAAAGACGGTTTTTAAGTTAACGGTAGATACAGAAACAGTAGATGCAGAATACCGATCCCTCCCGAAATGATAGCCCTTGCATGTTTGTACGATTGTAGGCATCGTACCGAACCATGAAACCTTTGCAACGTGCGATGTCTAAAATCCGGAAGTTTACCCAGTTCTCGTTTCGTGACCTGGTTGCCACCGCCGGCCCCACCGTCCTCACCATCGTCGCCCTGTGCGCGGTCGCTTACTTTCTGGTCGACCCGTCGCCCCCGCGCAGCGTCACCCTCGGCACCGGCCAGGAAAACAGCGCCTACGAAGAATTCGGCAAAAAATACGCGGCCAAACTGGGCAAGCACGGCATCGCCGTCACCTTGCAGCCCTCGCTCGGCTCGCAGGACAACCTCCAGCACCTCAAGGAAGGCAAGGTCGATATCGCTTTTGTGCAGAGCGGATCGACCGAAGAGGCCCAAGCCCAGCGCAAGGGACTGGTCTCCCTCGGCAGCCTGTTCACCGAGCCGGTCTGGCTGTTCCTGCGCGAGGATGCCAAGGTCACCCAGATCACGCAGCTCAAGGGCCTGAAAATCAACCTGGGACCCGAAGGCAGCGGCGTGCCCAAGTTGTTTCGCCAGGTGCTGGCGCTGAACGGCGTGGAACCGGGCGAGCTGACCATCGGCGCGCTGGAGAACACGCCGGGCACCGTCGAACTGCTGGAAGGGCGCATCGACGGCTTGGTCTTTAGCTCCGGGCCGGATGCGCCGCTGGTGCAGATGCTGCTGCAAACGCCGGGCTTCAAGCTGTTCGATTTCACCCAGGCCGAGGCCTATTCGCGACGTTTGCCGTTCGTCTCCCACGTGGTGCTGCCGCGCGGAATCGTCGATGTAGGGCGCGACATCCCGGCCCAGGATTATCACTTGATTGCGCCCACCGCGACCCTGGTGGCGCGCGAGGATCTGCATCCGGCGTTGATCGACCTGTACGTGCAGGCGGCCAGCGAGATCCATGGCGGCACCGGCTGGTTCCAGCAGCAGGGCCAGTTCCCCTCGGCGCGCTATACCGAAATTCCCGTGGCGCGCGAAGCGGCCAAGTTCTACAAGGATGGCGCGCCGCTGCTGCAGCGTTACATGAGCTTCTGGCTGGCCAATTTCTTCGATCGCATGTGGGTCGTGGTGGTGGCGCTGGCGGCGCTGGTACTGCCGTTGTCGAAGGTGGTGCCGCCCTTGTACGTGTGGCGCATCCGCTCGCGCGTGTACCGCTGGTACGGGCAGCTGCGCACGGTGGAGCAGGAGCTCGAAGCAGCACAGGGGCCGCAGCGCGCGGACGTTTGCGCGGGGCTGCTAAAGCGCCTGGACGAAATCGAAGAGATGGTGAACCAGATTTCGATTCCGCTGGCGTTTGCCGATGGCTTGTATGGGCTGCGCAGCCATATCAATTTTGTGCGGCAGCGGGTCAAAAACGCGGATGGCGCGATCGTGTCGACCAAATAGCATCCGGCTTATGATCATCTTGGGCTCAAGGTTTTTTGCATGTTGGATGTTGATTGCCGCGTGCTCTAGGCTGGCGGACGGCACCCCGGCCCTTGCTTACCGGCTACATCCACACCATGGGCCGAGCTCGATCGGGCGCCAACCAACGTGATAAAATTTGCGTAAGGCCTCGGTAGCCGGTTCTGCGTCGCGAGGCCAACCGCCCGCTATTACTCCGACGGCGTGCGATTCGAGTGTAACGATACCGTCCATAACCATTCTTATGTCCGGCAATATTATAGTTCTGAACACCACATCCAATGGCAGTCTGAATCGACCACGGCGTCCGCGGCGCCTCCGATTGCCGAAACGATACGGCGAGAAATTATCTTGATTAAATAGACGCAGTTATAACGTTAATTGCCCTAACGCTGCAATAAGGAAAAACTATGGCTGCGCTCAGCTCCACTAATGATTTTTTGCTTGATATTGATGCCCAGCTTCAAAGGGCTGCGAGAGGCCTTGAAAGAATTGAAGAAGAATTTGTAAAAATACAGCCAGGTGAGGATTTGAGCCGAATCGGTCGAATTGAGACAAAGGAATTCGTTGGCGCACTTAAACACGTATTGGATCAGGTTACCGTGCGGGTTTGGCGAACCTTGATTTTTCCGGAACTTAGTGCCAAGCTGGCAGCCAAAAAAATGAGTGTTATTTACTATCCATATGCATACGATGAACAAATGTTTCAGTCCGCGCTGGGAAAAATGGTAAGTATAGAGAAAATTGCAAATAATACGCAGACGCCAAACGAAGAGATTTTTGCAACTTGGCTACGAGCAGTGCAGCCATTGCCGCCTACTCCGTATAGTTCTCTATATACTATTGGAAAACTTTCTAGGCTACCGCATCAGAAGCTAATTGAACAAAAAAAATCACGACGGTTCATTGTAGAAGCATTTGGGCCAACTGGTGGTGGTGCATCCATGTACTTCGAAGATAAGCCAGAGCGGTTTTCAATATGGACGTATGAAGATGAACATCAATCATGTGTGGGAATTGGTGGCCCTCCAACATCTAATAATCCCAATGCCAAAATTACTGCTTTCACATTTGATCCAGAAACAATGGATTTCAATACTGTTGCCGGAGCGAAGACATCGGTACTTGAGGTTATGATGTGCTATGTCGAAGATATGAAATTTGATGCTCTTAAAGTTTTTTCCGAAGCGCTTTGGTCGGCAAAGCATATCGTTCACATTAGCGAAGAAATCATGTACTGTCAGCGAGGGCATGAGAATTCACCAACTGAGCTAGGTGCGTCGCAGTAATCCATCATCCCATCGCTTAGCCTGATGATATAGTTGTGAAGGCGTCGAGTCGTTCGTTTTAAATCGTCTTTGTACTGCGGGCAGCGGATCCGGTTTTCTACTCGAAAGGATGGTTTCAACATCCGCGTGTTCTCAAACGCGTTTCAGGCTCCCATCCACGGCAAGCCCGCTTTGCACCAGCCGCCCACCGTCTTGCGGTGCCCGTCCGCATCCTTGTCGCCCTCGAAGCCTTCCAGGATGTCGAACGATTGCGTGTACCCATTCTCGGTCGCCACCCGTGCGGCGTGACGCGACCGCACGCCCGAGCGGCACAAAAACAACAGCACTTCATCCTTCTGCGCCACCGCTTCCAGTTGCTGCACAAAGTCCGGATTGGGCACCCCTTGCGGCCACACGCTCCACTGCACCGCGCAGTGCTGCTGCGCGGGAATGGCGACCTTGCCGACCCACGCGCGCTCGGCGTCGGTGCGCACGTCCACCAGCCGCACGCGCGCTTCGCTTTGCAGCAGTTCCCACGCTTCCTGCGGCGTCACCGCTCCGGCGTATGGTTCGCCCGGCGCGCGGGTGCGGGCGGCGGCAAGCAGGGTCTCGACGTTACTCATGGCGTATTCCTCGGTGAAGTTTGTGATGATTATAGGAGCGGCGCACCACTGCGCGGCATTTTTCCCTTTTCGGTGCATGGTGCATCAACTTGGTGCAATCGGCCGCGCTTGCACCAATACAGTGCGATCCCGGCCGGGTGTCATCGTCACGCCGACAACTGGGACTCGGGAGTTTAGTGACATTTGGCACCATTTTCAACGCTGCTATTGCCGTCGACCCATGTGGTCTGGCTGGCACGCTTTCTGCTATGATTCCTGTGAGTTTTGCCGCCCGGGCGGCAACCCCCCATTTATATTAGGAGAGATACGCATGGCAATGACGGCCGCAGAAGTCTTGGAAATGGTTAAAGAGAAGCATGTTCGCTTTGTGGACTTTCGCTTCGCCGACACGCGTGGCAAAGAGCAGCACGTAACGGTTCCCGTATCGCACTTCGATCTCGACAAATTTGAATCGGGCCATGCATTCGACGGCTCGTCGATCGCCGGCTGGAAGGGCATCGAAGCGTCCGACATGATCCTCATGCCAGACCCGAACACCGCCAACATCGATCCGTTCATGGAAGAAGTCACGCTGTTCATGCAGTGCGACGTCATCGAACCGGCCGACGGCAAGGGCTACGACCGCGATCCGCGTTCGATCGCCAAGCGCGCCGAAGCCTACCTCAAGTCGACCGGCATCGGCGACACCGCCTACTTCGGCCCCGAGCCGGAATTTTTCATCTTCGACAGCGTACGCTGGAAGATCGACATGTCGGGCTGCTTCGTCAAGATCGATTCGGATGAGTCGTCGTGGGCGACCGACGCCAAGACCGAAGGCGGCAACAGCGGCCACCGTCCAACCGTCAAGGGCGGCTACTTCCCGGTGCCACCAGTCGATTCGTTCCAGGACATGCGCTCGGAAATGTGCCTGATCCTCGAAGAACTGGGCATCCCGGTCGAAGTGCACCACCACGAAGTGGCCGGCGCCGGCCAGAATGAAATCGGCACCAAGTTCTCGACCCTGGTCGAGCGCGCCGACTGGACCCAGAACCTGAAATACGTGGTCTGGAACGTGGCCCACAGCTATGGCAAGACCGCCACCTTCATGCCGAAACCGATCGTTGGCGACAACGGCTCGGGCATGCACGTGCACCAGTCGATCTGGAAAGACGGCAAGAACCTGTTCGCCGGCGACGGCTATGCCGGCCTGTCGGAAGATGCGCTGTTCTACATCGGCGGCATCATCAAGCACGCCAAGGCGCTGAACGCGATCACCAACCCGGGCACCAACTCGTACAAGCGCCTCGTGCCTGGCTACGAAGCGCCGGTCAAGCTGGCTTATTCGGCCAAGAACCGTTCGGCGTCGATCCGCATCCCGCACGTGGCCAATCCAAAAGGCCGCCGCATCGAAACCCGCTTCCCGGATCCGCTGGCGAACGTGTACCTGTGCTTCGCCGCGCTGCTGATGGCCGGCCTGGACGGTATCGCCAACAAGATCCACCCGGGCGAAGCAGCGTCGAAAGACCTGTACCACCTGCCGCCGGAAGAAGACGCGCTGATCCCGACGGTCTGCGCTTCGCTCGAAGAAGCGCTGGACAACCTGAACAAGGACCGCGAGTTCCTGACCCGTGGCGGCGTTTTCAGCGACAGCATGATCGATGCCTACATCGAACTGAAAATGCAGGACGTGCAGCGCATGCGCATGACCACGCACCCTGTTGAATTCGATATGTACTATTCGCTGTAATTGTTTTTTGTTGGCAAGCATTGCCAACTTGCAGCACCTGTGGCCGTAGAGACATCAAAACGTATCTCTACGGTATAAAAACGCGAGGAAGGCCACGGCTTTTCTCGCGTTTTTCATTGGATGTTGTATATTCGGTTGAATCTAATTACTCCACGGAATTCCGTGAAACAACGCTGATGCTTATGATAACGAGGATGTCCCGGATTCGCCTGCTCCGCCCGCTGCGCTCGCCGAAATTGCCTTTGCTGGCACTGGCGCTGCTCGCCGGCCTGGGCGTGCAACCGCTGGCCCGGGCCGACATCTATTTGTGCGTCGACGCCAATGGCAAGAAGGAGTTGACCGACAACCCCAAGACCGGCTGCAAGCAGCTCGACGTGCCGAACAATATCCCGGCGCCGTCGGGGCGCAGGAATACCGGTCCGGCCAAGCCGGTGACGACGCCGACCGATTTCCCGAAGGTGGGCGGGAGCGAGCAGCGCGCGCGCGACGCCGACCGGCGCGAAATCCTCCAACAGGAACTGCGCGCCGAAGAGAAGAAGCTGGCCGAACTCAAAAGCGAATACAACAAGGGCGAGCCTGAGCGCCAGGGCAACGAGAAGAACTACGCCAAGTACGAAGAGCGGGTCAAGCAAATGGCCGAGAACATCTCGCGCGCCGAAAAGAACATCGAAGCGCTGCGGCGCGAAATCTCCAACATCAAATGATCCCGGCTGCGCTTCCTGCGCCGCGGCGCGACGGCTTGGCCGGCCTCGATCTGCTGGCGTCGGCCGTGCTGCTGGTCGACGCCGGCGGCGCCATCACCTTCGCCAACGCCGCCTGCGAGAACCTGCTCGAAAGCTCGCTGCGCGCCCTGCAACGCCAGCAGCTGCACACGCTGTTCCTCAACGCCGAGGAGCTGACCAATCTGTGCGAGCAGGCGCTGGCCCATAAATACGCCGACCTGCGCCAGGACCTGACCCTGGAGCGCAGCGGGCGCGAGCCGCTGCATGTGCACAGCATCGTCAGCGAGGCCGGCGAGTGGGGCGTCGTGATCGAGCTGCGCGAGAACGTCCAGCAGCTCAAACTCGACCGCGAGGAGCGCATCCTCGACCAGAGCCAGGTCAACAAGGAACTGGTGCGCAACCTGGCGCACGAGATCAAGAACCCGCTGGGCGGCATTCGCGGCGCGGCGCAACTGCTCGAACTCGAACTGCCGGGGCGTCACCTGACCGAGCTGCGCGAATACACGCAGGTGATCATCAAGGAAGCGGACCGCCTGCAAACGCTGGTCGACCGCCTGCTGGCGCCGCACCGGCGTCCGCACATCGTCGGCGACGTCAATATCCACGAAGTGCTCGAGCGCGTGCGCAGCCTGATGCTGGCCGAGTTCCCGGCCGGGCTGACCATCCGGCGCGACTACGACGCGTCGATCCCCGAGTTCAGGGGCGACAAGGAACAGCTGATCCAGACCGTGCTCAATATCGCCCACAACGCCGCGCAAGCGCTGTCCGAGCAGATTGTGGCCGGCGACGCCCAGCTGGTTTTCAAGACCCGCGTGGCGCGCCAGGTGACCTTGGCCAAGGTGCGCTACGGCCTGGCATTAGACTTGCATATCATCGACAATGGACCGGGCATCCCGCCCCAGATCCGCGACCGCATTTTCTATCCCCTGGTATCGGGAAGGGAAGGCGGCAGCGGCCTGGGGCTGACACTGGCGCAGACCTTCGTGCAGCAGCACATGGGTGTGATCGAGTGCGAAAGCCGGCCTGGATTTACGGATTTCAGGATCCTGTTGCCGCTGCCATAAGCCGCGCACCAGCTTCGACAATCCGGGTCCCATCAATTGAAGATCCATATTGCGGGGAAGCGCGAACACATGAAACCAATCTGGATAGTCGACGACGACGCCTCCATCCGCTGGGTGCTTGAAAAAGCCCTGGCACGCGAGAACCTCGCCACCAAAAGCTTTTCGAACGCGCGCGATGCGATGGCGGCGCTCGAATTCGATACGCCGCAAGTGCTGGTGTCCGACATCCGCATGCCGGGCGAGTCGGGGCTGGACCTGCTGCAGACGGTCAAGGCCACCTATCCCGGCCTGCCGGTCATTATCATCACCGCGTTCTCCGACCTCGATTCGGCCGTCGCTGCCTTCCAGGGCGGCGCCTTCGAATACCTGGCCAAGCCGTTCGACATCGACAAGGCGGTCGAACTGATCCGGCGCGCGCTGGAGGAAAGCCTGCGCGAGACGAGCATCGAATCGGGTCCCACCGACACCCCCGAAATCCTGGGCCAGGCGCCGGCCATGCAGGAAGTGTTCCGCGCCATCGGGCGCTTGTCGCAGTCGAACGTGACGGTCCTGATCACCGGCGAATCGGGCACCGGCAAGGAGTTGGTCGCGCGCGCGCTGCACAAGCACAGCCCGCGCGCGCAGCAGCCTTTCATCGCCTTGAATACCGCGGCGATCCCGAAGGACTTGCTCGAATCGGAACTGTTCGGCCACGAACGCGGCGCCTTTACCGGCGCGCAGACCACGCGCCGCGGGCGCTTCGAGCAGGCCGAAAACGGCACCCTGTTTTTGGATGAAATCGGCGACATGCCGTTCGACCTGCAAACGCGCCTCTTGCGGGTACTCTCGGACGGCCACTTCTACCGGGTCGGCGGGCACCAGCCGATGAAGGCGAACGTGCGCGTCATCACCGCCACCCACCAGAACCTGGAACAGCGCGTGCGCGACGGCCTGTTTCGCGAAGACTTGTACCACCGCCTGAACGTGATCCGCCTGCGCCTGCCCAGTTTGCGGGAGCGGCGCGAGGATATCCCCCTTTTGGTGCGCCACTTCCTGGTGCAGAGCGCGCGCCAGCTCGGGGTGGAGGCCAAGCGCATGAGCGATCCGGCGATGCACTTCCTGGCCGGACTCGATTTGCCGGGTAATGTGCGCCAGCTGGAAAACCTGTGCAACTGGATCACCGTGATGGCGCCCGGCCAGACGGTGGAAGTCAAGGACATGCCGCTCGAACTGACGCAGGATGGCGGGGCCGAAGCGGCGCTGCCGCCGGCGCCGGGCGAGAGCGCATCGGCGCCGGCCGGCGGCCAGGCTGGCGCGTTCGGGGGCACTGCCGCCATGGCGGCGCTGGGCGCGGCCGGCGGCTGGATCGGGCTGCTGGAACTGCAGGCGGCCAGCATGCTCGCCGCCGGGCAGTCGGAAGTGATGGATGTGCTGGGACGGCAGTTCGAGTCGGCCCTGATCAAGACCGCGCTCAAGCACACGCACGGGCGCAAGAACGATGCGGCGGTGCGCCTCGGGATCGGACGCAACACCATCACGCGCAAGATCGCCGAGCTGGGGATCGACGGCGCCAAGGACGAGTAGGGCAGGGTAGCGGGACGGACGCGTGTGCTCATCCTGCAGTACTGGTTTCATCGTAGAAGCGTCGCACCCGCGCAGGCGGGTGTCCAAGTTGGCCGCTCAGTCGCTGGCTACGCTGCGAACTTGGCGGGAACGCATGCGTTCCCGCCTGCGCGGGTGCGACGGCTGTGGTCATGGCGGCTCGACATGCCTGCATCCACGCCGTCACCGTACAGCCGCGGCATGGTGTAAGCTTCTGTCCAATTTATCGTTGGAACCACCATGCTGATCAACTGCGTCGCCTACCAGGAAGGCAAAAAGCTGTCCGACATTTCCGTCGAAGCCATCAGCGACTACATTCAACAACCCGACTGCTTCGTGTGGGTGGCCCTGAAGGACGCCCAGCCGGACGAACTGGCCATCATGCAGCACGAATTCGGCTTGCACGAACTGGCGGTGGAAGACGCGCTGCGCGGCCACCAGCGCCCCAAGATCGAGGAGTACGGCGACTCGCTGTTCGTGGTGGTGCAGACTGTGGAAACCGATGGCGATGAACTGAGCGTGGGCCAGGTGGCCATGTTCGTCGGCGAGAATTACGTGCTCTCGGTGCGCAACAACGTCATGCGCGGCTTTCTCGGCGTGCGCGCACGCGCCGAACGCGAGCCGCACCTGCTCGCCAAGGGCTCCTCGTTCGTGCTGTACGCGCTGATGGATGCGGTGGTCGACCGTTATTTTCCGGTGGTCGACGCGCTCGAATCGGAACTCGAAACCATCGAAGACCGGATTTTCATCCGCGGCTCGCAGCGCGACAACATCGAGCGCCTGTACGAACTCAAACGCAAGGTGCTGACCTTGCGCCACGCGGTCACGCCGCTGCTCGACGCCATCGGCAAGCTGCATGGCGGGCGGGTGCCCTCGTTCTGCCGCGACACCCAGGAATACTTCCGCGACGTGCACGACCACCTGCAGCGCATCAACGCCTCGCTCGACACCATCCGCGACACCATCGGCACCGCGATCCAGGTCAATCTGTCGATGGTGGCCATCGACGATGGCGAAGTCAATAAGCGGCTCGCTGCATGGGCTGCGATCTTCGCGGTGTTTACCGCGTTCGCCGGCGTGTGGGGAATGAACTTCGAATTCATGCCGGAGCTGAAGTGGCATTTCGGCTACCTGGCCGCGCTGTGCGTGATGGTCAGCGTGTGCGTGTACCTGTATTATCGGTTCAGGAAGTCGGGCTGGCTGTAGCCCTGTCGCCGACGATGTACTTTTGCCAGGGGAACTGACGTGGATATGCTGCAGATTACTTCGCCGCCGCCGCGCCGTATCGGCGCACTGCTTCTGTGCCTGGCGATGGCAGTCGGGTTGTCGGTGATGATGCAGCATAACGCAGGCAAGGCTTCTCCTGCGCCGCTGGCAGGCTGGATCGTGTCCGTCATCATGCTGCTGGCCTGCCTTTGCGTCATCGGCCGCAATCTGTTTTTCTCGGAGTCGCTGTCCGTGGCGCGGGGCGCGATCGTGTCGGTGGCGGATGCGGACCGGCCGACCTATGGCACCATGGCGTGGAGCATGAGCTGGTGGGGTTTCCGGGGCCAGCGCCTGCTGATCGAGACGACCGAGGGGGGCATCCCCTTCGGCATTGGCCTGAGCGAGCGCCAGGCCGCCGATATCATCGTCAGGCTCGAAGCGTTCTGCGGCCGCCAGCTGGCCGCGGCGGATGCGCCGCGCCGGGCCTGATACTCAGATGGCCAACTCGTCTTCGTCAAGGTCGTGTCGGATCAATTAACTGGCTCGGGCGGAATGACCAGGGCGGCGACTGAGTAGGCGTCGGGGCGGGGTGCTTGATCGGGCACCGGGACGTTAGCAACTCTTTCCACGTTAGCGTTAAACTTTTCCCGGCTTGATCCCGGCGGCGGCAAGACCGGATATTCCTGTCTGTCGGCCTGCCGCTCCGGCGTGCTCGACGACGCCCTGCCTATCGTCGTGATCGACTCTCAGACCCGACCCCGACCCCGGCCCCGTGCCCATACGCGCGCCTTTCTCCGTGGCTGGCGCGACCATCGAACGGTGGATGACGATGTCGGCTACAAGGCCCTGGTGCGAAAGCTGCTGGATTGCTTACGACAGTTCCGCAAGTCGCTTCCGATATAAATTCACTGGTTGTATTGGGCTTTCTCATTGCTGAATTTGTCTGTTCTGTTAAACCTGTGTTTGGCATGGCAATCGGGAGAACGCCAATGGCCATGCAACCTGGTGGCAACATTGCCGTGTTTTAGGAGTGGCCATGAGCAAATCGAGCAGATCCCCTTCAATCGTTGTGTTCCTCTGGATCACCTTCGCCATCGGCCTGTGTATCGCGCTCAGCTCGTGCTCGCCTATCATTGTCGGCAAGAGACCTCTCACCGATATTACCAAGTACTTCTGCGGCAAGTCGGGCGAAGCATGTTGCAGGGCACCTGCATCCGCAGCTAACCCCGCCTTCGGTCCATTGGTTGCATGCAATACTGGCCTGGGTTGTGACATCGCCACAAACACTTGCGTCCAACCCTGCGGCGGAGCCGGACAGGCCTGCTGCGATGGCCCAGAGACCAGGGCGTTGAAATGGACCGCAGATGGCAGGGTATATTCGCCCAATTCCTACGACATGCGTGACATGTGCCAGCGCGGCGCATGCGATGTCAGCTCTCATCGCTGCTTCAACTGCGGCACGACCGATGGCGGAGCCTGCTGCCCACCCGATGCGGCTCAAGCGACAGCGCGTTGTTTGGGCCGCAACATGCACTGCCAGTTCAGTAATGACAGCGCCACTAGCGGGACTTGCGTGCTCTGCGGCGCGCTTGGAAAACGCCCTTGCGAGGACGGCTGCGACACTAACCTGAAAGTACGCAATGGGCTGTGCGCTGTCTGCGGCGCGGAGGGGCAGCTACCCTGCGATGCAGGGTGCAACTCCGGTTTAGAGACGGCGCAAGGTGTGTGCAGGCGCTGCGGCGCTGCAGGCCAGATACCCTGCGACCGGGGGTGCAATGTCGGCACAAAAGCCATCAATGGCATTTGCACCGCTTGTGGAGCGAACGGGCAACCGGAGTGCTCGCGAGGATGCAATTATGGGTTTATGCCTGTCGGCGGAGTATGCCGTCCATGCGGTGCCGATGGTCAGCCTCCTTGTGGCAAGCGCTGTAACTATCCTTTAAAGGTCGCCAATGGAGTTTGTCGGCTTTGCGGCTCGAAGGGGCAAATACCGTGTGATACCGGTTGTGATTTTTCACTCATTGTTATCAATGGCGTCTGCGCGACGCGACAAGAACCGCCTCAACAACAATGTGCCACCTTCAACGAGGCGTGTGTACCTCCAACTCAACCCGGCATTCATTGTTGTGGACAGGCAGGTACCCCGCTGTCCTGCGTGTGGCAGAAATGCGTGAAATGCGTACCGCACGGGGAGATATGCCAGTTGGGAGGTACCCAAGTTTGCTGTTCTTACAGCGACTCCTGCGTACTTGATCCCGCCTCGGGCAATGCGGTGTGCGATATACCAGACGGGCCGGACAAGTAGAGTGACTCGGCAAACTGAAGCGCCGGTACCTCGTATCGGCAGCTCTACCCATGAACCTGTAGCGCCTGCCTTGTTTATCTCGCCATCGACAGCGCGACCGCCTCGGCCACCTTGATCCCGTCGACTGCCGCCGACAGGATCCCGCCCGCGTAGCCGGCGCCTTCGCCGGCCGGGAACAGGCCGCGCGTGTTCAGGCTTTGCAGGTCGTCGTCGCGGCGCTTGATGCGGATCGGCGACGATGTGCGCGTTTCCACGCCGGTCAGCACCGCGTCTTCCTGGTAGTAACCGCGAATCTGCTTGTCGAACGCCGGAAACGCTTCGCGCATGGCGACGATCGCGTACTCGGGCAGGGCGGTTGCCAGGTCCGTCAAGTGCACCGCCGGCTTGAACGAAGGCACCACCGAGCCGAAGGCGGTCGAGGCGCGGCCCTTGACGAAGTCGCCCATCAGCTGGCCCGGCGCATCGTAGGTGCCGCCGCCGAGCGCGAACGCGCCTTCTTCCAGCTGGCGCTGCAGGGCGATCCCGGCCAGCGGATGGCCCGGATAGTCGGCCGGCGTAATACCCACCACGATGGCGCTGTTGGCATTGCGTTCGTTGCGCGAATACTGGCTCATGCCGTTGGTGACCACGCGTCCCGGTTCGGATGCCGCCGCCACCACCGTGCCGCCCGGGCACATGCAGAAGCTGTACACCGAGCGGCCGTTGGCGGCGTGGTGCACCAGCTTGTAGTCGGCCGCGCCCAAAATCTTGTTGCCGGCGTTCGGGCCGAAACGGCAGGCGTCGATCAGCGACTGCGGGTGCTCGACCCGGAAACCGACCGAAAACGGCTTCGCTTCGATATACACGCCGCGCTCGTACAGCATCTCGAAGGTGTCGCGCGCGCTGTGGCCGATGGCCAGCACCACGTGGCGCGTGGCAATGTGCTCGCCGCTGGCCAGGGTCACGCCGCGGATCTGGCGCTGATCACCTTCCCCCTCAACCTCGATATCGCTGACCTTGCTCTCGAAGCGGTATTCGCCGCCCAGCGCGATGATGTTCTGACGCATTTCCTCGACCATCTTCACCAGCCGGAAGGTGCCGATGTGCGGTTTGCTGACGTACATGATTTCTTCCGGCGCGCCAGCCTTGACGAATTCGGTAAGCACCTTGCGGCCGTAATGCTTGGGGTCCTTGATCTGGCTGTACAGCTTGCCGTCGGAAAAGGTGCCGGCTCCGCCTTCGCCGTACTGCACGTTCGATTCCGGGTTCAGCTCGCGCTTGCGCCAGAAACCGAAGGTGTCGACGGTGCGCTCGCGCACCACCTTGCCGCGTTCGAGGATCAGCGGGCGCAAGCCCATCTGGGCCAGGATCAGCGCCGCGAACAGGCCGCACGGGCCGGTGCCGATGACCACCGGGCGCTCGTTGCGGTCGTGGCCCTGCAGCTGCTCGCCGCCGGCGACGAATTTGTAACCGGTGTCGGGCGCGGGCAGGATGTGGGCGTCGTGCTTCATGCGCGCGAGTACGCCCGCTTCGTCGCGCACGTCGGCGTCGATCGCGTAGATCAGCACGATGGCGCTGCGTTTCCTCGCGTCGTAGCTGCGCTTGAACACACTAAACCCGTGCAAGTCGGCGCCGGCAATGCCCAGGCGCGCCAGGATGGCCTGGCGCAGGTCGGCGTCGGCATGGTCGAGCGGGAGTTTGAGTTCGTTAATTCGCAGCATAGTGAGTCGTTCGTGGTTCAGGGTGGGGAAAGCAAGGCAGGGCGCTATTTTACCGGCTGCGTCGGCCCATGGGCGAATCGCGGCACGCAAGGCGGGTATTTTCGATGTCAAGGTGTTGCTGCGCGTCTATTATTGTCTTCACGAGAAATTTTGTTGCAAAACAGACTCATTCATTATTCTTATTTTGCCGCAATGCACAATATTTCGTTTGGTACATATACGCATAGAAAGAATTTTCGCTGTAGTCGCAGGGAAAGTTGCATTTCGGTTCTTTTTGGCCGCCATTTTTTTGTCGCTGACCGGATAATGCCCATTGCAGAAAAATGATGCGACGCCCCTGCCGCGCGCGGCCTGCCAGGTGATTTTCTACCAGGCAACGTGCCAGCGCGGTTTGCGAACCGAAAGGCTGTCGTACAAGCTAGCTGCTGTAGTGTCGTTATCCTCATCCTAAACGGAGTTCTAAAAATGATGTTTCAAGAGAAGATTGGCGTACGTTCCGTTCGCCTCGCCCTCGGCCTGTTAGCCGGTTTCGTCGCCGGCCAAGCCCTGGCCCAGGATGCTCCTATCCAGCGTGTCGAAATCACCGGTTCGAGCATCAAGCGGATTGTGAAAGAAGGCGCATTGCCGGTGCAGGTGGTTTCCAAGGAAGTCATCGCACGTTCGGGCGCGACCACGGTTGCCGACCTGCTCCAGAAACTGCCAGCGATGCAGGGCTTCACGATTGAAGCGATCGCCGCCGGCACCAACTCGGGTGGCCGCACCACCGCCTCGATCCACGATCTGGGCGGCAGCTACACCCTGGTCCTGCTGAACGGCCGCCGCATGGCGCCTCTGCAAGACAGCGGCAGCTCGGTCAACCTGAACTCCATTCCGATGAGCGCGGTCGAGCGCGTCGAAGTGCTGAGCGACGGCGCTTCGGCCCTGTACGGCGCCGACGCCATCGCCGGCGTGATCAACTTCATCCTGAAGAAAAACTACCAGGGCCTGACCCTGGACGCGGGCGTGTCGGTACCGACCAACCCGGGCGGCAAGAGCGCCAACGCCAGCATCACCTGGGGTTTCGGCGATCTGGAAACGAACCGCTTCAACCTGTTGATGACCTACCGTCACGACGAGCAGAAGAAGGTCAAGGCGACCGAGCGCGAATTCAGCAAAACGTCGTACATTCCACTGAACTACGACGGCCAGGCTTACATCTACGACCGCACTTCGACCTCGGGCACCTCGTCCAACGTCAACGTCGCGTTCAACGACACCAAGACCAATCCGCAGCTGGGCTTTAACCCGTACAAGAAAGTCAACGGCGCCTGCGCTACCGGCTTCTTCCCGTACCTGTCGAGCACCCCGAGCACCGACTACTGCGCAGTGGACAGCGCATCGACCGTCGAAACCGTGCCTGAATCGAAGCGCGACACCCTGTACACCTCGGGTCGCGTCAAGTTTTCGGACAACGTCACCGGCTTCGTCGACCTGGCCCTGGCCCGTTTCGACCTGACCGCGCGTATCGCCGCCAACCCGGTCAGCGTTGCAGTTCCGCTGAACTCGCCAGTCTACAACCAGTACATCAAGCCGTTCCTGACCGAAGCGCAGCAAAAAGATGCCAAGACCGCCACCGCGACCTACCGCGCGTCGGAATTCGGCACCCGTGACAGCCAGACCATCACCGACGTCGCCCACCTCGTGGCCGGCGTGGAAGCGAGTTTCGCAGGCTGGGACACCAACGCCGGCGCCACCTACTCGAAGTACAAGGTCGACGAGCGTTACACGGGCGGTTACCTGCTGAACAAAGAGTTCCGCAGCCTGATCGGCGGCAGCAGCTTCAACCCGTTCCTGCCAGCAGGTTCGCCAACGTCGCCAACGGCCGACCAGATCAACGGTTCGGTGTTCCACGGTTCGATCCGTGAAGCGTACTCGGTCCTGACCGGCCTCGACCTGCGTGCTTCGCGCGAACTGTTCACCCTGCCGGGCGGCGCAAGCAGCGTCGGCCTGGGCATCGACGGCCGCAGCCTGCACCAGGTGCAGACCGCCTCGGCAGCTGCCAAGAATGGCTCGATCTACGGTTTCAGCACGCCTGCCGAAAACGACTACACCCGTGATTCGGCCGGTGCCTTCGCCGAGCTGGCCCTGCCGCTCATGAAGGATCTGGAAGTGACGACCGCCGTCCGCTACGACCGTTATTCGGGCGTGGAAGACAAGATTGCCGGCCGCACCAAGGGTGAAACCCAGAGCGCCAGCACCTACAAGATCAGCGCACGCTACACCCCGACCACCGCTCTGCTGCTGCGCGGCTCCTACGGTACCGGTTTCCGCGTCGCCGACCAGGATTCGATCGCCAACACCCTGGTGGCCAACGGCTTCACCGCCGCACCGTACACCTGCCCGCCAGCACTGGCAGCGATCAACGAGTCGCTGTGCCGTCCAGGCCGCGTTCAGTACAACTCGTACCGCGGTGGTAACGAGAAGCTGCGTCCGGAAGAGTCGAAGCAGTTCACCCTCGGTTTCCGCCTCGAGCCATCGTCGAGCGTGACCTTCGGCGCCGACCTGTGGGACGTCAAGATGACCAACCAGGTATCGAACGTCGGCGAGATCCAGGCATTTGCCGATCCAGCCAAATTCCGCGAGCTGTTCACCGAGTTCGCCGATCCTGCAACCGGCATCAAGACCTGGGCCTTCATCAGCGCCCCGATCAACATCGGCCGTTCGCACAACCGTGGCATCGACTGGGACCTGACCGTCGGCGAGAAGTATTCGTTCGGCAAAATGACCCTGAACGTCAACGGTACCCACATGCTCAAATCGAGCTACACGGTGCCGGGTTCGGACAGCGAGTGGACCGACAGCATGGATAAATACGGCATCAACAACGCCGTGACCTTCCGCGACATCATCAAGGTCGGCGCTACCCTGGAAACGGGCCCGATGACCAATGCGCTGACGCTGAACTACCGCAACGGTTACACCGACCAGGCAACGACCTTGTACAGCGTTGCCACCAAGGCCAACACCACCACCCCGATCCGTCTGCAAGTGCCGTCGTACAGCACCCTCGACTACCAGGGTAAGTTTGCGATCAGCAAAATGTGGGAAGTTCGTGCCGGTATCAAGAACCTGACCGACAAAGAGCCACCACTGACCCTGCGCACGTCGTCGGGCCACCAGGTTGGTTACGATGCGCGTTACGCCGACACGATGGGCCGTACCGTCTACGTCAACACCAGCTACAAGTTCTAAGCTGATACGACGCAAGTCGTGACGAAAGGCGCGTTGCTTCGGCAACGCGCTTTTTTTTCGTCTGCAGGGAAGGGAAGAAGGAAACCTGGGTTCCCGCCGGCGCGGGGTACGGCGGCAAGTCCTGCCGCTGGCGCGACCTGCCGGGAGCTTACATCCCGCCCCACAAGGCATTCAG
The DNA here is from genome assembly GCA_036386755.1 of Telluria sp. GTDB lineage: Bacteria > Pseudomonadota > Gammaproteobacteria > Burkholderiales > Burkholderiaceae_D > Telluria_A. Next base: position 63,648 of record DASVVC010000069.1, read on the forward strand.
GGCCGCCACGGCGGTAATGCCGGCCGTCTCGGTGCGCAGGATGCGCGGGCCCATCGACAGCGCCAGGGCGCCGCGCGCGATCGCCGCGTCTTCTTCCTGCACCGTGAAGCCGCCTTCCGGCCCGATCATCAGCGCCAGCGCCTGCGGCGGCTGGTGCCTGGCCCAGTCGGCCAGCGATTGCGTACCGCGCGGGCTGAGCAGCACGCGCTTGTGCATGCCCTGCTGGGCGGTCCACTGGTGCAGGTCGTCCACCGGCGCCAGCCGCGCCAGGCGGTTGCGCCCGCTCTGCTCGGAGGCCGCCACGATCACGCCCTGCCAGTGCGTCAGCTTCTTTTCGGCGCGCTCGCCCGACAGGCGCACCACGCAGCGCTGCGCGGCCAGCGGCTGGATCGCCGCCACGCCCATTTCGACCGCCTTTTCGATGATCCAGTCCATCTTGGACGCTTCGGGCAGGGCCTGGGCCAGGGTGATTTCGTAGGGCAGCTCGACGTCGCGCGCGACGAAGGCCTTGACGGTAACGCTGGCGTGGCGCTTTTCCACGCTGGCCAGGTGGGCGATATATTCGCCGCCGTCGCCGTTGAACAGGCACAGTTCGGCGCCGATCTGCAGGCGCAGCACGTGCACATGGTGGGCGACCGCCTCGGGCAGGTCGAGCGTCAGTCCGATCGCCAGCGGCACGGAGCAATAGAAACGGGGCATGGAATCCTGGTCGAAAGTAGAGGCCGGCAGGCGCGGCGAGTGCGTCATTTTAATTCGCCACCCCATGGTCTGGTAAAATACTTGACTCGGTACGCCATGCAGCGCCACCCGCATTTCCAATCCTACGACCTCACAGATTCGACCCATGAAAACGACGCTCCCTACCACTTTGATGGCCAATGCGATCCGCGCGCTGGCAATGGACGCAGTGCAACAGGCTAATTCCGGCCACCCAGGCATGCCGATGGGCATGGCGGAAATTGCGGTGGCGCTGTGGGCCGGCCATTACAAGCACAATCCGTCCAATCCGAAGTGGCTCAACCGCGACCGCTTCCTGCTCTCGAACGGGCACGGCTCGATGCTGCACTACGCGCTGCTGCACCTGTCGGGCTACGACCTGACCATGGCCGACCTGAAGAACTTCCGCCAGATGCATTCGAAGACCCCTGGCCACCCGGAAGTGGACATCACCCCGGGCGTGGAAACGACCACCGGCCCGCTGGGCCAGGGCATCGCCAACGCGGTCGGCATGGCGCTGTCGGAATACCTGCTGGCGGCTGAATTCAACAAGCCGGGCTTCGACGTGGTCGACCACTACACCTATGCGTTCCTGGGCGACGGCTGCCTGATGGAAGGCATCTCGCACGAAGTGTGCTCGCTGGCCGGCACCCTGGGCCTGAACCGCCTGATCGCCCTGTACGACGACAACGGCATCTCGATCGACGGCAAGGTCGAAGGCTGGTTCACCGACGACACCCCGAAACGCTTCGAATCCTATGGCTGGAACGTGATTGCTGCCGTCGACGGCCACAGCGTGGCGGCGGTCGACGCGGCCATTGCGGAAGCGAAGCTGTCGTCGAAACCGACCCTGATCTGCTGCAAGACCATCATCGGCAAGGGTTCGCCGAACCTGCAGGGCGGCGACAAGGTGCACGGCGCCGCGCTGGGCGACAAGGAAGTCGCCGCCGTGCGCGAGCACCTGCTGTGGACCTCGGTCCCGTTCGAGATTCCGGCCGAGGTCTACACCGCCTGGGACGCGAAAGAGAACGGCGCCGCCATGGAAGCCGAGTGGAACACCAAGTTTGCCGCCTACCGCGCGCAATACCCCGAGCTGGCCGCCGAATTCGAGCGCCGCATGAAGGGTGAACTGCCGGCCGACTTCAACGCGACCCTGGACGCGGCGATTGCCGCCTGTGTCGAGAAGAAGGAAAACATCGCCACCCGCAAGGCCAGCCAGAACGCGATCCAGGCGCTGGCGCCGACCCTGCCGGAGTTCCTGGGCGGCTCGGCCGACCTGACCGGTTCCAACCTGACCAACTGGAAAGAGTGCATCGCGCTGCGTTCCGGCAAACCGGGCAACCACATCAACTACGGCGTGCGCGAGTTCGGCATGAGCGCCATCATGAACGGCATCGCCCTGCACGGCGGCTATATTCCGTTCGGCGCCACCTTCCTCACCTTCTCCGACTACAGCCGCAACGCGCTGCGCATGGCCGCCTTGATGAAGCTGCGCTCGATCTTCGTGTTCACCCACGATTCGATCGGACTGGGCGAAGACGGCCCGACCCACCAGTCGGTCGAGCACGTCTCGTCCCTGCGCCTGATCCCGAACCTGGACAACTGGCGTCCGTGCGACACCGTCGAGTCCGCTGCTGCGTGGGGCGCCGCCGTCCAGCGCAAGGATGGCCCGTCGACCCTGATCTTCTCGCGCCAGAACCTGCCGTACCAGGAACGCACCGCGGCCCAGATCGCCGACATCGCGCGCGGCGGCTACGTGCTGCAAGACGTGGCCGACGCCGAAGCCATTTTGATCGCCACCGGTTCCGAAATCGAACTGGCGGTCAAGGCCGCCGCGGCACTGGCCGCCGAAGGCATCCTGGTGCGCGTGGTATCGATGCCGTCGACCGACGTGTACGACCGCCAGGACGCCGCCTACAAGGCCAGCGTCCTGACGCGCGGCGTGCCGCGGGTGGCGATCGAAGCGGGTGTAACCGATTTTTGGTATAAATACGTTGGCCTGGAAGGCGCCGTGGTGGGCATCGACACCTTCGGCGAATCGGCGCCCGCGCCGGTGCTGTTCAAGCACTTCGGTTTCACGGTCGAGAACGTGGTTGCCAAGGTCAAGTCGGTACTGACGAACTAAGAAGCGCAGGCGGCGCCCCGGGCGCCGCCGCCCACCCATTTTTATCACTCAGGAGCAAAGTAATGACGATCAAAGTTGCAATCAACGGTTATGGCCGTATCGGCCGCAATGTCCTGCGCGCTTTCTACGAAGGCGGCAAGAAACACGACATCCAGATCGTGGCGATCAACGACCTGGGCGATGCCAAGTCGAACGCGCACCTGACCCGTTACGATACGGCGCACGGCAAGTTCCCGGGCACCGTCACGGTCGAAGGCGACAACATGATCGTCAATGGCGACGCGATCCGCGTGTTCGCGCAGCGCAATCCTGCTGAAATTCCATGGGGCGAGCTGGGCGTGGACGTGGTCCTGGAGTGCACCGGTTTCTTCACCACCAAAGAAAAAGCCTCGGCCCACCTGAAGGGCGGCGCCAAGAAAGTCATCATTTCGGCACCGGGCGGCAAGGATGTCGACGCCACCATCGTGTTCGGCGTGAACGAAGGCGTGCTCAAAGCGAGTGACACCGTCATCTCGAACGCTTCGTGCACCACCAACTGCCTGGCCCCGCTGGTCAAGCCGCTGAACGACGCCATCGGCCTGGAAACCGGCCTGATGACCACCGTGCACGCCTACACCAACGACCAGGTGCTGTCGGACGTGATGCATGAAGACCTGCGCCGCGCGCGTTCGGCCACGATGAGCATGATCCCGACCAAGACCGGCGCCGCCGCCGCGGTCGGCCTGGTGCTGCCTGAGCTGAACGGCAAGCTGGACGGTTTCGCGATCCGCGTACCGACCATCAACGTCTCGCTGGTCGACCTGACCTTCATCGCCAAGCGCGACACCACGGTGGACGAAGTCAATGCCCTGATGAAAGCGGCCTCGGAAGGCGCCTTGAAAGACGTGCTGACGTACCAGACCGAGCCGCTGGTATCGATCGACTTCAACCACAACCCGGCCTCGTCGAATTTCGATTCGACCCTGACCAAGGTGTCGGGCCGCCTGGTCAAGGTATCGTCGTGGTACGACAACGAGTGGGGTTTCTCGAACCGCATGCTGGACACCACGGTTGCACTGATGAACGCCAAGTAATTCCGGCCACATCGAAAAAACGCCCTCCGGGGCGTTTTTTTTGGCCCGCGTTTTCGGCCAAATAGTTGCAAAATCGGGGACAGACCCCGGTTTTGCAACTATTTGTAGACGCCGGACCCGACCATCATGTCGTCGACCCGTTCGATATAGCCGGACTTGTTCTCGACCGTCTTGGTTACCGGATTGGGCCATTTGAAGTCGACCCAGCCCTTGCCGGCGGGCGACTTGGCCAGGTCGGCCATTTCCTTGATCATCAGCTTGCCGGTGCTGTCGGCCAGCGCCGTCAGGTTCTTGCCGACGATTTTGGGATTGTTGCCGTGCGCGAGGCAGACGCCGTTCAGGTCATATACATACACATACAGATCGCGGTCGTGGTATTCCTTGTTGGCCGTGTCGCTGATGGCCGCGAAGCCCTTGGCCTTGTCGGCCTTGATCAGCGCGATGGCTTTCTTGACCATCGCGACCGCCTCGTCGGCACTGCCCTTGTCGGCCGACCACGCTGCTCCCGGCAGGGCCAGCAGGGATACGCTGAGTAAGCTTGCGGAAAAAAATGTTCTCATCAATACACTCCCCATCTCGGTAAATGGCGCGTTGTTGCGTGGAACCATTATGCCGAGGTTCCCTTGCTTGTCATTCATTTCGCCGAAATATTACGGTAAAGCGAATGAATGCATGCGCAAAAACCACAGTTCTTACCGAACTGAACTACCTACAGCGAATGAGGCAAAACATCATTTTTTGCCTAGGTGGGCCCTTCGGAAAACAACAGTAAAGACGGCAAAATTGACGTATATGCATAAGTTGTTTGCTTCCATACCATGTTCATGCGAAATTTGTCATCACCCGTACATATAAATGGGTTTCAAAAAACAAGCGTCGATTTTTTTCACGGAAGAATCTCTCACCAGGAGTTATCTTGAAAAAGCACTTTGTATTGAAACAGAGCGTCCTTGCCGTCGCGTTAACCCTGGGTAGCTCGCACATCGCCCTTGCCCAACAGGCTGGGGCGACGCCGAGCGCCACGGTGTACATCACCGGTTCCAACCTGAAACGCACCGACAAGGAAGGCGCCCAGCCGATCCAGGTCATCAGCGCCAAGGATATCCGCGACAGCGGCGCGGCCACCGTCACCGAACTGATGCGTAAAGTGCCGTCAATGGGCAGCGACGTGAACCTCGACACCAACGACGGCGGTTTCTCGCGCGGCGCCTCGACCGCCTCGCTGCGCGGCCTCGGCTCGACCTCGACCCTGATCCTGCTCAACGGCCGGCGCATGACGCCGGCGGCCTACGCCGATCCGAACAAGGGCAATTCGACCCTGTACGACCTCAATTCGATTCCGCTGTCGGCCCTGGAACGGGTGGAAATCCTCAAGGATGGCGCGTCGGCCGTGTACGGATCGGATGCGATCGGCGGCGTGATCAACTTCATCACCAAGAATAACTACCAGGGCACCGAGGTATCGGCCCGCGCCAGCGCCAATGACGATGGCAAGTTCGCGCGCAAAGGCGCCAACTTCTTCTGGGGCAAGGGCGACGTGGAGGGCGATGGTTACAACGTCTTCATCTCGGCCGACGTGTCCAACCGCGACCGCGTCAAACGCGCGGACGTGAAGGACATCGAATTCGAGACCTACCAGCTGCTCAACGGCCGCTTCGCCACCCCATACGGCAGCACGACCTCCGGCGTGACCGCGTTTTACCGCGAAAGCGCGCCAGGCAGCAAGAACTTCGCCGTCAACCGCGCCACCATGGCCGAGCGCCTGGTCACCCGCACCACGTGCGACCCGTCGCAGCAACTGGTCGGCGCCACCAACATGGGGATCGTTCCTACCAGCGTGTTCATCGGGCGCACCTTCTGCAATTACAACACCGGGCAATTCCTTGAAGGAATCGGCGAGGGCAAGGATGCCAGCGTGATGACACGCGGCGTGCTCAAGCTGGGCCAGAACGCCAAGGCCTTCGTCGAAGCGGCTTATTCGCGCACGGAACGCGCCTACACTGCCGCCCCGATCGCCATCGGCCAGGCCTCGACCACCAATTTCACCAGCGAAAGCGTGGGACAACCGTACCAGACCATCCTGGAAATCGGCCACCCCGACAATCCGTTCCCGAATGCGCGCGCCTCGGTCGGCCACCGCTTTGTGAACTTGCGCGGCGGTAGCAAAACCCTGAACGACAATACCCGCGTGCTGGCGGGGCTGCAGGGCACGCTTGGCAACTGGGACTGGGAAACGGCCGTGCTGTACAACCAGACGACCAAGGAAGATACCGATTACGGCCGCCTGTACCTGCCGACCCTGCGCAAGATCAATGCCGGCGCCACCATCGCGTCGATCAGCGCCGATCCGACCCTCGGGCATGACGTGGTCAGCGACGACAAGGCGTCGATCCTGCAATGGGACGGCAAGGCCAGCACCCAGTTCGGCCAGCTTGGCGGCGGGGCGATGGGCCTGGCGGTGGGCGCCGAATTGCGGCGCGAGAAGATCAAGCTCACGCCCGATCCGGTGCTGCAGCGCGGCGACATCTTCGGCCTGGCCAATACCAAGATCGACGGCGAACGCGACATCAAGTCGGCCTTCATCGAGCTGCGCACGCCATTTTTGAAAAACTTCGAGATGGACTTTGCCGGCCGGGTCGACAAGTACCCCGGCATCAAGACCAATTTCGTGCCGAAAGTGGGCGCCAAGTGGAGCCTGACCGACAGCCTGGTGCTGCGCGGCACCTATGGCCGCGGTTTCCGCGCGCCGGCGCTGGTGCAGGTGACCCCGGGCGGGGCCCAGTTCTTCCTCAGTAACATCGCCGATCCGCGCCGCTGCGAAGCCGATGAAGAAACCCCGCGCGACGGCGCGACCGAAGTCGATTGCAACAAATCGACGGCCGGTACCGGCGGCGCCAACCCGGACCTGGTCCCGGAAAAATCGAAGAGCATTTCCTTCGGCCTGCTGTTCTCGCCAACCGCCAACTTCGATATCGGCCTGGACTTCTACAAGATCCGCAAGGAAGGCGAAGTCGCGCTCGGCCAGGCAACGGACGCGCTGAAGAACGAAGACCGGGTTCCGGGCAATGTGCTGCGCGACCCGAACCAGGCCAACTGGGTGCGCGATGCCAGCGGCAAGGTAATCCCGAACAGCGGTCCGCTGCTGATGATCAAGACCCCATGGATCAACCAGGGCGCGACGGAAGTGCGCGGCGTCGATATCGACCTGGCGTTCCGCAAGAACCTGGGCGCGTGGGGTGCGGTCAACACCAAGATGACGTCGAGCTACCTGGATTATTTCACCCTGGCGACGGAGGCGGGCGATCCCGAGCGCAACCTGGCCGGCACCAACGTCGGCTATGCCGACTGGAACCTGAGCGGTGGCGACCAGCCGCGCTGGAAGACCTCGCTGTCGTCGTCGTGGACGTACGGCGTGCACGCGTTTAACGCCAGCGTCGACTACACCGGGCGCGTCTCGCTGCTGCGCCGCTACAACAAGGACGTGACGTACGCCCAGCCGTTCTGCCATTACGGCACGCGCAAGGATAGCGATGCCGAAGCGAACCGCAATACCAGCGTGCCGCTGTACGAAGCGTATTTCCCGGACTGTTCGGTCAACAGCTGGACCCGTTTTGGCCTCGGTTACACCTACACCGGCATCAAGAACCTGACCGTGAACCTGAACGTCCAGAACGTGCTCGATACCAAGGCGCCTTACGATCCAGGCTACGGCGTGAGCACGGCGGCCCAGCCGCTGGCAGGCTACAACGAGGGTTTGCACAATCCTTACGGCCGCTACTTCCAGGTGACGGCGCGCTACGCGTTCTGACCTGTTGCTGCGGGACCTCGACAACCCGGCCTTCGCGCCGGGTTTTTTTCGCCCGGGTAGCGTGCCCTTCGTGCGGAAAACAACGAAACGGGGCGCATATGCATTTTTTTGCGAATTCCCCTTGGCGCTCATTCCACCTTTATGCGAAATTCATAGCCCCCGCATTTGCGCGCGCCTGCGGTGAGGGCATATGCGGGATCGGAAAACATGACTTACCCATACCTATAAAGCAATCCTGGAGCTCAACTTGAACAAGAAACTCGCAGTAAAACGCAGCGTCGTCGCCGTCGCCCTGACCCTGGGCGCGGCCCAGGTCGCGCTGGCGCAGCAGCAAGCGGCCCAACCTATTCAAAAAGTCATCGTCACCGGCTCGAACATCAAGCGCGCGGTCGATACCGAAACCTCGTCGACGGTGCAAGTGCTGGGCAAGGCCGAAATCGCCGCCCTTGGCGCCAGCACCGTCAAGGACGTGCTCGACACGCTGACGTCGAGCGCCACCAACACCTTGTCCGACAAGACCGGCGGCAATTCCTTCGCCGGCGGCGCCTCGGGCATTTCCCTGCGCAACCTGGGCAAGAATTCCACGTTGACCCTCCTCAACGGACGCCGGGTCGCCAACTACGGCCTGGCCGACGGCGGCCAGGAAACGTTTGTCAACATCGACGCCATGCCGTCCGAGGTGATCGAACGCATCGAGGTCCTGCTCGACGGCGCCTCGGCCGTGTACGGCTCGGACGCGGTCGCCGGCGTGATCAACATCATCACCAAGCGCGATTTCCAGGGTGTGCTGGCCAAGGCCGGTGCGCGCCAGTCGCTGCTTAACAGCAAGCTCGACCGGAACAAGACCGCCTCGCTGACCGCCGGCATGGGCGACTTCGAAGCCGATGGCTACAATGTGTTCGGCCATTTCGAAGCCTTCCAGCGCGATCCGTACACGACGCGCGAAACCATCAACGCGGTCCCAGGCTGGTGGGGCAAGTATGTCAATCCGAGCTATGGCGTGAAATCGACTTACTCGTATCCGGGTAACTACGTCGACCGGTATCCCAATCCTTACCCGGCCGACCCCGCGCTGGCCGGCAAGAGCTTCAGCACCCCCGTGGCCGGCTGCACCGACGTCGTCGACGGCACCTGCCGCTACGACCAGTGGGCTCGCTTTGGCCGGAGCCCGGAGGCGAAACGCTACAACTTCTTCGGCACCGGCCGCATGAAGCTGGGCGGCAACCGGGTCGGCTTCTCGGAAGTGACCCTGGGCCAGACCAATACGACCTACTTTAGTCCGCCGGGCATCATGCAGTACACCGGCACCGCCAGCAACTGGTATAACAGCAAGGACGGCAAGCTCAATTCGTACACCGAGCCGAAACTGCCGGTCGGTCATCCGAACAATCCGTACAGCTTCCCGGTGGCCTTGCGCTATCGCTACGCCGACGATCCGAGCATGTTCAAGAACGAAGCGCAGGCCAAGCAGTACCGCGCCCTGGTCGGCCTGGAAGGCAGCGACTACGGCTGGGACTGGACCACGGCGATCGGCATCATGGGCTCGAAGGTCGATAACAACGAGCGCGGCCGCAAGCACGCCGCCAACTACAACGCTGCCATCCTGAGCGGCGAATACAAGTTCGGCGGGGTCAACAGCCCCGACCTGCTGCTGCGCATGTTCCCGAACTTCGTATTCGGCGGCGAATCGAAGCAGACTTTCATCGACGCCAAGGCCACGCGCGAGCTGATGCAGCTCGATGGCGGTCCGCTGTCGCTGGCCATCGGCGGCGACTTCCGCCGCGATTCGTTCAGCGCCTATGTGAGCGAGAATATCGCCAGCGGCCAGATCGTCGGCCTGGGCTCGATCAATGTCGATGGTGCGCGCAATGTCAGTGCCGCGTTCGCCGAACTCAATGCACCCTTGACCAAAAAACTCGAAGTCAACGGCGCGGTGCGTCTGGACAAGGTGGGCGATACTGACCTGTCGCTGGTGCCGAAACTGGGCATGCGCTATGAAGTCAACAAGAGCTTCATGGTGCGCGGCACCATCGCCAACGGCTTCCGCGCACCGAACGTGGCCGAGACCGGCAAGGTCGACCTGTCGGCGTTCCGCAACAGCAACGTCGATCCGAAGCGTTGCGGCGCCGCCAACCAGCTCTATGCAGCGCTCAAGACCGGCAATACGCTGGACCAGGCCGACGCCCTGCGCGCGCGCGACATCGGCTGCAGCGTCAGCTTCGCTTCGCTCACCAAAGGCAACCCGGAACTGGAGCCGGAAAAATCGCGCAGCTATAACATCGGCCTGGTCATGGAGCCGCTGGCCAACCTGAGCGTGACGTTCGACTACTACCATATCGAGCGCCGCAACGAGATCGGCACCCGCACCACGAGCCAGATCCTGGCCGACGAAGACCGTCGTCCGGGCAGCGTGCAGCGCCTGCCGGTAACGGCCGACGACATGCGCCTGGCTGCGCGCGCCAAGGAACTGACCGGCAAGGATGTCGTGTTTCCGGTCGGCCCGATCTCGGCAGTGTCGAACCGTTACGAGAACATGAACCGCACCCGCGTTTCCGGTATCGACATGGAAATGAACCATCGCTGGAACATGGGCTCGGCCGGCAAGCTGGTAAGCAACCTGAAAGCCAACTACCAGCTCGATTACCGCGGCTGGGATACGGTGACCGATACCTTCACCGAAAATCTGGCCGGCAACTACGAGAACTATCGCTATCGCGTGCGTGCCTCGACGGCGTGGTCGCGCGGCGCATGGAACGTGGGCGGCGCGGTGACCTACATGCCGGGCACCCGCCTGTACGATAACAAGTACGACACCAACTACACCGCAGCCGGGTGCGAAGACCAGGGAATCGACGCGGAGTTCTGCCAGATCAAGCGCGATGTCGTCACCGACATGAACCTGAGCTACACCGGGTTCAAGAACACGACCTTGTACCTGAACCTGTATAACGTGTTCGACCGTGCACCGGTGGCCGATGTACGTACTTCCTACGAACCATCGCGCGGCCGTTCGATCCGTGCAGCGGTCCAGTACAAGTTCTGATAGCGCGTTAGTGGCGCCGCAAGGCGCCATTTAGCCGTCGTTCCCGCGCCGAGGGCCGCCTTGGCGCGGGAACGCCGTTTTTGGGGCAGCAATCGCACGCCCTCTCTCTAAATCGCATAAGCAAACTTGTTTATCTTCGTGTCCGAGATTTCCCGCCTTCTATATACTTTCGGATGAGATAGGCTCGCCCGCAATACCAATCAAACAACAAGGAACCCGATGGCAAAGCAGTTGATCGCCCATGGCGCACTGGCGATCATGTCGCTCGCCGTGATCGCCCAGGCGCAAGCCCAGCAAACCGACGCCGCCGCCCGCGCCGCAGCGCGCCAGGCCGCCGGCAACAGCACTTCCGACAAGATCGACAAGGTCGAAATCACCGCCACCCGCGCCGTCAACGCGGTCGACGTGCAGCAAGTCCCGGCCGCCATCACCGTGCTGCAACCCGAAGGCCTGGCCAGGTTTGGCCTGGGTAAGCTGTCCGACATCGCCAGCCTGGTGCCCGCCATGAGCGTGCAGGAGCAGGGCGCCGGCGTGAACAACATCACCATGCGCGGCCTGGTCGTGCGCGGCATCGTGCCGTCCGAAATCCAGGATGCGTCGCTGGTGGCCGTGTATGTCGACGAGATGCCGGTCACCCTCAAGTCCGGCAACCCGGACCTGAAAGTGCTGGACCTGGAACGCATCGAAGTACTGCAAGGCCCGCAAGGCACCCTGTTCGGGGCCAGCGCCATGGCCGGCGCGGTGCGCCAGATCACCCAGAAGCCCGATACCACCGACCTGTTCGGCTCGATCGAAGCGGTCGGCTCGCGCACGTCCGGCTTCGGCGGCAATAACGGCAACCTGCGCGGCATGGTCAATGTGCCGCTCAAGGCCGACGTGGCGGGCCTGCGCCTGACCGGCTACAGCGGCAAGGATTCGGGTTATATCAGGAACGACTTCAACGGCGCCACGACCAATGCGGTGTCGACCAACCAGGGCCGCGCCGCGCTACGCATCCGGGCCTCGTCCGACCTGGTGATCGATGCCAGCGCCACGGCCTCGAACATCAAGGGCGGCATCAACGATGCCTATTCAAAGCTGGCGCCGTTCACTACCTTCGCGCTGCTGCCCCAGCAGAGCAGCGATTCGCTGCAGCTGTATAACGTGGCCGTGAACTACGACCTGGGCGGCGCCCAGCTGGTCTCGTCGAGCTCCTACCTGCACCGCGATACCGCTTACCTTCAGTCGGCCCAGTATCCGGCCACCGCCTTCATTTTCAGCGGCAAGAATCCCTTGATGGCGTCGGCCTACACGATCGGCAACGCGGTCACCGACTTCGTCCAGGAACTGCGCCTCAATTCCAAGGGCAGCGGACCGTTCAAATGGACCGCCGGCGCGTTCTTTGAAACGGGCGAGCGCAAGCTGCGCCAGGAGCAGCCGACCGCGGGCTTCGACGCCCGCTTCGGCGAGACGCGCAACTTCCCCGGCTATAACTCGCAAACCAACGACGGCGCCACCACGCCGGACAATTATTTTTCGGGCCGGCAAGATACCAAATCGCACCAGGTAGCGTTGTTTGCCGAAGGCACCTACACCGTGTTCGACAAGCTCGACCTGACCGCCGGCCTGCGCCTGTTCAAGGGCACCCAGGACTTCGACCTGCACTTCAGTGGCCTGTTCGGCAACCTGGTGGGCGCCACGCCAGCGCTGCCCGCCGGCAGCCCGGAGACGAGCAGCAGCAGCGCCACCGCGCAGGGCGCCAATCCGCGCTTTGCTGCGGCCTGGCACGTCGACCAGGATCATTTGCTGTATGCGAACGCGGGCAAGGGCTTCCGCTATGGCGGCAATAACCAGCCGGTGCCGTTCAACTTTTGCGGGCTGAACGCGCCGTCGACCTTTGCGCCGGACAGCTTGTGGAGCTACGAAATCGGTTCCAAGAACACGCTGTTCGAGCGCCGCATGACCCTGAACGTGAACGCCTACCTGACCAACTGGGACGATGTGCAGGTGTTTAACAAGCTGCCGTGCACGTATTACTTCACCCAGAACGCCGGCAAGATCCGCAGCGAAGGCGTGGAAGTGGAGGGCGCCTTCAAGCTGACCCGGCGCGCCAGCATCGGCTTTAACGCCGCTTACAACCATGCGTACGCACGCGATGCGGTGGTCACCGGCATCGCGGCGCAGAACATTCCTGCCGGCGCGCGCACGCCGTACGCCCCGCGCATCGCGGCCAGCGCCACCGTCAGCTACCGCATTCCGGTAGCCGGCACGGATGAAGTCGGCGTTGCCGCCAGCTATGCCTACAAGGGCAGCGCCTACACCAACTTTGCCGCCGCGCAGGGAAGCTATTCGGAGATTCCCTCATCGAACATGCTCAACGCCACGCTGACCTATACGACCCGGGGGTACGAAGTCGGCCTGTTCGGCACTAATCTGACCAATGGCAACAAGGTGAGCGACGTCACGACCAATAGCATCGCCATCCAGCCGGGCGATACCTTGTTCATGGCGCGTCCACGCACGGTGGGAGTTCGTCTCAAAGCGCGTTTTTGATCCGTCTTGCAGTGCACTTACCAGGAGAACTTGCTTATGACGACAGCGGTGGCAAAGGAAGTGCGCTCGGACTACATGGATGCCGATCAACAGCAGCAAATGCGCGGCGAACGCCAGCGTCGGCTGTGGCTGGCGGAGTGGCCCACCTGGTTGCTGATCGTCAGCATTCACGGCGGCTGGCTGGCCACCCTGGCGTACTGGCGCGAGCTCGGTACGCCCGCCGCGACCTTGCTGATGATCTGGTGGTGCGCGTGGTATATGTCGCTTCAGCACGAGCTGATCCACGGCCATCCGACCCGCTGGCGCACGCTCAACCGGCTGTTCGGCACGCTGCCGCTGGCGGTGTGGTATCCGTACCAGTTGTATCGCGACAGCCATCTGCGCCATCACGTCGATTTCCACCTGACCATGCCGGCGCTCGATACCGAAAGCTATTACGTCTCGCCCGCTGCGTGGGCCGGCATGGGCAAGCCGCTGCAACAGCTGCTGTGGTTTAACAAGACCTTCTGGGGCCGCATGCTGGTCGGGCCGGCGATTGCGATCACGTCGGCCTGGGTCGAGGCGGTGCGCCAGCCGCTGCGGGGAGACTGGACCCAAACGCATATGTGGCTGCGCCATGTGGCGATGCTGGGTGCGCTGCTGTGGGTGGTGCAGGCCGCGTTCGGCGTGTCGGCAGTGTATTACGTGCTGGCGATTTCCTATCCGGCGCAGTCGCTGGTGATGATCCGGTCTTACTACGAGCATCGTCCGGCGGAAAACCACAAGCAGCGGATCGTGCTCAACGAAGCCGGCTTCGTGTTCCGCCTGCTGTATCTGAACAATAACTTCCATCTGGTGCACCACGACTTTCCATCGCTGCCGTGGTACCTGCTGCCGCGCGTCTATCATGCGCGGCGTGATGCGTACATCGCCCGCAGCGGCGGCTTTTACGTGCGCGGTTACGGCGAGCTGATACGCCGCTTCGGCCTGACGCCGGTCGACGCGCCCGTCCATCCGCACATGCCGGAGTGAGCATGACTTGGAAAGTCGCTTTTCCGATGTATAACGTGTCTGCCGGCATTGCGGCAGGCTACGAAGCCCTGTTCGAAGCGCTGCTCGACGTGCTGCGCGCAGATGGCGTGGTTGACGCCGTCGAGCTCGAACGCGATCCGGTGTTGCCGGACTTCTGGAAGCGGCGCGACATGCTGCTCAGCCAGACTTGCGGCTATCCCTACCTGACGCAGTTGCGCGGGCACGTCCATCTGCTGGCTACGCCCGCGTACAACTTCGACGGCTGCGAAGGCAGCGACTACGCCAGCGCGATCGTGGTGCGTGAAGGCGGCGGCATTACCACGCTGGCCGATGCGCGCGGGCGCGTGGCCGCGGTCAACGATGCCGATTCCAACAGCGGCATGAACGCGCTGCGCCATGCCGTGGCGCCGTTGGCGCGCGACGGGCGGTTCTTCAGCCGGGTGACATGGTCGGGTAGCCACCGCGCCAGCCTGGCGCTGGTGCAGCATGGCGAAGCCGACCTGGCCGCGATCGACTGCGTGACGCTCGGCTATCTGCGCCGGGAACTACCGTCCAGCCTGGATGGAATAAAAATACTCGACTACTCGGCACCATCGCCCGGCTTGCCGCTTGTCGCTGGCGCTGCCGTGCCCGCCGCGCTGCAACAGCAATTGCGCCATGCTCTGCTGGAGCCCTCACTGGCGCTGGCGGTCATCATGGCGGCGCTGTCGATTCGCCACTTCGCGCCGTGTTCCACTCGCGATTACGAGCGTATCGGCGCGCTGGAAGCCGAGGCGCTCGCCTGCGGCTATGCGCAGCTTGCTTAAGCGAACACCGCTTCCCACAACTGCCTGACCGGCGCGCTGTGCTTTGCCACCAGCGCCGCGTCGACCCGCGCATTGTCCTTGCCCTGCAAGCGCATCTGGTGCTGTAGCTTGCGCATGGCGCGGTAAGCGTCGCCCACGGCCAGCGCCAGATCCGCATCGATCAGGCCCAGGTCGGCAAACATGCGCAACAAGCCGATGTTGCCGAGGTTAATCGTCAGCTGCGGATACTGCGCGCAATGGCGCAGCACCAGATATTGCGACATGAACTCGACATCGATCATGCCGCCCACATCTTGCTTGAGGTCGAACAGGCCGGGGCGGGCCGGATGGGCGTCGTGCATCTTCTTGCGCATCTTTAGTACTTCCTGCTTCAGTTCGTCCGCGCGCGCCGTGCGGTCGGTGCGCAGCACCCTTTCGCGCACCGCTTCGAAGCGCTCGCCGATGGCCGCGTCGCCGGCGCAGAAACGCGCGCGCGTGAGCGCCTGGTGTTCCCAGATCCAGGCCGAATTTTCCTGGTAGCGTTCAAACGCGGCCACGCTCGAGACCAGCATGCCGCTGGCGCCGTCCGGGCGCAGGGCGGTATCGATGTCGAACAGGATGCCGGCCGAGGTGTGCGCCGTCATCCATGTAATGAAACGCTGGGCCAGCTTGGCGTAGTTGCCGGGCGCTTCCTGGTCGTCGTCGTCGAACAGGAAAATCACGTCCAGGTCCGACACGTAGCCCAGTTCCTTGCCGCCCAGCTTGCCGTAGGCGATGACGGCAAAGCGCGGCACCTCGCGGTGGCGCGTGGCGATCGCTTGCCAGGCGGCGTCGATGGTGGCCGCGACGATGGTGTCGGCCAGGGCGGAGAGGTAATCGGCCAGCTTTTCCACAGTGAGCTCGCCCGCCAGGTCTTGCGCCAGCAGGCGGAACAGTTGCGCGTGGTGGGCTTCGCGCAGGATATCCATCTGGCGCTCGGTGTCGCCGGCGGCGGCGCCCAGTTGCTCCTTGAGTTCGGCGGCCAGCGCGGCGCAGTCGGGCACGGCGCTGCGCACGCGCTCGTCGAGCAGTTCGTCGAGCACGATCGGGTGCTGGGTCAGGAAGGTGGCGGCCCAGCCGCTGGCGTACATCATGCGGATCACGCGGTCCAGCGTGTGCGGATATTCGGTCAGCAAGGACAGATAGGCCGAGCGGCGCGCAATGGCTTCGAAAAACGCCAGCAGCCGGGTGAGGGTCGAGCTGGCGCTGCCGGAACCCGACTCGGCGGCGGTCCTGGCGATCAGCGGCAGCGCGGCGTTGACCAGCGCCAGCAGGCGCGTGCGGCTCGCTTCGGGCAGGGCTTGCACCTTGCTCGATTGCCAAGTGCTCATCAGACGTCCGGCGGCGCCGCCGGCGTCGTCGAAACTGAGCGCGCGCAGGTGCGCTTCGATCGCTTCGCGGTTGTCGAGGTCGGCCCCGGCCCAGCTGCTGGCGCCCGGGTCGACCGTGTCGCCGGCCTGTTCGGACTTGTCGCTGAAAATGGCGTCGAACTGGGCGGCCACGAAATGGCGGTGTTGTTCCAGCTGCGCCAGCAGGGTGGCCACGTCGGGCAGGCGCATCATCTGCGCGATGACGGCACGGTCGGCGTCGCTGGCGGGCAGGGTGTGGGTCTGGGCGTCGTCCAGGTATTGCAGGCGGTGTTCCAGGTTGCGCAAGAAACTATAGGAAGCGAGCAATTGCTCGACCGTATCAAACGGCAGCAGTTCCTTGTCCCCCAGCACGCGCAGGGTGGCGCGGGTGGAACGGTCGCGCAGGGCCGCGTCGCGTCCGCCGCGAATGAGCTGGAACACCTGCGCCAAAAACTCGATTTCGCGGATGCCGCCGCGCCCCAGCTTGACGTTGTTGCTGCGGTCCGGGTGCAGGCGCTCCTGGCGGTCGACCTCGGCGCGGATCTGGGCATGCATGGTGCGGATGGCGTCGATCACGCCGAAGTCGAGGTAGCGCCGGTACACGAAGGGGTGGACGATGGCTTCCAACGCGGCGATATCGTCCGCCGTGCCGGTGACCGCGCGCGCCTTGACCCAGGCGTAGCGCTCCCACTCGCGGCCCTGCACGATCAGGTATTCCTCGACCATGTTCAGGCTGGCCACCAGCGGGCCGGAGTTGCCGTTCGGGCGCAGCGCCATGTCGACCCGGAAAGTAAAACCATCCTCGGTGATCTCGGACAGGGCGGCGATCAGCTTCTTGCCCAGGCGTGCGAAAAACTCGTGGTTCGACAGCTGGCGCTGGCCGGCGCCGGCGGCGGTGTCGCCATCTTCCGGGTAGACGAAGATCAGATCGATGTCGGACGAGACGTTCAGCTCGCCGCCGCCTTGCTTGCCCATGGCCAACACGATCATTTCCTGCGGCAAGCCCGATTCGTAGCCGACCGGCATGCCGTGGCTGGCCACCTGCTCGGCCATGAGGGCGGCGAGGTGGGTGTGGATGGCAAAGTCGGCAAAGGCGGTCATGGTGGCGACCACTTCAGCCAGGTCGGCCTGGCCGTCCAGGTCGCGTTGGATCAGGCTTGACACCAGCAGGTTGCGCAGGCGGCGCATGGCGCGCACCGGCGGCAGCGGCGGGGCGCCGGGCTTGGCGTCGTCAACCGCCACGCGGGCCAGGACCTGCGCCAGGTCAAGCTGGTCGAGCGCGCCGGCAGTGATGCTGGCGAGCGCGCCGGCACGGCGTGGATCGGCCGCAAGCCAGCGTTGGTAGAAGCGCGACAGCGGTGTCAGGGAGGCTGGATTCATTGGTTGGCGTCAGGAAATGGTAAGTGAAAGTCGGGTTAGCCGGCGCGGGTATAAGGTAAAATGGCCGGTCCGCGAAAGGATGGGCCGCGCTACGGTGAGGATCAGGACGATGGTAAGGGAGCGGGCGTGATTCGCGCAAGCGCTACCTTATTGCACGACATTTGGATACGGCGGGACCCTTTATCAGCTTATTGATGCATACACCGGAAGCACAGACGCCCACCGAGCACCTGCCCATCGCAGAACGGTGGCGGCGGCTGCGGTCCGCCTATCGGGCGTGTAATCGTGCCACGCATCATGTGCTGGGCTTCACGATCAAGCTGGCGCTGCTGGTGTATTTTCTGTTCACCATCGTCTTCCTGGTGCTGCGCTACCTGATTTTGCCTAATATCGACTATTACAAGGGCAATATCGAGCGCATCGCCAGCCGCGCGCTGGGCAGCGACGTCACCATCACCCGCATTTACGCGTCCTGGCGCGGCTTGCGCCCGAACTTGTTCCTGGGCGACGTGATCCTGCGCGACCCCGCCGGCCGCCAGGTGCTGAGCCTGCCGAGCGTGTCGGCTACCCTGTCGTGGTGGAGCGTGCCGACCCTGGAACCGCGCTTTTACTCACTAGAAATCATTCGTCCCGACCTCGACATCCGGCGCGATGCGAGCGGGCAGCTGTTCGTGGCCGGCATGCCGATCAAGCAGGGCGAGCGCGGCGACGCCGGCGGCGCCGACTGGGCCTTCAAGCAGCGCCAGATCCTGATCCGCGAAGGGCGCGTGCAGTGGACCGACCAGTTGCGCGGCGCCCCCGTGCTGGCGCTGGAAAACGTCGACGTGGTGCTCAAGAACCGCTGGCAGCATCACCGTTTCGGCTTGCGCGCCACGCCGCCGTCCAGCCTGGCCGGGCCGCTCGACGTGCGCGCCGACTTCGCCCATCCGCGCTTTACGGCGCGCATGGCCGACATGCGCCAGTGGAAAGGCGAGCTGTACGCCGACCTGCCCGATACCGACCTGTCCGCCTGGACTCCCTACATCGATTACCCGGTCAAGGTGAGCCAGGGCCGGGGATCGGTGCGCGCCTGGCTGAGCCTGGACCGGGCCAAGCTGGCCGGGTTTACCGCCGACGTGGCGCTGGCCGGGGTCAGTGCGCGCCTGGGCCGCGACTTGCCGGCGCTGGAACTGGCGCGCGTGCGCGGCCGCCTGTCCGCGCGCGAAACCTTTGCCGCCGGCACCAATCACGGCGCGCCGGCGTTCGGGGCGCACGGGCATGAAGTCACGCTCAGCGATTTTTCGCTCCTGACCGTCGACGGCCTGAGCCTGGCGCCGACCACCTTGTCCGAGTCCTACACGCCGGCGCGCGGCCAACTGCCGGAACAGGTGAAAGTCAGTGCCCGCCAACTCGACCTGGAAACCCTGTCGCGCCTGGCCGTGCAGTTGCCTATCAGTAGCGCGCAGCGCCAGTTGCTGGCCGACAGCGGCCTGCGCGGCAAGGTAAGCGACTTCTCGGCCCAGTGGCAGGGCAAGTTCCCGGATATCGCCAGCTACCGCGTGCGCGGCAAGCTCGACGGCTTGAGCATGCAGGCCCAGCCGGCCCGGCTGGCCGTGGCCAGGACCGCGACCAGCCCGGCGCGGGCGGCGTTTCCGCCGATTCCCGGCATCGAGAACCTGTCCGGCACCCTGGACGCGAGCGAGAAGGGCGGCGCCATCAGCCTCGATTCGCAGCAACTGGTGCTGCAACTGCCGGCCTGGTTCGCCGACCCGGCCATGGCCTTCGAGCAATTCGATGCGCGCGCGCGCTGGACCTTTGCGCCGGAGAATAAATTATTGGTGGAACTGGAGAGCCTGAATTTCGTGCAGGGCACGCTGACCGGCTCGCTCTCGGGCACGCACCAGACAACCCTGGGTTCGCAGGCGGGCAAACCTGCCGACATCGTCGATATCAACGGCACGCTGTCGGGCTTTGCGATCAATACCATCGGCCGCTACCTGCCGCTCAAAACCCCGGAACACCTGCGCGACTGGTTGACCGGCGCGCTGGAAGACGGCATGGCGCAGGACGCCACCTTCCGCCTGCGCGGCGACTTGGCGCACTTTCCGTTCCGCAGCAACACGCCGGGCGAGCGCAAGGGCGAATTCCGGGTCGGCGGACGGCTGGAAAATGCCAAACTGAACTACGCGCCCGGCCATTTCGCGCCCGATGGCGTGGCGCCGGTGTGGCCCCAGGCCGAGCAGATCGACGGCAGCTTCCTGTTCGAACGCGCGCGCATGGAAATCAAGGGCGACACGGCGACGACCGGCGGCGTGGCCCTGAGCGGCGTCAAGGCCGTGATTGCCGACCTGGCCGACCCGGACAAGGTGCTGGAAATCGACGGCAACGCCGTCGGGCCATTGCAGGAGTTTCTCGGCTACATGGAAGCGAGTCCGGTGCTGAACTGGATCGGCCGCTTTACCGAGCACACGCGCGCCACCGGCAACGCCAGGCTGGGCCTCAAACTGCAACTGCCGCTGGCGCACCTGATCGAAGCGAAAGTGCAGGGCACCTTGCAGCTGATGAACAACGACGTGGTGCTGTTCGAGCCCTTGCCGCCGCTGCAATCGGCCATCGGCAAGCTCGAATTCAACGAAAAAGGCATCAACCTGAACGGCGTCGGCGCCAGCTTCCTGGGCGGGCCGCTGGCGCTGACCGGCGGCAGCGGGCGCGACAATGCGATCGTGATCAAGCTGGCCGGCACCGCCACCGCCGACGGCATCCGCAAGACCTATCCCTCGGCGGCCCTGCAGCACGTGCTGGGGCTGGTGTCGGGCGCCGCCCGCTACACCGGTTCGGTGGTGGTGCGCGACCACCAGGCCCAGGTAACGGTCGATTCGACCCTGGCCGGCATGGGCGTGGACTTGCCGGCGCCGTTGAACAAGGCGGCCGCCGACAGCCTGCCGCTGCATTTCACCCTGACCGGCTTGCCCGGCACGGACCCGGACGTGACGCGCGACGAAATCCGGCTGGCGCTGGGGACCAACATGGGCGCGCGCTACCAGAGGGTCAAGCTGGGCAAGGGCGCGTGGAAGGTCGAGAGCGGCGGCATCGGCGTGAACGTGCCGGCGCCGACGCCGGACAGCGGCCTGATGATCAATGCCGACATGAAGACCATCAACGTCGACCAGTGGATTGCGATCGGCTCGTCGGTGGCGCACGCCGCGCCAGCAGCTGTGGCCGGCGCCCCGGCGGCCGGCGCTCCGGCAGCGGCCGCCCCGCCAGCCGGAGAACCGGCGGCCGGCGCCCCGGCGGCCGGCGCTCCGGCGGCCGGCGCACCGGTCGACGGCGGCATCGACCTGGCCCAATACGTCGTGGCCGATGTGCTGGCCGCGCGCGCCAGCGAACTGATCATCAGCGAGCGCAAGCTCGACAACGTGGTTGTTGGCGCCTCGCACGTCAGGGATACCTGGCAGGCCAACATCGATGCGCGCCAAGTGGCTGGCCACGTCACCTGGGCCGAGGGCCCGAGCGGCCAGGGCCTGGGCAAGGTCACGGCGCGCCTGGCCTCGCTGATCATTCCCGAATCTGCCGCGGCCGGCGTGAAAGACTTGCTCGAAGGCGGCAAGAGCGCGGCGGCGACCATTCCCGCGCTCGACATCGTGGCCGAGCATTTTGAATTGTTCAACAAGAAACTCGGGCGCCTGGAACTGGTCGCCAGCAATGCCCAGCTGGCCACCGGGCGCGAGTGGCAGATCAACCGCTTGCTGCTGGCCAATCCCGACGGCGTGCTGCGCAGCACCGGCAAATGGGTGACGGGAGAAGGGCGCAGCAACACCAGCCTGAACTTCGTGCTTGACATCGAAGATGCCGGCAAGCTGCTCGACCGCTTCGGCTTCCCCGAAACACTGCGGCGCGGCAAGGGCAAGATGTCGGGCGAGCTCGCCTGGAACGGTTTGCCGTATTCGCTCGACATTCCTAGCCTGTCGGGCAAGATCGACATGAGCGTGGCGGCCGGCCAGTTCCTCAAGCAAGACCCGGGCGCGGCCAAGCTGCTGGGCGTGTTGAGCCTGCAAATGCTGCCGCGCCTGCTCAAACTCGACTTCCACGATGTGTTTTCGGAAGGGCTGGCCTTCGATGGCATCAGCGCCAACGCCGTCATCACGCGCGGCGTGGCGCGCACCGACAACCTGAAGATGCATGGCGTGGCCGCCACCGTGCTCATGGCCGGCACCGCCGATATTGCCAACGAGTCGGCCAACCTGCATGTGGTGGTGATCCCCGAATTTAACCTGGGCACGGGGCCGCTGGTGTACGCGCTGGCGGTGAACCCGGTGGTCGGGCTGGGCAGTTTCCTCGCGCAACTGTTCCTGCGCGCGCCCGTGATGAAGGCGCTGACCTACGAGATGCAGATCACCGGCCCGTGGAAGGCGCCGGTGATCACCAAGCTGGGCGCGCCGAAGGGCCCGCCGCCGCTGGTGCTGCCGGCGGCGAACGTCAAGCCCGAGAGCAAGTGAACAGAACGACAGACCGACTGACCGACCGGAGAGCGAAACATGACAAGCGTGGCCGCAATACAAATGATCAGCACCCCCGATGTTGCCGACAACATCGCCACGGCGCGCCGGCTGGTGGGCGAGGCGGCGGCGCGCGGCGCCACCCTGGTGGTCCTGCCGGAATACTGGCCGATCATGGGCATGAGCGACACCGACAAGGTGGCCCACGCCGAGGCGCCCGGGCAGGGCCCGATCCAGGCGTGCATGGCGCAACTGGCGCGCGAGCACGGCATCTGGCTGATCGGCGGCACCTTGCCGCTGGTCTCGCCTGACGCCGGGCGCGTGATGAACACCACCCTGGTGTACGACCCGCAAGGCGCGCCGGTGCAGCGCTACGACAAGATCCACCTGTTCGGCTTTACCAAGGGTCTTGAAACCTACGACGAGGCGCGCACCATCGTGCCGGGCGAGGCCGTGGTGGCGTTCGAGGCGCCGTTCGGACGGGTCGGCTTGTCGGTCTGCTACGACCTGCGCTTTCCCGAGCTGTACCGGGCCATGGGCGAGTGCGCGCTGATCGTGGTCACCGCCGCCTTTACCCATACCACCGGCCTTGCGCACTGGGAAGTGCTGTTGCGCGCGCGCGCCATCGAAAACCAGTGCTACGTGCTGGCCTCGGCCCAGGGCGGCACCCATAAGAACGGGCGCCGCACCTTCGGGCACAGCATGCTGATCGACCCGTGGGGCGAGGTCAAGGCGGTGCTGGAGGAGGGCGAAGGCTTCGTCAGCGGCGCGCTCGACGCGGCCTTCCTGGCGGGCGTGCGCGAAAGCTTGCCCGCGCTCAAGCACCGCAAGTTGTGAGCTACCTTGTGAGCGATGTTGTGAGCTACCGCAATAGGCCGACTATGGCACAATGGCTGATCCACACTGAAAGACCCGCAAAATGACACCGTTCGAACCGAATCTCTCCTCCCTGGCTGTCGCGCGCGATGTGCTGCTCACGCCCTTTGGCCTCGACGAAGGCAAGCTGCTCTCCACTCTGGGCACGATGTTCACCCACAAGGTCGATTACGCCGACCTGTATTTCCAGTTCACCAAGAGTGAAGGCTGGAGCCTGGAAGAAGGCATCGTCAAAACCGGCAGTTTTTCGATCGACCAGGGCGTGGGCGTACGCGCCGTGTCCGGCGACAAGACCGCTTTTTCGTACTCCGATGAAATCTCGGAACGCGCCCTGCTCGACGCGGCCGCGGCCACGCGCACCATCGCGCGCGCCGGCGCCGGCAAGATCAAGGTGGCGTCCTCGATGACCCCGGTGGGCGGACGCTCGCTGTACCTGCCCAACGATCCGCTCGCCTCGCTCGACGCGACCGCCAAGGTCAAGCTGCTCGAACGCGTGGAAAAAATGGCGCGCGCCAAAGACCCGCGCGTGGTGCAGGTCATGGCCGGCCTGGCCGGCGAATACGACGTGGTGCTGGTGGTGCGCAGCGATGGCGTGCTGGCGGCCGACATCCGCCCGCTGGTGCGCGTGTCGGTGACGGTCATCGTCGAGCAGAACGGACGGCGCGAAATGGGTTCGTCCGGCGGCGGCGGGCGCTACAACTACGGCTACTTCGACGACGCGGTGCTCGAGCGCTACGCCGACGAAGCGGTCAAGGCGGCCGTGGTCAACCTCGACGCGCGCCCCGCGCCGGCCGGACCGATGACCATCGTGCTCGGACCGGGCTGGCCTGGCGTGCTGCTGCACGAAGCGATCGGCCACGGCCTGGAAGGCGACTTCAACCGCAAGGGCTCGTCGGCGTTTTCGGGCCGTATCGGCGAACGCGTGGCCGCCAAGGGCGTCACCGTGGTCGACGACGGCACCCTGGCCGACCGCCGCGGTTCGCTCAACATGGATGACGAAGGCAATCCGACCCAGTGCACCACCCTGATCGAAGATGGCATCCTCAAGGGGTACATCCAGGACACCATGAACGCGCGCCTGATGAAGATGCCGGTGACCGGCAACGCGCGCCGCGAATCGTTCGCGCACCTGCCGATGCCGCGCATGACCAACACCTACATGCTTGGCGGCGACAAGGACCCGGAAGAAATCCTGGCCTCGGTCAAGAACGGCTTGTATGCGGTCAATTTCGGCGGCGGCCAGGTCGATATTACGAACGGCAAGTTCGTGTTCTCGGCCAGCGAAGCGTACATGATCGAAAACGGCAAGGTGACCTATCCGGTCAAGGGCGCAACCCTGATCGGCAACGGTCCTGACGTGCTCAACCGTGTATCGATGATCGGCAACGACATGCGCCTCGATTCGGGCGTGGGCGTGTGCGGCAAGGAAGGCCAGAGCGTGCCGGTGGGCGTGGGCCAGCCGACCTTGCGCATCGAAGACGTGATCGTGGGCGGTACCGCGTAAGCGTGCAAGCAGGCAGCGGGGCCGTACGGCTCGCTGCCAGCGGTTGCCAGCATCACGCGCCGTTGCGGCGACACGTTGGCCCCAGGGCGCACCACGGTGCGCCCTTGTCGTTGGTGCCGCCGGCAGCATGCTTGCGGCCGCCGCGCGCCACGACATTTTCATGCTGTCGGTGCGCGCCGTTCCAGCGTCAGAAATTGTACGTGGCCCGTACGTAGAAGGTACGTCCCAGCGGGTCCGTGAAGCGCGGATCGTAGCCCTGCTGGAAGGTGGTTCCCTGCGTCGTGACTGGCGGATCTTCGTCGAACAGGTTCTTCACGCCCGCCGTCACCGACACCTTCTTGTTGCCCGTATACGTGCCGGCCAAGGCCCAGGTCGAGTAATGCTCCACCCGGCGCGGTACGATGCCCTCGTCGTTGGGCTGGTCGCCGTAGCCGGTCGTGTAGCGGTTCGACAAGGTCATGCTCATCGGCCCCTGCGCCCAGGTCAGGCTGGCGTTGTGGCGCCAGCGAAATACCGGCCCATTGTCGGCATAGCGCCCTACGTTTTCGATGAACGGGCCGTTACGCTCGTTCTGATACGCGTAGCGGTCGACATACGTGCCATCGATCGCCAGAGACAGATTGCCCCAGGGATTACGCGGCATGCGCCACAGCAGCCCCAGGTCGACCCCGCGCGTGCGCAGTTCGCCCAGGTTGGTGGTCATCGCCAGCACGTACTCCAGCCGCGTGCGCGCCGGGTTGTAGATGAACAGGTTCTGGTATTGCTGGTAATTGCCGAAGATCTGTTCCTCCGACAGCGAACTGATCTGGTCTTTCAGCCGGATATCGAAGTAGTCGGCCGACAATGTGATGTCCTTGGTCGGTTCGAGCACGATGCCGGCGCTGTAGGTTTTCGAGCGCTCCGGCCTGACCTGCTCATTGCCGCCGCCGCGGATATTTTGCTGCTGGTTGCACGAGATGGACTCGTTGGCGCCGGGAGCCGGCACCCCGTTCGGACAGAGCACCGGATCGTCCCAGGAGTTCCCGGTGTTGGTGGTTGTCATCGGCCCGTGCAGGTCGTACAGCGTAGGCGCGCGGAAACCCTTGTTGAACGAGCCGCGCACCAGCACCTGCGGCGTGGGCTGCCAGCGCAGCGCCACCTTGGGATTGAAGCTGTGGCCGGAATCGGTGTAGTCGTCGTAGCGCCCTGCCAGGTTGACTTCGAGGTTTTTGATCACAGGAATATTGAACTCGGTGAAGACCGCGCCGAGGTTGCGGCTGCCCTGCTGGTCCTGCGCATCGGCGTAACCGGAACTCGATGCCTGGCTGGCCAGCGCGCGGTTGACCCGGTAAATCGCTTCGTCGCGCCGGAACTCGCCGCCGATGGCGAAGCCGAGCGGGCCGGCGGGCAGGGTCAGCAGCTCGCGGCTGGCCTTGACGTCGAGCGCGGCGGTTTCGATGCGGGCGCGCAGGAATTCGCCCTTGAGCAAGGAGTTTTGCAGATAGTCGTTCCCGGCCGGGGTTTGTTCGCCGAAGGGATTGAGCAGCCCGGAGCCGACGCCCTCGATGATGCGCTGGTCGACCACGTAACCGGCGGAAAAGGCGCTGCGCGCGCGTCCTTCCGAGTAGCTCAGGCCGGCGCTGTAGTCCCATCCCCCGACGGTGCCTTCCATGCTGGCCAAAAAACGGTCGGTGAGGCTGACGTCGAACGTTTCGCGCTTGCCGGTCACCAGCGGGCGCCAGCTGACGTCGAGATCCTGCCCCGCCAGGCCGGCCACGGCGGGGGTGATGCCGCGTCCCGGATAGTAGGGACTGGCCGCGGTCATGGTCAGGCCGATGTTGGCCAGCGGCGGTGGCGCCACCCGCGCTTCGTTGGTGCTGCGGCTGTGCAGGTATTCGAGGCTGGCGGTGTGGTCCTGGCCCATTTTCTTGGAGAAGCGGCCGAGGAAGGTTTCCTGCCTGGTCTCGGGAATCAGGTCGATGAACTGGGTGGAGTCGAAACGGCAGGTGCGCCCGCCGCTGGGATTGGGAATCGAGTAGGGCGGCTGGCAGCCGGTGGCGAAGCTGGGATTGGCCGAGATGCTGGCCCCGCCTGGAACGGCCGGGCCGGCGAAGAAGTTGGCGGGGAACGTCGTGCCGCTGGTGCGGTTCAGGCCCAGTTCGGGCCGCACCCCGGTACGCGCGAAGTCGCGGTCGGTTGCCTGCAGCGCCGACTGGCGGTGCAGGTCGATGATGCCGAGCAGGTTGTAGCCGTCTTCGTTCAGGTCGCCCCAGCCGCCGATGACGTTCAGGCGCTGTTCGTCGCCGCCGCCCGAGCCGACCGGCTCGTATCCTTCGACGGTCGCCTGCATGCCTTTGAACGAACGCTTGGTGATGAAGTTGATCACGCCGCCGATGGCGTCGCTGCCATAAATGGCCGAGGCGCCGTCGCGCAGCACTTCGACCCGGTCGAGCGCCGCCAGCGGGATGATGTTCAGGTCGACCGCGTCGGCGAAGAAGGGGTGGTTGGCCAGGCGCCGGCCGTTGAGCAGCACCAGCGTCTTGTCGCCGCCCAGGCCGCGCAGGTTGGCGGTCGAGCGTCCCCCGGTGCCCGAGCCGACCGCCTGGGTCGACCCCTGGACCGACTGGTTCATCGGGATCGTGGCCAGCACTTCCTGGGCCGTGGCCAGGCCCTGCTTGGCGAAATCCTCGGCCCGGA
The DNA here is from genome assembly GCA_036386755.1 of Telluria sp. Taxonomy (GTDB): domain Bacteria; phylum Pseudomonadota; class Gammaproteobacteria; order Burkholderiales; family Burkholderiaceae_D; genus Telluria_A. The sequence goes on from DASVVC010000069.1 coordinate 91,041, forward strand.
TCGAGGTCACCGGCAGCGAGGACTGGGCGGCCAGGCGTTTGATCGAGGTGCCGGTCACTTCCACCCGCTGCATGGGCTGGGTGCTGTCGGTCTGGGCTTGCGCAGGCAGCGCCAGCAGGGTTGCGCCAAGGGCGGCGCCACCTGCGCACAGGCGACGGATGGCGAGGGATAAAACGTTTTCAATCATGTCATGCTCCAGTTGTTCCAGCTAATTCGGATAGCCCGCCCGCCGGCAAGCCGGAAGGCGAAGGAATGCCACTGCTGAGTCCGCTGTAGCGACAGCGTGATTCAGGTCAAGTTATCTGCACGGAAACTGACCCGGTGTTTGATGCAGCGCAAAGACCGGCAGGGGGCTTGGTGACTGAGTTTTGCACCGTGGCCGTTCGCGCAACTGATCTGGATCAAACGTGACGGGCATCGGCATGCCGATTGTGGGAAACGCACAACTGCGGACCGTCTGCGGTCTTGGCGGGTGCGCCGAAAACAGCTTGCCAAATTGCAGGAATTGTTGTTATAGTCGTTGCATCACTTTCGGATCTTGCCATGCACAACGTCGTTTTCTTTACCTGCTACTTTTACTTTAGCAATTCCAACCCAAAGGCGGTGGAGTAGCGGCAGGTTCACGTAACAACGAGATCCAGCAACATCCAGAGAAACCGCCAGCCATGGCGGTTTTTTTTTTAGCCCGACCATTTTGAGTCCAGTTTGAAACACCTAGCCACGGAGAACACCATGCCACGCACCGACGATCTACGCATCCGCGAAATGAAGGAACTGACGCCGCCTTCCCATCTGATCCGCGAGTTTGCCTGCGGCGAGCGCGCCGAGCAGACCGCGGCAAGCTCGCGCGTGGCGCTGCACCGCATCCTGCATGGGCAGGACGACCGCCTGATGGTGGTGATCGGGCCGTGCTCGATCCACGACACCAAGGCCGCCATGGAATATGCGCGCCGCCTGATCGGCGAGCGCGTGCGCTTCAAGGACGAGCTGGAAATCGTCATGCGCGTGTACTTCGAAAAGCCGCGCACCACGGTCGGCTGGAAGGGCTTGATCAACGATCCGTACATGGACAACAGTTTTCGCATCAACGACGGGCTGCGCATGGCGCGCGAGCTGCTGCGCGACATCAACGAGCTCGGTTTGCCGGCCGGAACCGAATACCTCGACGTGATCAGTCCGCAGTACATCGCCGACCTGATCAGTTGGGGCGCGATCGGCGCGCGCACCACCGAGTCGCAGGTGCACCGCGAACTGGCGTCCGGGCTGTCGTGTCCGGTGGGCTTCAAGAATGGGACCGACGGCAATATCAAGATCGCGGTGGAAGCGATCAAGGCGGCCTCGCAGCCGCACCACTTCTTGTCGGTGACCAAGGGCGGGCATTCGGCGATCGTCTCGACCAACGGCAATGAGGATTGCCACATCATCCTGCGCGGCGGCAAGACCCCGAACTACGACGCCGCCAGCGTGGAACTGGCCTGCCAGCAGATTGCAGCGCAAGGCCTGGCCGCGCGCCTGATGATCGACGCGTCGCATGCCAACAGTTCCAAGAAGCCGGAAAACCAGGTGCCCGTGTGCGCCGACATCGCGGCCCAGGTGGCCGGGGGCGACAGCCGCATCGTCGGCGTGATGGTGGAGTCGCACCTGGTGGGCGGGCGCCAGGACCTGGTGCCCGGCAAGGAACTGGTCTATGGCCAGTCGATCACCGACGGCTGCATCGATTGGGACAGCAGCGTGGCCGTGCTCGAAGGCCTGGCCGAGGCGGTGCGCCAGCGCCGCCAGCGCGCGCCCGCCTGAGGCCCGCACGAGCGCGATATGCACCACTGAGTGATGCGCGGGGTTGCGCCAGCACCCCCGCCGCACCTCGATACGGGGGCGCCGCCAGGCGCCACTGCCTGAGTTACATTCCCACCCGCATTCCCACCCGCATTCCCACGCCGCGACCGGCGCCAATCTCAACGCCTTCATGCACAGCATGGCGCGCTTCGACGCACCCGTTTTTGCAGCGGGCACGGCTGCGCATTGCCAACCCCTGCAATTAATTACCTTTATTCAATCACAAATTCCTGTTTCACACGCAAGAAACTACCGTGCAACCGGCTGCAAACGACCACGGCTGTTGTTTATATACATATTGTGTGTTTACCGTTGACATCAATTATTCCCATATGTTTCTATCTTGGGCTTGATTGGCAAAAAAGCACAGAAGTGCGGCGCCAGTGGGAAAAGTCGCTTTAAGCGCAGTGAAGAAGTTTCAGCCGACGGAGACAGCGTTACCAAGAACTCGGCTGGTTGTACCTTGCATCGGGACGACTCCGCGATCCGGACCGTGCCACCGCGAGGTTCGCTACTTAAATTGATGCACCCTCCAAAAGAGATGGTGTTAATACTAATATTTTATAAAATCAAGGGATTTCACAAAATGATGACAGAAACAGTTTTATCGCGTTCGTTGCGCCTGGTCTTTTCGGGCGGTATCGCAGTCGGCCTCGGCCTTGCGGCATTGCCAGCCGTTGCCCAGACCGCTTCCCAGGACAATTCGATGCAACGCGTCGAAATCACCGGCTCGTCGATCAAACGCGTTGCCGCTGAAACCGCGCTGCCTGTCACCATTCTTCGCCGCGAAGACATCGAGCGCACGGGTGCCACGTCGGCCCAGGATCTCGTCAACCTGATTCCGGGTAACTTCGGTGGCGGTGTCGCCGCCAACAACGTCGGCGCCTCGGGCGTGCCGTCGACCGCCAACCTGCGCGCCCTGGGCGCGCGCTACACGCTGGTGCTGCTGAATGGCCGCCGCGTGGCCAACTATGCAGTCGGCAACAACCCGGTCGACTTGAACTCGATCCCGCTGTCGGCCATCGAACGCATCGAAGTGCTGCGCGATGGCGCCTCGGCCGTGTACGGCGCCGATGCGGTGGCCGGCGTGATCAACTTCATCCTCAAAAAAGACTACAAAGGGATGGAAGTATCGGCCTACAAGACCCACGTCGACCAGGGCGGCGGCAACACCAAGAGCTTTAACCTGACCGGCGGCTTCGGCGATATCGCGACCGACCGCTTCAACGTGCTGTTCAGCGCCAACCACGAAGAAAACGACAAGCTGCGCGCGTCCGACCGCAGTTTCTCGACCACGTCCGTGCGCCCCGACCTGGGCATCAACAAGTCGTCGCCGCGTAACGGCGTGCCCAACCTGAACTTCACCGATTCGCTCGGCAATAAATACGTGGGCGTGAACCCGTACCGCTACAACGGTTGCAAGAACGATGAATTCAGCCTCGTGGTCAACAGCGAAAAAGGCTGCGGCACCGACTACGTCAAGTACATCGACCTGGTTCCTGAAGCCAAGCACGACAACCTCGTCACGCGCGCTGTGTTCAAGGTCAACGAGGGCCTGGAGCTGTTCGCCGAAGCGGCCTACACCAAGGACAAGATGATCGCCGCCTCGTCGCCGGCGCCGTACACCAAGCCGATGACGTATCCGGCCAATGGCCGCTTCTATCCGAAGACCATCAAGCTGCCGAAGGGCCTGGTCCTGCCGGCTGGCTACAAAATGCCTAACGGCACCGTCACGACGGCGGAAAGCACCCTTGCGGCCGATATGGACGTCACCCCGACCGGTCCTTTGAGCGGTACCTGGCGCACTGTCGCCGGCGGCGGCCGCAACGACCTGACCAAGACCGAGAACACCCGTGTCGTGGTCGGCGCCAAGGGCAATATGATCGGCTGGGATTACGAGACTGCACTCTCCTACGGCAAGAACGAAGTTGAAATCAGCTTTGGCCCGGGCAAGTTCAGCTACGCCAAACTGAAACCGCTGGTCGATTCCGGCGAAATCAACGTGTTCGGTACGCAAGACGCGGCCAGCCTGGCCGCCTTGCTCGGTTCGCAACTGAGCGGCTTCGAAAACGGCGGCGTGTCGACCTCGAAAGAGTTCGATTTCCGCATGTCCAAGGAAATCTTCAACCTGCCGGCCGGTGCGGTGGGCTTCTCGGTCGGTACCTCGTACCGTACCGAAAAGCTGACCCAGGTGTCCTCGCCGGTGCTGGCCTCGGGTGACGAAGTCGGCGGCGCCGGCGAAATCCCTGGCGTGAGCGGCGACCGTAAGGTGTTCGGCCTGTTCTCGGAAGTCGTTGTTCCAGTCGTCAAGGACCTGGAACTGACCGCCGCCGCGCGTTACGACAAATACAAGAACGGTTTCGGCACCGAGTTCGACAACCTGAGCCCGAAACTCGGCTTCACCTATCGTCCTAGCACCATGATCATGGCGCGCGGTTCGGTGGCGCGCGGCTTCCGCGCACCGACCCTGGTCGACAACCTCAATCCGAAGGCGCTGAACAACACCTCGTCGAACTTCAACGATCCGATCCGCTGCCCGAATGGCGTGCCAATCAATAACACCGTTGGCGAACGCCAGGATGAGTGCTCGGTCCAGCTCGATACGCAGAACAGCGGCAATCCGGACCTGAAGCCGGAGAAATCGAAGCAATACACGCTCGGCCTGGTATTTCAGCCGACCTCGACCATCAGCGGCTCGATCGATTACTGGAACGTGAAGATCGACAAGTCGATCAACGCGATGTCGGAAAACACCGTGTTCGGCGATCCGGTTGCCAACATCAACCAGTTCTACCGCTACGATCCGGTGGTCGAAGACAAGGAAGTGGCGCTGGGCAACCCGAAAGCCCCGGGTTCGAAGGCCAATCCTTACCGCGGCAGCACCAACAAGGACTTCCCGCTCGCGTACGTGGCCCTGCCACGCGTGAACACCGGCAAGTTCTACGCCGCTGGTGTCGACCTGAACTTGAACTATCGCCAGAAGCTGGGCGACATGGGCACCGTAGGCGCGAACTTCGATTCGACCTATTACAGCAAGCACGGCTACCAGTACGAAGGCGAGAAGGACGTCAGCGACCTCGGCAACTTCAAAGATTTCGGCCCGACCCCGCGTTTCCGCCACACCTTGGGCCTGACCTACGGCATCGGCCAATGGAACGGTTCGCTGACCCACAATTACACCAAAGGTTACTGGGACTACACCGATCCATCGCTGATCGGTCCTACCTACCCAGAGCTGCGCAAAGTCGGCGATTACTCGACCTTCGATGCCACCCTGGGCTGGAAACCGATGAAAAACGTGAGCATGACCTTCGGTATCAAGAACATCGCCGACGAAGATCCACCATCGTCGCGTAACGGCGCGAACTTCCAGGTCGGTTACGACGCCTCGTTCACCAACCCGCTGGGCCGCACGTTCTACGCACGTCTGAACTACAAGTTCCTGTAATTGCCGGGGTGCGCGGCGGTTGACAGACAGCCATCGCGTACTTCAGTAAGAAACTTGTATGACGTAAAAAACCCCGCCGGACAACTTGTCCGGCGGGGTTTTTTCTTTGGGTACATGCCTTTGCACAGCCGGCACAATGGCGATGGTGAGCACGTCAACAGTTGCGCATGAGCTCGCTTTACTCCCGCTCCACCCGCAGGAACGCGCCTTTGCACGTTTCCAACAGCGCGATGCATTTCGCAACCATGCAGCCTGCATTTTCTTGTGTGTTGCAGGAAGTGTCCGTACACTGGTCTTTGAGTTGGGGCATGGAAACTATTCCAAGGTGCCGTGCCATTCACGTGATTGACCTCAATAAAAGGACACGACAATGAAAACCCCCGCCCTCGCACTGCTCTCCCTCCTGCTCGCCAGCCTGGCCGGCGGCGCCAGCGCCCAGCTGCTGGAAATTTCCGGCGGCACCACCCCGCAAAAAGATGTGCTCGAACCGCGCGCTGCCGAGATCCTCAAGGCCACCGGCGTCGAGCTCAAGGTCAACGGCGTGGGCACCGGCAATGGCATGGTTGCATTGGCCGAAGGCAAGGTCAGCGTGGCGGCGGTAGGCGACACCCTGGCCGACTCGATCGAGGCCGGCAAAAAAGCGGCGAAAGCGGCCGGCAAGGACATCAAGATTCCGGACAACCTGGTGTTCACGCAAATCGGAAAAGATGAGCTGGTCGTTATCGTCCACAAATCGAACGGCGTGGCCTCGCTGACCAAGGCCCAGCTCAAGGATATGGCAACGGGCAAGATCACAAACTGGAAAGAAGTCGGCGGCGCCGACCTGCCGGTCAAGATCGTCGTGACCAAGGCCGGCATGATCCCGAGCCTGGTGTTCCAGAAAACCATCATGGACGGCGCCGACTACGCCGCCGGCACCCTGGAAGCGCAGTCGCCGCGCGAAGTGATCACCTGGGTCTCGCGTACCCCGGGCGGCTTCGGGCCGGCGGCCGACGTGCACGTCAAGGCCGGCGCGGGCGACAGCAAGACCATCGGCGCGCCTGCCATGTCGCGTCCGCTCGGGCTGGTGACCGTCGGCGCGCCGACTGGCCTGGCCAAGAAGCTGGCCGACTACCTCAAAGTGAAGTAATCCCCACAACCTGTGCGAGCCGCCCATGCTATATAACGTGAATATCAGTACCCGCCTGATGATACTGACCGGCACCCTGCTCACCGCGCTGGCGGTGGTGGGCCTGGTGGCGTTGCGCGGCTTGTCCGCCAGTAGCGGGAGCATGCGCACGATTTACGAAGACAGCACCGTGCCCCTGGTCAGCCTGGGGGAAATGCTGGGCGATATGTATCGCTCACGCACCCTGGTGATGGGCGGCATGGGAGCGGAAAATTCGGAAGCGGCCGAAACCTCCTACCGCGAGGTCGCCGTCGTCAATGCCAAGCTGAACAAAAGCCTGGACAGCTACAAGCGCTCCTTGCAGTCGGGCGATGCGAAAGCCCAGGCCGGCGTCTTCGAAACCGCGTGGGGCGAGTACGCCGCCGCCGGCGACAAGGTCATCACCCTGGCCAAGAGCGGCGACTACGAGGCTGCCAGCACCCAGCTCAAGGTCGACTCGGCCAAGAAATTCGAGCTGGCCCGGGCAGCCCTGCTGGCCCGCATGGTGCAGCAAAAAGGCGAAGCCCAGGCCGCGTTCGCGGCCACCGAAACATCGAGCGCCACCACGCGCACCGTCATGCTGGCGACCCTGGGCATCGGCCTGCTGCTGGGCGCTTTCCTGTCGCACATCGTGATCGGTTCCATCAGGAAGCCCTTGCGGCGCGCGGTCGAAGTGGCCAATCGCGTTGCGACGGGCGACCTGAGCGAACGCATCGAAGTGACCTCCACCGACGAAACCGGCCAGTTGCTGGCGGCCTTGCGCGATATGGACGCCAGCCTGGGAAGGACGATCAGCAAGGTGCGCGAGGGCTCGGACCGGATCGTCAGCGCCTCGATCGAAATCGCCCAGGGCAATATGGACTTGTCCGGGCGCACCGAACAGCAAGCCAGCTCGATCGAAGAGACCACCACCTCGATCAAGGAATTGACGGACACGGTCAGGCAAAACGCCGACAACGCGCGCCAGGCCAACCAGCTCGCGTTAAGCGCCTCGGACGTGGCGGGAAAAGGCGGCACGGTGGTGTCGGAGGTGGTCTCGACCATGCGTGCGATCAACACCTCGTCGCGCCGGATCGTCGACATCATCAGCGTCATCGACGGCATTGCGTTCCAGACCAACATCCTGGCCCTGAACGCGGCGGTCGAAGCGGCGCGCGCCGGGGAGCAGGGGCGGGGATTTGCCGTGGTGGCATCCGAAGTACGCAACCTGGCGCAACGTTCGGCGGCGGCGGCGAAGGAAATCAAGTCCCTGATCGAAGATTCGGTCGACATGGTCGAAGCCGGCACCAAGCTGGTCGACCAGGCCGGCACCACCATGAACGACGTCGTCGCCAGCGTCCAGAAAGTGACCGACATCATGAAGGAGATCGTCTCGGCCAGCCAGGAGCAGACCATCGGGATCGAGCAGATCAACGAAGCCATCATCGAGATGGACCACGTGACCCAGCAAAATGCCGCGTTGGTCGAGCAAGCCGCGGCGGCGGCCCAGTCGATGCAGCAGGACGCCGCCGCGCTGGCCGAAGTGGCGCAAGCGTTCAAGCTCGGCGCGCTCGAAACGCATTCAGTTCCGGCTGGGGCTGCGGCCCCGCGAACAAAGCACGCGGACAGCCAGCGGCTGCTGCGCTAAGCGCCGCCGTTCGGGGCGTTTCATACTCCCCAAAGAAAAAACCCGCCCGACGCAAGTCGGGCGGGTTTTTTTGTCAGCCGGTTCGCTTAAAACGCGTAGCTGGCGCGCATGTACACCGCGCGGCCGATCGGATCGCTGAAGCGCGGATCGTAGCCCTTCTGGAACAAGGTGCCCTGGTTCGAGAACGGCGGCTGCTCGTCGAGCAGGTTTTTCAGGCCGGCGGTCAGGGTCAGGCCCTTGATGCCGCTGTAGCTGCCCGACAGGTTCAGCAGGCTGTAGGCCTCGACCTTGTGCTTGAACTCGTCGGCCACCTGGTTCTGGTCCTGGTACGAGGACTTGAACGATTGCGACAGGTTCACGCCCCACGGGCCGTTGCTCCAGTTCAGCGCGGCCGTGTGCTGCCAGCGGAACACCGGCGCCATGTCGGCGTAACGGCCCACGTTGTGGATGAACTCGCCATTGCGCTCGTTCTGGTAGTCGTACTTGTGCACGTACGTGCCGTCCATCGTCACGGTGAAGTTGCCATAGCTGGTGCGCGGCAGGCGCAAGGTGGCGCTCAGGTCGACGCCGTCGGTCTTGACTTCGCCCAGGTTGTTGAGGAAGTCTTCGATCGCATTCGGCGAGCCGTCCGGATTACGCAGGAACAGCGCCTTGTACTTCTCGTAGTTGCCGTAGATGGTTTGCTCCGGCAGGGCGGCGATCTTGTCCTTCAACTGGATGTTCCAGTAGTCGGCGGCGATCGTCACGCTCGGGATCGGCTCGACCACGGCGCCGAAGGAGAACGACTTCGATTTTTCCGGCTTCAGGTTCAGATTGCCACCTTGCAGCTTGTACTGTTGCAGGTCGCAATCGCGCAGCGGATTCGAACCTGGCTGCGGCTTGCCGCCCGGGCACAGGATCGGATCGTTGTAGCTGTCGTTGGTATCGTTGCGCGACGGTGGACCGTTCTTTTCGAACAGGGTCGGGGCGCGGAAACCGGTGCTGGCCGAACCGCGCACCAGCAGTTGCGGGGTCGGCTGGTAGCGCAGGCCGATTTTCGGATTGGTGGTGTTGCCGACGTCGCTATAGCGGTCGTAACGTGCCGCCAGCTGCACTTCCAGTTCCTTGGTGAACGGCAGGTTCAGCTCGGTGAACACGGCCTGGATGTTGCGCGAACCGGTTTTCGACAGCGAACCGGACAAACCCGAGCTCGACGCCTGCGAAGCGATCGCGCGGTTGACGTTGAACTCGGCCGTTTCGCGCCGGATCTCGGTGCCCACCGCCACCGCCATCTGGCCGCCGCCCATGGCCATCAGGTCGCGGCTGGCCTTGAAGTCGAAGGCGGTGTTCTTCACTTCGGCGCTCTGCACGCGTCCGCGCAGGGCGGTCGTGTCCAGGTAGGCCTTGCCGGCCGCGTCCTGCAGCGCGAACGGGTTCAGGATGCCATTGGCCACGCCGGCCGCGAACGAGGCGTCGGCCACGTAGCCGCCCACGAAGTCTTCGCTCGACTTGGAGATCGAGTGCGCCAGGCCGCCCTTGTAATCCCAGCCCGCCAGCAAGCCTTCCATGCCGAACACCACGCGGTCGGCCTTGCCTTGGGAATCGATGGTGCGCTGGCCCGCTTCGGTCGGACGCCAGTTGACCGACAGCGGCTGGCCGGACACGCCGGTCTTCGGATAGTACTTGCTGGTATTCGGCAGGATCAGGCCGGTCTGCGGCGGCGGCGCGGTGCGCGAGGTCACGTCGTTTTGCGAATGCAAAAATTCCAGGCTGGCCAGGTGGTCGGCGCCCAGCTTCATGCTGCCGCGCGCGAACAGGGCCACTTGTTCCTGGTCGGGCATGCTGTCGATCTGGCGCGTGTAATCCTGGCGGCAGATGCCGGCCGCGTTCGGTACCGAGAAGGGCGGGTTGCAACCCGTGGCCCAGCCCGGATTGCCGGACTTGTCGGCGCCGGCGTCGTAGTAGTTGCCGGGGAAGGTGGTGCCGGAAGTGAGGTTCAGGCCGCGGCTCGGGACGATGCCGGTTTTGGAAAATTCGCGCTGCTGCGAACTGATCGATTCCTGCTTGTGCCAGTCGACGACGCCGAACACGTTGAAGCCGTCCTTGTCGAGGTTGCCGAAGCCGGAGGACAGGTTGACGCGCTCTTCGTCGCCGCCCGCCTTGCGTGGGCGCACCAGTTCGCCGGTGATGGTGGTGGTGGTGACCGAGCGCTTGGTGATGAAGTTGATCACGCCGCCGATGGCGTCGGTGCCGTAGATAGCCGAGGCGCCGTCGCGCAGCACTTCGACGCGGTCGAGGGCGGACAGGGGAATCATGTTCAGGTCGACGCTGGAGCTGTCGTACGGGTGGTTGGCGAGGCGCCGGCCGTTGAGCAGCACCAGGGTCTTGTCGCCGCCCAGGCCGCGCAGGTCGGCGCTGGCCTGGCCGCCGGTCGGCAGGCCGCTGCTGTTGCCGCCAACGACGTTGCCGCTACCCATGGTGCTCTGGTTCGATGGAATGCGCGACAGCGCTTCCTGGGCCGTGGTCAATCCCTGCTTGATGAACTCGTCGGCCTTGATGATCGACAGCGGCGTGGCCGTTTCGCTCTGCATGCGCTTGATCGACGATCCGGTGATCTCGACGCGCTGCATTGGCTGGCCGTCCTGTGCGAACGCCGCGCCTGCAAAACCGCCGCCGGCTGCAAACATCGCGCCCAACGACAGGGATAATACGGTTGGCTTCATCATGCTGTTCAACTCCATCCAAAAGTGAGAGGGGACTATAGAATCATCAGGGACTGCGGGTGTCAATCGTGCAATATTGGGTTTGATCGAAATACAACGAAAATGGCTAAATTGTTTAGCTTGATTTACAAAGTAAGCTTCCAGTCAGCAAGTATGTTCACAAGGTTTCCTGGAGGTCTTCCGAAGAAATGACCAATGCCGGTTGATGTATGTATTTGCGCAAGGCGGAATCGAGGCGCAGGATATGCATGCCGAGCTGCACGGCAACAAGACCCTGGCCATAGCTGGCGATCTCGGCAGGGTCGAGCGCTTGCGTCCACAGCACGCCGTCGCCTTCCCAGGGAACGCCCTCGGCGGGCACCGGCGCCAGCTGCCCGGGATGCCCCACCGGGCAAGTCAGCGCCACGCTCAGCGTGGGGCGGCCGCTGGTTCGGTCGCGCACGCTTACCAGCATCTGCAGGTCTTTCTCCAGATTCGGATACCAGGCGGCGATATAGTCGCCGTACGGCACCTCATCGATCTGGATATTGCCGCTGGACAGGCCGACCCAGCCATGGAACCAGGCGCAGTCGTCCGTCAGCAGCCAGCTGACTTCGCTCAGAGTGACATTCATGGGGGTGCGTCGTGATGGTCTGGAAAAAAAGGGCGGTGCCTGCGCACCGCCCTCCGGTCATGCCCGTACTTCTACTTCAGGCTAGAACTGGTAGCGTGCGCCAGCCTTGAAGTAGCGGCCGATGGCGCCGGACGCGTCCATCGGGTTGTAGCTCATGCCGCCGTAGGTCAATGGATCGAGCGGTGCGACCTTGTCGAACACATTGTTGATCGAACCGAACAGCTGGAAGTTCTTCGACAGGTTGTAGCGTACCGACAGGTCGGTCGCGGTGAACGAGGCCAGCGTGCATTCCGCGTTCGGCGCTGGGGTGCCGTTGGCGAACTTCGAGGCGCAGATGTCGCCTTCGAACTGCACGTTCTTCATCTTCGAACGGTAGTTGGTGGTCAGGGTCAGGTTCAGGTCGTTCCAGTCCCAGCCTGCCACGAAGCTGACCTTCTGCTTGGGCGTACCGGCGCAGTTGGAGGTGTCGCAGTTGCCGTGGGTGCCGGCGTACTGGTACTTGACGGTAGCCGACTCGGCCCGGATCCACGAATCGATGTAGGTCCAGGTCAGGCCCAGGTTGGCGCGGCCGAAGTCGCCAAGGCGGAACTTCTGCTTGATGTCGAAGTCGACGCCCTTGATTTCGGTGAAGCTCGAATTGCGGTACGGCGCATTCGAAATCAAAATCGTGCCGGTGTTCGGAATGGCCACGCCGCCGACGACCAGGTTGTTATCGGCGCGTACCGCGGTCGGCAGGGCTGCCGCTTCGTTGTACGGCAGCGGATTGATTTCGTCGCTGCGCTTGATCTTCCACAGGTCGACCGACAGGCTGGTGTCGTTCAGCGGATCCCAGACCATGCCGAGCGTCATGCCTTTCGAGGTTTCCGGCTTCAGGTTCGGGTTGCCGACCTTGACCGCGGCCAGCGAGATCGCGCAGTCGGTGGCGCTGCCGCCGCCGGCTGCCGGGGTGCCGCCCGGGCAACGCACCGGATCGCGCGTGGTGGCGGTGCCGGTCGAACGCGACGCGGCGCTCGCTTCGGCCGCGCCCGGCGCACGGAAGCCTTCCGAGTAGGTGCCGCGCAGGGCGAAGGTCTTGATCGGGGTCCACTTGGCGCCCAGTTTCGGCGTGGTCGAGGAGAAGTTGGTGTACTTGTCGTAACGCAGCGCGGCCGACAGTTCCACCGATTTGAGCACGGGTGCCGCGATTTCGACGAACACGGCCGAGATTTTCTCTTCGCCCTTGGCCGCCACGTAGGACGAGTTGATGCTGCCGTCTTCGGTGCCCGACAACGATGGGTTGTCGAGTTTTTCGCGGCGGTGTTCGGCGCCCACGGCCAGGCCCATGGCGCCGCCCGGCAGCGCGAACAGCTCGCGCGAAGCCTTGAAGTCGATGACGTCGAGCTTGGTGGTCGAATGCGAGGTGGCGGTGCGCACCATGGCCTGGTACAGCGAGGCCGGGTTCTTGCCGGCCTGCTCGCCGATGTAGTACGGGAAGTACGGGCTGGCCGAATTACCGAGCGCTGCCTGCACCACGCGCAGGTTCAGCATATTGCTGTACAAGAGGTCGAGTTTCGATTCCGAATGCACGTAGGCGGTGTCGAAATCCCAGCCCATGGCCGCGCCCTTGGCGCCGATCACCAGGCGGTTGAATTCATTGTTGACCGAACGCTCGCTCGGGCCCACGTCGAAGGCCGAATAGCGCACGCGAACCGGCACGCCGTACGGGTTTTGCGGGTGGTTGGCGGCCAGCTGCATGGTGGTGCCGGCGCCCGAACCCCAGTTGGTCACGCCCGTCGGATTAGCGGCCGATGGCGGGCCGGCATAGGTGCGGGTGATTTCGCCGGGAATCAGGGTGAACGAGGTATCGCGCTTCGAGTAACCCACTTCGCCGTAGACCTGCAGGTCGTCGTTGATTTTCTTGCTCACGCGCGAGTACAGGTTCAGGCCGTCGACCTGCGGCTGCATCGAGCGGAACTGGTCGTGGTGCCACAGGCAGCCGCCTTGCGGATCACGGTTGGTGGTTTGCGACAGGGCCGCGCAGCCTGGCAGCGAGACGTAGGTGTTGTTGGCCGGGTTGCGGATCGAGCCAGTCGGGCTGGCGCCGGTGTTGTTGCTGCCTGCCAGGTAGCCGGAGGCGAACTGGGTATCCATCGCATAGCCGTACGGGCGCAGGTCGCCGTGGCCGATCCAGCCGCGGTCGGCGCGGTCTTTGTTCTTCAGTTCGTTGTTGGTGTAGTACTCGGCGTTGACCAGCACGTTGTAGCCGTCGGCTTCCAGGTTGCCCTTGCCCCAGGTCAGCGAGCCCTTGGCCATTTCGCCGTCTTTGTATTTGGACTGGCCGATCGTGCCCTTGGCGATCAGGCCCGTGAAATCCTTGCGCAGGATGATGTTCACCACGCCGGCGATCGCGTCCGCGCCGTAGGTCGAGGAAGCGCCGTCTTTCAGCACTTCGATCCGCTCGACCGCTTCCATCGGGATGGTCGACAGGTCGGTGAAGCTCTTCTGGCCATCGTCGGCGCGCGCGAACGGCGCCATGCGGCGCCCGTTGAGCAGCACCAGGGTCGAGGTCGCGCCGAGGCCGCGCAGCGAGATCGCGGTCGAACCGGCGGCAAAACCGTTGCCGAAGCCGGTTGGCAGCGAGCCGGCGCCGTCGGCGGTCAGGGTCTGGAGGTATTCGGCGACGGTGCCCTTGCCGGACTTGGCCATGTCTTGCGCGGTGATGACCTGGACTGGGGATGCGGTTTCGGCGCTTGCACGCTTGATGCTCGAACCGGTCACTTCGACCCGTTGGATCGGGGCTGCCGGATCTTGCGCCATGGCAGGCGCTGCCATGGTGAATGCTGCCGAAGCGAGTGCCACAGAGACGGCGTGCGCCATTACGGTTTTTCTAAACATGTGTAACTCCAGAGGGTATCAATGTTAAAAACTTCTATATCTGCATGCATATTTCGCTTTTTGCCCCCTTTTCAGCACAGGCTTGCTGGGAAGGGCGAAAAATGCATGCTGTCTCTCGTTTTCTTAGGAAATAGTTGGTGAGAACATTTTCCAAGCGCCCACATCTCAACACCTGAGTGTCGGACTGTCAATGTGCACTCGGCACGGTTTGGCAACGAAACAACAGTTTCCCGACGCTACAAATTTGTACTTGAATTTATGCGCGTTGTCTGCCGTCAACGAAGATTATTTTCGGCAACACTGTACCGGCATTGTTCGCTTATCATCGTCGCTCGCTGCGCCACCGCGTCACCGCGCCGGGCGGAAATGCGCTATCGTCATGGCCTGCGCCAGACCCCGCCACGCCGACCAGGAAGGAACCCGCTTCACCACATGCTTGCCTACATCCTGCGCCGCCTGTGGCAGATGCTGCCCACCATGGCCGGCGTCGTGCTGCTGGTATTCATACTGTTTAACTGGATCGGTGGCGATCCGGCGTATCTGCTCGCCGGCAAGATGTCGGACGCCGCCGAGATCGAGAACATCCGGCGCCAGCTCGGCACCGACCAGCCGATGCACGTGCAGCTGTGGATTTTTGTGAAGCAGATCGTCACCTTCGACTTCGGCAATGCCTGGAGCACCGGGGAACCGGTCTCGCGCATTATCGCCAGCCGACTGGGGCCGTCGCTCACCATCCTGATCCCGCTGACCGTGCTCGAAACGGTGACCGGCATCGCGCTGGCGCTGGCCGTGGCCTTCGTGCGCGGCTCGCTGACCGACCGCGCGGTGATGCTGGCCTGCACGGTGGGCATGTCGGTCAGTATTCTGGTGTACATCATCGCCTTCCAGTATGGGCTCGCTTACAAGCTGGGGCTGTTTCCGGTGCAGGGCTGGGGTACCGGACTGGGCGAGAATCTGCTGCGCTATGCGGCGCTGCCGGTGCTGATCGGGCTGGCGGTGTCGATCGCGCCGACCCTGCGCCTGTACCGCAGTTTCGTGCTCGACGAAGTGCAGCAGGATTACGTGCGCACGGCGCGCGCCAAGGGTTTGCCGGAACGGCGCGTCATGTGGGTGCACGTGCTGCGCAACGCCGCCATTCCCATCATCACGCACGTAATGGCCAACCTGCCGGCGCTGCTGATCGGCGCGTTTTTGCTGGAGCGGTTTTTCGGCATTCCCGGCATCGGGCGCGAAGTCATCCTGGCGGTCGAGCGCAGCGATTTTCCGGTGATTAAAGCCATTACCGTGTACGTGGCCGCCGCCACCATGGTGTTCAATCTGCTGGCCGACCTGCTGTACAAGGCGGTCGATCCGCGCGTGCAGCTCGCATGATGAGCGGCGATCTGGCAAACGCGCCGGCGGGCCTGTGGACCCTGGCCATGCGGCGCCTGCGCGCCGACCGCGTGGCCATGGTGTCGCTGGCGGTGGTGGCGCTGTTCCTGGCGCTGCTGGCCCTGTCGAGCACCGGCCTGGTCGCCGCCGGCTGGGAAGAGGAGGTGGCGGTGACCTACGCGCCGCCGTCGTTCATCGGCCCGGATGCGGTGATCGGGGAGGGCGCCAGCGTGGTGCGCACGGGGCCGCCGCCGCCGAACGCGTTCGATCCGCTCGCTGGCGACATCGCCGCCATTATCAACGCGCAGGGCGACGCGATCACCGCGCCCCCGCCGCCGCGCCTGTCCACCTTGCCGTTCGGGGCCGACAAGTGGGGCCACGACGTCCTGCTCAAAACCATCAAGGGCGGCCAAACCTCGATCGTGGTGGGGCTGGCGGCGGCGTTGCTGGCGGTCGCGCTGGGGACGCTGTTCGGGGCCTTGTCCGGCTACTTCGGCGGCGCGGTCGACGACCTGTTCAACTGGTTCTACAGCGTGTTCACCTCGATTCCCTCGATCCTGATGATCCTCGCGGTGGCCGCCGTGCTGCAGCACAAAGGCGTGGCGACCATCGTGCTCATTCTCGGGCTGACCGGCTGGACCGGGCCGTACCGCCTGATCCGCGCCGAATACATGAAGCACAAGGGGCGCGAGTACGTGCTGGCGGCCGACGCCATCGGCGCTTCGCACTGGCGCAAGATGGCATCGCATATTTTTCCGAACGTCAGCCATGTGGCGCTGGTGCAGTTGTCGATCCTGGCGGTCGGCTTCATCAAGGCCGAAGTGATCCTGAGTTTTCTCGGCTTCGGCGTACCGGTCGGCGTGGTGTCGTGGGGCAGCATGCTGAACGAAGCGCAGAACGAACTGATCCTCGGAAAATGGTGGCAGCTGACCGCCGCCGCGAGCGCCATGGCGCTGCTGGTGACGGCGTTTTCGCTGTTCACCGACGCGCTGCGCGACGCGCTCGATCCGAAACTCAAATAGAAGGCACGCATGCTGCTACAAGTGGATAATTTGCGCATTGCCTTCCGCGTCGACAAGCACAGCACGGTCGAGGCGGTGCGCGGCGTGTCGTTTTCGGTGCCGCGCAATGCCACCGTGGCGCTGGTGGGCGAGTCCGGCAGCGGCAAGTCGGTCAGCTCGCTCGCGGTGATGGGCTTGCTCGCGCCCGAGACGAGCATCATCGACCCGGCTTCGCGCATCGTGTTCGACGGGGTCGAGTTGCTGGCGCTGCCGCGCGCCGAGCGGCGCCGCCTGTGCGGCAGGCACATCGCGATGATCTTCCAGGAGCCGATGTCGTCGCTTAATCCCGTGCTGACGGTCGGCTACCAGATCGGCGAAGTGCTGCGCCAGCACATGGGCATGAGCGCCAGGCAGGCCAGGGTGCGCACGCTGGCGCTGCTCGGCGAAGTCGGCATGCCCGACCCGGCGCGCAAGATTGACGCCTATCCCGGCCAGCTGTCCGGCGGCCAGCAGCAGCGCGTGATGATCGCCATGGCAGTCGCCTGCGAGCCGGCCCTGCTGATCGCCGACGAGCCGACCACCGCGCTCGACGTCACCATCCAGAAGCAGATCATGGCGTTGATTGCCAGCCTGCAGAAGCAGCGCGCCATGTCGGTGCTGTTCATTACCCACGACCTGGCGCTGGTGAGCGAGATTGCCGACCATGTGATCGTGATGCGGCACGGGCAAGTGCGCGAGCAGGGCATGGTGCGCCAGGTGCTGGATCATCCGGCGGACGCTTATACCCGTGCTTTGCTGCACTGCCGCCCGCGCCTGGACCAGCGTCCGCTGCGCCTGCCGGTGCTGGACGATTACCTGGACGGGCGCGAACAGCCGGCCGGCCCCCAGCGCGCGCGCGGCTATGCGGACGGCGACGAGGAAGTGCTGGTCGTGCGCAACCTGAGCAAAAGTTTTTACGCGCGCGAGGGATTGTTCGGCAAGCGCGAACTGCGCGCCGTGAGCGACGTCTCGTTCACCCTGGCGCGCGGCAAGACCCTGGGCGTGGTGGGCGAATCGGGGTCGGGCAAGACCACGGTCGGACTGACCTTGCTGCGGCTGCACCAGGCCACGGGCGGCACAGCGATGTTCGACGGCAGGGACCTGATCGGCATGCCGGCGCGCGATTTTCTGCCCTTTAAACGGCGCATCCAGATCGTGTTTCAAAACCCGTACGCCTCGCTCAATCCGCGTTTCACGGTGGGGCAGATCCTGCTCGAACCGATGCGCATCCACCGCATTGGCGCCAACGACGGCGAACGCGCCGCCATGGCGCTGCAACTGCTGGACAAGGTCGGTTTGCCGGCCCAGGCGATGCAGCGTTATCCGCACGAGTTTTCGGGCGGGCAGCGCCAGCGCATCGCCATTGCGCGCTGCCTGACCATGCGGCCCGAGATCCTGGTGTGCGACGAACCGGTGTCGGCGCTGGACGTGTCGGTGCAGGCGCAGGTGCTCAACCTGCTGCAGGACTTGCAGGATGAATACCGCATGAGCTACATCTTCATTTCGCACGACCTGTCGGTGGTGAAGTACATGGCCGACCGGGTGATGGTAATGCGCGCCGGCAGCGTGGTCGAGATGGCCGACTCGGATGAGCTGTACCGCAATCCGCAGCATCCGTACACGCAGGCTTTGCTGGCGGCCATTCCAGGTAGCGCCAGCCTTGGATTCCCGCCTTCGCGGGAATGACGGCGCTGCATTTTGCGGTCACAAAGGGGCACTTCCATGGCGGCACCGTGGCGATACTTTCAACAGGCAGCGACGGGTTTTGGGATAAGATAGCGGGATGCCCAATCTTATCGAATTGCTTCAGCTCTACGGTGTGCTCATCGTGTTTGCCATCGTGCTGGTCGAACAAATCGGTATGCCGATTCCCGCTTTCCCGATCCTGATCGTGGCCGGCGCGCTGTCGGTGGGCGGCGAGATCAGCTGGGGCGTGTGCCTGGCCGTGAGCATCGGCGCCTGCCTGATCAGCGACCTGATCTGGTTCAATGCGGGCCGCTATTACGGCAAGCGCATCCTGCGGCTGCTGTGCAAGATTTCGCTCTCGCCCGACTACTGCGTCAGCCAGACCGAAGACCGCTTCAACCGTTTCGGCCCGAAGTCGCTGATGGTCGCCAAGTTCATTCCCGGCTTTAACATCATCGCCTCGCCCATGTCCGGCGCGCTCGGCGTGAGCACGCCGCGCTTTCTGGCCTTCAGCATGACCGGCAGCTTGCTGTGGAGCGGCACCGGGATCGCCATCGGCGCCCTGTTCCACAAAAGCGTCGACAAGGTGCTGGTCATGCTCGAAAACATGGGCGGCACGGCATTGATGGTGGTGCTGACCTTGCTGGGGCTGTTCGTCATGTACAAATATATCGAGCGGCGCCGTTTTCGCCAGGGCATGCAGATCGAGCGCATCAGCATGAGCGAACTGGTCCAGCTGATCCACGGCGGCCAGCAGCCGATCATCATCGACGCGCGCAGCATCACCGCCCAGCAGCTCGAACAGGCCGTGCCCGGCGCGCTGATCTATAACGCGTCGGCGCGCGAGAGCGTCGTGGCGCTGCTCGACAAGGAGCGCCATATCATCGTCTATTGCAGCTGCCCGAACGATGTGACGGCGGCGCAGGTCGCCAAGGAGCTCATCGCGCTCGGCTATCACCGCGCCCGTCCCCTGCATGGCGGACTGGACGCTTGGAACGCCCATCACGCTGGCGAAGCCGACCAGCGCACGGTCAAGGCCGGCTGATTGAACCCGTCAAGCCCGTTTTTCAGTCTGCGCGCGTACCTATACTACGCCCGGCGTTATAGAAACTCGCCTTGACGCAAGAATTTGCCCTCGCTATGTACTAAAACTACAAAGAATGCTTGCACCGTGGGCATGTGATCCATTAAGCTTTGGCGAGTCCATAGAATAATCGCCACCATGACCGACCACGCCACCGCGCCTCACCTTGTTGTCCCGCTTTCCCCTCATGTTGACGGGCCGCGCCTGCTGGCCGACATCGGCGGCACCAACGCCCGCTTCGCGCTCGAAAGCGCGCCCGGGCAGGTCGGCCTGATCGACGTGCTGCCGTGTGCCAACTACCCGACCCTGGCCGATGCCTTGCGCGCTTACCTGGCTTCGCCCAAGGTGGTCGCGGCCGGGGTGGAGCGCTTGCGTCACGCGGCGCTGGCGATTGCCAATCCGATCACGGGCGACCTGGTGCGCATGACCAACCATCACTGGGAGTTTTCGATTGCCGCCTTGCGGGTCGAATGCGGCTTCGAGACGCTGGAAGTGGTCAACGACTTCACCGCGCTTGCGCGTGCCTTGCCGCACTTGGCCGATAGCCAGAAACAGCAGGTCGGCAGCGGCGTGGCGCGCGCCCATACTCCGCTGGGGCTGGTCGGGGCTGGAACCGGGCTGGGCGTGTCCGGGCTGATTCCGGCGGGCGAGAGCTGGACGGCTTTGCTCAGCGAAGGCGGGCACGTGACGTTTTCGCCGGCCAACGAGACCGAAGTGGCGATTTTGCAGTTTGCGTGGCGCCAGTACGAGCATGTATCGGCCGAACGGCTGCTGTCCGGCGACGGCATCGAGCTGATCTATCGGGCGCTGGCGCACCATGCGGGGCAAGAGGCGCAGGAACTCGGTGCGCCCGAGATTTCGCGGCGCGCGCTGGCCAAAGAGTGCGCGCTGTGCGACCAGGCCATCGAGGTCTTCTGCGGCATGCTGGGGACGGTGGCGGGCAATCTTGCGGTCACGCTGGGGGCGCAGGGCGGTATCTATATAGGCGGCGGGATCGTGCCGCGGCTGGGCGAGCGCTTTGCGCGCTCGTGTTTCCGCAGCCGCTTCGAGCAGAAGGGGCGCTTCGTCAACTATCTGGCGCAAGTGCCGACGTTCGTGATCACGGCTGAATATCCCGCCTTCCTCGGCGTTTCCGCCATCCTCGCCGAAAAGCTCGGCGGCTAAGGCACTTCCTACAACCGGGGTCAGAGTTTTAATTAGCAACTGCTTACATATATGCAATTACTCCACACCAGGGTCTGACCTCTGATTAGCAATTAGTTGCGTAATCGAACGCGGTATGCGGGATTGCCACACGTTTGCCGGCTAAAAATCGGGTGTTGGAGTATCGCGTCCAGTGGGCAAATGCCGTCCGGGGCAAAAAAGTACCGTCGTAAGGTATTCTTCTGGTAAATAATTACTAATCAGAGGTCAGACCCCGGTTGTGGGGGTTTTGAGGACGGGTGGCAATTACTTGCTAGTTAAAGCTCAGACCCCGGTGTGGGGCGTGGGCTATTTTGGTGCATCGCGTTTGCAGGCGATTCCGACCCCGGAGATTGTCCTTTTCGCGCTTTTATCAGGTACAATGGCCGCTGTTGGAGCAAACGATGTCGATCGTTCGTGTAGTGCGCGCCCGGAGCTTTGCCTCCCTGCCGCTGCGGCGAACCAGCGTTTCTCTTGAAAATCAACGGTTTAGCCTCGCCAGGTATGCAGGCAACCGTGTGGCAGGGTTCGCATCTCGCCACCTGTAACATTCCCGCCCAGCGCGCTTCGTCGCAGGCGACGGATTCCAGTTTCAACGTGTTTTCATGCATTCGGCGTCATTCTGTGACGCACGCTGCCATGCGTTGAATGGTATTTGGTTGTTTTTTCTCTGCAGATCTAATTGCAACATCCGCACACGACATCGTTATGAATACTGATGAGGCCAAACGGGTCCTCGAAACCGCTTTGCTCTGTGCGCGCGAGCCCATGTCGATCCACGGCATGAAGAAGCTGTTCGTCGATGTCGATGACCATGGCCGCCCACTTGGCGCCGGGGTCGGCGCCGATACCATCAAGATCATGCTCGAAGAGTTGCGCCGCGATTGGAGCGAACGCGGCATCGAAATCGTCAGCCTCGCCAGCGGCTGGCGCTTCCAGAGCCGCCCGGAAATGAAGCAGTATCTCGATCGCCTGAGCCCGGAGAAGCCGCAGAAGTATTCGCGCGCCACCCTGGAAACGCTGGCGATCATCGCTTACCGCCAGCCGGTCACCCGCGGCGATATCGAAGAGATCCGGGGCGTTGCCGTCAATTCGCAGACGATCAAGATGCTGGAAGACCGCGGCTGGATCGATGCCATCGGCTACCGCGACGTGATCGGGCGCCCGGCCTTGCTGGGCACGACCAAGCAGTTCCTTGACGATTTGGGGTTGAATTCGCTGTCCCAGCTGCCTGCGTTGCAGCAAATCAGCGACATGCCGGGCGGTCACGAAATGGAAGCACTCGAGGCAGCCTTGCAGGAAAATTTTGATAAAGCGGCGGCCTCGGAGGCCGCAAACGACGATGGTGCAGGTAGCGGCGACGCGCAGGAGGATGTTCCTCCCGCCGTCGCGGATGCGGCCGGCTCCGATACTTCATCTCCTGAAGTCCTCATTCACGACCCTGCGCCAGAAATAACGGTTGACGCTGCGCCAGGTCAGCACAACCAAGAAACGACTAATGAATCCAACTAAACCGACAGAGACAAGTAACGCCGACGTAGCAGGCATGGATGAGGCCGTAGCCAAGCCGAAACGCCGCACCAAGGCACAGATAGAGGCGGACGCCGCAGCCGGCATCGATGCGCCGAAACCGAAACGCGCCGCCGCCAAGAAGGCCGTCGCCGAAGGCGAGTCCGCCGCACCTGCGGCAGCGCTTGCCGCGGATAGCGCCTCGGCCTTGGCCTCGGCCTCGGCCTTGGCCCCGGCCAAGGCTCCAGCCAAGCCGCGCGCCAAGAAAGCAGTTGCCGTCGCAGCGGATGAGTCCGCTCCGGCAGCCGCCAGCGCGCCAGCCGTCACCGACAAGCCCGCATCGGCCGCCAGCGCGCCAGTGGCAGCCGCGCCGGCCGCCACCGACAAGCCCGCACCGGCCGCCCGCAAGCCGCGCGCGCCGAAAGAAAGCGCTGCGCCAGTCGCGCAAGCCGCCGCCGCCCATGCAGCAACGGCCGATGCAGCCGCCCCGGCCGCTGACGGCGCCGCGCCTGCCAACGGCGAACGCGGTCCACGTCCGCCGCGCGGCCCGCGCCAGATGCGCGAACTGCGCGGCCAGCGCGAAGCCCGCATCCAGATGGAGCGCGCCGAAGCAGGCGAGCCGGAAGCGGTCGCCGAAGCGCCCGCCGAGCCGGTCGCCCGTCCCGAGCGCGGTCCGCGTCCGGAGCGCAGCCTTGATGCCAAGCCGCGCGTCAAAAAGAACAAAAAAGGCAATCCGGGCCTGCAGCACCACGGCAAGAACAAGATGAACGATGCCGATGCCGCGTTCTCGTATGTCACCTCGGATGCCTTCGACGCCAACGACGGCGGCCGCGCGCAGCCAGCCAAGCTGGTGCGCCGCGACCTGACTTCCGACGACGATGCGCCGAAGCTGCACAAGGTGCTGGCCGAAGCCGGTCTCGGTTCGCGCCGCGACATGGAAGACCTGATCGTCGCCGGCCGCGTGTCGGTCAACGGCGAGCCGGCCCACATCGGCCAGCGCATCCTGCCGTCCGACGCCGTGCGCATCAACGGCAAGCTGATCCACCGCAAGGTGAGCAGCAAGCCGCCGCGCGTGCTGGTGTACCACAAGCCGGCCGGCGAGATCGTCAGTCACGACGATCCGGAAGGCCGTCCATCGGTGTTCGACCGCCTGCCGACCATGAAGGCCGGCAAATGGCTGGCCGTCGGCCGCCTCGACTTCAATACCGAAGGTTTGCTGTTGTTCACGACTTCCGGTGACCTGGCCAACCGCCTGATGCACCCGCGCTACAACATCGACCGCGAATACGCGGTGCGTACCCTGGGCGAGCTGGAAGAAGGCATGCGCCAGAAGCTGCTGGCCGGCGTCGAGCTCGATGACGGCGTGGCGTCCTTCACCAAGATCGCCGATGGCGGCGGCGAGGGCATCAACAAATGGTATCGCGTGGTCATCGGCGAAGGCCGCAACCGCGAGGTGCGCCGCATGTTCGAAGCGGTCGGCCTGACCGTCTCGCGCCTGATCCGTACCCGCTACGGCATCATGACCCTGCCAAGCAACCTGAAACGCGGGCGCTGGGATGAGATGGAAGAAAACACCGTGCGCGACCTGCTGGCCGCGTTCGGCGTCGAGAAGAAGGGCGCCGGAGCCGGCGCCGACGCGCGCGGTCCGAAAGGGCGCAGCGACGCCAAGCCGCGCGGCGACGAGGACAAGCGTTCCGATGGTAACCGCATCGACCGCGTCGACGCCAACCGCAATGCCGATCCGTTCGGCCCGCCGAACGGGCGTGGCGGTGCGGGACGCGGCGCGGGCGGGCGTCCGCAAGGGCGTCCGGGTGGTGCCGGCGGCATGGGTGGCATGGGCGGCGGCATGGGTGGACAGGCGCGCAGTGCCGGCGGTTTCGATGGCCAGAGCCGTGGCCAGGGCCAGGGCCAAGGCCAAGGCCGTCCGCAGGGCGATGGACAGCCGCGTTCGGCGCGTCCGCAGGGCGATGCGCAGCCGCGCAGCGGCCGTCCGGGTGGCGGCAATGGCGCAAACGGCGGTAATGGCGCCGGCGCCAAGGGACCGCGTCAGCCCGATCCCTTGCAAACGACATTCGGGTTCGGCAATGCCGGCGGCGGTAATCGCCGTCCGCAGGGTCCGCAAGGTCCGCGCGGCGCCGACCACGGCATGCCGCGTCGCGGTCGCCGGGGTTAATCGCTACCCCGTCGTTCCCGGCCTCGGCGGCCCCCTTGACGGGAACCCAAGTTTGCACTGCAGCCAATGGCTCATTGACGAACTTGGGTTCGCGCCTTGGCGCGGGAATGACGGAGTCGGAAGCAGGGCGCCGATCGTCGAAGTGCTAGCGCCGCGGTGTTGTTTTGCGATCCAACCGTCACGCACGGTTCTGCGCGCAGCACCTTGCCCGAGGCTTTTGTTTTAAAATTGTTAAGTGTTGTATGCCAGTTCATTTGCCCGTCATCGGATTGCGAACGGCCCGATAACAGGTTATAATCTGCAGCCTAATAAAAGTTCTTCCCACCTCAGACTGGTGCAAGTACTTTCATGTGGTTGGGAGTATAGGAAGATGGGCACATGCCCATTTTTTTTTTGGTAAATCGTTTTTAGTGGTCCCGCGGGACCGTGATCTGGAGAACTTGTTTGCAGCAGTTTGAATTAATCGCCAAGACAGTCAGTGGCCTGGGCTACGAACTCGTTGATGTCGAACGGGGCGAGCGCGGCATCCTGCGCGTGTATATCGATTTCACTGCAGCCGACGCGGCCGAAAAAGGCCCGATTACGGTCGAGGACTGCGCCACCGTGAGTCACCAGCTGTCGCATGTACTGACTGTAGAAAACGTCAACTACGAGCGCCTGGAAATCTCGTCCCCGGGGCTCGACCGCCCGGTGCGTACCCTGGCCGATTTTGCGCGTTTCGCCGGTTGCGAATGCACCGTGAAGCTGCGCGTGGCCATGCCCGGCACGGCCGACCGCAAGACCTACACCGGTATCTTGCAGGCCCCGGAAGGCGAGAATATCGCATTGGAATTTGAAAGCAAGGATGGTCCGGCGCTGTTGGAGTTTACGCTCGCCGACTTGGATAAGGCACGCTTGGTGCCGCAGGTGGATTTTAGGAGTCGCAAAGCATGAGTCGCGAAGTTTTGTTATTGGTTGATGCGCTGGCGCGCGAAAAGAATGTCGATAAAGATGTGGTCTTCGGGGCGCTCGAATTCGCCTTGGCGCAAGCCACGAAGAAGCGTTACGAGGGCGAAGTCGACATTCGCGTGTCCATCGACCGTGATTCGGGCGAGTTCGAGTCCTTCCGCCGCTGGCACGTCGTGCCCGACGAGGCCGGCCTGCAGCTGCCCGACCAGGAAATCCTGCACTTCGAAGCCAAGGAAAATATCCCCGACATCGAAGTCGACGAATACATTGAAGAACCGATCGAGTCCGTCGAATTCGGCCGCCGCTTCGCGCAAGACACCAAACAGGTGGTCCTGCAGCGTGTACGCGACGCCGAGCGCGAACAGATCCTGGTCGACTTTTTGGAGCGCGGCGACTCGCTCGTGACCGGTACCATCAAGCGCATGGAACGCGGCGACGCGATCGTCGAATCGGGCAAGATCGAAGCACGCCTGCCACGCGACCAGATGATCCCGAAAGAGAATCTGCGTATCGGCGACCGTGTGCGCGCTTACATCCTGCGCATCGACCGCAATATGCGCGGCCCGCAGGTGATCCTGTCGCGCACCGCGCCGGAATTCATCATGAAGCTGTTCGAACTGGAAGTGCCGGAAATCGAACAAGGCTTGCTCGAAATTAAATCGGCCGCCCGCGATGCCGGCGTGCGCGCCAAGATCGCTGTTTATACGGCCGACAAGCGCATCGACCCGATCGGTACCTGCGTCGGCATGCGCGGTTCGCGCGTGCAGGCCGTGACCGGTGAACTGGGCGGCGAACGCGTCGACATCGTGCTGTGGTCGGAAGATCCGGCGCAGTTCGTCATCGGCGCCCTGGCGCCGGCGAATGTCTCGTCGATCATGGTCGACGAAGAAAAGCATGCGATGGACGTCGTGGTCGACGAGGAAAACCTGGCTATCGCGATCGGCCGCTCCGGCCAGAACGTGCGCCTGGCTGCCGAGCTGACCGGCTGGAAGATCAATATCATGACAGCGGAAGAGTCCGAGAATAAATCGGCTCAGGAAACCGCGGCAGTGCGCGCACTGTTCATGGAAAAACTCGACGTCGACCAGGAAGTGGCCGACATCCTGGTGGAAGAAGGATTCGCTAGCCTCGAAGAAATCGCGTATGTACCGATTTCCGAGATGCTCGATATCGAATCCTTCGACGAAGATACCGTCAACGAACTGCGGACCCGTGCCCGTGATGCGCTGGTGACTGAAGCAATCGCTTCGGAAGAAGGCCTGGAAGGGATGGACGAGCAGCTGGTTAACCTGGAAGGCATGGACCGCAACACTGCGGGCAAGCTGGGCCTGGCCGGTATCAAGAACGTTGAGGCGTTCGCGGCGCTCGCGTACGACGAATTCGGTGCCATTCTGGCGCTGGCGTCGGACCGTGCACGTGATCTGATCAAGAATGAATTTAATGATGTGACCGACGACGAGATGAAGCTGGTCGACTCAAAGTATGACGACCGCGCCAAGGCGCTGCAGGCGAAAGCCTGGAGCCTGGCAGAAGTGGCCAAGGCTTAATTTGAGTAACCTTATCATCTGTCTCGACACAAAGAAAAGAGGACTGAATGGCGAGTAACAACGTAGCCCAATTTGCCACCGAACTGAAGATGCCTGCAGATTTGCTGCTGACGCAGCTGCGTTCTGCCGGCGTCGATAAGAGTTCGACGTCAGATCCATTGTCGAAAGATGATAAGGATAAGTTGTTGGATCACCTGCGCCGTACCCACGGCACGGCGACCGACACCGAGAAGAAGAAAATCACGCTGACGCGCAAAGAAACCACCGAAATCAAGCAGGCTGACGCCACTGGCAAGTCGCGCACGATCCAGGTAGAAGTGCGCAAGAAGCGCACCTTCGTGCAGCGCGACGATCCGGCACCGGCGCCCGCGCCCGCACCGGTCGCGCCTGTTGCACCAGTGATCGACGCGGCCGAAGTGGCCCGTCGCGAGGAAGAAGCACGCCGTCAGCAAGAGTTGATTGCGCGCCAGGAAGCCGACCTGCGTGAAAAGCAGGAGCGCCTTGCCAAACTCGACGCTGAAAAAGAAGCCCAGGCCAAGCAGGCCGAGACCGACGCTAAAAAAGAAGCCGATGCCGAAGCGAAGCGCGTAGCCGCTGCCGCCGCGGCTGCCGCTGCCGGCGCCGACCAGGCTGCCGCCGACGAAGCGAAGAAAACCGCCGCCGACGAAGCCAAGAAAAAGGCTGCTGTCGCTGCGCAAGAAGCTGCGGCCCGCGCCGAAGCGAACGACCGCGCCCGCAAGGCCGTGGCCGACGAAGTGGCGCAGATCAAGGCCATGATGAATGCGCCGCGCCGCGCGATCAAGGCGCCGGAACCCGTTCCGCCGCCGGTCGCCGCGATCAAGCCGAAGGCGCCGGAAGGCACCCTGCACAAGCCGGCCGACAAGAAGCCGGGCGACAAGCCGGGCGACAAGAAGCCGGTCACGGCGGACAAGAAGTCGATCAAGTCGGCCAATGTGTCCTCGACCTGGTCGGACGACGCGAAAAAACGCGGCGCGCCGGGCTCGATCAAGCCACGTGGCAACACCGGTTCGCCGGGTGGCCGCGACAGCTGGCGCGGTGGCGCCAAGGGCCGTCGTCCATCGCACAGCGATGACCGCGAAACCAATTTCCAGGCGCCGACCGAAGCGGTCATCAAGGACGTTCACGTTCCTGAGACCATCACGGTCGCCGAACTGGCGCACAAGATGTCCGTCAAGGCATCGGAAGTGATCAAGCAGCTGATGAAGCTGGGCCAGATGTGCACCATTAACCAGGTGCTGGACCAGGAAACGGCCATGATTCTGGTCGAAGAAATGGGTCACAAGGCGTTTGCCGCTGAACTCGACGATCCGGAAGCACTGCTGGCCGACCAGGGCGAACACGCCCACTTCGAAGCCGTCTCGCGCGCACCGGTGGTCACCGTCATGGGTCACGTCGACCATGGTAAGACCTCGCTGCTCGATTACATCCGCCGCGCCAAAGTGGCGTCGGGCGAAGCGGGCGGGATCACGCAGCACATCGGCGCTTACCACGTCGAAACGCCGCGCGGCATCATCACCTTCCTCGACACCCCGGGTCACGAAGCGTTTACGGCGATGCGTGCAAGGGGAGCGAAAGCGACTGACATTGTCATTCTGGTGGTTGCCGCCGACGATGGCGTGATGCCGCAGACGAAGGAAGCGATTGCTCACGCAAAAGCTGCCGGCGTACCGCTGGTCGTGGCGATCAACAAGATCGACAAGCCGGGTGCCAACCTGGACCGCGTCAAGCAGGAACTGGTTGCCGAACAGGTCGTGCCGGAAGAATACGGTGGCGAATCGCCATTCGTGCCGGTGTCGGCCAAGACCGGCGAAGGCATCGATGCGCTGCTGGAACAGGTTCTGCTGCAAGCCGAAGTGCTGGAACTCAAAGCCCCAATCGACGCGCCAGCGCGCGGCCTGGTGGTCGAGGGACGTCTGGACAAGGGCCGTGGTCCTGTCGCGACGATCCTGGTGCAGTCCGGTACCCTGCGTCGCGGCGACGTGATCCTGGCTGGCTCCTCGTATGGCCGCGTGCGCGCCATGCTGGACGAAAACGGCAAGCCGATCACCGAAGCCGGTCCATCGATTCCGGTCGAGATCCAGGGCCTGACCGAAGTGCCGGTCGCCGGTGAAGAAGTCATGGTCATGGCCGACGAGCGCAAAGCGCGTGAAATCGGTCTGTTCCGTCAAGGTAAATTCCGCGACGTGAAGCTGGCCAAGCAGCAGGCGGCCAAGCTCGAGAACATGTTCGAGAACATGGGCGAAGGCGAAGTCAAGAACCTGCCGGTCATTATCAAGACCGACGTACAGGGTTCGCAGGAAGCGCTGG
>DASVVC010000070.1:0-32195 GCA_036386755.1 Telluria sp.
TCCCGCCTGCGCGGGAACGACGCGGCGGTTCCGACATTTAGCACCCGATACATCGTTTTTTGAGAAAGCAGTCCATGTCCGAGAACACACCAGCAATCCCCGCCAAGATCGAAGAATACGGAGCCTCCTCAATCCAGATCCTCGAAGGTCTGGAAGCGGTGCGCAAACGCCCCGGCATGTACATCGGCGACACCTCGGACGGCACCGGCCTGCACCACCTGGTGTTCGAAGTGCTGGACAACTCAATCGACGAATCGCTGGCCGGTCACTGCACCGATATCCACGTCACGATCCACTCGGACAATTCGATTTCGATCACCGATAACGGCCGCGGTGTACCGACCGGCCTCAAATTTGACGACAAGCACGAACCAAAGCGCAGCGCCGCCGAAATCGTCATGACCGAACTGCACGCCGGCGGCAAGTTCGACCAGAACTCGTACAAGGTCTCGGGCGGTCTGCACGGCGTGGGCGTGTCCTGCGTGAACGGCTTGTCCAAGCTGCTGAAACTGACCATCCGCCGCGACGGCAAAGTGCACTACATGGAATTCGTGCGCGGCGTGCCGCAGAACCGCGAAATCGAAATGATCGACGGCGTGGCTGTTTCCCCGATCAAGGTGATCGGCGAGACCGACAAGCGCGGCACCGACGTCCACTTCTGGGCCGACGAAGAGATTTTCACGCACGTCGAATTCCACTACGAAATTCTGGCCAAGCGGATTCGCGAACTGTCGTTCCTCAATAACGGCGTCAAAATCAAACTGACCGACCAGCGCACCGGCAAGGAAGAGATTTTTGCGTTCGAAGGCGGCACGCGCGGCTTCGTCGAATACATCAACAAAGCGAAAACGGTGCTGCACCCGACCGTGTTCCAGGCTACTGGCGAGCGCCAGTCCGACCAGGGCACCAATATCAGCGTCGACGTCTCCATGCAATGGAACGACGCTTACAACGAACAGGTACTGTGCTTTACCAATAACATCCCGCAGCGCGACGGCGGCACCCACCTGACCGGCCTGCGCGCGGCGATGACACGCGTGATCAACAAATATATCGACGAGCACGATTTTGCCAAGAAAGCCAAGGTTGAAATCAGCGGCGACGATATGCGCGAAGGCCTGACCTGCGTGCTGTCGGTCAAAGTGCCGGAGCCGAAATTCAGCTCGCAGACCAAAGACAAACTGGTGTCGAGCGAAGTGCGGGGCCCGGTCGAGGAAATCGTCGCCAAGACCTTGACCGACTACCTGATGGAAAAGCCGAACGACGCCAAGATCATCTGCGGCAAAATCGTGGAAGCGGCGCGTGCGCGTGAAGCGGCCCGCAAGGCGCGCGACCTGACCCGCCGTAAAGGCGTGATGGACGGCCTGGGCCTGTCGGCGAAACTGGCCGATTGCCAGGAAAAAGACCCGGCGCTGTGCGAACTGTACATCGTCGAGGGTGATTCGGCAGGTGGCTCGGCAAAACAAGGGCGCGACCGTAAATTCCAGGCCATTTTGCCGCTGCGCGGTAAAGTGCTGAACGTGGAAAAGGCGCGTTTTGAAAAGATGCTGTCGTCGGAACAGATCACGACCCTGATCGCCACACTCGGCACCTCGATCGGCCCGGACGAATTCAACGTCGACAAGCTGCGTTATCACCGCATTATTATCATGACCGATGCGGACGTCGACGGCGCCCACATCCGCACCTTGCTGCTGACGCTGTTCTATCGCCAGATGCCGCAACTGGTGGAACGCGGCCATATCTACATCGCGCAGCCACCGCTGTACAAGGTGAAAGCCGGCCGTGATGAGCGTTATCTGAAAGATGACCTGGAAGAAGCGAGCTACATGATGACGGTAGCGTTAAATAGCGCCGTGTTGATGCCGCGCGATGGCGGGGACCCGATTTCGGGCGAACCGCTGGCCGAACTGGTACGCCAGTTCAACCTGTCGAACGCGATCATGATGCGTTTGACGCGCGTGATCGACCGCGCCGCGCTGACCGCGATCATGACCGGCGTGACCCTGGACCTGAGCACGCTGGAAAACGCCGGCGTATCGGCTGCGGCGATGGAGAAGATGATCGACGACAAAGCCGTCAAGGTAAGCGTACGTTCGGACGACCTGAGCGAAAAACACGCGTTGCGCGTTGAGCGTATGCACCACGGCAATATCCAGGTCAGCTCGATCGATGCCGATTTTGTGCAGGGGGCCGATTATTCGACCCTGGCCAGTGCGGCAGCGACGTTCCAGGGTTTGATCGGCGAAGGCGCGTTTATCCGCCGCGGCGAAGGCGAGCGCATGAAGGAATCTGCGGTGGACGACTTTCACCACGCGATGCAGTGGCTGCGCGACGAAGCTGAGCGCACCGTCAGCAAGCAGCGCTACAAAGGGCTGGGCGAGATGAATCCGGAACAGCTGTGGGAAACCACGATGGACCCGACCGTGCGCCGTTTGCTGAAGGTGCAGATCGATGACGCGATTGCGGCGGATCAGATTTTCACTACGCTGATGGGTGATGAAGTGGAGCCGCGCAGGAACTTCATTGAGTCGAATGCGCTGCGTGCGGGCAATATCGACGCGTAATTGGCTGTAGGTGCGCCCAAATACTGGCAGTTAGGAATCCATTTCCTGCGCTTCTTTACTGACGGTTGCCAATTTATGAGTGCTGACCGTTGGCAGTAAGAGTAAGCGAAAAAGTTAAGTCTGCCAATAATCGGCGCTAGCTACATTGGCGGGAACCAGGCCCACATTTTGGCTGCAACCGGAATGATGTCTTTCAGGCGGCCAGGCTTTGACTGGTCTGCTGGATATCGTTCCGTCCACAATCTGGAGTCCGCTTGCGTGTCGAGTTTGAGTTAAAGTTCAGAGATCTGCTGATGTTCAACGTAACACATCAGCTCCGATCGGTAGTCGTGCATCTGTTTTTCGCGTTGGTGCCGCTCTTGGTATTTTGCTTTGCTGAAATCGGAGAGGACATTGTCATCACTTCCGTGACGGCTGTGTTGGCCTATCTCGCGTCCTGGTTCACACAGTTGATCTTCCTGGCCACCTATCTTCGCTTAGGAAACAATCGGACAATGCTGACGCGTAAAGTGATCGAGCTTCATCACGACGCTCTGTATGAAGAATGCAGGTTCAGTAAGTCTTATTACTATTGGCAAGGTATTCAAAAAGTCGTTCAAAGGCATGGAAATATTGGAATTTACATAACGGCGAACTCAGCACACGTCATCCCCAAACGTGCCTTCCGAAGTGATATCGAACGGGACGCATTCTGGGCGGCGCTCAATTTGAAGCTGAAAAACGCCGCCGGGGTGCAATAGCTGCGGCCGCAATTCTGAAGCTCGCTGACTCTTAATAAACCTGTTGTTTTTTCCGCAAGCACAAGCACCCTGCCTGCAAATATTTACTTTCCAGTAAGTATTTATTCTAAAATACAACGTTTTTATCTCTTCGCGCCCTTTGCGCGTGAGCTCCACAATCCTTCCGTCCAGCGCATTGCAGGTCACACCCGCGCGCCCAACGATCTCGCAGAAAACACATGAAACCCACGTTCCTAACAATCGCCACCTCCTTTGTCATCATCGCGGCTGGCGCAAGCCCATCCTTCGCACAGGATAGTGCCGAGCCGACGCCCACCGCGACGGCGAGCACTGAAGCGCCCGTACCAGTATTCAGGCAGGGACACACGCCCACAGGACCGGTGCGCCTTGTCGTTCTGCCTGATAGCAGAGCAAACGAACTGCGGATCGTGAACCGCACAAAGGTTGTGGGCGCGAATATGAAAGATATCGCCCTCGGCGTGTCACTCGCGCTGGTGGGCGTTTCCACGCAAATCAACGGTAGCAACAAGGAGCAG
Source organism: Telluria sp. (assembly GCA_036386755.1). Taxonomy (GTDB): domain Bacteria; phylum Pseudomonadota; class Gammaproteobacteria; order Burkholderiales; family Burkholderiaceae_D; genus Telluria_A. The sequence continues at coordinate 3,844 of DASVVC010000070.1, forward strand.
TTTTACGGTGATCCGATTACCGACGCATCGAGCCGGGCCAATCTGGTCAGTCCACTGGTGCTCGACTTGCCTTTGGTGCTGGATCAAAAAATGGCAGCGCTCGTCGAAAACGCAAACGGCGCTGCAACTTACAGGAATCCGCTCCTCATCACGCCGCTCGGCTGGCATCTGGTCTATCACGAACTGATGGCCGATAAAGAACATGAAGACAAATATGTTTTACGATTCGCCGCGCATTTCTCCAAACTGCCAGAAGGGGCGGCAGACCATTTCCTGCGCAAGGCGGTCAGACTGGAACAGGGATGCCAATACGTCTCGGAACCACGCACACTGACTGCCTGGAAGGAAAATGATTACGCGGCTATCGCGATCGAGAAAAAAACGGTCAACCAAATGTGCATGGACGCGCTCGCGCCCTTTCTTCCCAAAATCCTGGCAATCGATTCCACGGCAAAAATCAAAGCCGCCAAGCTTAATTGCCGGGCCGAGTTGAAGCAGTGCGTGGCCGAAACGAGTACCTCGCAGGACGTCAAGGAAGCGAAGAACGCATGCAAGGAAGAGTACAACGAGTGCGTGAGCGATGATGTCACACCACTGGTCGCTGCAACGCCGATCGGTGCATGCAAGATCACTTACTCGTCCTGCAAAGTATCCGTGATCGAGAAAGCGCGGGCGCTTAACCCTGAGATAAAAAAACCGCCCAAGTCGGAATTTTTGCCATGTGCGACCGACTACCGCGCATGCGTGGCGGCAACCAAGTAGGCTGTATCGGGCGGCCTGGATTGTCCAACTCGATCGTCGCCCGAGTTCGGATTCAACGTCCCGTTAGCAGCGACGCGTGAACAATTATTGTAGAAACTATGAAACACACGCTCGAGAAACTGATCCTCGCACTTTCCATCGCCGCGCTCTGCGCTAGTGCCAGCCCATGTTTCGCCCAGATCGCCGGCCAGCCAAGCACGCCGGTCGCGGCAAACCACGATGCTCAGGCTCTCAAGAACCCGGTCCGCCTTTCTATCGAAGAAGACAAAAGGACAGACGAACTGCGCATTGTGAGCCGGGAAAAGGCTGCCAACTCGAATATAGCGAGCGTCGTTGCCCGTATAGCGCAAGCGCACCACGGCGCTACGCTCTACCTCGACAGCGTCGGAAGCACAAAATTCTATGGCGACTCCATCACCGATGCAGCGAGCCGGCGCAATCTGGTCAATCCATTGCTGGGCGATTTTCCCAAGGCAATCGACCAAAAAATCAGCGAACTCCTTGCCAACGACAGCGACGCCCCCACCATCTACAAACATCCCCTGACGCTCGCGCCGCTTGGCTGGCATCTGGTTTATCACGACCTGCCGACGCAGACAGTGCAGGAAGATGAATATGTGTTGCGCTTCGCCATTCACGTTGCCAAGATTGCTGAAGGAAAGGATGACAACTTCCTGCGCCGGGCCAACCGGCCGGGGCGAAGCTGCCAGTATGTGTCCAAACCGCGCGCGCTGGCTGCGTGGCAGTCGAATGACTACGACGTGATCGTCGCCGAGCAAAAGCTGGCAATCCAAGCCTGCATCGATTCCCTGACGCCGATCCTGCCGGAACTTCTGGGCATCGATTACCACACGAAGCTGCGCACCGCCAAAATCAACTGCAAGTCGAAATGGGTCCAGTGCAATACCGAGGCAGATATGACGGCCGATCCTGCAGCGGGTAAAAAGGCATGCAAGGCCGACTATTATCAGTGCGGCCAACGCGACATTGAACCGCTGGTCACCGCAACGCCCGTCGGTCAATGCAAAACCAGCTACGCTGCCTGTAAAAAGGCGGTCATCGACAATGCCCGCGCGCTCAACCCGGCTGAACCGCCGGGGAGGATTGAATTTAATCCATGCTGGACCAAATATAACACCTGCATCGAAGCCAGCAAGTAAGCCGAAAACAGTCGCCACTGACAGCCACAGCGCACGCAGCAGCCTGCTACCTCAAAAAGCCGAGCCCCGCGCCCGGCTTTTTGCTGCCAGGACCGCAGCGGGTATCATCGAGCTTCCCTACCAAATGATTTATACTGCCGCGCAGCATAAATTAGGCCCTACACAGCATACAATCCCGGTTCCGGCCCTGCGGCTTACCAGCCCGGCCAACCACATCAGCCCGACATACAGCCGGCATACTCAGGAGTAATTGATGATCGACTCGTCGCCGAATTCGAATCACCCGTCCCCGGACAACAACCCGCCTTCTTTCCTGCGCCGCATTCCGATCGCCTTCGGCGCCTTTTTCGGCGCGCTGTCGGATGGCGGCTTCGCCGGCCGCATCGAGCGCGTGCGCGATGGCATGCCCGCGCCAACGCCGGCGCCGGCGCCAGTTCCAGTCGCCCCGGTCGCCGCCGCCCCAGCGCCAGCGCAAAAACCAGCGGCCCCCACGCCCGACACCGCCCTGCAACTACTCTCGCTGCTCCAGCGCGACGCCCGCCTGATCGACTTCACCCAGGAAAACCTGAGCGGCTTCTCGGACGCCGACATCGGCGCCGCCGCGCGCGTGGTCCACGAAGGCTGCGCCAAGGTGCTGCGCGAACACTTCACCATCGTCCCCGTGCGCGACGAAGCCGAAGGCAGCCGCGTCACCCTGCAAGAAGGCTTCGACGCCCGCGCCGTGCGCCTGACCGGCAACGTAATCGGCAAGGCCCCGTTCAACGGCAGCATCAGCCATCGCGGCTGGCGCGCGGCCGAGGTGCGCCTGCCAACCCTGGCCGCCGGCCACGACGCCACCGTGCTGGCCCAGGCGGAGGTGGAACTGTGAGCAACGCCTACTTCTCGATCGGCATCGATCTCGGCACCACCCACTGCGCCCTGGCCTACGTGGACCTGACCGCCAGCGATGGCGAAAAGACCTCCCACGGCGTGCTCGACATTCCGCAACTGGTCGACGCCGGCGCAGTCGGCAACGCCCACCTGCTGCCCTCCTTCCTATACATGCCCCACGGCGACGAACTGCCGCCCGGCGCGCTGAACCTGCCATGGACCAGCACACAAGACTACGCCGTCGGCGAATTCGCCCGCGCGCGCGGCGCCCAGACCCCGATCCGCCTGGTGTCGAGCGCCAAGAGCTGGCTGTGCCACCCGGGCGTCGACCGCCGCGCGCCCATCCTGCCGAGCGATTCCCCGCCGGAGGTGACCAAACTCTCGCCGCTGGAAGCGTCCACCCGCTACCTGGCGCACCTGCGCAACGCGTGGGACGCGGCCCATCCGGAAGCACCGTTCGACGAGCAGGACATCACGGTGACGATTCCCGCCTCGTTCGACCCGGCCGCGCGCGAGCTGACGGTGGAAGCGGCCAAGGCCGCCGGCTACGTCAACCTGACCCTGCTGGAAGAGCCGCAAGCCGCACTCTACAACTGGATCCAGAACAGCGGCGGGCGCTGGCGCAAGGATGCCAAGCCGGGCGACATCATCCTCGTCATCGACGTCGGCGGCGGCACCAGCGACTTTTCGCTGGTCACCGTCCTGGAGCGCGACGGCAACCTGGAACTGCACCGCATCGCCGTGGGCGACCATATCCTGCTCGGCGGCGACAACATGGACCTGGCGCTGGCCCACCTGGTGGCGCGCAAGGTCGCCGCCACCGGCACCCAGCTGGACGCCTGGCAAATGCGCGCGCTCGCCTACGCTTGCCGCGCCGCCAAGGAAAACCTGCTCAGCGATGCGACCCTGGCAACCCAGCCGATCGTCGTGCCGAGCCGCGGCTCCAAGCTCATCGGCGGTTCCATCCGCACCGAGCTGACCCAGGAAGAAGTGCGCGCCACCATTCTCGAAGGCTTCTTCCCGCAGGTGGAAGCGGCCGCGCGCCCGGTCAGCCGGCCGCGCGGCGGCCTGGTGCAGCTGGGTCTGCCGTACGCCCAGGATGCCGGCGTCACGCGCCACCTGGCCGCCCTGCTGGGCCGCCAGACCAACGCCACGGCCGAGCTGGAAGGCTTCGCCGGCAAGACCAGCGAGAGCGCCAGCTTCCTGCACCCGACCGCCGTGCTGTTCAACGGCGGCGTGTTCAAGTCGGACGTCCTGGCCGAACGCACTCTCACGACGCTGAACGACTGGCTGGCCGGCGAAGGCGCGGAGCCTGCGCGCATGCTCACCGGCGCCGACCTCGACCTGGCCGTGGCGCGCGGCGCCGCGTACTACGGTTACGTGCGGCGCGGCAAAGGCATCCGCATCCGCGGCGGCACCGCGCGCGCCTACTATGTTGCCATCGAATCGTCGATGCCGGCCGTGCCCGGGTTCGAGCCGCCGATCCAGCTGCTGTGCGTGGCGCCGTTCGGCATGGAAGAAGGCATCGAAGCCCAGCTCAAGACCCAGCAGTTCGGCTTGGTGGTCGGGCACGCCATCACCCTGCGCTTCTTCGGCTCGTCGGTACGGCGCCAGGACCGCCTGGGCGACCTGCTCGACTTCTGGCATCCGGACGAGATGCAGGAAGTCGGCGAAATCCAGGCCACCCTGCCCGCCGAAGGCCGCCAGGCCGGTGACGTGGTCGCCGTGACCCTGGCCGCCGTCGCCACCGATACCGGCACGTTGGAACTGGTGGCGCAAGCCGTCCAGGGCGAAGAGCGCTGGAAGGTGGAGTTCGACGTGCGCGGCAACAACTAGGGCACGGCGTGGCGCGCCAGTACATCGTCGGCATCGACCTCGGGACCACCAATACCGTGGTCGCGTATGCGCCTGTCGATGCGCGGGTCGATGCATCCGGCGGGCGCGCCGCGATTACTCTGTTCGAGATCGAGCAACTGGTGGCGCCGGGGCAAGTGGCGGCCCTGCCGCTGCTGCCGTCGGTGCGCTACCATCCGCTTGAAGGCGAATTGCCGGCGGCCGACGTGCGGCTGCCGTGGCCGCAAGATACTGCCGAGGCGCAGCCGGTCGTGTTCGGCCAGCTGGCGCGCCGCCTCGGTGCGCAAGTGCCGGGACGCATGGTGGCCAGCGCCAAGAGCTGGCTGTCGCACACGGCGGTCGACCGCCTGGCGCCGATCCTGCCGTGGGGCGCCGCGCCCGACGTGGCCAAAGTCTCGCCGGTGGCGGCCAGCGCCAGCTACCTGGCTTACCTTCGGGCAGCCTGGAACCACAAGTTCCCCGCCAGTCCGCTGGAACAGCAGGAACTGGTGCTGACGGTCCCGGCATCCTTCGACGAAGGCGCGCGCGCCCTCACCCTTGCCGCAGCGCGTCAGGCCGGGCTGCCGCAACTGCGCCTGCTGGAAGAACCACAGGCCGTTTTCTACGACTGGCTGTTCCGCCATCGCGGCAATCTGGCCGGCGAACTGGCGCACACGCGCATGGTGCTGGTGTGTGACGTCGGCGGCGGCACCACCGACCTGAGCCTGATCAAGGTCGACCTGCAGGATGGCCAGCCGCAACTGACGCGCATCGGCGTGGGCAACCACGTCATGCTCGGCGGCGACAATATGGACCTGGCGCTGGCCCATGTGACGGAAGCAAAAATGGCGCAGATGGCCGGCACGGACCAGCCGCGGCCGCACTTGTCGTCCAGCGCCCTGTCGCAACTGATGGAACGCTGCCGCGCCGCCAAGGAACAATTGCTGGCGGCCGACGCGCCCGACCAGGCGCAGGTGACCTTGCTCGGCTCCGGCTCGCGCATGATCGGCGGCATGCGCTCGGTGGCGCTCACCAAAGAGGAAGTCGGCAACATCATCGTCGATGGCTTTTTCCCGCAGGTGGCGGCAACCGACCGTGTACAGCAGGCGCGCGCTGGCATCGTCGAGTTCGGCTTGCCGTACGCGCGCGATCCGGCCGTCACCCGTCACATCGCCGACTTTTTGCAGCAGCATGCCAGCGACCTGCAAGCCGCGCACGAAGGCGCTACGGCCATGCCGGACACCCTGCTGCTCAACGGCGGCGTGTTCCGTGCCGATGCGCTGGTGGAGCGCTTGCAGCAAACCCTGGGCAACTGGCGCGGCGCGCCCTTGCGCCTGCTGCACAACGACAATCCGGACGTGGCCGTGGCCCGTGGCGCCGTGGCCTACGCGCTGGCGCTGCAAGGCGAGGCGCCGCGCATCGATGCGGGTGCTGCGCGCAGCTATTTTCTCGTGCTCGACGAGGCCGAGGCCAAGAAAGGCCCCAAGCGCGGCATCTGCATCCTGCCGCGCGGCAGCGAAACCGGGCGCGAAATCCTGCTCGACAACCGCACCTTCGCCCTGCGCCTGGGGCAACCGGTACGCTTTCATGTGATGACCTCGAACGCGGATGGAGCGGATGCGCCGCCGTTGCCAGGCGAACTGGTCGACCTCGACGATCCGAAATACGTGCGCCTGCCGCCGATTGCGACGGTGTTACGCGGCGCCAAATCCGCAGGCAGCAAGCAGGAAACTGCCGTGCAGCTGGCCACCGCGCTGACCGAGGTCGGCACCCTCGAAATGCACTGCGTCAACCTGAGCGATGCCAGCCAGCGCTGGCTGCTGGAATTCGACCTGCGCCACGACAACGCGACGGGCGAGAGCGACAAGCCGGAAGGCGCGCCATCGCCGCAACTGACGGCCGCGATCGACAAGATCGACCGCATTTTCGGCAAGAGTCCGCAACAGGTGACGGCGAAAGAAGTCAAGCAATTGCGCGCGCAACTGGAGCAACTGCTGGGCGAGCGCGAGCAATGGCCGATGTCGCTGCTGCGCCAGCTGTTCGACGCCCTGTGGCAACGCGCACGCGGACGGCGCCGGTCCGCCGAGCACGAACGCGTGTGGCTGAACCTGGCCGGCTACTGCCTGCGCCCCGGCTTCGGCCATGCGCTCGACGACTGGCGCCTGGAGCAGCTGTGGACCCTGTTCGAGTCCGGCGTGCGCCATGCGGACGACAAGCAGGCGCGCGCCGAATGGTGGACCTTGTGGCGCCGCGTCGCGGGCGGGCTGGGCGCCACCGAGCAGTTGCGCCTGCTCGACGACTTCGCCTTCAATCTGCAAACCAACAAAGAGGGCGGCGAGGCCAGCCCCACGGTGGTGGCCGGCAGCGACGAGGACATGTTGCGCCTGGGCGCCTCGCTGGAACGCATTCCGGTCGAGTACAAGGCCGAGATCGGTGGCTGGCTGCTGGAGCGCATCCAGGCCGCGCCAGCCGTGCCGGCCAAGGACAACACCAGCGCCAGCCGTTACCTGTGGGCGCTGGGCCGCATCGGCGCGCGCCAGCCCTTCCACGGCAGCACGCACGACGTGGTGCCGACCGAGGTGGTGGAAGGCTGGCTCGACGTCATTCTGGCGCTCGACTGGAAGAAGGTCGAGTCGGCCGCCTTTGCCGCCGTGCACCTGGCGCGCATGACCGACGACCGCTCGCGCGACTTGCCGTTGGAGTTACGCGAACGGATCGTGCAGCGCCTGCTGGCGATCAACGCGCCGCCGGCGACCATCACCATGGTGCAGCAGGTGGTGCAGCTGGATCAGGCGACCGAACGCTGGATCCTGGGCGAATCGCTGCCGCCGGGCTTGAAGCTGATCGCCTAAGATCGCGAACCACCTTATATAAAAGAAATTGAACACCTGGTACACTGGCTGCGTTCCCTTATCGATCGCACTCAACCGTCCAGATGCCTGTTTCTTCTTCGCCCGAGGCATCGACTGCAAGTAAGAACTGGACCGACGAGGAACTGGCCGCTTCGGTGCGCGCCTATATGGCGATGCTGCGCAGCGAGCTCGCTGGCGAACCCATCAACAAGGCGGAAGCGAACCGGCAGTTGCGCGAGACGGTCCTGGCCGCCCGCACCGAGTCCGCTGTCGAGTTCCGCATGCAAAATATTTCCTCGACTTTGTTCGACTTGCGCTTGCCGCACATCGTCGGCTATCGCCCTGCCCGGAACGTCGGCAGCAGTGTCAAGCTGCGCATCGGGGAAATGCTGCAAGCAAACGGCCTGGACACGCTGACCATGTACCAGCGCACCGCCGACGAGCGCGAACTGGCGCGCAAGGTCACGGCACTGTTGCGCCAGCCAGGCAACGGCGGCGTTCCAGCGGGCTCTGCCACGCCCGCCCAAGTGATGACCCACACCTTGCGCTACGTGCGCGATCCGGCGGTCAAGGCGTGGGTGCTCAAGGTCGCTGACGGCATCTGCGAAGGCTGCGACATGCCGGCGCCGTTCACGGGTACCGATGGCTTTCCCTACCTCGAAGTGCACCACGTGATGCCGCTGGCCAGCCACGGCTCCGATAAACCCTCGAACACCGCCGCGCTGTGCCCAAATTGCCACCGACGCTGCCATCTGTCCCTGGACCGCGACGAATTCCGGCTGGCGCTGTACGAAAAAATCAAGCGCCTGGTGCTGGAGGTGCCGGAGAGCACCTGGGACGAAAATGCCGTGTATATCGACCCATTCAACAACACTTAACGCAATTTATTGCAAATCAACACATGCAGCGCGACATCTTTTCTCGTATTGCGCTACAGTAACCTCCCTTTGTCATTTTAGAAACATCACTACATGCACGCCGCCCGACTGCCCCTCCCCGTCCTCCTGACCACCCTCTTCATCTCCGCCGGCGCCGCCCAGGCAGGCGAGCTCGAACAGCAAATGCTGCGCTGCTCCGTGCTTGGCGACCCGAGCGCGCGACTGGGATGTTTCGACGCGCTGACCAAGGCCGCGACGGCCGACACCGTCGCCGGCAATCCAACCCCGGACGCGACCGTTGCAGCCGCAGCCAGCAAGAAGGTTGATCCAGCCGCAGTGGCAACGCCGATTCCGGCCGTGGCATCGGCCACGCCGGCACCGCCGGAAACGCCGATTTCGCGCACCGAGCAATTGTGGGAGCTGACCAAGGCCTCGCGCCGCGGCGTATTTTCCTTCCGTCCGCACCGCGAAAACTATCTGCTGGTGGCCAACTACAGCACCTCGTCGAACGATGCGCCCTACCGCGATTTCACGCCGGCCGGCCTGAAGACCAAGCGCGTTGAGCTGACCTATCAGCTCAGCCTGAAAATGAAGGCGGCCGAGCAGGTCGCGGGCTTGCCGGTCGATATCTGGCTCGGCTACACGCAGCAAAGTTTCTGGCAGGCATACAACCGTTCGCAATCGAGCCCGTTCCGCGAAACGAATTACCAGCCTGAAGTCATGGCGGTCCTGCCGATTAACCAATCGTTCGCAGGGTTCAATCTGCGCTTCGTCAATTTCGGCCTGATTCACCAGTCGAACGGGCAGACCTCCACCCTCTCGCGCAGCTGGAACCGCCTGTACACCGAAGTCGGCATCGACCGCGGCAATTTCGCCATGAGCGCACGCCTGTGGCGCCGCCTCGATAACGCCAAGTCGAATAACGATAACGCGGACATTACCGATTACCTGGCGCGCGGCGACGTGCGAGCCAGCTATCGCAAGGACGGCTATGAGTATTCGATCATGGCTCGCCGGAATATGTCGACCGACCATGGTGCGATTCAGGCTGCAATGTCGTATCCGCTGACGACCAATCTGAAAGGCTATGTCCAGCTGTTTTCCGGCTACGGACAAAGCCTGATCGACTATAACTATTCGCAGCGTTCGGTCGGCGCCGGCTTTACCGTCGATTTCTGATTTGCGTTCACGCGATGGAATAAAAAAACGGCCTCGAAAGAGGCCGTTTTCACGTGCGCCGCAGCCGCCATGCGCATGGCGGCCGGGCTGGACAGCGACTTTATGCGGTGGCCGGCTTGCCCGACAGGCGCTGCAGGCGCTGCAGCGCCGTTTCGCCGCTGGTATCGTTTTGCACCGACTTGCGGATCGCATCGATTTCGGCAGCCTGGTCGAGCGGCTTCTGGCCGATGTCGGCGACGATGCGCATGCCTTCGGCTTCGTTGCTCACTTCCTGGGCGCGACGCGTCAGGGCATTCAAGGCAGTCGAATTGCCTTTCATGCCGGTCAAGCCAGCCAATTGGCTCTGGCGCTCGGCGCGCATCGATTGCAGATCCTTCTGCGCCTGGGCCGCTGCCAGCTGCTGCAGCGCTTTCTTGGCCTGGGCGTCGAACTCGGCGAGCTGCTTGGACAGCGCGTCGATGATCTTTTGCAGCTCGTCCATGTAGGCCTTGGCGTCGGCTTCTTCCTGGATCTCTTGTGGCAAGCGGCTCTTGTTCGCTTCGAGTTCGTCGCAGAACATGGTGACGGTCGCTTCCGAAATCTTGCCTGCGGCCAGGCGTTCGGCCAGCGTTTCCGTGGCTTTTTCATCGTTGGCGATCAATTCGCGCAGGCTCACCACATCCTTATGTTCCTTCTCGAACGAGGAACGCGCCGAGGCCAGCACTTGCGCGGTGGCGCGCAGGGTGTCCGCCAGGCGGTCGCGGTCGGCTTCGGTCGCCGTTTCAGGGTCAAAATTGGCGATCGCTGACGATATACGGTCGCCCAGCACGCCGAAGTGCTTCGAAATCAAACGCGCCGTCAGTCCCCATCCACTTGCATTGCTCATCTTGAATCCCTTTCGTTGTTAAGTAAAACTGCCTTTACCGAATCGTTATTGGATAACGACCCGTTCTTGCTCCACCGGTAAGCCAATGACGAAATCGACATGGATACCGCGTCTTGAGTTATCGCCATTCACGCTGGAGATGATCTCCGTCGTGATCAGCAAATATTCGCTGCCGCCGCCCGGCAATTCACGCACGTACGGCATGAAATACATTTCCTGCTTGAGACCGTTCACCCCGGCGACGTCGTCGATCCGGGTTTCGGTGCCGGTGAACGGCGCCACAAACGTGGCGTTGCGGTCCCCGGCATCGCGCACATAATCGAGGCGGTCGCTGTCCCCAAAAGCCGTGGCCAGTTCGTCCTCGGTCAGGCCGACGTCATCAAGCTGCTCGCGCCACAAGGTGTAGGTCTGGTCGCCCAGGCCGGCACCGGCGCGGCCGGTGTAGGCATCCTGGTCTTCCGCCGTTTCTGGAATCACCCGTGCCAGCTGGGTGCAGTACATGATTTCGGCGACCTGGCCTTTTTCGTCGGCGTAGAGCTGCAAAAACTTTTCCTTGGCGTCGTCGTCGCCCTTGGCCAGGTAATAGCGATACAGCCCGCCCGCCAGATTGAGCTTGATCTGCGACACCGCCTGGATCAAGGTGTCGGCGTCGCGCGGCATGGCGATCAGCGATCCGTTGGCCTGGGCCCGGATCAGCGGCGACATCTGCAGCTTGAGCATGCCGCCGATGCGCGCGCCCAGCGGCAAACCATCATCCTCGCGCCGGGCCTTGCCATTGGCGCCATGGTTGCCTGCGATGCCGCGCATATAGTCGAATGCGTTCTTCCAACCCATCTCAATTCCTATCAAAAGAATAGTTTGCCGTGCTTGGCGCTTTGCCACGCCTTAAAAATTTCCAGCCCAGGTAAGCGATCCAGCCCAGTACCGACAGAATCACCAGCCACACAAAGGTCCGCAGCAGCGATGTACCGAGCGAGCGTTCCGGCGCTGCCTGGACCGTTCCCGCGGTACCAGGGATGCTGGCGCTTGAGCCCGGCGTGGTGCCGACCATGCCGCTATTGTTCGCATTGCCCGGATAACTGGTATTCGCATGCGAATTGGACATCGACCGGCCCAGTAAAAAGCCCATGATCACATTACCTATCCCGCTGCCATTATTCTGCGGCACGATGATCGGCGCCGGCATTGCATTGCCGTTATATTGGCCATTGCGGCTGCCGCCGTATTGACCACCATTCTGGCCACCGTATTGCCCACCATTCGCATTGCCCGATCCGTACTGCGTACCCGATGGCTGAATCGGCGGTATCGGGCGAATATCGCGCGGCGCATTGGTTGCCTGCTCGGCCGCCCGGCGCGCTTCCAGCGTGCGCAAGGCATTCGCTTCGGCGTTGCCCTTGTTCAGGCGTTGCGACAGCACCGAACCCGGCTTCTGCGGCAATGGCTGGCCCCCGCTGTCCTGCCGCGCCGGCGCCCCGCCGAAGGAACCGAAACCGCCGTACGAGCCCTTCTTGTCCGCACTGCCCGACTCCGCCCTGCTGCCCTGCGACCACGCCGAACCCGACTTTTGCGGCGGCGCCGGCGGTGGCGACGCCGAAGAAGAGCGGCTGCCGAACGAGCCGAACGAGGAGTTGTTCGACGGTGTTGCCCGATTGCTACTTGTAGGACTCGATTTTTGAGAGGAAAATCCCCCCTTGAACGAGCTTGACTTCGAGCTCGAGCTCGACCGCGAACTCGAACTGGACGACGGCTTCGCCGCGGCCGTGATGGTGGTTGCGGCGGGTAGCAGCAGAGCCAGCAACAACATGATCTGAGTTGACTTCATTTTTCGTAGGCCGGGTTGAAGGTTGAAAGAAGCATAACAGCACACCGTCTGCCAATGCACCGGTAAAAAAAGGCAAGATTTACCATGACTCGTAAATATCTGGACATGAACCAGCACGACGCGCTCTACAGCGTGGCGCGCCGCTATCCCGGCGGCCTGGAGATGCTGGCCAAGGACATCGGCATTTCCGCCAATGTGCTGCGTAATAAGCTATCGCCCACCATTTCATCACATTACCCCTCGTTCGAGGAAGTTTCCGTCATCGTCGAGCATTGCCACAAGGCCGGCGTGCAGGAAGCGATGATGCCGCTGCATGCGCTGCTGAACCGGCACGGCATGGCCGCCTTCATCGTGCCGCAACCGGAACTGGTGGGCCGCGACGACCTGTCGCAGACGGTGTGCCGGGTCATGAGCGAAGTCGGGGCCGTGGCCGAAGCCGTGTCGGAGGCGCTGATGGATGGCGTGGTCACCAGCGCCGAAGCGGACCTGATCGAGCGCGAATTTCATTCTGCGTTATCGGCCTTGGGCGCATGGCGCGCGCGCTTGCGCTTGCGTACCGGCGCAGCGTGATGCCGGCGGCCATGCGCCGCCCTGCGCATGGCCGGCGTGTTATTGCGGCCGCGGCGGCGGCGGCTCGGCCGGCTTGAGCGAGCGCAGGAACAGACCGAGTCCGCCGATCGCCAGCACCAGGATGCAAATGAGCTCAAAAGCCGACATGGTGCGCAGGCTCATGCTGACCGACGAAATCACGCCGAATACCAGCGCCGCGAAGGAACACAGGGCGATCAGCCAGCCCAGGTAATTCTTCGAATTGTAGAACACCATGCCGATCCCGATCATCATCGGGATCATGACCATGCCGCCGCTGATGCCGAAGCCCGAGCCGAAGCCGAACAGGCGCGAGCTAAAGCCGAAATTGGAACTGACCACGATCCCGTTCAGCAGTAAATAAAAGCCGCCGCACATCATGATCAGGCCGAGAAAAAACTGGCCCGTGCCGCCGCTGGTTCCACCTGCTCCGTTCATGTCCACATCTCCGCTGATTAAATAATGTCGACACTATAACAAAAAGTAATTACGGTAAACATATCCGCTCAGGGTAAGGTGAAACAGGCAGTTGCCGAACGGCTTGTGTCTTTTCTTCGCTACACCAGCGCGGCAACCGGCTCGCTGACCACGACCCGGTTGCGGCCCTGGCGCTTGGCCTGGTACAGGGCCTGGTCGGCCACGCGCAGCAGGGCGGAGGCATCGTCGCCGGCGCATGGCAGGCCGATCGTCACGCCGACGCTGATGCTCAAGCTGCCCAGGTCGCTGTCGAGATGCTCGATCCGCAACGCCGCCACCGCCGCCGTGAGCACCTCGCCCATGGCCTGCAATTCGCCGGGGACCGGGTTATGCCAGATCACGGCGAATTCTTCGCCACCATAGCGCGCGGTCAGGTCGAGCGGGCGGCGCGCCTGGGCGGCGATGACGTCGGCCACCGCTTTGAGGGCAGCGTCGCCACGGGCGTGTCCATAGCGGTCGTTATAGCGCTTGAAATAATCGATATCGATCATGGCGATCGCCACCGCCTCCCGGTCGCGCAGCGCTTGGCGCCAGACGCGCTCTAGATGGATATCCATGGTGCGCCGGTTCGACAGTCCCGTCAGGCCGTCGAGCGCCGCCAGTTCGTGCAGCAGGGTATCGACCAGGAACGTGGTGCGGATGCTGTGTTCCAGGAAGTAGGCGCCGTAGGCACCGATGCCATTGGCGGCGCACATAAAAACGATCTGGTACAGGCGCGCCTGGGGATCGGTCTGCAGGGCGAATTCCATGATCACGAACGCGCACAAGGTCACGATATTGGCCAGCAGCGCGCGACGCCATTCCAGGCAGGCGATCAGGTACACGAACAATGCCACGAGCAGGATGCCTTCGTACGGGATCTGATAGCCGACATCGAGCGCGCTGCCGATCACCGCGACGGTGCCCAGTCCCGTCACCAGTGCGGCCGAAAACACCGCCGTGCCCAGGTACGGGCGCCAAGCCGCGCGGTAGCTGGCCAGCAGCACCACCACGAAGCTCGGGATAATCAGCGCAATCCGGATGCTGATGGTACGGACATAAACGAAGGGCGGCAGCGTCGCCAGGTCGATCAGCACGAACATGAAAAACAGGACGATACATACGCACGCGGCCAGGCGCACGCGCACCATGTGCCCCTGTGTATAAAAAGCCTGGAATTGCTGTTCCAATCCGTCTTCGAAACGCAGCCAGCGATACCCCTGTTCCAAGGCGCGGCGATGCGGCGACAGGCTGGCGTTATTGAGTAATTCGGGATCGATTTTCAGCATTGGCGACGCGAAAAGATGGGTTGAGAGGCGGGCCAGCCAATCATACGCGTGCCGGAGCATGCATAGCGCATCAATTGCGCGATTCATTTGTCCGGACGAATGTGGGGATGGTCCGCCGGTCGGGGCTATGATGGTCCATCTTAATCAAGCGGGAACCAATGACAATGAAAATCGCCATTTTCAGCACCCAGGCCTACGACCGGCGTTTTCTCGATGAAGCGCTGGCGGCGCGCGACGACCGCCAGCATATCGAGCTGGTGTACCAGGAAGCGGCGCTGGCGCTGCACACAGTCGCACTGGCGCAGGGCTGCGACGCGGTGTGCGCCTTCGTCAACGACCGGCTCGATGCGCCGGTGCTGGAAGCATTGCACCAGTTGGGCGTGCGCGGGTTGCTGATGCGTTGTGCGGGGTTTAACAACGTCGATATCGAGGCCGCGCACCGGCTGGGATTTTTCGTCGCGCGCGTGCCGGCCTACTCGCCGGAGGCGGTCGCCGAGCACACGCTGGCGCTGATCCTCACGCTCAACCGCAACACGCACCGCGCGTATGCGCGTGTCCGCGAAGGCAATTTTGCGCTCGATGGACTGTTGGGCAGCAATCTGCATGGGAAAACTGCGGGAGTGGTCGGCACCGGCAAGATCGGGCTGGCGACGGCGCGCATTCTCAAGGGCTTCGGCTGCCGCGTACTCGGGCACGACCCGTTTCCGGCGCCCGAGTTCGGCGCGCTGGGGACCATGGTGGACCTGCCGGCCTTGCTGGCGGAATCGGACATCGTCTCGCTGCACTGTCCGCTGCTTGATTCGACCCGGCATATGATCAACCGCGACAGCCTGGCGGGCATGAAGCGCGGGGCAATGCTGGTCAATACGTCGCGCGGGGCGCTGATCGATACGCCGGCGGTGATCGACGCGCTCAAGTCGCGCCAGCTGGGGTTCCTGGCGATCGATGTGTATGAGCAGGAGGGGTCGCTGTTTTTTCACGACCGCTCGGGCGATATCATCGAGGATGATGTGTTCCAGCGTTTGATGACGTTTCCGAATGTGCTGGTAACCGGGCACCAGGGGTTCTTTACGGTGGAGGCGATGCGGGAGATTGCGGAGGTGACGTTTGGGAATATTGAGTGTTTCATCAGTGGAAGTCACTGTGCGAACAAAGTGGAGCCTTGATGGGTACGCATCAAGGCTTGGTCCTGCCGAAACTATTTCCCTGAATCATGGCGATGATCGACGCGCTTGAGAATGACACCCATGACGCCGAATGGTTTTCCATTTTTGGTTTTGCCAGCTAGAGTGATGGGCAAAACAACTTGGCCCTTGTTGGTGACCCACGTTTCGAAAGAATGACTTTTACTCAAAGCAACCAATACATAACTGACATGCTTTACCTCGGGCCACATGTTTGCGATTCGTATATCTTTAGCATCCCATTTATAAATTTCTGTAATCATGAAGCTTCTTACATATCCATTGGCGCCCTCCTTGCAAACGAAATCCCAATAGCCCGCGCAAAGATTTTTCTCTAATGGCGGGATAAAAGAAATTGATAATTCTTCACCAACAGGCCCCTCAGATCGTCCTGTTTGTGGATTAATAGTGCCCGGCATTACCACTGCTCCGTGCCAATCAATCTTCAATATTTGCCCAATCGGAAAGGAGGCTGGATATTCTTTAATCTGCTTCTCCAAGTCCGTTGGCACCTCCAGAAATTCACGGAAATCATACGCATCGACATGCCATGAGCCAATAAACTGAATGGCGGGATTTTCGAATCTTTTCATTTTTGGTTTCGACTGAGCAATATTTAAAAATGTGGCTAAGAATAGAAAAATCAGAAAAAATCTGGCTTGCATGATTTCATCGTCCTTATTTTTTACGATTCATTGATGCAAATAAATATGCATGTTCGCGCACGTCTAACGGTATTTCACGGCTGTTTTGGTGAATAATTGCCTTCACTAACTTCAACGTGGCTTCTCCACGTTGATACCGATTCGAAAACAACGCCGTTTGTTGCTCAACAGTTAAATCGGTAAATTTTCTTCCGTCATTCTTATTTGCAATTAACGCATATTCTTTGATTGTTCCATTTAAGGCCTCATCATGCGCAACTTTATTAAGAAAATGTGACTGCTTTGCGCTAAGAACCAAAGGATTTTCGCGCAGAAAATGGCAGGCTTCCCCGCCAAATATTTGAAAATACGGACGAATTTTCTCATGCAACTCGACCAATTCTTGATCGCTCATTTTTTGCGACCCCGAATTTCTCCTCTTCATTTTTTCAAAAAAATCGTCGGCCGAGTCTTGTCCCAAATCAACCCCAATTCCTATAGTCACGCCGGATTTATTGTTCGGCTTCTTTCCAACCTCACCAGCAATTCTAGGGGTATCTTTTGCTTTCGTCCCTTGATAAAACTTAATTTTTGGCGCATCATTTCTTAAATAGGGCCACCAAGGAATATATGCGACTGTATGCTCTCCCCCTTCAAAAATTGATAACTGATCAAAATCTATCTTGGTGCCATAGTACTTATTTAGCTCTTCCCCCATCGATTTTGGCGAAGCGATCTTCTTTGAATCCACGGTAGGCATACAGTAAACTTGCGTGGACTTGCATTCCTGCATCGCCACTCCTTTATATGCTTCTATTTTTTGGCTAATTTCTTGAGATATGGCAGCTGAATCAGGATTTTTCTTGTCGAGACGGGATTTTTCTTTATTCAGCTTCGCCATTTCCGCTTTGGCCAATTTCGCAGCAATCCCACAAGCTTTTGCTTGCGCAACAAGATCGCGTTGACGCTGAAGCTCACGCTGATCGTACTCAGGAAGATTAACTTCAGTTTTAGCTGGCCGTGAAGGCTTTTCTTTTTTACCCGACATGTCCTGTAGCCTCCTCTAAATAAAGTTCGATCCACGCCCGGGCATAATTAACGTTACTGGCACGAGCATAAATCAAAAAATAATCCATGATCGCCTGCACATCGCATTCAGAACAATTCAATCCTTTCGCGCGCAACACCAGGAGTGCCAACAGCGAAATGTGAGCGACATTGTGCACGCAGCCATTGCGGCAAGCAAAATACACTTCTTGTAAATCCCAAACCAGATCCCCGGCTGGATAATTTATTGCATGCGGATAATCATTTGCGTACCATGCCTCAACCATAAGCGCTGTCCAGACCCGACAGTCCATTCGCATGGCCCGATCTTCCTGATCCGCAGTAAACTCAATCATGGCGCTCCTGTTATTTATTGTTGAGTGCCGATATCGCGCACATCAAACTGCATCGCACTTGGATCGAAAATCCGGCTGATCAGCGTAGTCTTCTTCCCTGCCACCGCAATAATCTTCCCGCTACCAGCATCTTCAAAATAAATCGTGCGGCACGCGCTCCCAAAGAACTGGCCCAGCTGTTCGTTATTCGCCATCCGTACGAACCGTGCAAACGCCCGCGCGTCGTAATAGCGGAAGTAGCATTCCACCCCCTCGCTATTCCTGACGAAGCTGTTCTTCTTCAATTGAATCTTGAGCGCCTCGCATCCCGCATCGGACTCCACCAGCATCGTCACGCCACGGTGCCAGACCTGCTTGATGAATGCCGCTGCATCCGACTCGAACTGCCCGCACGGAATCAGATACGGCGCCACATTGCGCAGCGTGACTTCCTTGGTGCCGCTGTACAGGCACTCGTGCGTCACGCCGTCCCGCTCCAGATCGGCCAGCAAACTGTTATCCGCCGCCGCGTCGTACAAGGCATACAGCGTTCCGCTGCGCTCGCTGAGCAGCCGGTGAAGCGCATGACCCGTAGCGTCATTCGACATATCATTTCCCTGGTTGAACCGTCATCGCGCCAGCTTCGGCGGCTTCGATCAGGCAGGTCTCGTCCTTGTCCTTCCCAAACAGAACCGTCATGCAGCCTCCGCTAATAATGCCGTGGCAGCTGACCCGGTCGCTCATGCAGGCCGCCGGCTTGCCGTTGATCAGAACCGTCTTCTCGCCCTCGACAATGGTGTCGCGCGCGCCGTTGTGCTGGGCCTTGTCGCCAATACGCGCCGCAGGCAGGTTCCCGATCAGCACGTCGGCGCTGCCCTCCAGAATGGCGCCGCTGCCGCGCGGATGCGCAACGTCATCCGTTTGCCTGGCTGATGGTTTTCCCATTTGATGCCTCCCGGACCGAAAACAATTAAACGCCGCCGCTACCGTTGCCGCTGCCCTTGATCACCGCCGCCGCACCGCCGACTACCGATCCCAACACCCCCGCAATGGCGCCAACATCGCCGTTTTTGACCGCTTTCGCTGTCTGCGCGAGATTCTTGAGCTCCTTGAATACAGCCAGGGGGCTCATTTCCCCGCTCATTAACTTCTCCAAACCACTGTCGATACCGACCGTGCAGGGACCTCCGCAATCGACCAGCGACGATCCCGCCGCCGCCGTCTCGGCAGGCACCTCTTTCTTCGCCTCGGGCGCGGATGGCGGGGCTTTGGCGGCACCGCAATTGAGCTGCACCAGGCCACCATCGGCGTTAATCTGGGCGCTGCCCTGCAAATGAATCTGTGTACCTTGCAAAAAGATGCTGCCGTCGCTGCGCAAGACAATCTTGGCCGCGCCGCACGCCAGTTCCAGATGCTCGCCCACCGACGTGACATGACTCTGGCCGATGGTCCGGGTTTCGGTTTTTCCGATGCTGACTTCCTGCGTTTCGCCGACCGTAACCTTGCGCGATTTACCCACCGTCAGGAGGTCGGCCACGCCCACGGCGGTATTGCGCACCATCCCCACGATCAGCGAGTACGCAATGCCGATATTGGTCATGCGCGCCAGGCCGATATTTTCCAGGTTGGCCATGCCGATGTTTTCCTTCTTCAGCCGCGCCACCTTGATCGACCAGTTTTTCCCGATCTTGTCGGACTCGTTATTGCGAACGTGCTTGTCGCGGTTTTTACCGATGGTGATGCGCTCGTTCTGATCGACCGTCTCCGTGCGGTTCTGGCCGATATGAATGGTTTCGTTCTTGCCCACATCCTCATCGCGATGGTCGCCAACGCTGATGGTCTCGTTATGGTCGACCCGCTCGCGGCGGTCGTGATGGATGGTGATGGTTTCGTCGCGGTCGACTGTCTCGGTGCGATCGCGTTTGATGTGACTGGTTTCGTCGCGGTCGACCGTCTTGCGCCGGTCATTGCCGACCCATTTGTCTTCGTCGTGCTCGACTTCGGTCAACTGGTCTTTTTCGGCATGCAGCCAGAGCTGTTCCTCGCCTTTCTTGTCTTCGAAACGCAGCGCGTTTGCATTGTCATATGCACCGCCCGGCGTGGAACGGGTCAGGATGCCGGACTGGGTTTTGTTATCGGGCAGTGTCCACGGCGGCATGGTATTCACGTTCGGTACCATGCCGGTGACAATTGGCCGGTCCGGATTGCCGTCCATGAACTGCACCAGCACTTCGGTCCCGATGCGCGGAATGGTCGTCATGCCGAAATTGGCGCCGGCCCACGGCGTTGCAACGCGCAGCCAGGTGGAGCTTTTCTCGTCATTGCTCCCTGCGCGGTCCCAGTGGAATTGCACTCGCACGCGCCCGTATTCGTCGGTGTGAATTTCTTCACCGGCGGGACCGACGACGGTCGCCGTCTGGATGCCGTGAATGCGGGTGTCGGTGCTGTTATGCTCGCGCGGCGCCCGCCAGGGAATGATTTTGCGGATCGCCTTGAGCCGGTTTTCATAATGCGACGGCGTGGCGGCCTGGCGGTGATAGTTATTGCTCGCGCTGTGATGCACTTCGGTGATCAGGAATTCGCGCGCCTGCGCGTCGTCGCCAGCCGTGGCGGCATCGAAGTGTCCGGAAAGCCGGAACCAGCGGCCGGGCATGGCGTGGCGGTTATTGCCGCTGCCGTCAAATTGCTTGCCGCCCGCTTCGACCGCCTCGATCTGGCGCTGCGCAACGTCACGCGCGTTGGCGCTGTCTTTAAAACCGTAGGCGCCGGTGTATTCATACGACTCGACCTGGAGTACGTCGCCTTGCTGCTGCACCGTCGGCAGCGACGTCGTCGCCGGCTGGCCGGTTTTGAAATCGTAGGATGCCAATGCCACGCTGCCTTGCGTAATCTGGCGCCCTGGCGACCATTCGCCAAGGCCGTCCTCTTCGGCCGATCCGCCATGGCGCTGAAAAGGCACATCGGGATCACCATCGATGGCCGGTGCGCTGGTCGAATCGTCCGAGAGCACCAGTTTGTGGCCGCGTTCCGTATGCTCGAACCAGTACAAAATGCCCGCCGTCGCCCAGCGCCGTTCCAGGTAATTGCTGTCGCTCTCGCCGAACTGGCAGGCGTCGGTCATCACCGCCGTGGCGCCGCCTACCCGCCAGTCCCAATCGGCCAGGTTACCGTAGTCGCTGAAAATGCTGGCGGTCTGCTGGTAAAGCGTGGTGTTGTGAAACAGGTAGTTATCCTTGCGCATGCCCAGATAGTTGTACCAGGGCCCGAGGCGCGCTTCGTAATACGACACGCCGCCGTCGACTGTCTTCAGTCTGAACCCGAACACCCGGCCGGTGAAATAGCGCATGCTGCCATCCTTGCGCACCAGCTGCACACACAGCATTTTTCCCTGCACGCTTTTGAGCGCGATATTCGGCTCGTCCGACAATAACTCGACGATGAAGTCGAATGGACGGGACAAGCCTTCCGATGCCTCGATTGCATTGACCACCAACTGTGCCGCCGGCCCGTCGTCGTTCGGGAACGAGAGCCGCAAAAGGCGATTGTGCTGGCGATCGCTGATCAACTCGCGCAGGCTGTTCGGCGCTTCGCTCATGCGGGCATGCTCCCGTGCGTCAGGTCACGGAGCGGGCTGCAGCGGGGTACGACGATGGCGGCGGCTGGCATGAGGATCCCGAAAAGTTGAACGATTGGCGAAAGCGGATGTCTGACTGTAGACGTCACATTTCATCGTTCAGATGATCGGGAACAATATTTCTAGGTGGAATGTAAATCGTGACGGCAGTACGTGCCAGCGGGACTGAAACAGGAGGGGATTCGTGCGATAAATACGACAAATACGAGGGTGACCGAGGTTGGCGATGACAAGCCCGGTGATAAGCCAAGCGAATAACGGCAAGGAATATGTGCGCGATAACATGGTGGCCCGGCGGCCCGGGCGGGCGAAGGCACGTGTGCAGTTCGCACCGGCCCGGGCACGTAGTTCGCGCCGGTCTCGGCGCGCTGTTGGCACCTGTCTGACCGCCGGTCCGCACCGGTTCGTGCTGCGCCGGTGCGGACGTGCGGTCAATCCCTTAGCGCTTGCCGGCGTTCTGCTCGTTCGCCTCGCCTACAACCGGCGGCTTGACGCCAGCAGCCGGGGCCGGCGTTTTGGCGCCCACCTTCGCCGCGCCAGGCGCTGCTCCATGTCCAGCGCCGCCTGGCGACGTGTGATCGTTCGCTTCGCCGGTTACCGGAGCTTTGGTGCCCTTGGCGCCGCCCTTGGTGCCGGCCATGTCGGTCGCTGTGTGCAGATGTTGTTCGACCGTCGGCAGCATTTTTGCGGCCAGGGCCTTGACATCCGGGTCCTTGGCCTTGGCTTCGAATTTTTTCAGCGCCGCGTGCACGGCCTTGTGATCGCCCACGCCGGCCTGGGCCATGTAAGCCTTGTCGAAGGCATCGCCGTTCAGCTTGCTCAGCTTGGCGGCCATGGCCTTGTGTTTGCTGTCGAGCTCGGTCGGGAGCGTGACGCCCTTGGTTTGCGCCAGTTGCGTGACGTCGTTCAGGGCCTTGGTGTGGTCGTCGATCATTTGCTGGGCATAGGTTTTGACTTGCGCATTCTGGCTGTTGGCCAGCGCCAGCTTGGCGGCCTCGATTTCAGCCATGTTGGCTCGCGCCATGTCGGCCACGATTTTCTGGTCAGCCTTGTTCAGCGCGCTTGCCGCAGGCGTGTTCATGGTCGCCGCGCCGGTCTGGGCGTAGCTGCTGACAGGCATGGCGAAAGCGGTGGCAACGGCAACGCTGAGTGCGCATTTGATAAGAGTTGTTTTCAGCATAAAGATCTCCTTAAGTAAATAGTGTCATTGAAACAATAACGCTGCGGAGCCAGTCTAGCTGTGTAGGGATTTTCTGAGCGCTCGGTAGCCAGCACGCAAGCTTACTTTCTGGCTGGCGATGAATCGCTGTGGGCGCTATGTTCGCAAGGAGACAAAGGGAAGATAAGAAGAGGATCGCCGACAACCATGAAGCTGACGCAAAACGCGTGGCGAACGCTGAGTAGCAGTCACGCTGAGTAACAATCGCGCTGAGTGCCAGTCACTTCACCACGCCGGACTCCCGAGAACCGTCATTCCCGCGCCAAGGCCGCCCTCGACTGGAATCCAGGGCACGCTTGCGTCTCGACGGCGCCTCGGACTCCGCCTGCGCAGGAAGTTATTCCTGACAGTGGCAGGCATGACGCGCGTAGTACGTCAACGCCCTGAGCGTCAGATCCCGACCACGCTCTGGATGCAGGAATACAGCGTTTCCCATTTGAAGGGTTTGAAGATGTAGGCGTCGGCGCCCGCCTTTAAGCCTTTCATCACCTGGTCGTCGGATACTTCCGACGTCACCATCACCACCGGCGCCTTGGCCCAGCCCTCGTTGCGGCGGATGGCGGTCAGCAGGTCGAAGCCATCCTGGCCGGGCAGCCCGGGCAAGACGATGTCGAGCAGCACCAGATCGGGCGCCATCGCGGTGTCCACGATCGACAGCGCATCGTTCATGTTGCCGGTAGCGTGCACGGTGAAGCCCTTCTCGCTCAGCAGCACCACCAGCAATTCCGACAATTCATCGTCGTCTTCGACCACCAGGGCGGTCAGCGCATGTTTGCTTGCACCCAGTTGCGCCTTGGTCCCGTACGAATAAAAGCCGGTGTTCTTCAATTCCGTCGCACCGCGCCGCGCCTGGGCCCAGGCTTCCACGCTTTCCTGCGGGGTCAGCTCGGTCACTTCGACGGTCGGCAGCGTTGCCGAAAAATCGAATCCGTCATCGTGCACGGCGATGTGTTCCTGGGCCGCAGGCAGGGTTTGCTGCGCGCCAGCAAATATGCGCACCAGACCCTGCCTGGTCAGCGCGTCGAGTTCGCTGACGAGCTTGTCGAGCGGCAGGCCGCCGAGCGCAAGAAAGTCGCGCACGCTCGAGCGTCCGTTAATCATCGATAGCACCCGCGCCGGATCGCGGGCCAGGTTCTTGCACCCGTTTTTCAGCTCCGTCATGCCTTTGGAAGTCTTGCTGTAGATCGTCGATGTATCCATGATGTCCTATTCCTGCCTGATGTCTTTACGGCGCCGGCGCGGGCGGCGTCATTTGCTCAAGCGCCGCCAGGTCGGCGCCGATGTCGTTCAGATTCTCGATGCTCCACTCGTTTTGGGCAAGCATCGTTTTGATTTTTTCTTCGATACGGCGCGCCGCCAGTCCCATCTCGGCCGCGCCGAACGTGCCGGCCGCGCCGCCCAGCGAATGCAACAGGCGGTACAGTTCCTGCCAGTGCGCGCTGTCGGCCGATTCGCTTTGGCACAGCGCGTACGCCGCATTCATCTGCGCGAAGCGGGCCGGCAGGCGCGTGCGAAATCCCTGTCCCAGCAAGGCCAGCTTCGCTTGCAGGTCGCCCGGCGCGCTCATGCCATGGCCTCGTCCCACAGTGCGCGCACCTGCAATGGCAGCTGCATCGGATCGAACGGTTTGGCGATCACGCCGATGGCGCCCAGCGAGCGGTAATGCGCCACTTCGCTGGACTGCACCTTGGCCGTCATGAAAATGACCGGCGTGGCGGCGCTATTGGGCAGCTTGCGCAATTCGGCCAGGGTCGCCACGCCATCCATTCCCGGCATCATGACGTCGAGCAGGAGCAGGTCCGGCTTGCAGTCGGCCGCCGCCAGCAGCGCTTCGCGACCGGAACTGCAGGTGCGCAAGGTGAATCCGCCGACCATTTCGAGCGCCATCTGGGCGACGGTCTGGATGTCGGGATCGTCTTCGACGTACAGCACCAGGGAGAGGTCGGGCATACGGGGCATCCTGAAAAAAAAGCGATTATGGGGCCAGCGCCGCGAGCGGCAGTTCAAAGAAAAATTCGGTGCGCACGCCGCATTCGCTGACGAAATCGATGCGCCCGCGGTGCCGCTCGATAATCGCCTTCGAGATATTCAGACCAAGGCCGGTGCCGCCTTTCGGGCGGCTGTCCGATCCGTCGGCCTGGGCGAATTTCTGGAAAATGCGGTCGCGGAACTGGACCGGAATCCCCGGGCCATGGTCGGTCACCGACAGGCGCGCATGGCCCGGCAGGCGCAGCAGGCGTACTTCGACCACGCCGCCGGCGGGCGCGAATTTGGCGGCATTCGAGAGCAGGTTGACGATCACCTGGATCAAGCGGTCGGAATCGGCGGCGATCATCAGTTCGCCGTTATCGGAACGCAGATCGAAACTGACCCGGAATGGCGAAGCAAAGGCGTGGGTGGCGGCGATGGCTTGTTCCACCAGCGGCAGCAAGGGCTGCACCACCGGCTCGAAACGCATGTTCCCGGATTCGATTTTCTCGACATCGAGAATGTCGTTAATCAGGCGCACCAGGCGGTCGCAATTCTTGCTGGCGATATCGAGCAGCACCTTGGCGCGCACCGGTATCTCGCCGGCCGCGCCGCCCGCCAGCAGGCCCAGCGAGCCTTTGATGGAAGTCATCGGCGTTCTCAGTTCATGCGAGACCGTGGAAATGAATTCGTTCTTCATGCTTTCCATTTTCTTGCGTTCGCCGATGTCCTGCGCAATGCCGACAAAGCCGGACAAGTTATTTTCGTCATCCCAGACGGCGGAAATCGACAGCAGTACCGGCAGGCGGCTGCCATCCTTGCGGATATACGTCCATTCCGCTTCATCGGGAATGCGTTCGCGCGCCTTGGCGATGAACATCTCGGGCCCGGGACGGATCGGCCGTCCCAGTTCGACGCTGAGCGCATGCACGCGCGCTTCCAGCTCGGCCGGGTCGTGCAGCACCAGCCACGAGGCCTGGGTGCGCATCTCGGCTTCGGAATAACCGAGCATGCGCTGGGCGCCGTCGTTGAACATGATCACCTGGCCATGCGCATTAACGTAAATGATGGCGTAGTTATTGCTGTTTAAAATCGCCTGCTGCAGGCTGAGCGTTTCCGCCAGGCGCCGGTTCAGGCGTTTCATTTCATCGGCATTGCGGCGCCGCGCCGAAATGTCGCGTACCAGGCCGGTAAAGGCGCGGCGCCCGTCGATCTGCATTTCGCTCACCACCAGGTTGGCCGGAAAACGCGTGCCGTCGCTGCGCTGCCCGAATACCTGGCGGTTGATCCGCACGCCGTCGCCGATGCCGTCGCGCGCCAGGGCGTGGACATACGCGCCGGCGGCCGCGCGGTAATGGCGCGCGATCAGGATGTTCAATGGCGCGCCGATGATCTGGTCGGGCCGGTAGGCGAACAGGCGCTGCGCGGCGGGATTGAAGGTTTCCACCAGGCCGCCGGCGTCGATGGTGATGATGGCGTCGCCCGCGTGTTCCACGATCGCCTGCAGGCGCGCTTCCTTTTCGCGGCTGATCCGGGTGGCCTGCTTGATCGTGTACACATTCAGTTCGAGTTCGGCCCATTGCCCCAGGTCGCACAGGGTGGCGATATCGTCGTCGGAAAAACTGCGCGGCACGCGGTCGATCAGGCACAGGGTGCCGACCAGGGCGCCGTTATCGGCGCGCAGGGGAATGCCGGCATAAAAGCGGATATGCGGGGGACCGAGCACCATGGGATTATCGGCAAAGCGCGGGTCGAGGGCCGCGTCGGGAATAATGAAGGGGAATTCGCGCAGGATCGCGTGTCCGCAAAACGAGATATTGCGCGGCGTCTGGGCCGCATCGAATCCGGCCCGGGATTTGAACCACTGGCGCTCGCTGTCGACCAGGGTGACCAGCGCGATCGGGCAGCAAAATGCCCGCTGGGCGGTGCGCGTGATGCGGTCGAACCGTTCCTCGGGAGGCGTATCGAGGATATTGAGGCCGCATAGTGCGGCCATGCGCACGCTCTCGTCGGCGGGAACTGGGGCATCAAGCACGATCATGGTTTCCAGGTATGGCGCAGTCGCGCCGCTATCGTCCGCTCACGATTCTGATAGCTATCGGTAAAAATGAAATATACCCGATTCTCTCGTGTCGTGGTGTTGCCCGGCAAGCGCCACCCAGGCTGGTCCCCACGGCATGTTGCGTTTCCGTCAGGAAGTTACTTATTAGTGAATGCTGATGGATTTGCTATATATTATCGGCACCGCTTGCGCATGCCGGCCACTCCAACACGACTACCCGAAGGAATTTCCATGAACATCACCTCCAAAGCATTGTTCTTTGCTTCATGCCTGTTTGGTGCGGTATTGCTGCAAGGCTGCGGCGCCACCAAAATCAAGGCGTCCTCGACCAATAATCCGCCGCCATCGGAAGCGTTTTCGGCGTTCGGCCGGATCGAGGTCAGGCCGGTGGTGTTCGGACCCGACGTCAAGGCCGATCCGGATGGCCTGATCAAGATCGAAGCGAATATCCAGAAGGATCTGTCGGCCTCGCTGCTGGAATGGAACGCGCGCCCGGCCAACGGCCGCACCCTGGTGATCCAGCCCGTCATCGAGCAGATGAGCTTCAAGCGCGGCGCCAAGCGCGTGCTGCTGGGCCCCCTGGCCGGCAGTTCCGGCGTGCTGCTGCGCCTGAAAATTAGCGACAACAAGGGCCGCACGGTCGCCAATCCGGAATTCTTCCAGCGCGCTGGCGCCATGTCGGCCGGCTTCACCCTCGGCGTGCACGACAACCTGATGCTCACGCGCGTGGCCAACCTCGCCAGCAACTATGTGATCGCCAATTACAGCCGGGCCGAAGGCGGCGCGACCGGCGCCGACGCCAAGGCGGTCGCGCCCTAACACAGCGTTTTTCCGAGCCATGCAGGCGGCCCCGCGAGGGCCGCTTTTCTTTGGACGCCGCACAAACGGTTTGTTTGATCCAGTCGGCACAGCCCGGCGCGGCGCGGGTGGACACTAGTTTCCATGGCGGAGTAGCAAAATGGCAATGCACCAGTCTGCAAAGCTGGGGAAGCCGGTTCGATTCCGGCATCCGCCTCCACTTTCCAGCACGATCCGGCGAAAAGGACTTTGTTGATGAACCGATCCAGGCCCCACCACCCACTGCTGCCGGCATCGTTCCTTGCCGGCCTGGCCCTGCCGCTGGCCGCGTCCGCCGCCGCCAGCACTGCCCCTGCCGCCGCTGCGCCGGCGCCGGCCAGTTACCATTACTACGTCGCGAGCAACGGTTCCGATGCCAATCCCGGCACCGCGGCGCGGCCTTTCGAAACCATCTTGCGCGCCTCCAAGGTGGCCCTGCCCGGCACCACCGTGCACGTGGCGCCGGGCACCTACGCGGGCGGCTTTCGCACCACCATGAACGGCAGCGCGGGACGGCGCATTTCGTACATGTCCACCGTGCGCGGCGGCGCGCGCCTGGTGCCGCCGCGCGGCTCGCTCACCAAGATGGCGTGGGAAAACCGCGGCAACTTCGTCGACATCATCGGCTTCCAGGTGGACGGGCGCAACGGCCACGGCGGCGTGCGCTGGACCTACGGCATCTACAGCGCCGGCTCGGACTCGCAGATCCGCAACAACCACGTGCACCACGTGGGCCAGGACGTGCCCTGCACCAGCGCCGGCGCGGCCGGGATCAGCGTCGACAGCTACTACAAGGGCCACCTGAGCACGGTGTCCGGCAACACCGTGCACGACATCGGCCCCACCGACTGCCGCTTCGTCCAGG
>DASVVC010000071.1:0-36403 GCA_036386755.1 Telluria sp.
CGTCAAAAAGGAAGATGTCAAGGTGTCCATCGATGGCAATGAAGTCACCATCAGCGCCGATGTCAGCCAGGAGCAGGAGCGCAAGGAAGGCAGCAGCATGTGGCGCGAGCGCTTCCATGGCCAGCAGTACCGCAGCTTCACGCTGCCGCAGCACGTGGACGAAGAACACGCCACGGCCACCTGCCGCGACGGCGTGCTCGAACTGACCTTGCCCAAGAAGCCGGGCGGCGGCGCCAAGCGCTTGACCGTCCAGTAAGCGCCTTCACGCGCGCTTTTAACGCCGGCCGTGGCGCCAATCCGGCGCTGCGGTCGCGCGCACAGTCGCACCACAGGGACGGTCGCCGGCCGGCCAGCACGATCGGCAGCATATTCAGGCCGGTGCGCGCTTCAGGCGCGCCGCGCACGCAGCCGCAGCGCGTTGACGATCACCGATACCGAGCTCAGACTCATCGCCAGCGCCGCCGCCATGGGCGACAATAGTTGTCCCGTGAACGGATACAGCACGCCGGCGGCCAGCGGAATGCCCAGCGTGTTGTAAAGGAACGCAAAGGCCAGGTTCTGGCGCATATTGCGCACTGTTTCGACGGACAGCTGGCGCGCCCGCGCGATCCCGCGAAGGTCGCCCTTGACCAGCGTTATGTGTGCGCTGCTGATGGCCACGTCGGTGCCGCTCCCCATTGCGATACCCACATCGGCCCTGGCCAGCGCCGGCGCGTCGTTGATGCCGTCGCCCGCCATCGCCACCACCTTGCCGGCTTTTTGCAACTGCTCGACCAGCGCCAGTTTCGTATCCGGCTTCGCTTCGCCGATCACCTCGTCGATACCGAGCTGGTTCGCCACATGCCTGGCGGTGCTCATGCCGTCGCCGGTGGCCATGATGATGCGCAGGCCGGCATCGCGCAGTGCGCGCAGCGCCTGCGGCGTGCCGGCCTTGACCTGATCGGCCAGCGCCACCAGTCCGGCCAGGCGTCCGTCGGCCGCCAGGAAGACCACGCTGGCGCCTTGCCGGCGCAGCGCTTCGGCTTGCGCGGCCAAGCCATGCCAGTCGACCTGCTCCTGTTCCATCATGCCCATGTTGCCAAGCGCAAGGCGGCGGCCGGCGACCCTGCCGCGCACGCCGATGCCGCCGGCCGATTCGAACGCATCGGGCGCGGCCAATTGCAACCCGCGCCGTCGCGCTTCGCGCACGATCGCCTGGGCCAGCGGATGCTCGCTCGCCTGGTCCAGGCTTGCGGCCAGTTGCAGCACCTCCCGCTCGCTCGCGCCGGGCGCCGCGACCACCCGCTCAAAATCCGGCTTGCCTTCGGTCAGGGTGCCGGTTTTGTCGACGATCAGGGTATCGACCTTGCGCAGCGCTTCGATGGCCGCCGCGTCGCGGAACAGGACGCCCAGCGTGGCCGCGCGCCCGGTGGCCGCCATCACCGACATCGGCGTGGCCAGCCCCAGCGCGCACGGGCAAGCGATGATCAGCACCGCCACCGCGTTGACGAAGCCGTACGCCCAGCCGGGCTGCGGGCCGAACAACCCCCAGCCAAGCAGCGTAAGCACGGCGATGGCGCCGACAGCGAGCACAAAATACCCCGCCACCACGTCGGCCAGCCGCTGCAGCGGCGCGCGCGAACGCTGGGCGCTGGCCACCATCTCGACGATGCGGGCCAGCACGGTGTGCGCGCCAACCTGGTCGGCCCGCATCACCAGGCTGCCGCTGGTGTTGATGGTCGCACCGATGAGCTTGTCGCCGGGGTGCTTGCCGACCGGGACCGGTTCGCCCGTCAGCATCGACTCGTCGACCGCGCTGTCGCCTTCCAGCACGACGCCATCGACCGGGACCTTGTCGCCGGGACGCACGCGCAGGCGCTCGCCCACCTGCACGTCCGCAAGCGGCACCTCGGCCTCGGCGCCGTCCTCGCCGATGCGGCGCGCGCTCGCCGGGGCCAGCCGCAGCAGCGCCTTGATCGCCAGCGAGGTTTGCGAGCGCGCGCGCAGTTCGAGCACCTGGCCCAGCAAGGTGAGCGAGACGATAACGGCCGCCGCCTCGAAATACACGCCGATGCGTCCGTCGACCGCCAGCGCCACCGGGAACCAATGTGGCGCGACGGTGGCCGCCACGCTGTAGCCCCAGGCGGCCGCCACGCCGGTGCCGATCAGGGTCCACATGTTCGGGCTGCGCCGCCGCAGCGAATCGAACCAGCGCACGAAGAAGGGCCAGCCGGCCCACGCAACCACGGGCGTGCTCAGGGCCAGTTCGAGCCAGTGGTGCGGCCTGGCCATCGCCACCAGCACCAGCACCACGGTCAGCGGCAGCGACAGCCAGAAGCGCCGCTGCATGCTGCGCAGTTCGGGATTGTCGTCGTCCAGCGCCGGCATGAGCGGCTCGAGCGCCATCCCGCAAATCGGGCAGGCGCCGGGCCCGGGCTGACGGACCTGCGGATGCATCGGGCACGTGTACACGGTGGCGTGGTTCATGGAATAGTCCCGCAAGGTGATCAAGCTTGGAGTGCTTGGTGCCGTCATTGGTTCGGCGCCGCGTTCAAGCCTTGAACGTCAGCAGGGGCGACAAGCGCGCAATCGGGCGCGCCAGGCCTTCCTCGACCTGCGAGGTGATGACCGGGCCGATCGGCTTGTAGGCGTCGGGCGCCTCTTCGATGCGGCGTTCCTCGCGCAGCGTGATGCACTCGAACGCACGCTGCCCGCTGGCCTGGTTGGCGTCGCCCTCGTGCTTCGACTTCCACGCCATTTCCATGCGCGACACGGCCCGTCCCGCGCCATGGCTGGCCGAACTGGCCCAGCGTTCGTGCCCGAGTCCGTCGAGCAGGTAGGAGTCGTCGCCCATCGAGCCGGGAATAAGCAGCGGCTGCCCCGCATGCGCGGGCGTGGCGCCCTTGCGGTGCACATTGCCGCCCGCTTCGCTGAGCACGATATTGTGCGGCACATCGCACACCAGCGGCATCGACTGGTCGCCGAACACCTGGCGGATGCGCTGGCGCACCAGTTCCACGATCAAGGCGCGGTTGGCGTCCGCGTAGTGGGCGGCGGCGTGCATCGCGGCCAGGTACTCATCGGCGAGCGGTCCGCACAGGCCATACAGGCCGGACTGCGGATGCTTGACGCCGGCGGGCCATTCGGCCTTGGCGCGGTCCATCCAGCGCGTGCCGATATACGAGCCCACATCGCGCGAGCCGCTATGGACCATCAGCGCCAACTGGCCCGAACGCACGCCCAGTTCGAAAGCGCGATGGCGGTCCAGCACCTGCGCCACGTATTGAAACTCGCAGAAGTGGTTGCCGGCGCCGAGCGTGGCAAGGCCCGGGTCGCGCAGCATGCCGCGGCGCTTGTCCTGCAGCGCCTCCGGTGCATACGCGGGATTGCCTTTGATATGCGAGGCACTAAACAGGCGCGCCGTTTCCGCCTCGACCTGGGCGAAGTCCACCTGCGCGAACAAACCCTCGCGCGTGCCGCGCATGGCGCGCCAGAAGGCGCCCAGGCCGTCGGCAAACAGCGCCGTCATGGCCGCCGGGGTGGTCGGCACGTTGCGGGCCGCTTCGAGCAGGTCGCCTTTGAGCAGTGCCACCAGGCGTTCCTTGTGCGCCAAAAAGCGCTCCAACGGCACATCGATCACGTGCAGGCGCATGCCGCAGTTGATGTCGCGCCCGATCGATTCGGGCACCACGAAGTCGTGGCTGGTGACGAGGATGCTGCCGACCGGTACCGGCGCGCCGGGATGGAAGTCGGGCGTGGCGCAGGCGCGGCAGACATGTCCGCCGAGCGGGTGGCGCATGCCGGCGAACGCCAGCAGCTGGCTGACCGCTTTCGCTTCGCGGCAGGCTTTCGGGCAGCAGGATTTCGGCGCGTACGTCGGCGCGCAAGGTCGATCGCACGCGCAGGATATTGCCGTCGCGTTCGGCGACAATGTGGTGGGAGGCGAGGGCTTTGGCCAGTCGTTTGGCCGTTACGGTAGTGCTCATTTTTGGCTGCTTTCTGTGGACGAAGAAAAACACACCTTCGAAAAGGCGGTTTCTTCAGAGGCAGCAGCCAATACAACGAAGAATGCGGAGTATAGCAGGCAGGCGGACGGCGTGGTGTTTTCGATATGGTTGAGGTGAAAATGAAATCAATGTTGCACCGCGTCATCACCTTGTCATACCTGTTGCGTACTATCGCGGTTTTCATCCCCGAGAGTTGACCGTGAAGTCCTGTATCCGTGCCCTGTGGCTGGCAATGAGCATCTGCGTCGTCCAGCTGGCCGCCAGCGCCGGCGCCGCCGCGCAAATCGTGGTCGGCCACGCCATCGACCTGTCCGGTCCGAACGGCAGTATCGGCCGCGATTACGTGGCCGGCATCACCACCTATTTCGACAGCATCAATGTCAAGGGCGGCATCAATGGCAAGAAGATCGTCTACACCGTGCGCGACGATCGCGGCGTGGCGGCCGAATCGGCCCGGCTGGCCAGCGCTCTGATCCAGCACGACCGCGTGGGCTACCTGTTGGGCGCCATCGGCCCGGAATCGACCCAGGCCATCCTGGCAGCGCCCGCGTTCACCGAATCGCGCCACGTGCTCTTTGCGCCGCTGACCGACGCCTTTGCCACGCCGCGCGGGCGCGTGATTTTCTGGCGTCCGAGCATGGAGCACGAGTGCCAGTTCATCCTCGCTTACTTCGACAAGCTGGGGCTGAAAAAAGTCGGCATCGTGTTGCAGGACACGCCGCAGAACCGCAACACGTACAAGATGGTGACCGAAGAATTGGCCAAGCGCGGCATGACCCTGGCCGGCACGGTACGGGTGTCGCCCGACATGGCCGCCGACGCGAAGCAGCTAAGCGCGTCCGGCGCCAAGGTGGTGCTGATGATCGCCGACACGATCGGCGCTTCGCAGTTCCTCAAGGCCTTTCGCAAGCATGACGCCAGCACCTTCGTGGCCGGCACGTCGCTGATCAACCTGGCGACCTTGAGCGAAATCGCCGGCGCCCGCGCCACCGAATGGACCGTGTTTTCGCAGGTCGTGCCCAATCCGGGCAGCACCGCGTCAAAGCTGCAGTCCGAGCATATCGACATGATGAAAAAGTTTCGGGACGAGCCGGTATCGTCCATCACGCTCGAAGGCTTCGCGGTCGCCAAGACGCTGGTAAAGGTGATTCAGATGGAGGCGGCCGGCAAGGGCGGCTTGCAGACGATTGCCGCCAGCCGCACCCCGATCGACATCGGCG
The DNA here is from genome assembly GCA_036386755.1 of Telluria sp. GTDB lineage: Bacteria > Pseudomonadota > Gammaproteobacteria > Burkholderiales > Burkholderiaceae_D > Telluria_A. The sequence continues at coordinate 5,207 of DASVVC010000071.1, forward strand.
GCATGACGATCCAGTCGTCCGACCGCAAGAGCACCATGTCCGAATTCGTCGATATCGCGCTATTCAAGCGGGACGGTCGCCTGATGTACTGACGCGGCGGACGGCGCGGCATGCGCCACCTGCGCCACCTGCGCCGGGTCGACGTAGCGCGCCGTTTCGCGCAGGGCGGTGGCGGCCGAGCCGCAGGCAAATACCAGCACGTCGCCCGGCCGGCAGCACGCCATCGCCGCCGTGAAGGCGTCGCTGACCGGCACGATGGCGTGCAGCAGGTGTTCCGGCTTGGCGGTGCGGCGCGCGCCGTCGAGGATTTTCTGCGCCGTCTCGCCGCTGGCGCGTCCGCGCGGATCGGCTTCGTACACGAACAGTTCGTCGAACCCTTCGGCGCAGGTCTGGCCGATGTCGAGCAGGTCCGCTTCGCGCCGGTCGCCGGGGCAGGTCAGTACCGCGATGCGCCGTCCGCCCGAGAGCGACTGCGCCATCGACGCCATGGCCGCGTAAGCCGCCGGGTTGTGCGCGTAGTCGACCACGATGGTCACGCCCTGCGCGCTGTAGATATTCGAGCGCAGCGGGTTGCTGTCCTGGTCCGAGACAAAGGTCGACAGCGCCAGCGCGATCTGCGCATGGGTGAAGTCGGTGCCCATCAGCGCGGCCGCTGCCGCCAGGGCGTTGGCAATGTTGTAGCGCGCGTGGCCCTGCATGCTCGACGGCATGCGCTCGGCGCGCAGCAGTTCCTGCCTGCGCGAGCCGTCGGCCAGGACCAGCGCATTGTCCTGGTAGTAGGCGGCGCGCCCGCCGTTGTCCAGGTGGCGCAGCAGGACCGGATTTTCCGGCTCCATCGAAAAGAAGATGCGCTCCACGTCCGTCGGGACCTGAGCGCTCATCGCCACGCACAGGCGGTCGTCGGCGTTCAGGACCACCGCGCGCGAGGCGGCGTTGGCCACCACTGCCTTGACACCAGCCAGTTCGTCCACGGTCATCACGCCATCGAGCCCCAAGTGGTCGGCCGAGACGTTCAGCACCACCGCCACCGCGCAGCGGTCGAACGCCAGGCCGCGCTTGAGGATCCCGCCGCGCGCCGTTTCGAGCACCGCGATATCGACCGTCGGCGTGGTGAGCACGGTGCGCGCCGAATGGTAGCCGGAACAGTCGCCGTCGACGATCCGGTGGCCGTCGATGAAGATGCCTTCGGTGGTGGTCACGCCCGTGCGCAAGCCGGCCAGGCGCGCGGCGTGCGCGATCATCAGCGTGGTGGTGGTCTTGCCGTTGGTGCCGGTCACCGCAATGACGGGGATGCGGCCGTCGCCCTCGCCGAACATGGCATCGACGATGGCGTCGCCGGCGTTGCGGGGCTGGCCCTGGCTCGGATACTCGTGCATGCGGATGCCCGGCGCCGCGTTCACTTCGATCAGCGCGCCGCGCTGCTCGCGCAGGCACTGCGAGATGTCGCCGCAGATCACGTCGATCCCGGCCACGTCCAGGCCGATGATCTGCGCCGCGCGGATGCACATTTCGCGCGTGGACGGGTGCACCAGGTCGGTCACGTCTTCGGCGGTGCCGCCGGTGGACAGGTTGGCGTTCCCGCGCAGCTGCACTTCGACGCCGGCGGGCACCACCGAATCGAGCGCAAACCCCTGTTCGGCCAGCAGCGCCAGCGCCAGCTCGTCGAGCCGCAGGCGGGTGAGGATGTTGGTGTGGCCTTCGCCGCGCGCCGGGTTGCGGTTTTCAAGATCGACCAGCTCCTGCACGGTGGCGCGCCCGTCCCCGGTAACGGCGGGCGGGCGGCGCAGCGATGCGGCGGCGAGCGAGCCGCCGGTGACCAGCAGCCGGTAGTCGCGCCCCGTGATGAAGCGCTCGACGATGATGCGGCGCCCGTATTGGCGCGCGAAATCGAAGGCCGTGCGGACGGTGTCGGCATCGAGGCATTCGGTGGTGACGCCCTTGCCCTGGTTGCCGTCGAGCGGCTTGACGGTGACCGGGAAGCGCAGGCGCGTGGCCAGCGCCACCGCGTCATCGGCCGTGGTGACCACGCCGCCCTTGGGCACCGGAATGGCGCCTTGTTCCAGCAGGGTCTTGGTCAACTGCTTGTTGCTGGCCACGCCGACCGCGATGCTCGACGTGGCGCCGGTGATGGTCGCCTGCAGGCGCTTCTGGCGGCTGCCCCAGCCCAGCTGGAACAGATTGGCTTCCTCGGTCAGGCGCACGGTCGGAATGCCGCGCGCCTGCGCCGCGGTGACCACGGCGGCCGTGCTGGTGCCCATGGCGCCGCGCTCGGCCACTTCCCTGAGCGCGTCCAGGCGCTCGGTCCAGTCGGGCGCCTCGCCACGCGCGGCCGCCTGCACCATGTCGAGCGCCAGCGCCATCGCTGCGACGGCGACCTGCTCGCGCTGGTAGGCGACGACGATGCGCCAGCGCGTCTCGCCGACCTTGCTGGTCAAGGCAAAGCTGACCGGCGTGCCGGCCATGGCTTGCAGCTCCAGTGCCGCCTGTTCGGCCGCGTGCGCGAGCGTCGTATGGCTGCGCCGGGTGGCCATGCCGGGCAGCTGGGCCAGCAAGGCGTCGGCGAAGCCGGGCGCGATAAGCGGCGACTCGCCGACGTCGATCACGGTTTGCAGGCAGGTCAGCAGGGACCAGCGATTGGGGCCGCGCAGCACGCGCTGTTCGATGATGTTCATGGTATTTACGCGATGGTGGTAACGATATTCAAAAAGTCGGCAAGCGCGCCCGGCGTGGCGCTGTCGCCCTCGGCGCCGTAGCGCGACCCGGATGGCAGCAGGTGCAGGCGCACGTCGACCATTTCGGGTACGGTGCGGTTGCGGATGTCGGCCACGTTCGAGACCATGTGGCGCCCGTCGATGACGGTCACCGCCCCGGCGCCCAGGATTTCGATGCCGCCGCCGGCTTCGATCAGCAGCGCCGTGTCCTCGTCGATGCCGACGCCGAACAGGTAGGGGTTTTGCGCGACCACGGTCAAGAGGCGCGCGAGGCGCTGGCGCTGCGAGAAGTGCTGGTCGATCACCACGCGCTGCACGAAGCCCAGGCCCGCCCCCAGGCTGACCGCGCCTTTTTCGGGATGCAGCTCGGCCTTGCCGTCGGCCAGCATGTGGGCCGACATGGCCGACGCGCCCGCGCTGGTGCCGGCGATGCAGGCGCCACGCGCCAGCGCCGCGTGCAAGGCGTCGTCCAGCCTGGTGCCGCCGATCAGCGCCAGCAGCCGTTTCTGGTCGCCGCCGGTGATGAAGATACCGTCCGCCTGCGCCACTTCGGCCGCGATGTCCGCGTCGTTCGCTTCAAGGCGGCTGTTCACGCGCACTTCGCTGCGGCGCTCCACGCCCATGCCGCCGAACGCGGCGTCGTAAATGGCCCACATTTTTTCGGGCACGCGGCTGGCGGTGGTAAGCACCACGATGCGCTTGTCAAGCCCGCCGGACAGCTCGACAAAGCGTTCCAGGACCTGCATGTCGTCTTCGCGGTCTTCGCCGCCGCCGATGATCAAGAGCCTGCCGCGCCGCGTATCAGCCTGTGCCAGCTCGCTCATGCGGCACCATCCGGGCGCGTGGCGCACAGCCACACTGCCGCGATCCGGTCGGCGTAGGCATACGGCGCTTCGTCGAGTTCTTCACCGAAGACGTCGGGGTCGATTTCGTCGTAGGTCCAGTGGAAGCCGGCCGCGCGCAGGCGCGGTTCGACCGCCTGGCGGAACGGATCGGCGCTGGCCACGATGGCCGCTCCCGTGTACAGCATCAGCGTGCCGCCGGGCGCCAGGCGCTTGATGGCTTCGTCGACAATGGCCACCGACAGCCCCGCGCCCAGGTCACCGCCGCCGTGGCGGTAGGCGCGCTGTTCGCGGTCGATCAGGTAGGGCGGATTGGCGACGATCAGGTCGAACTGGCCGTCCACGCCGGCCAGCAGGTTGCTGTTCGTCGGCGTGAGGTTGGTCACGCCGGCGATGCGGGCGTTCACTTCGGTGAGCACCAGCGCGGCCGGGTTGATATCGACCGCGAACACGCTGGCGTCGGGGTGCGCTAGTGCGATGGTGACCGCGCCGGGGCCTGCGCCGCAGCCGATGTCGGCCGCGCGCCGCACCGGCAGGGTGCGCGATGCCAGCGACATGCGCAGGGCGCGCACGAAGCGGTAGGTGTCGGGCCCGAAGAACACGGCATCGGCGGCGCTGGTCGGGTAGGCCGAATGCAGGTACAGCTGGCCGTCCAGGGTCGAGGCGCGCAGTGTGCTGCGCAGCATGCCGTTGTCGTGGTTGACGACGTCGGCGTCGTGCAGCAGGTCCATCAGCACGGTGTTGACCACGGCCGGCTTGAAGGCGCGGCTCCAGCCGAAAATACCGGCCAGGTCGTGGGCCCAGCCGTTGGCCAGGCGCGCGTTGACGCGGCTGTGCGTGAGCGGGGTGACGGTGGTGAAGGCGTAGCCGTGCTGCTTCAGGCCGCAGCCGAGTGCGTACAGCGCGCCCTTGCGCTCGGCGCTGGCGATGCCGAGCGGCGGGGCCTGGTCGAGCCGGTGACCGTCGATGGAGATAATGGAGGCGCTCATGCGGGTCCTGTCAGTGGGGTTGGTCAGCCGAGCAGGCGCACGAACATGCGCGTTGCCATCAGGCCGGTGGGTGTATGGTGGCGCGCCGGCGACATGTGCGCGATCAAGAGCTTCATGGCGGCCCTGGTGGTCGGCGCCAGCGCCACGGCTTGTTCGAGGCTGCGCAGCTGGTCGTTCTCGGCTTCGTGCTCGCCGGCGCGGCCGGCGTACGGATAGCGGATCAGGGCGCGCGCGCCGTGCACTTTCGGGGCCGCGTTGCGGGCCGGGGCCAGGGCGCGCTGGCGGGCGCGGAACGAGGCCACGCGCGGCGTCTCGGTGGCGGCGTCGCCTTCGTGCGCCGGGGACGCGATCCAGTCGGCCAGGACCTGCTGTTCGTAGCTCGAAAAAACCCCGAACATTTCGGCATGGTCGCCTTGCAGCAGGCTCCAGAAGCGGCTTTCGTGCGGGGCGGCGCCGCGCTTGATCCAGCCGGTGGTTTCGAACGCGCGCAGCAGGTCGGGGATCTGTTTCGGGTCGGCCAGCCAGGCGTTGATGGTCTTGCCGGCCACGCGGCAGTAGTCGCTGTGCATGTTCTGTCCGACCACGGCCTTGGCCGCGAGGATGCGTACCAGTTCATCTTCCAGGTCGAAGGAGGCGATCACGGAACCGGTGTTTTCGCCCAGTTCATTGAGCTTGTAGCCTTCGCGCACGCGGCGATAGAATTCGGCCGGGTCGGCGGCGCGCGCCATGACGCGCTGCAGTGCCTCGACGGCGTCGCGCGCGTGGCCGGTCGAGCCGTTGTCGACCGTGATGTGCAGGGTGAAGTAGTACGGGTCGATGCCCAGCTCGTTCAATTCGTAAGCGGTGATCAGCAGGTGCAGCGGCAGCTGTTCGTAGCCGAGGTTGTATCCGATCATCTCGGGCAGGAAACCGTCGCCCGCATAAGCCAGCGCCAGCTGGATGGCACCCTGGGTGAAGTGGGCGCCGCCCAGGTCGTCCCAGTCGGCGCAGCCATGGTTGTCGAGCAGGCGCTGGTACAGGGTGACGTGATTCTTGTCCGGCAGGCCGTCGCCGAGTTCCTCGACATAGGTCTTGACCAGCGGGCGGAAGTCGTTTTCCTGCCAGCGCTGAAGCGTGCTGTACAGCCAGGCGCCGTCCACCAGTTTGGTCGGGGCCACGCAGCGCAGGAAGTACAGCGCATGCGCCTTGCTGGTGAAGTAGCGGCGCGGGGCGCCGTCGCGGCGGGCGGCGAGGTAGTGCTGGTATTGCACGCCGATGGCCGCGCCGCGCGGCGCGATCCAGCCATCCAGGCCGGCCGGGCTGTCGGGCAGGTCGCACGGGTGGGAGGCGGCGCGGGCCAGCTGGCCGACCAGGTAAGCCTGGGCGTCGGCGTCGGCGCCGGGCGCCAGGTCGGCTTGCGAGAGGGTGTCGTACAGCGCGCGGCAGCTGCTCGTGGCCGGCGCGCTCTGGCGCGGGGCATCGAGGTGCGGCGTGGCGAACACGGTGCTTGGCATGGTGGTCATGGGTGCGGAGCAATCAGTTTTTCGAGAGAGGCCTCATTATCGCCGCCGGTGTGCGCGCGTCGTATCGGTGACCAAGCTGTGCTTGGGTAGGACAACGATTACGCAAGTCAGCAAATAATGGCACGGGGCATGGCACGGTTGCTGCATGCTCCATGGCCGTTTTTGCCGATTGCAATGAGGCCGACCGCCACCGCCGGGTCGAACAGGTCGATACCACGCTGTAGCGCCTGCTCGATCGGCGTGCCGCCGGCAATCCACTGGTACACGGTGTAGGCCAGCAGGTGGCGCACGATCTGTTCGCCGATGCCGGTGGCGGCCACCGCGCCATCCATGCCGGCGTAAAAGCCGCTGCCGATGATGGGCGTGTCGCCGACCCGCCCCAATAGCGACGGGGCCGAACCGCCGGTCGAGCTTGCCACGGCGAAGTGGCCGTCGGCGCCGCGCACCACCGCGCCGACCGTGTCGCAGGCGCGCTCGCCGCGGTCTTCCAGGGCGCGTTCGTAGTTCCACAGGCGCGCAAATTCGGGCCGCTCGCCGAGCTGCGCGATCAGGCGCGCATGGGCGGCGCGCGCTTTTTCGGTCGGCTGGCAGAAGGGCGGGTGGCCGCTGTTGCGGGCGAAGCGGGTCGCGCCTTCGCCCGCCAGCAGCCAGTGCGGGCCGTCGGCCACCGCGCGCGCCACCAGCACCGGATTTTGCACGTGCGTGATGCAGGCCACGCAGCCAAGGCGCCCGCGCGTGTCCATCACGGCGGCGTCCATTTCGATGCTCTGGCCGTCCAGGCACAGGACCGAACCGGTGCCGGCGTTGAAGCGGCCGTCGTCTTCCATCGAGACGACGGCCGCCACGGCGGCGTCGAGCGCGTCGCCGCCGCGCTGCAGGGCGGCCAGGGCCAGGCCGGCGGCGAGGGTGCAGCCGTCTTCGTTGTCGCGCGAGGTACCGGCGCCGCCGTGGACGACGATGGCTGGGGCAGTGGACATGGGTTCTCCGCAAGGGCGATGGGGGCTGACATTATCGGATGCGGCGCGCACGCCCGGTGTGAGGTGCCTAACCCTGCGCCGCATTTGGCGCACGGCGGAAACTGTTGGTTGTCGAGAAAATTCAACAAATTGTGTATGTTTGCGAACTGACAACGTAACGGACTCGGCGTAGACTCTGTAGCCATGGCCGCTTTGCGGCCTCTTACCGGAGAGGTCCATGTCACCGTCCGAAATTATTGCGACAGATCAACTTGAGTTGCGCCCGCGCAGACACATCGGCAACGCGGCTATCCGCAGCATGCCGCGCGTGGCACCGCAGGATGGCGTGACCCTGCGCGACGCTTTGCGCGCGCGTTGCGAGGACGCGCTGGTGCGCTGTTCGGCCCAGTCGGCCGGCGTCAGCATTTTCGACAATAACGACCTCGACGAACTGACCTGGGGCGCCGCCGTCGGCGCGCTGGCGCCGTACGAAGGGCGGCGTTTTCCGCGCTCGAACAGTCCGTGCGGGCTCTGCTTTGCGTACCGCAGCACCCAGCTGTTCGTGCAGCCGCACCGGTACTTCGCGTGGATGGCGCAGAACAATGTGCATATCAGCGAGGCGCTGGTGACCCCGCTGATCGGCCAGTTCGGAGCGTTCTACGGCACCATCTGGGTGATGAGCCACGACGATACGGACATCCATTTCAACCTCGACGATGCCCACACCTTGGCCGACCTGAGCCGTGGGCTGGCCAGCACCATCCGCCTCAACGACATCGGCCCCAGCGCGGACGGGGGCGTCGTTTAGCCGTATCAACCCTTCGATTGCGCACCCTGTCGCCTGCCGCTCCCGCCCGGCTGCGGGAGCGGCGATAATGGACATCTCCTTACAACGAGAGTCGGTCCATGAAAAAAATCGTGTTACTCCATGCCATCTTGCTGGCGGCAGCGGCGCTGGCCGGCCCGGCCCGGGCGCAGAGCTCGGGCCGCGCCTGGGCCAGCGCGGCCGACGTGGCGCGCGACGAGAACAAGCCGCAAGCCGCGCTCGACGCCTACCGCAAGGCGGCCGAGGGCGGTTACGCCAGCATGGCAATGGACTATAAATATGCGGCCACCGCGGCCAGGCTGGGGCAGAAGGAGCAGGCGCTCGGCGTGCTGGAGCAGGCCGTCGCCAAACGCCAGTTCCGCCTGCTGGACGAATTGGCGCAGGAAGCCGACTTCGCCGCCCTGCGCGCCGATCCGCGCTGGGCCGGCATTGTCGCGCGCGCAGGCGCCAACGAGCGCGCTTACCGCGCCGCCCATGCCAGTGCAGAAGAGTTCCGCTTCATCACCAGCGACATCGAGCGCTTCTGGACCGTGTACGACAAGCTCGACGGCGCCGCCGACCCCGCCGCCTTGCTGGAGCGCGAGTACCTGGACGGCGGCAGCGCCGGCTTGCACGGTTTTGTCCACATGCGCATCAACAGCGGGGCCAGCCTGTACCGCCGCATCGGCAAGCACGCGCAATATTACCGCGCCATCCGCGCCAACACCCTGCGCGCGGCCTCGTTCGAACCGCTCATCCGCGCGGACATGCGGCGCTTCAAGGCGCTGTATCCAGAAGCGATGTTCCCCGACATTTACTTCGTGATCGGGCGCCTGACCGCCGGCGGTACCGCCTCGTCCGACGGCCTGTTGATCGGCACCGAGATGTACGGGCGCGGCCCGGGCGTGCCCACCAGCGAGCTCGACGCATGGCTGCTGGCCGGCACGTCGACCATCGACACGCTGCCGGCGATCGTCACGCACGAGCTGATGCATTTCCAGCAGCGCCTCGACCCGGCGACCCTGCTCGGTCACGCGATCAAGGAAGGGGCGTGCGATTTCCTGGCGTCCCTGGTGACCAAGGGCAAGTTCAACGAAACCATCTACCGCTACGGTTATGCGAATGAAGCGCAGCTGAAAAAAGAATTTCTGGCGGCGATGGATGGCACCGATTTCAAACGCTGGCTGTACAGCGGCGCGCCGGAAGGGGAGCGCCCGGCCGACCTGGGCTACTTCATGGGTTTCCGGATTGCCGAAGCGTATTACAACAAGGCCAAGGACAAGCACCAGGCCATCGTCGATATTTTGCATATCAAGGATTTCAAACGCTTTTTTGCCGAGAGCGGGTATGCCGATCAGCCGGCGGAACCGGTGCGCAGATAGCCTTCGAGCGCATCGACGATGCAACGTTCGACGTCGGCCGGCGCAAAGCGCGCCGGCGCATCCATCACGGCGGCGTGCACCAGCGACTCCATCATGCGCAGCAAAACCCAGGTGGCCAGGTCGAGGTCGCGCTGGCCGATCTGGTCGCGGTGGCGTTCCAGCATGGCCAGGATGCGCTGGAAGGAGTTATTGTCGGCCGGGCTGTCCTGCATCGGCGCATCGAAAAACGGGAATTCCTTTTCCAGCACCTTGTGCAGCTCCGGCTCGACCTGGTGCGCCACCAGCCAGGCGTGCACCATGGCGGCGAGCTGCTCGCGCAGGGTGCGCGGGCCGGCGCTGGCGAGCACGGTGTCGATGGCCGCGTACATCTGCGCGCCATGGCGTTCGTGCAGCGCCGTGATCAGCGAATCCTTGTTCGGAAAATACTGGTAGACCGAGCCCACGCTCACGCCGGCGCGCGCGGCCACGGCATTGGTATTCATGCCGGCGTAGCCGCGTTCTTCGAGAATGCGAGCCGTGGCCTGCAAAATCTGCTCGACCATGTGCTGGGAGCGCGCCTGGCGCGGCGCTTTGCGGGGCGTGGGAAGAGGGCGCATGCGGGTCCTTGGAATGCGAGTTTTCAATATGAGCAATTGCTCGTATTCTCCCATATCCCGAGCAATTGCTCGTATTTTATGTGAGGCATGTCCATGCAGTCCACCTCGAATGCCGCGGCCGGCGCGCCGCGCAGCCTGTTTCTTGAATTACTCCCGATTACCCTGACCGTGTTCGTCGGCTTCCTGACCTTGGGGCTGGCGCTGCCGGTGCTGCCGCTGCATTTGCAGTCGGCATTGAAGATGAGTCCGCTGGTGATCGGCACCGTCATCGCCAGCCAGTTCGTGGCCGCCCTCCTTACGCGCGCCTGGGCCGGCAGCATGGTCGACCTGCGCGGAACGAAGCGCGCCGTGGTGATCGGGCTCGGCCTGGGCGCCTGTTCAGGCCTGGCCTACTTGGCGTCGCTGGGCGCACCGGGCGACTATGGCGCGGTGGCGGTCCTGACCGGCGCGCGCCTGCTGCTCGGCTGCGCCGAAAGCCTGGTCGTGACCGGCGCGCTGGGCTGGGGCGTGGGCTTGGCAGGACCGCAGAACGCGGGCAAGGTCATGGCCTGGGTCGGCATCGCCATGTATGGCGCGTACGCCGCCGGCGCGCCGCTGGGCGTGTTCGTGTACGGGCGTTCCGGCTTCGCCGGCATTGCCCTCGCGGCCGTGGCGATTCCGCTGCTGGCGCTGGCCATCGTGGCGCGCGTGCCGGCGCTGGCGCCCTCGCACAAGGTGCGGGTGCCGTTCTACAAAGTGCTGCGCGCGGTGTGGTTGCCGGGCCTTGGACTGGCGCTGTCGAGCATGGGGTTTTGTGCACTGACCGCCTTCGTGGCGCTGCTGTTTGCAGATCGGGGATGGGGCGATGCGGCGCTGGCGTTTACCGCTTTTGGGGTGGCCTTTATCGGCGCGCGGCGGCTGTTCGGCCACCTGCCCGACCGCGTCGGCGGCGCCAAGGTGGCGCTGGTGTGCGTGCTGGTCGAAGCGGCCGGCCAGCTGTTGGTGTGGAGCGCGCCGGGCGCCCTGCTGGCCTGCGTTGGCGCGGCCATTACCGGTTTTGGCTATTCGCTGGCGTTTCCCGGCTTTGGCGTGGAAGCGGTGCGCCGCGCGCCGCCGGAAAGCCGCGCCAGCGCGATGGGCGCGTATGTCGCCTTCCTCGATATCTCGCTGGCCGTCTGCGGGCCGCTGGCCGGTTTGGTGGCCATCCGCTGGGGCGTGGGCAGCGTGTACCTGGCCGGCGCGCTGGTGGTGGCGTCGTCAGTCTGCGTGGCATTGCGCCTGCTGGCCACCCGTCCCGCCTGATCTTTTTTACTTTAATGGAGTCATGACTGATGTTGGATCATATCGATAACCTGCCCGCCAGCGCCCTGGCCAACCGCATCCACGCCGCGCTGGGCGCCATGCGCGCCGGCGTGCCGGTGATCCTGATGGACGATCATGAGCGCGAAAACGAGGCCGACCTGATCGTCGCCGCCGAGCGCCTGACGGTGGAGACGATGGCGCTGATGATCCGCGAGTGCAGCGGCATCGTGTGCCTGTGCCTGCCGCCGCAAACGGTGAGCGCGCTGGCGCTGGCGCCCATGAGCGCGCGCAACGGCAGCCGCCATGGGACGGCGTTCACCGTGTCGATCGAAGCGAAGGAGGGCGTGACGACCGGCGTGTCGGCGTTTGATCGCGTAGCCACCATCCGCGCGGCGATTGCGCCGGGGGCGCAGGCGGGCGACATTGTCAGCCCTGGCCACGTGTTCCCGCTGGCGGCGAGGGACGGCGGCGTGCTGGCGCGGCGCGGCCACACCGAGGGGTCGGTCGACCTGGCGCTGCTGGCGGGCCTGCGTCCGGCCGCGGTGCTGTGCGAGTTGATGAACGCCGACGGGACCATGATGCGCGGCGCCCAGATCGAACGCTTCGCGGCGGACCGGGGGTTGCCGATGTTGTCGGTGGCCGATATCGTGGCGTGGCGCAGCGGGCGGGAGTGATGTTTTAGCTGCTTGGTAGATAGGCATCTTCGTCGATTGCCACCACCCGATCGAAAGTGCAACAGTCTCAACACGGCCGCCGATGACGGTGGCTTGCCAGCCGCGTCGCGTGTCTCAGTCCCCCAGCACCGACGCCCGTTCGCGCCGCGACGATGCCGCCGGCGCGTCCGGACAGACGCGGTTGCGCCCGGTCGATTTGGCCAGGTACAGCGCCTTGTCGGCCGCTTCGACCAGCTGCTTGCTATCCATGCCCCGCTCGGGCACCAGCGCGTGCACGCCGCAGCTGATGGTGACGATGCCGGCCGGATTGGCCGCGTGCTCGCGTCCCGCCGTCGCGATCGAGCGGCGCACCGCTTCGGCCACCACGATCGCGCCGTACAAGTCGGTATTGGGCAGCAGGATCGCGAATTCTTCGCCGCCCACGCGCGCGGCCAGGTTGCCGGCGCGGCGCCGTCCGGTGCGGATGCACGTGCCGATGAATTGCAGGCAGGCGTCGCCGGCCGGGTGGCCGTAGTGATCGTTGTACTTCTTGAAGAAATCGACGTCGAGCAGCACCAGCGCCAGCGAGGTGCCGTCGCGCGTGGCGCGGTTGAATTCGGCGTCGAGGCGGGCGTCGAACAGGCGCCGGTTGGCGATCCCGGTCAGGCCGTCGTTACGCGCCAGCAGCTTGAGCGAGCGGTTCTTGGTCACCAGCGCCAGCTGGGCGTTGCGCAGCTGTTCTTCGAGTTCGTCGCGCAAGGTCACCTGGCGGAACAGGCGCACGCCCATCCAGCACAGGATCAGCAGCAGGATCACCACCCACGCCGTCGAAAGGTAGGCGTTGGCCCACCAGTTGGCCAGCGTTTCGTCGGTCGACAGGCCCACCGCCACGAACAGCGGATAACGCCGCAGGTTGCGGTAGCTGTACATGCGCGCGAGCCCATCCGTGTCGGCCGCAATCGCGGCCGACGCCGGCGCGGCGCGCTCGCGCCACTGCTTGAACAACGGTTCCCTGGCGATCGAGGTGCCGATCTGCTCTTGCAGGTAAGGGCGGCGCATGACCAGCGCACCCTGCTCGGTGGCGATCGTGATGTTGCCATGGACGCCGATCTCGAAACTGTCGTAGAACTCGCGGAAGAACCGCAGCTGGACCGTGGCCAGCGCCACGCCGGCGAAACTGCCGTCCTTGTTTTCCAGGCGGCGCGACACCGGCAGCACCCAGGCATCGGTGGTACGGCTGCGCACCGGCGCGCCGACGTGCGCCAGCTTGTCTTTGTGGGTCTGGTGATAGATGAAATAGGCACGGTCGGCGTTGTTGAGCTTCGGGACCGGGTCGCGCAGCGAGTGCAGCGCCCAGTTGCCATTGGCATCGAAAATAGTCAGCCCCTGCAGCGACGGCGCGCGGCCGACATGGTCGATCAGGTGCAGGTGCAGGCGCTCGCCGTACTGGGTGATGCCGTCATGCTGGACGCTTTCGACGACGCCGGCCAGGATGGTGTCGACCAGCTCGATGGTGCTGTCGGCGTGATCGGCCACGGCGCGCGCCATGTTGGCGGTGGAGGCGGCGCTTTGCGCCAGCTGGGTCTCGCGCGCGCTGTAAATGCTCCAGCCCTGCACCGCTACCAGCGAAATGCAGACGACGAACAGGAACGAGGCGGCAATGGTGATCAGCGGCCGCTTTTTGCCATCGAGTTCTGCAACGGGCGATAACTGCTTTTCAGCTTTCATGGCGGTGGAGGTCGCGTTCGAAAAGAATCTGGGGGCGCGCGGGCCCGGGGTAAGGGAGGGATCCGCACGTAGGTACTACCGGTGGATCGAATCGCAACATGGCGCCTGCACTCACATCGTCGGGGCTTCGCAAGGCAACGTGGCCAAGGCTGGCCGGATGCGCGCGGGGATTGAATAATAGTGCGCTCATTTTACCTTAGCCCATGCGAACTGGAATCAAATATTTACTCAAAGAATGCTTGCCTGTTGTTCATATAGCCGATTCAAGCATGCCTTGCCGATTCTCGGGGCTGTGCGGCAAATTGCCGCATAGAAAAATCAAGGGAAGGTGATAAAGCGCTTGTTCACCGGCCCGGTCAGCCACACACCGTTGGCGGAAAGATAAAACGGCTGGCCTTGCTCATGCAGGGCGCGTGCCTGGACCGTCAGCACGACCGGCACCCCGTGGCGCTGGCCGACGGCCACCGCGGTGGCGGTATCGGCCGACAGGTGCACATGGTGACGGCTGCCGGCAATGAGGCCCTTCTCGCGGATCGATGCGGTAAAGCGCGAGGCGGTGCCGTGGTACAGCACGTCGGGCGGCGTCACCGGCACCAGTTCGAGGTCGACGCCCTTGACCGAATGACCCTGGTTGGCGCGGATGCGCTTGCCGTCGTCGCTGATGGTGAAGCGCTTTTTATCGTTGTCGGCAACGACTTCGTCGAGCAGTTTGCGGTTGAAGGGTTTGCCATGTTTGGCGGCGCCGGCGAGCAGCTCGTCGATATCGGCCCAACCGTTTTCGTCGAGCTTGAGCGCAATGGTGGCAGGGCTGTGGCGGAGAATCAGGGACAGGAATTTGCTGACGGCGACGGTTTGCTTGGAATCTTTCATTAATTTATCGATGGTTCTTTTCTATTTTTATGGTTGTTCATGAACTCTTATTATACTTTACAGGAATGTAAGGATAGCAAGATTATAGGGCCATGCCTGTTGCATGAAAGGCAAATGGGGCGCTGTGAACGACGATCACAGGCCGCGTTCGAGCACGGTCAGGGTTTTTCTCACGGCCGCTTTCAGGCGGTACAGCTGGGCCGGCCGGTGGGCGCCGGCCGCTTCGAACTGGCCGTCGACCGGGTCGAGTATGTCCATTTCGCTCATTTTACGGCGAAAACTGACCTTGTTCAGGGTTTCCCCGAGCAGCAGCTCATAGATGCGTTGCAATTGCGGCAGGGTGAAGGTTTCGCCGGCCAGGAAGCAGGGCAGCGAGGAATACTGGCTTTTGTTGCGCAAGCGTTCCAGCGCGGTGTCGATGATCGCCTTGTGGTCGAACGGCAAGGCGCACAGTTGCGATAAGGGAACTACATGCACCGTTTTGTCATCGCGCGCCGCCAGCAATTCGTACGGCACCAGCGCATAGTGCGCCACCGACACCGACCATCCGCGCGGATCGCGTTGTGCGCCCGAGAACGTGGCCAGTTGCTCCAAATAGGGCGCGACGATGCCGGTCTTGTCCTTGATGACGCGCATGGCGGCGTCGTGGGCGCTCAGGTCGTCTTCCGGATGCACGTAACCGCCGGGAATGGCCAGCGCACCCTCGAACGGCGCATGTTCGCGCCGCAACAGGACCGCCGCCAGTTCCTCGCCGAGCAAGGTGAGCAGCACGATATCGACGGTGCAGATGACCGCGCTCACGCTTCACCAACAGGTTTGGGGTTGCTCAAAAATAACTTCGCGGACATGCGGTGCTCCTTCATCTGGTCGAGCCGGCCGGCGGCTGAACAAATTATTGCATAGTTAGTTGCAAAAGTAAATTAAGTAGCTTATGCTTGTCGTACTGTACTCACAAGGACAAGGAAATGAAACGCAACCTCCACCTGCTCGTGATCGATCCGCAAAACGATTTCTGCGATTTGCCGGCCGACTATCTGCCGCCCCCCGTGGGAGCGAACGCCGCGCCGGCGCCGGCGCTGCCGGTGCCCGGCGCCCACGCCGACATGCTGCGCGTGGCCGAGCTGATCCGGCGCGGGCAGGATGGCTTGAGCGCGATCAGCATCACGCTCGACTCGCATCACCGCTTCGACGTGGCCCACAGTTCGTTCTGGATGGATGCGGGGCAGGGCGCGGTCGCGCCGTTCACGCAGATCACGGCGGCGCAGGTCAGGCAGGGCATGTACCTGCCGCGCAAGGCCAGTGCCCTTCCGCGTGTGTTGGCCTACCTGGACGCGCTGGAGGCGGCCGGGCGCTACACCCTGATGGCGTGGCCGGTGCACTGCGAGATCGGTTCATGGGGCCACAACGTGCATGCCGACGTGCGCGCCGCCTACAACGCGTGGGAAGAGCGCGCGCTGGGCATCGTGGCCAAGATCGGCAAGGGCAGCAATCCCTGGACCGAGCACTATTCGGCGGTGCAGGCCGAGGTGCCCGACGCCGACGACGAGAGCACCCAGGTCAACCAGGCTTTCCTGGCGCTGCTGCGCGGGTCCGACCAGGTGTATATCACCGGCGAAGCGGGCAGCCACTGCGTGCGCGCCACCACCGAGCATATCGTCGCCAACTGGGACCAGCAGCATTTGTCGCAGCTGGTACTGCTGACCGACTGCATGAGCCCTGTTACGGGCTTCCAGGCGCAGTACGACGACTTCGTGCGCGACATGCGCGCGCGCGGCCTGCGGATTGCGCAGGCGGCCGATATCGTTCCCGAGCTGCTTGCCAACGCGCGCCGCTAATCTTTCACCCCTTACCGACGCGCCTTGTCGCGATCCATATGACACCGATTGTCCACAGCCTGCTCGAAACCGACCTGTATAAATTCACGATGTGGCAGGCGCTCCTGCACCGCCATCCGGACGCCCAGGCCGAATACGCCTTCACCTGCCGCAACGTGCCGGCCTATCCGCTGGCCGAACTGAAGGCCGACGTCGAACGCGAACTCGATCATCTGTGTTCGCTCTCGTTCAAGACGGAAGAAGTCGCCTACCTGCGCGGCCTGCGCTTCATCAAGAGCGACTTTGCCGATTTCCTCACCGTGTTCCGCTTCCAGCGCCATTTCCTGAGCGTGGAAACCGATGGCGACGAACTGCAGATCCGCGCCACAGGGCCGCAGGTGCACGTGATGGGCTTCGAAATCTATGTCCTCTACATCGTCAACGAGCTGTATTTCCGCCGTTTCGACCAGGAGGCGGCGCTGGCCGAAGGGCGCAAGCGCCTGCAAGCCAAAATCGCCCTGCTGCGCGAACTGGCCAGCGAGCCGGCCAAGCGCCATCCGTTCGAGTTTTTCGACTTCGGCGTGCGCCGCCGCTTTTCCGGCGCCTGGCACGAGGAAGTCGTCGCCACCCTGGCGCGCGAGGTGCCGGCTTACTTCAAGGGCACCTCGAATGTGTACTTCGCCATGAAGTACAAGCTGGTGCCGATCGGGACGATGGCGCACGAATACCTGCAAAGCTTCCAGTCTTTTGGGGTGCGCCTGCGCGACTTTCAGAAGGCCGCGCTGGAAGACTGGGTGCAGGAATACCGCGGCGACCTCGGTACGGCGCTGACCGACGTGGTGGGCATGGATGCGTTCTTGGGCGACTTCGACCTGTATTTCGCCAAGCTGTTCGACGGCTTGCGCCACGATTCGGGCGACCCGGTGGTGTGGGGCGAAAAAGCGCTGGCGCACTACGCCAAGCTGCGCCTGGACGCCCACACGCGGCGCCTGGTGTTTTCGGACGGCCTCGACCTGCCGACCGCGTTTTCGCTGTACCGCCATTTTGCCGACCGCACCATGACCGGCTTCGGCATCGGCACCAACCTGTCGAACGACGTCGGCATCACGCCGCTCAATATCGTGATGAAGCTCATGAGCTGTAACGGCCAGCCGGTGGCCAAGCTGTCCGACTCCGCCGGCAAGACGCTGTGCAAGGACGAGACCTTCCTCGCTTACCTGCGCCAGGTGTTCCATCACCCTTCGGCTTGAGACTTGAGAGAACCCGATGCTTAAAATCGCCATCGCCCAATTGAACCCGACCGTCGGGGATATCGACGGCAACAGCGGCGCCATCATCGCGGCCATGCAGCGCGCCGCAGGGCAGGGCGCCGACCTGGCCGTCTTCGGCGAACTGGCCCTGTGCGGCTACTATCCCGGCGACCTGCTGGAGGAACCGGCGTTCCTGCAACGCATGGCCGCGGGCCTGGAGCGCGTGCTGGCAGCGTCGCGCGCCTTGCCCGCCCTGGTGTCGGTGGTCGGCGCCGTGCGCGCCAACGACGGCCCCGGCAAACCATTGTTCAACGCCTTGCTGGCGATACGCGATGGCGTCATCGTCGCCGAGTACTACAAGCAGCTGCTGCCCACGTATGGCGTGTTCGACGACCGCCGCCACTTCGAACCGGGTCCGGAAGGCGCCTGCGTGCTGCAGGTCGGGGCGCACCGCGTCGGCTTTCTGATCTGCGAAGACGGCTGGAACCACGAAGGGCGCGACTACAAGGTCAATCCCTTCACCGCGCTGCGCGAGGCGCGCCCCGACCTGGTCGTGAGCATCAACGCCAGCCCGTCCGATATCGGCAAGCGCGAACTGCGCCACGCGCTGTTTCGCACCGCCTCGGCCCACAACGAGCTGCCGATTGTGTACGTCAACCAGGTCGGCGGGCAGGACCAGCTGGTGTACGACGGCGCCTCGTTCGCGGTGTCGCCCTCGCAGGGCATCGTGTTCGAAGCGCAGCGCTTTACCGAAGACTTCCAGGTGATCGGTTTTGCGCAAGGGCGCTTTAGCGCGGCCGACGGCTTTGCACTGCCCGCACCCGAGGCCAATGGTTTGCCGGTGGCCGAATTCGCACGCCGCCAGATCGTGCTCGGCTTGCAGGACTATGCGCGCCGCTGCGGCTTTGGCAAGGTGGTGGTCGGGTCCTCTGGCGGCATCGATTCGGCCCTCACCCTGGCGCTGGCGGTCGACGCGCTGGGGCCGGAGAACGTGATCGCGGTGACCATGCCGTCGGCGTTTTCAAGCGAAGGCTCGGTCAGCGATTCGGTCGCGCTGTGCGCCAACCTTGGCATTACCCTGTACACGCACCCGATCCTGGACCTGGTCGAGCAGTACAGCGCCGGTTTCGAGGGCGCGTTCGAGCGGCCCTTGCAAGGCCTGCCGCTCGAAAACCTGCAGGCGCGCGTGCGCGGCACCATCCTCATGGCGTATTCGAATGCGTCCGGCACCTTGCTGCTCACAACCGGCAACAAGAGCGAAATCTCGGTCGGCTACTGCACCTTGTATGGCGACACCAACGGCGGCCTAGGCCTGATCGGTGACCTGTACAAGACCGAGGTGTATGCCTTGTCGCGCCACATCAACCAGCGCGCCGGGCGCGAGCTCATTCCCGAGGCGGTGTTGACCAAGCCGCCATCGGCCGAACTGGCGCCGGGCCAGCAGGATACCGACAGCCTGCCCGAATACGAGGTGCTCGACGAGATCCTCAAGTGGCACATCGAAGGACGCCGCATGCCGGTGGCGGAAGCGCTGCTTGCCGAGCAGTTCGTGGCCGGCCTCGTGGCCAGCGACGATGGCGCGGCGCTGGTCAAGCGCATCCACGGCATGGTTGCGCGTAACGAATACAAACGGCGCCAGGCGCCTCCGATTATCCGGGTGCGTTCGCGCGCCTTTGGCAGCGGCCGTCAATTGCCGATTGCCGCTTACTATTGAACCCCATGAATACACAAGCCAACCAAACCGCCTCCGACGTCGCCGTCCTGATCGGCCGCTTCCAGCCATTTCACCGCGGGCACGTCGTCCTGCTCCAGCGCGCGCTGGTGAGCGCGCCGCACGTGGTGCTGGTGCTGGGTTCCTCGTTCCAGGCGCGTAACGCGAAAAATCCGTTCACGTGGGAAGAGCGCGCGGCGATGATCGGCGCCACCCTGACCGAGGAAGAGCGCGCGCGCGTGAGCTTTGTCGCCGTGCGCGATTATTACGACGATTCCCTGTGGTCGGCGGCGGTACGCAAGGCGGTCGCCCAAAGCGCGCCGGATGCGGCGCACGTGGCGCTGGTGGGCCACTTCAAGGATGCGTCGAGCTACTACCTGAATCACTTCCCGAAATGGGAAAACATCGTCGTCGAATCGGAACGCGCCATCGACGCCACCTGCGTGCGGCGCGTGTTCTTCGAAGCCGAAGACCTCGACATCTCGCTCAGCGTGCTCGACGACATGGTGCCGCACGCGGTGCGCCAGTACCTGAAAGCGTGGGCGCTGCTGCCGCACTATGCCGCGCTGGTCGAGGAGCACCGCCGCATCGTGGCCTACAAAACGGCCTGGAAAAGCGCGCCGTACCCGCCGATCTTCACCACCGCCGACGCGGTGGTGGTCAGCGGCGGCAATGTGCTGCTGATCCGGCGCGGCGGCTTTCCCGGAAAAGGGCAGTGGGCCGTTCCCGGCGGCTTTGTGGAACAGCGCGAGCGCCTGCTGCACGCGGCCATTCGCGAACTGGCCGAGGAAACCAAGCTGGCGCTGCTCGGCACCACCCTGGAGGGCATGCTGGTCGACGTCAAGGTGTTCGACCATCCGGACCGCAGCCAGCGAGGCCGCACCATCACCCACGCCCACTTTTTCGACCTGCAAACCGAGAACCTGCCGCCGGTGGAAGCGTCGGATGACGCCTCGCACGCGGCCTGGATTCCCATCACGGAGCTGGCCGGGATGGAAGACCAGTTCTTCGAAGACCACTTCCATATTCTCGACTCGTTCCTGGCGTTGAGCGAGCAAACGTCATGAGCGCCACGCGCGAGCGTTATCGGGGCAGCTTGCTCGGGCTGGCCTGTGGCGACGCCGTCGGCACCACGGTGGAGTTTTCGCCGCGCGGCTCGTTTGCGCCGGTGACCGACATGCTGGGGGGCGGGCCGTTCAGGCTCAAAGCCGGCCAGTGGACCGACGACACCTCGATGGCGCTGTGCCTGGCCGAGAGTTTCCTGACCAAGGGCGAATTCGACCCGCTGGACCAGATCAACCGTTATCGCAACTGGCACCAGTGGGGCTACCTCAGTTCGACCGGGACCTGTTTCGACATCGGCATGACGGTGCGCGATGCCTTGTCGCGCTTTTCCGCCAGCGGCGATCCGTACAGCGGCTCGACCAGCCCGCGCAGCGCCGGCAACGGCTCGCTGATGCGCCTCGTGCCGGCGGTGCTGTTCGCGTATCCGGACCGCGCCCGCGTGCTGGAATTTGCCGCCGACAGTTCGCGCACCACGCACGGTGCGCCGGAAGCGGTGCAGGCTTGCCAGCTGTTCGCCGGCATCCTGGGCGCGGCGCTCGACGGCCAGCCGAAAGAAGCGCTGCTGGCCAACGCCGGCTTCGTGCCGACCGAGCCGAAACTGGCGGCGATCGCCAGCGGCGCCTTTCTCGGCAAGGCCGACAGCGCCATCCAGGGCACCGGCTACGCCGTCGATTCGCTGGAAGCGGCGCTGTGGTGCTTCTTCCATACCGACAGTGTTGAAGCCGCGGTCCTGCGCGCGGCCAACCTGGGCGACGACGCCGATACCACGGCCGCCATCACCGGCCAGATCGCCGGCGCGTTTTACGGCGTTGAGGGCATCCCGGCACGCTGGCTCGACCGGATCACCATGCGCGCCGAGATAGACGACATGGCTTGCCGCCTGTACGACCGCTTTTATCCGGTCAATTGCGAGCGTTCGCGCGATCGCGAGCGCATGGCGTGATCGGCGCCCTTGAAATCGCGGCCAACGTGGGGGCCACCGCCGCCATCCTGCTGGCTGGGCGCAACAGCGTTCATACCTGGTGGACCGGCATCATCGGCTGCGCCTTGTTCGGAGTGCTGTTCTACCAGTCGAATTTATATGCCGACGTGGCGCTGCAAGGCTTCTTTGTCGTATCGAGCATGGTCGGGTGGCTGCAATGGCGCCGGGGCGGGCAGGGCAGCGAACTGCCGATCACGCACGCGAGCGTCACATCGCTGGCCTGGATCGTTCCGGCCGGCGTGGGCGCCACCGCCGCCTACGGCGCGCTGCTGCACTACTTTACCAACGCGTACGCACCGTTCATCGATTCGGCCGTGCTGGTGTTCAGCATCGTGGCGCAGTTGCTGCTGATGCGGCGCAAGGTAGAGAACTGGGCGTTCTGGATTCTGGTCAATACGGTCGCCGTGCCGCTGTATGCCAGCCGTGGCCTGTACCTGACCGCGTTCCTGTACGCCTGCTACTGGGTCAACGCGATCGTGTCGTGGCTATGGTGGCGCCGCCTGGCGCGCGAGCACGCGTGAACGCGCCCGCCAATGGTGGCGGCGCGGCCTCATAGCGGGTAATTTCTGCCCGCTGCACTACGGCCAGGTGCTGGTCCGGCCTTGCTGGCCGCCTGACTACCGCAGCGGCCCGGACAAACCCCATCTGTTCCATCTGTTGCTAATTGCGCCACGCTTGGTGCGATTCCGCTCGGCGCGCTCTATTACTTTTGGTATCATTTTGTAATTCTTTAGCGTAATCCGGAGCCCGCCATGGATTTCATGCACGACGACGCCATCGACATCTTGATCATCGAGCACGAGGAAGTCACCGCGCTGTTCGAACAGTTTCGCGGCCTGAGCGCTCATTCGGCGGAGAGCAAGAGGCGCATCGCGACCGATATTTGCGACGCCCTGACGGTGCATGCCCTGCTGGAGCAGGAGATCTTCTATCCGGCGGCCAGGAGCGTGCTCAAGGAGGGGGAGATGATCGCCCAGGCCATCGTAGAACATTCCAGCGCGCGCGAACTGATCGGGCGCATCCGCACGATGGACCCGGAGAACGAATTGTTCGACGCCACTGTCAAAGTGCTGTGGGACCAGGTGAGGCGGCACGCTCGCGAGGAAGAAGAGAATATGTTCCCGCGTCTGCGCAAGAGCCAGCTGGACCTGGTGGCGATCGGCGCGCGCATGATGGAGTACCGCACGGGGCTCGAAACCGGCCCTGGGCATGTGCCGGCATGAGGGCGGCGCAGGATGCCGCGTAGGACATAGATGACAAAGCGTCATTGTTCATGCCTACAGCGTGTCATCCACTGGTCCGATGGTTGCGTTTGATACCAAGCTTTACAGTGTAGCCATTGATGAGTTGAACCCAACAACACAGAGGCATACCATGTACCGCACGCAAAATATCGATTCGAACAGCAACGCCACCAACGCTATCCGCACCATCGCCCTGGGCACCGCCGCCGTCAAGCCGGCCGCCGCAAAGCCGATGATCAGCGTCGCCGGGGCCCAGCAGAACGAATTGCTGCGTGCCTTGTCCCGCACCGACCTCGAAGCCCTGTTCCCGCACCTGGAACTGGTGCAAATGGCAGCGGGCAAGCATCTGTATGACTTCGGCAGCAAGTTCGACTACGCTTACTTCCCGACCAACGCCATCGTGTCGCTGATGTACGTCATGGAAGACGGCGCCACCACCGAAATCGGCGTCGTCGGCCGCGAAGGCGTGCTGGGGCTGGCGATGTACGACGCCGAGCGCGCCACCTGCAGCGCCGTGGTGCAGACCGCCGGTTACGCTTACCGCCTGAAAAGCAGCGTGCTGCGCGAACTGGTCGCCTCCGGCGGCGCCATGGCCCAGCTGCTGATGCGCTACACCTTCGCCATGTTCGCCCAGCTGGCGCAAAATGTCGTCGGCGGGCGTCACTGCACCATCGAACAGAAGCTGTGCCGCTGGCTGCTGGACCGCCTCGACCGTTCGCTGTCGGACGAAATCAAGGTCACGCAAGACACGATGGCGACCATGCTCGGTGTGCGCCGCGAAACCATCACCATGACCGCGCGTAAGCTGCAAGCCGACGGCCTGATCCAGTATCGCCGCGGCACCGTCGCCATCCTCGACCGTGCAGGCCTGGAAGAGTGCGCCGGCACCTGCTACCGCGCCGGCAAGATCGGCTTCGAGCAGATGCACGCAACCGGCTGGAGCAACGCTTAACCGTTACCCTGGCAGCGCGGACAGCACCTCACCGCCCGCGCTGCCACCCTCATGCTCGGGCCGCCGGTTATTGGCCGGCCGGACGCAATCACCCTCGCCATGCTATTTTATGCCGTGAAGGACGCGACAACACCGCGTCCGATTTTCCGTCGGCATTTGAATAAGGCATGCGCATGAACATTTCCGATATTCCCTTTGGCGTTACCGAGTGGGCCGGCGTGGAACGCACCGAGCATCGCGGCGAAACCGGCATGGCCTGGTGGCAGACGCGCCAGTTCGGCGCGATTCGCGTGCGCATGGTCGAATACAGCGCCGGTTATCTGGCCGATCACTGGTGCAGCAAGGGGCATATCCTGTTGTGCCTGGAGGGCGAGCTCGAAAGCGAACTGGCCGACGGCCGCAAATTCATTCTCACGCCGGGCGTCAGCTACCAGGTGGCCGATAACGCCGAAGCGCATCGCTCCTACACGCGCAGCGGCGCCAAGCTGTTCATCGTCGATTGAGGAGCGCGACATGCTGACACTGCGCAGCGCGACCCGGGCCGATATCGACGCCATGTGGGCGCTGCGCACGCGCGCCGTGCTGGCAACGTGCGGCAGTCATTACCTGGCCGAGGTGGTGGTGCCGTGGTCGGCGGCGCCGGTGCCGCAATCGTATGCGGCGCTGGTGGACGGTGGCGGCGCCGTGATCGCGCAAGAGCAGGACGCCATGCTGGGCTATGCAATCCTGGACACGCCCGAAGGCGAGGTCGATGCGGTATTCGTCGACCCGCAGGCCGGCGGCAAGGGCATCGGGAAAACCCTGCTGGCCGCGCTGGAGCGCATCGCGATCGGGCATGGCTGCACATGCCTGCACTTGTCGGCGTCGCTCAATGCGGTGGCGTTCTATCAGGCCGCGGGTTTTATCGTGCTGCGCAGCGCCGTGTATGCGCACCCCTGCGGCGTCGCGCTGGACTGCGTGGAAATGGAAAAGCGCTTGTCTTCTACAGGGTAGAATGCGGCTCTTTCAGCCACTTTGACCTTCCATGCGTAGCGATTCTCGCCCTCACTGCCTGCGCCACAGCCGGTATGATGTTTTTCATGTTGACGATCGGCATGCTCGGCTTGTTCGCGATGGCGACCTGGCCGCCGCTGACCGAGCGTAGCTACGGGGTGGCAGTGACGAGCACGTGCACAGGGAGAAGATGTTCCGCTTGCACCTACCGCGCCGACATTTTGCTGCGCTTCGACTATACGGACACGACGATCTGCGTCGACGAGGTACAGCCCACCCTGCGCATAGGCGAGCAGATCATCGTGCGCGGGTATTTCCATCCGCTGATGATCCACATCGACTCCGTGCGGCGTGCTTCCGCCGCCCCGCCTGTTCCCACGCCTACTTCAGCGCCTTGAACAACGCCTCGAACTGTGTGCTCAATGCGTGATCGTGCTGCTTGATCGGCGGCACTTCGCGCTTGATATCGAGCAGTTCGTACACCGCCATCTGTGCGGCGCGCACCGAATACTCGACCGTAAACACCACATCATCGGCAATCTCGACGAACTGGCTGATAAACGCCAGGTTCTTCGATTCCTTCGGCACCGGCAGCGGACGGTCGCTATGCACGCGCGGCATGAACATGCTGGTGATGTAGGGCATGCGGCAAGGGATGCAATTGGCTGTTTCCACCACATCGAGGTCGAAACGCAGATGGCCGCACAATTCGCGCAGGATTTCCTCGCCGGTGCAGTCCGACATCGGCTTGGCGACAAAATTGCCGATCCGGTCCGGCGACAGCGCATAACCCCAGAACACCTGCACTCCAGCCGGCTGGTTGGCGAAGTGCGGCTGGTGCGCCAGCACGATCGACATGAACCAGTTCGAATCCTTGAACGTCACCAGGCCGCCGGTGCCGGCTTCGTTGCCGCTGAACTGCTGCATCTTGTCGAAGAAGGCCGGGTCCTGCAAGGTGACCGTGTACGACTCCCAGTACGATTCCGCGATGCTGCTGTTGAACGCGGCTGGATTGCCGAAGCCCGGCTGCGCGGCGGCCAGTTTTTCCCACAAGGTCCAGCCGTGGCTGTCGGTCTTGTCGAGTTTTTCTGGGGCGCAGGTCATGCTGCCCAGGCTGGACGCGTCGGTCATCGAGCCATTCTGGAAGAACACGAGCTCGCCCTCAAGTACGTCCACATGCTCGCTGTTGCCCCCACGCAGGCAGTCGAAGCCGGTGACGACGAACTTGCCGTCGACCGTGGCGTGGCCGATGTCGGTCACCTTGCAGTCGAGGACGAATTGCACGCCTTGCTGTTGCAGCCATTCCTGCAGCGGGCGCACCAGCGAATCGTATTGGTTGTAGACGGTGCGGCGCACGCCGGCCAGGGTCTCGATGCGCGAAAACTCCAGCATGAAGCGGTGCAGGTAGCGCTTGAATTCCACCGCGCTGTGCCATGGCTGGAAAGCGAAGGTGGTGGCCCACATGTACCAGAACTCGGTTTCGAAAAAGGACGGGTCGAGCCAGTCGCTGATGGCATCAAGCCCGAGCTTGTCTTCATCGGCCAGGCTCAGCTTGAGCAGCTGGGCGCGGTCGGACATCGAAAAGCCCATCGACGTGACCGGCACCTTGGCGCGGCGCATGTCGACCAGGCGCGCTTGCGAGTTGCTCTTGTGCAGTTCGTTGAAGTCCACGGTTTCGTCGAACACGCTCTTGTTTTCGTCGGTCAGCGACGGAATCGATTTGAACAGGTCCCAGGTGCATTCGTAGTTGTCGAACGTGAGCATGCGCCCGCCGCGCAGCGAGTAGCCGTGCTCGGGCGAACCGGCGCCGTCCAGGCTGCCACCCAAGAGGGGAGCCGCTTCGTAGATGCGGATGTTTGCGCCGGGAACGTTGCCGTCGCGGATCATGAAGGCGGCTGCGGACAGCGCGCCGATACCGCCGCCGATCAGGTGGGCTTTTACATTGGTATTCATAGTGTGGTCATTCAAAAAGGTGCATCGGTGTCCGTGCGTACCAGACAGGCAAGGTCCGGACGACATTGGCATCAGCCATTTGTTGCGACGCAGCATGCGTCCGGAGGCATGCAGAGTCGCATACCTACAGCGCAGAAAAATTGATGCACATCAAAATTGACAAATCTGTAATAGAGTACTCGCTCTGGAATCGCAGCCGCACAGGGGGCGCAGAGTCGATCCTCTATAATTCGCGCACCTATTTGAGTGGATGCAACATGATGCCTTTGGACGCCCGTACTCTTCTCCGCCCGGCGCTGGCCGCCGCTATTTGCCTGATGGGCGGCAGTGCCGCCGGCGCCGACACCTGCGGCGGCGCGCCGCGCCTGGCCGTCACCACGCCGCAAGGCTTTTGCGCGGCCATCATCGGCCAGGGATTCAAGTTCGCGCGCGGCGTACAGCCGATGCTTGACGGCAGCGTGCTGGTGGTCGACCTGGGCGGCTGGCAGCCGAACCAGGGCAGCGTGTGGCTTCTGAAGCCCGGCACGGCGGGCTTCCAGAAAACGCTGCTGATGAAGAACGTCGACCGCCCCAACGGCATCGTGCTCGGCCCCGACGGGCTGGTGTATGTGGGCGCGATCAAGCGCATCTTCCGGTTCGACCCGCGCGATCCGGAAGGCACGGTCAAGGATGTCATCGGCGGCAACTCCGGCACGCCGGCGTTGCCCGGCATCGGGCGCCATCCCTTGACCGCGATGCGCTTCGACGCCAAGGGCGACCTGTATGTGAATGTCGGTTCAGGCAGCGACCATTGCGAAGGCAAGGACGGCAAGGCGCCCGACGCGGGCAAGCCGTGCCTTGAAGCCACCGGGGCGAACGCGCTGGGCGTGCTGCGCAAGTACACGATGCAATGGCCGGCCGGCACCGTCAAAAGCTGGGAAGTGCACGCGACCGGGCTGCGCAATTCGATGGCGCTGGCGCTTCACCCGACCACGCATGCCATGTGGCAGGGCGAAAATTCGCGCGACGCGATCCAGGCAGCCATCAAGGGATTGAAGAACGATAACGACTTGCCGCACGATGAACTAAACCTGATCGAGCCGAAGGGCAACTACGGCTGGCCTTACTGCTACGACAACAATGTGGCCAGCCCGGAGTATCCTGACGCCAAGTGCGCCGCCTACCGCGCTCCGGTGCGCCTGCTGCCGGCCCATTCCGCGCCGCTGGGCATGACGTTTTACACGGGCGAGACGTTCCCGGCGAAATACAAGAACAGCCTGATCGTCGGCTACCACGGTTACCGCGAGCACGGGCACCGGCTGGTGGCCTTCCTGCCGGATGCGCAGGGCGCGCCGCTGGGCAAGATGATCGAGCTGATCAGCGACTGGACCGCCAAGCCGAACCAGTCGGCCGGCGCGCCGGTGGATGTCAAACAGGGGGCGGACGGCGCCATTTACCTGGTCGAGGACCGCAGCGGACGGGTGGTCAGGTTGCAGTATGCGCCGGGGACGCCAGCCCCGGGCAAATAGGCGCCCACGGCGTGCGCACGGCGGCCTGGACGGCTTGTTCGCGGGCGCACCAGGCGAACAGCTCGTCGGGCGCGAGCGGCCGGGCAAACAGGTAGCCTTGCCCTTCATCGCAGCCCTGGTCGTGCAGCAACTGGCGCACGTCATCGGTTTCGATGCCTTCCGCCACCACGCGAAAGCCCAGCTCGTGCGAGAGCGAGATCATGGTGTTCACCAGCGTGCGGTTGCGCTCGCCGCCGGCCATGTTGCGCACAAAACTCTGGTCGATCTTGACCACGTGCGCCGGCATGCTCTGCAAATACGACAGGCTGCTGTAGCCGGTGCCGAAATCGTCGATCGCCAGGCGCACGCCGGCCTGGTCGAGCGCGGCCAGGGTGGCCAGCGCCGTGCCCTGGTTTTCCATGATCGCGCTTTCCGTCACTTCCAGTTCCAGCCAGCCCGGCGCCATGTGGTGCTGGTTCAGCAGCGCCGTGACGGTGCTGACGAAATCGGCTTCCAGCAGGTTGGCGGCCGACACGTTGACCGACATCTGCAAGTGCAAGCCGGCGCCGTGCCAGGCGGCCAGCTGGCGCACGGCCTCGCGGATCACCCAGCTGGTGGCGGCGCGCACCATCGACGTCTGTTCCACCACTGGAATGAATTCGCCCGGCGGCACGTCGCCCAGTTCCGGATGGCGCCAGCGCAGCAGGGCTTCGGCGCCGATGCAGGCGCCGCTGGTGAGGTCGATGCGCGGCTGGTAGACCAGGCGCAGCTGGCTGGTGTCGCCCAGCGCCGCGTCGAAGGCGTTGAGCAGGGTGAAGCGGCGGCGGTAGGCGTCATCCTGGGCGGAGGAGTAAGTGCCGATCGGCTGGCCGGTCTGGTGCGCATCCTGCATGGCGTTCTGCGCAATGCGCAGCACGTCCAGGCAATCGGTCTGGCCCAGCAGGAAGGGCGCGATGCCGATCGCCGGCGTGGTCACGAAGCGCGAGGTGCCCCAATGGCCGCGGCTGTCGAGCCACTGCGCCAGGCGCGCACGGTAAGTCCCGTCCCCCGTGCCGTCGCCCGTGCCGGGCGGGGCGATGGTGATGAACTGGGTGGCCGCCAGCTGGTACACCTTGTGCTCGTCGCCCATGACAGCGCGGTAGGACAGGATCGCCTCGTTCATCAGGTCGTCGAAGTAGGAAGCGCCCATGACCCGCGCGGCGTTGTTGAGCTGTTCCTGGTTGGCCATGTTGACCAGCACCGCGACACGTTGCTCGCCGTGCGGGCGGTCCATTTGCAGGTCGGCGTAGTCTTCGATAAATTGTTTGCGGTTCGGCATGCCGCTGAGCGGGTCGACCCGGCCCAGGGTGTGCTGCAGCTCGATCTGGGCCATGACCATGGCCGCCAGGTCGGTCAGCGCGTCGCGTTCGGTGCTGCTGATCGTACGCGGCTCCAGGCCCAGCACGCACATGGCGCCCAGATTGAACCCGTCGCTGGTGACCAGGGGCGCGCCGGCATAGAAGCGTACGCCGCTGTGGGCCAGGGGGCTGTCGCGGAAAAATGCATCTTCGTGCAGGTCGTTAATCACGAGCATGGCGCCGCTCTCGGTCACGCTGGCGCAGGGCGCCTTGATGCGGGGAATCGCCGTGTGGGCGACCCCGACCCGCGACTTGAACCATTGGCGGTCGCTGTCGGTCAGGGACACGGCCGCGATCGGCAAGCCGAACACGCGCGCCGCCATGCGGGTGATGCGGTCGAACGCTTCCGTCGGCGCGCTGTCGAGCAGGTTGAGCTTGCGCAGGGCCAGCAGACGGTCGGATTCATTGCGGGTATTCATAGTCATGCCTTTTTGCCCTGAGCGCCGGACCACATCGTGAACGCAATCTCTTTCGGTGCGCTCGTCGTCACTGTTAATCAAGGAATGATGCAGGAAATGGGCATCGAGAAATGCGTGAGGCCGCACAGGCCGGGGACGAGCGGGTGACGGCTCGTGAAACAAATTGTAGCATCGAAAGAAAATTAATGCTTCCTGGCATTAAACGTACGAACGGCGCAACAACCCGGGTCGGTTCGGACGAAAGCTGATGATGCTGGAGGAATATTTACACGTATAATCGATTGGACTGACGCGCTGGTTTGCCCGCGTGTCATGCCTGATTCTCACCCTGATCCCCCATCCCCCGGGATCGCCCAGCTCCGTCTGTCGGCCCAAGCCCGCCGATGCATCAGAACGCCAGGTTCGCGTCGGCAAGACGCGCTCACACAGTTGCCGCCGCCCGCCGTCCAGCCGGGCGCAGGGAAAAGGAAAAGATGAATAACGTTCAACAGGATATCGACGAAAGAAGCAATCTCACCAGTCTCAACAAGCTGGAATTGCTTTTGTTCCGTTTGGGTGGCGACGCCGAGGGCCAGCACTCCGAACTGTATGCGATCAACGTTTTCAAGATCCGCGAAATTGTCGCCATGCCGCACGTTACGCCGATTGCGGATTCCCATCCGAATATGTTGGGTGTTGTTAATTTGCGAGAGCAGATTATTCCGGTCATCAATCTCCCTGCGGTGGTGGGATGCATTCCGACAACGGGCCTCAAGCTGCTCTTGATCACCGAATTTGCCCGCACGACGCAAGCGTTCGCGGTCGAAGCGGTGGAAGAGATCGTGCGCCTGGAGTGGACTTCGGTGCTGCCGGGCGATAAGACCGCCAGCGGCGCGCTGGTCACCAGCATTGCCAAGGTCGATGGCGACGTGCCCAATACGCGCCTGGCGCAGGTGCTCGATGTCGAATCGATTCTGCGGCAGTTACACAGGAATGACGAGCCGGATGTGGATGTCGACTCAATCGGGGCGCCGCTCAACCTGCCCGAGGGGCAGGTGATCCTGGCCGCCGACGACTCCGTGATTGCGCGCGCGCTGATTGAGAACGCCTTGCAGGCGATGGGCGCGAACTATGTGATGACCAATTCCGGCAAGCAGGCGTGGGACAAGCTCGAAGCGATCGATATCGCGGCGAAAAAAGAAGGCAAGACGGCGCGCGACAAGGTGGCGCTGGTGCTGAGCGACCTGGAAATGCCGGAGATGGATGGTTTTACGCTGACGCGCAATATCAAGCAGGACAGCCGTTTCTCGACGATACCCGTGATTATTCATTCGTCGCTGTCAGGCGCCGCCAATGAAATTCATGTCAATGGCGTGGGAGCGGACGCGTACATTGCCAAGTTCGTGCCGGTGGAACTGGCGGCGCTGCTGCGCAAAACCTTGGCGAAAAGTACGACACCGCAAAAGCGGGGGTAAAAAGGCGACGGTCCCGTGCGAGTTTAAGGGTCACCGCCGCGTCAGGAGACCACCGTCGCGTCAGGAGACCACCTCCGCGTCAGGAGACCACCGCCGCGTCGTCCCCGCGAAGGCGGGGATCCAAGTTCGTGCCGAAGCTACAGGCTCATATACGAACTTGG
>DASVVC010000072.1:0-17381 GCA_036386755.1 Telluria sp.
ATCCACCTACCCGCAAAACAATGTCCCGCTCACCTTCGGACAAGTCTTTGCCCCGGGCGCATTTCCTGCTACAGGCGGGCTGGTGGGTGTTTACGCCGGCGCCCAGTTGCCCTTGCAGGTCAACATCAAGGCCAGGCACGCTGATGGATCGGTGCGTCACGCGATCATTACCGCGATCCTGCCGCAGATGGCCGCGGGCCAGAACGGGACGCTGGCCTTGAGCGCCGCCGCCGCGCCGCCACCGGTCGCGGCGACCGGCCCGGAAGCACTGCTGGCCAGCGGCTTCGACTCGACCGTCAAGCTGACCGTGGCCGGTCAGTTGTACACGGCCTCGGCGGCGGAACTGCTGCGCAGCACTGCCTACCAGACCTGGCTGTCCGGCCCGATGGCCAACGAGTGGCAGGTGTCGGCGCCCTTCAAATCGGCGGCCGGCGTGAGCCATCCGCACCTGAGCGCGCGCTTCGCGATTCGCTCGTACAGCGGCAGCATCAGTAGCCCGGGCAAGGTGCGGGTCGACGTCACCATCGAAAACAACTGGGCCTACGAACCCGCGCCGAAAAACTTTACCTACGACGCCGAAGTGCTGATCAACGGCAAGAGCTTCTACAACATCGCGGCCCTGCAACACTACCATCACGCGCGCTGGCGCAAGGTGTTCTGGCCCGGCCTGGAACCATTGGTCCACATCAAGCACGACAGCGCCTACCTGATCGCCTCGAAGGCGGTGCCGAACTACGACCAGGGCCTCACCATCGCACCGGCCGCGCTCACCACCATGAAAACCACCTGGGACGCCGCCAAGCCTGCCCCGATGGGCATGGCGATGGTCAACAAGTACATGCCGGCGACGGGCGGCCGCCCGGATATCGGCCTGAACCACGCTTGGGGTGCCATGTACCTGCTCAGCATGGACGAGCGCGCCAAGGAAGTCACCGTCGGCTTGAGCGACCTGAGCGGCAGCTGGCCGATGCACTACCGCGACAAGGTCACCGGCCAGCCGGTATCGATCTTCGAGTACCCGTACGTACGCGACCAGCGCATCAGCTCGGACAGCTATAACCGCGAACTGAAGCGCTGGGAAGACATGCCGCAATGCACACCTGCCATCGAGTGCGCCACGCCGTACACGCCGGACACCTCGCACCATCCGTCGTTCTCCTACCTGCCCTACCTGGTCACGGGCGACACCTATCACCTCGACGAGCTGCACTTCTGGGCCAACTGGAACCTGGTCAACCAGAACCCCGGCTACCGCAAGTACGCGACCGGACTGGTCAAGAGCCACCAGGTGCGCGGCCAGGCATGGGCCTTGCGCTCGCTGACCCAGGCGGCTTACATTGCGCCGGACGATCACCCGCTCAAGGGCTACTTCAACAAGATCGTCGACAATAACCTGGACTGGTACACCACGACCTACGTGACGGCCAACAGCAACCAGTTGGGTTTTCTCGACAACAGCGGCTTTGCGGCGGTGGCCTACACCGGACCGGGCGGCCCGAAAACCGGCATGGCGCCGTGGCAGGACGATTTCTTCACGGCCAGCGTGGGCCAGGCGCACGAGCTCGGCTTCACCAAGTCCAAGCCGCTGCTCGACTGGAAAGCGCGCTTCCCGGTCGGCCGCATGACGGCGCCGGGGTACTGCTGGGTGGACGGCGCGGTGTATGCCCTGTCGGTGCGCGCCACCGAGACCTCGCCTTACTTCACCACCTTTGCCCAGGCCTGGCAGGCGACCATGCGCGCGGCAAACAATACCGATCTGGTCAACAGCACCGGCCAGCGCTATGTGGACCAGCCGTGCGGCAGCCAGCTGCAGGCCGACTGGCGCACCCAGCTCGACCGCGACAATAAAGTCGGCCGCACGGCATGGCTGGCAGGCGAAATGACCGGCTACGCGAGCTCGGCGGAAGGATTCCCTTCCAACATGCAGCCGGCGCTGGCGATGGCGGCGGGCTCCGGCATCCCGAACGCGCGCGCGGCGTGGGATATCTTTACCAAGCGCACGGTCAAGCCGGATTACACCCAGCGGCCGCAGTTCGCCATCGTGCCGCGATAAACACGGAACACCGGGCACGAACCAAAAAAAGCTCCCTCACGGGAGCTTTTTTTACTGCGCGGCGAACCTGGGCCGACTGGGCCGGAATGCGCTCGAACACGTCGCCCGGGGCAGCTGATGCCGCCGGCAAGGACGAGGGCTGCTTACAGCGCCAGCATCTTTTCCTTCATGGTGGCAAGGCATTCGTTGCCGGCCAGACCAAGTTCTTTCTTCAGGCCGGCGGCGCCGTTGCCGACCAGCTGGTCGTAGCTTGGCGAATCCGGTGTTTCGTTCGGAACACGGGTGCAAAAACTCTCAGCGATGACTTTCTTGGACTCGGTATCGATCAGGCGCGCTTTTGCCGTGTAGATGAGGCGGTAGTGGGTCCAATTGGTCGGGAAATACACGATGCTCCAGTTGATGGTCTGGACGTCGACCACGAAGCGGGCCGTGCTGCCAGCTGCGGCCGCGACCGCATCGGCGTCGTCGGCGCTCACGCTCACCGCCGAAGCGCCCAGCTTGGCGCCGTGCGCGCTGCTCAGCGCCGCTGCCAGTTCGCGCGCGATGGCGTCGGCTGGATCTGGCACGTTGTTATCCTTGATGATACCGTTACCTTCGCTGATCATTGCCATCGCGCCCAGCATGCCGAACACGGCCTTGCCAGCGGTCATGGAAGCGAAATCAGGCAGCTTGCGTGCGGTTTGCGCAACCGGCTTGTCTTTCAACGACGCTGCCGCAGCGGCGTCCAGCGGCTGGTGCTTGAGGGAAGCACAGCCGGTAAACACAAACGCGACGCCGAGAATCAGGAAAATATTTTTCATTGGGAATAAGTGAGGGTGATTGTCTAAAGGATTTATTTGTTGCTACATAGATAGCAAATCATAGCACAACATGACCCCAGGAAACACCCGTCGTCCAATTACTGTCCATACTGACGTCGCCGCACAACAGGTTTTGCGTGCAGTGGCCAACCCTGAAAAAAGCGCCCGCCTGAACTGAACCCCAAAAGCTGGACACAAACTTTTGGGGTCGGTTCAAGGAGCGCTCCATCCTCGCGCCGTTTGCCCATCTATTCATCAAGCTTGAGCCGGTCGCCAGGCCCGATAGCGCCGCTTATCGCGGCCAGATGCCCCAACGCCTCCTGTTCTGCTCGGCAGCTCGTGTCTGCATGATGCTGATGTGGATATGCGTGATGTGAGGATTCTTGCCGGTGTACCTGCGTGCGCGGAAGCCATACGCGCGCGCCCAGATGATCCTTTTGTAGATCACGTAGTTGGTGGAAGGATGGCGGATCGCGGCACGTATCACCAGCAGCGTCCTGATGCCATCCTTGTCGATGTCGCACGCGTTGACCGAACGACGGCGATTGGGATTGTGGTCGCTCGGATACTTCCGGTGGCGCCGGTCGCCAATGGTGCCGTCCGAGGTCCTGTCCCTGTTCGGCCAGCGCCGGTTGATCTCGGCCATCAAACGCCGCAGGCACGGAGCAAGATACCAGCGGATGCGCCTCCTGGCGCCACCGCCGCCGCCCGGCGTGTCTTCCGTCTCGACCTCACCGGCGATTTTGGTTCCGCCGGCGTCCGTGTCTTGCCCGGTATCGTCGGTGCCTTCCGGTATGTCTTCGGTACCGGGAGCATCGGAGATGCGCGCACGCGTATCGTCATCCGCCAGCGCGGCCTCCTCTTCAGGAGACAGCTCGTCTCCCACCATCTGCTCGGGATTCTCGTCTTCGATGTCGGTCGCGCTGTCTTGAAGGTTGGCGTCCTGCATGCCTTCAATGCCGTCCGGATCCGGCGTTTCGGTAATGTTTGTCATGATCAACTCCTCGT
Organism: Telluria sp.; assembly: GCA_036386755.1. Classification (GTDB taxonomy): domain Bacteria; phylum Pseudomonadota; class Gammaproteobacteria; order Burkholderiales; family Burkholderiaceae_D; genus Telluria_A. Next base: position 3,862 of record DASVVC010000072.1, read on the forward strand.
TGTAAAACGGATTGCCCGTCTTCGACTGTACGGAGTTCGCAACGGCCTGCTTGGCCGCAGAGCCAGCGCGCCTTTGTGACTAATCATGAGTTCGTTTGAATGACCGAGCAGCGCGGAAACTTAAAAACACGGTGCAAGATTGCCGTCGAAAGGCACGGCACAACGAAAAACGGCGGGAGGATCATTCGATCCTCCCGCCGTGTCACGCTGTCCGCCAAGCTGTCCGCATGGCTGTCCGCATGGCTGTAAGTTTTGCTCTTACGCAGGCTTGTCGAATTTCTTCATCCACGCCGACAACTGGTGCGGACGCAGGCCGTCGTAATCTTCGAACGGCTGGTGAATCCACGGGTTGTGCGGCAAGTCTTCCAGGAAGTAATCAGGACGGATCGAGGACGTGCCCTTGACCCAGATCACCGCCGACTTGACTTCGGTCACGCCGGTGAAATTCTCGCTCAGGTGACGCGTAACCTTGTCGAGCGTGACGCCCGAATCGGCCAGGTCGTCGACCAGCAGGATCTTGCCGGCCAGCGGGCCCTTGGTCATCGTCATGTACTTGGCGATGTCGAGGTCGCCGCGCACCGTGCCCGCTTCTTCGCGGTAGGAGCTGGTCGACAGGATCGCCAGCGGCACGTCGAAAATGCGCGAGAACACGTCGCCCGGGCGCACGCCGCCGCGCGCCAGGCACAGCACCTGGTCGAACTTCCAGCCCGATTCGTAGACCTTGAGCGCCAGGCGCTCGATCAGGCGGTTGTACTCGTCCCAGGACACCCAGAGGTCGTTCTCGGTCGATGGAGGGGTGGTCATGATGATTCCTTTTATTTCTTGTAATTATTCAAACGGGTGGCGCAGGACGATCGTTTCGACACGGTCGGGACCGGTGGAAACCATATCGACCGGCACGCCGACCAGTTCTTCGATGCGCTTGATGTAGGCGCGGGCGGTGGCGGGCAGCTCGGCCAGCGACTTGGCGCCGACGGTGCTTTCTTTCCAGCCCGGCATGGTTTCGTACACAGGCACGCAGCGCGCCGCGTCTTCCGCGCCGACCGGGAAGATGTCGACATCGCGGCCGTCGATCTTGTAGCCGGTGCACAGCTGCAGCGTTTCCAGGCCGTCGAGCACGTCGAGCTTGGTCAGGCACATGCCCGAGACGCCATTGATCTGGACCGAGCGGCGCAGCAGCGCGGCATCGAACCAGCCGCAGCGGCGCGCACGGCCGGTGACGGTGCCGAATTCATGGCCGACCGACGACAGGTGGTGGCCAACGCCGGCGTCCGTCGGCAGCTCCGACGGGAACGGGCCGGAGCCGACGCGCGTCGTGTAGGCCTTGGTGATGCCCAGGATGTAGTGCAGCATGTTCGGGCCGACGCCGGCGCCGGCGGCGGCGTTGCCGGCCACGCAGTTCGACGAGGTCACGTACGGATAAGTGCCGTGGTCGACGTCGAGGAGCGAGCCCTGCGCGCCTTCGAACAGCAGGTTGCCGCCGGCCTTGTGCGCCGCGTACAGCTGCGACGACACGTCGCCGACCATTGGTTTGAGGCGCGGCACCAGGGCCATCGCGTCGTCGAAGGTCTTCTGGAAGTCGACCGCGTCGGCTTTCAGGTAATTGGTCAGCACGAAGTTATGGTAGTCGAGGTTTTCGCGCAGTTTTTCGGCGAAGCGCTCTTCGTTGAGCATGTCGGCGATACGGATCGCGCGGCGTGCCACTTTATCTTCGTAGGCCGGGCCGATGCCCTTGCCGGTGGTGCCGATCTTGTTGGCGCCGCGCGCCACTTCACGGGCCACGTCGATGGCGACGTGGTACGGCAGGATCGCGGGACACGCTTCGGAGATCTTCAGGCGCGACACCACTTCCACGCCGATGGCCTGGAGCTTGTCGATTTCGCGCATCACGTCGGGAACCGACACGACCACGCCATTGCCGATGTAGCAGGCCACGCCTTCGCGCATGATGCCCGACGGGATCAGCTGCAAGGCAGTCTTCTGACCCTTGATGACCAGCGTATGGCCGGCATTATGGCCACCCTGGAAGCGAACCACGCCCTGCGCGTTATCGGTCAGCCAATCGACGATCTTGCCCTTGCCTTCATCGCCCCACTGGGTGCCGATGACAACGACGTTCTTTGCCACGTTTTTCTTTGACATCACACTTAGCCTAAGTTTTTGAGAATCCAGTTACTGTTTTCGAGGACGAGTACGCGATCGCACTCGAACTCGTCCTGCTCATTGTCGTGACCCGGCAAACTCTGGATCACAACCTCGCCTGCTTTGCGCAGGTGAGCGATTTTTTCGCGCAGCTCGGGGGCGTTGCCCCACGGAGCCCGGATCGCGTGTTTGCGCTCGGCGGTCGGCAACAGCCGCGCCAGTTCGCGCAAATCGAGCGAAAAGCCGGTCGCGGGCCTGGCCCGGCCGAATGCTTCGCCCACATGGTCGTAACGTCCGCCACGCACCACCGCGTTCGGCAGGCCGGGCACGTACAGCGCGAACATCGCACCGCTTTCGTATTGGTAGCCGCGCAGGTCGGCCAGGTCGATCGCCACGTCGGCGCGGCCGAGGGCCGATCCGGCCAGCGCCGCCAGTTCGGCCAGCGCGCGCGTGATGCCCGGCAGTGCCGGCAGCACCTCGCGCGCTTTTGCCAGCACGTCGATGTCGCCGTACAGGCCGGGCAAGGCTTTCAGGGCGGCGCGCGTGGCCGGCGCGTAGGCTGCGCCGATCGCGTCCAGGCCCGGGCTGTCCTTGGCGCGCAGCAGCGTGTACAGGGCCGCTTCGTCTTTCTTGGCGGCGGCGTCTTCGGCCAGCAGCGCGCGCAGCAGGCCCGCGTGCGACAGGTCCAGGCGCACCTGGTCCGCGCCGAAGCCGGCCAGGGCCAGCGAGGCCAGTGCCAGTTCCTGCACTTCGGCGTCCGCCTCCAGGCCGGCGTGGCCGTAGATTTCGGCGCCGATCTGCAAGGGCTCGCGGGTGGCGTGCAAGCCGCTCGGGCGGGTGTGGAGCACGCTGCCGGCGTAGCACAGGCGGGTGACCGAGTCGCGGTTGAGCAAGTGGGCGTCGATGCGCGCGACCTGGGTGGTCATGTCGGCGCGCAGGCCGAGCATGCGGCCCGACATCGGGTCGACCAGCTTGAAGCTGCGCAGTTCGGTGTCCGGGCCGGCGCCGGCCAGCAGCGACTCGACGTATTCGAGCAAGGGCGGCATGACCAGTTCGTAACCGTAGGAACGGAAGTTATCGAGCATCAGGCGGCGCAGCTCTTCGGTCTTGCGCGCTTCGGACGGCAGGACGTCGGCGATATTTTCAGGCAGGAGCCAGTTCGGCATGGGCAACGGGAGATAGTTAAAAATCGGACAATATGGCGCGCACGGTCGTGCTAAATCTAGCGCCGAATCAGCGATTTTACAGGAAAATGGTTTAAGGGAGCCAACAAATGTGCGGGAGCGAGTTGTGAGCTTGTTACGGTTGGCATTCGCGCTGTCTGTAAAACCGTCGTTTACGGTGGTGGTGGCGCGAACGACGGTGGTCCTAGCGTAAACCACTAGCACGTCGTTCCCGGCCTCGGCGGCCCCCTTGGCGGGAACCCAAGTTTCTAGCGCCAAGTTAACGCATGCAAACTTGGGTTCCCGCCTGCGCGGGAACGACGCCGTGGTGGTTGCGGGAACGACGCCGTGGTCCTTGCGGGAACGACGCCTTGGTGGTTGCGCGACGAGCGCCCAATGCAAACGGGCGGGCCTGCAATGCAAGCCCGCCCGTCATCCATCCCGACGCAATTACTTCTTGCCGGTAGCGGCAGGCGACGAAGCCCCGCCCGGAGCGCGGAAATACTTGAAGAACTCCGAGTTCGAATCGAGCACCAGCACGTCGCCGTGGGTCTTGAAGGTCGCGCGGTACGCTTCCAGCGAGCGGTAGAACTTGTAGAACTCCGGGCTCTTGCCGAACGCTTCAGCGTAGATCTGCGATGCGGCGGCGTCGCCCTCGCCCTTGATCTGCTCGGCCTCGCGATACGCCGCGGCCAGCAGTTCGGTGCGCTTGCGGTCGGCGGCGGCGCGCAGCTTTTCGGACTCGGCCGAACCGGTCGAACGCAGCTCGTTGGCCACCTTCAGGCGCTCGGCACGCATGCGGTCGTACACCGACGCGTTGATCTTCTCGTCGTAATCGACGCGTTTCAGGCGCACGTCGACGATCTGCACGCCGATCTGCTTGGCCTCGGCCACGACCTTGCGCTGGATCGCTTCCATCACCTTGCCGCGCTCGCCGGAAATCACTTCGCGCACCGTGCGCTTGGTGATTTCCTCGTTCAGCGCCGCCTTGACGATCTGGCCCATGCGCCCGCGGGCGCTGACCTCGTTGCCGTTAAAGCTGATGTAGTACAGGCGCGGATCGACGATGCGCCATTTCACAAAAGCGTCGACCATCACGTTTTTCTTCTCGGACGTCATGAAGCGGTCGGCGTCGGGCGTGTCGAGCGTGAGGATGCGCTTGTCGAGGAAAATCACGTTCTGGAACGGCGGCGGCAGCTTGAAATGCAGGCCCGGCTCGCTGATCACTTCCTTCATCTCACCGAACGCGAACACCACCGCGAACTTGCGCTGGTCGACGATGAACACGGTCGAGGACAGGAGCATCAGCGCGATGAAGCCCGCAACAAGAATGGTAACTAAGCGGTTCATTAACGGGTCTCCCGGTCACGTGAGGATTCGCGGCTGCGGTTGTCGCGCTGGCGCACTTGTTCGAGCGGCTGCAGCACGTCGGCCGGCAGCGCCTGCGACGGCGGCACGACCTGCGCCGGCGTCATCGGCACCACGGGACCGGACTTGGCGCCGATGGCGGCGTCGTTGGCGGCCGTCTGCGCGATCAGCTTGTCGAGCGGCAGGTACAGCAGGTTGCTGCCGGACTTGACGTCGACCATGACCTTGCTGGCGCTGCTGAAAATCTGCTGCATGGTGTCGAGGTACATGCGGTCGCGCGTAACGCCCGGCGCCTTCTGGTACTCGGTCATCACTTGCGTAAAGCGGGCCGCGTTACCGGTGGCGTTTTCGGTCACCATCGAGCGGTAGGCCCGGGCTTCTTCAAGCAGGCGCACGGCGTTACCGGCCGCGCGCGGCACCACGTCGTTGGCGTAGGCTTCGCCCTCGCTCTTGGCGCGTTCGTTGTCCTGGCCGGCCTTGTTGGCGTCGTCGAAGGCGCCCTGCACCTGCTCCGGCGGCTGCACGCCCTGCATGGTCACGTTGCTGATCTGGGCGCCGAGCGCGTAGCGGTCGAGGATCTGCTGCATCAGCAGCTGCGTGTCGAGCGCAACTTTCTCGCGGCCGACGTACAGCACGTAGTCCATCTTGCTTTTTCCCACTACTTCGCGGATCGCGGTCTCGGCCACCTGGCGCACGGTTTCATCCGTTTCCAGGTTATTGAACAGCCAGGCCTTCGGATCCTTGAGCGTGTACTGCACCGCGAACTGGATGTCGATGATGTTTTCATCGTCGGTCAGCATCAGCGACTCTTTCAGGTTCTTCGAGCGCACATTGCCGCTGTAGCCGATTTCCATGGTCCGCACTTCGTTGACGTTGACCTTTTCGTGCGTCTGGAACGGATACGGCATGCGCCAGTTCAGGCCCGAACCGGTGCTGTGGCTGTATTTGCCGAAGGTCGAGACGATGCCGGCCTGGCCTTCGCGCACGCTGAACACGCCGCTGGCGAGCCAGATGACGCCGACCACCGCCACCGCCGCGCCGACCGTGATGCCTGCGCCCTTCATGTCGGGACGGTACGGACCGCCACCGCCGGCGTCGCCGCCACCCGGACCCTTGTTGCCGAACAGGCGATTGAGGCGCTGGTTGAAGTCGCGCCACATCTGGTCGAGATCGGGCGGGCCGTCACCGGGACGTTTGCTGTCCTGCAGCAGGACAGTAGGCGGCGGCCGGATGCCGACGCGTTTGAGTAGTGAAGCAAGCATGCTATCGAGGTCCGACGTTGGTGGAGGTTGGAATTTCGGCCGGTTGCGCGTCGTCGTCCACAGCTTGCGCATTGTCTGCGTGCTCTGCGTCGTCGCCATCGTCGGCGTCGAGCGCATCGTCTGCGTCGTCGCCGTCGGGCGCGTCAACCGGTTCGGCATCGTCCTGCTCTTCAAAAAGGTGGCTGCGCTCCGGCGCCGACTTGGCCGCTTCGACCACGGCGTCGCGCAGCATGTCGAGGCCGGCGCCGGTGTGGGCGCTGATGAACACGCGCGCAATATTGCCCGCTTCATCGCGCTCGACCGCGGGTTCCAGGCCGGCGGCATCGATCTTGTTCCACACGAGAATTTGCGGAATGTGATCGGCGCCGATTTCCTTGAGCACCAGGTTGACCTGCTCGATCTGTTCCATGCGCACCGGGCTGGCGCCATCGACGACGTGCAGCAGCAGGTCGGCGTGGATGGTTTCTTCCAGGGTGGCGCGAAACGCCGCCACCAGTTGGTGCGGCAGTTCGCGCACGAAGCCGACCGTGTCGGACATGACCACGTTGCCCACCTCTTCGCCCAGGTAGACGCGGCGCGAGGTCGTGTCGAGCGTGGCGAACAGCTGGTTGGCGACGTACACGCCGGCCTTGGTCAGCGCGTTGAACAGGGTCGACTTGCCGGCATTGGTGTAGCCGACCAGCGAGACCGAAAAGGTATGGCTGCGTCCACGCGAACGGCGCTGGGTTTCATGCTGCTTGCGCAGCTTGGCCAGGCGCGCGCGCAGGGCCTTGACGCGCTCGCCGATCAGGCGGCGGTCGGTCTCGAGCTGGGTTTCACCCGGACCGCGCAGGCCGATACCGCCCTTTTGCCGTTCGAGGTGAGTCCAGCCGCGGATCAGGCGCGTGGCCAGGTGCTGCAGCTGCGCCAGTTCAACCTGCAGCTTGCCCTCGTGGCTTTTGGCGCGCTGCGCGAAGATGTCGAGGATCAGGCTGGTGCGGTCGAGCACGCGGATATTGAGCCGCTTTTCCAGGTTGCGCTGCTGGGCCGGAGACAAGGCGTGATTGAAAATCACGATCTCGATGTTCTGGTCCACGCAGGCCAGGCCGATTTCGTCGGCCTTGCCGCTGCCGACGAAGTAGGCAGCGTCCGGACTGGAACGCTTGGCGGTGATGGTGGTGATCGGCTCGGCGCCTGCCGAGCGGGCGAGCAGGGCCAGTTCTTCAACGCTCGCGTTGAAGTCGCCCGCGCCGAAATCGATGCCGACTAGTGCTGCGCGCATAGGCCTCCCTTCGGGACCAAGCGACCCGGGGTGGCGACGCCCATGGCCTTACTCAGCTTCAGGATCAAGATTGAGATTAACCGCGCGTGCCGGAACAACGGTGGAGATTGCATGCTTGTAGACCATCTGGGTCACCGTGTTACGCAGCAGCACCACGTATTGGTCGAAGGATTCGATATGGCCCTGCAGTTTGATCCCGTTGACCAGGTAGATCGAGACGGGAACATGCTCTTTGCGCAAGGCATTGAGGAATGGGTCTTGTAACAGTTGCCCTTTGTTGCTCATAACAGCTCCGTGATGTTGTTGTAGTAAAGAATTGGAGGCGACTCGCTGGTTTTTCAAGTGCCGGGACCATCATTCTGTGGATCGAACGATGTCTCTTGGTACTGTAACCTGTTTTACAATTATCTGTCGTACGTGGGCCTCTGAAACCTACTGCGCGGCGCAATTGTCGCCCGGCGATGCTCACCGTACTTGCGTACGGCTGCGCTTCTCGGACGACACTTGCGCCGCTCGCTACGGTTTCAGAGGCCCACGTAGCGCCCGCAATTACTTGGAAGTCCGTGCGAACGGGTTCTTGCCTACGCGCAGTTCGATCCGAAGCGGCGTACCGACCAGATTGAAGGTGTCGCGGAAATGCTTTTCGAGGTAGCGCTTGTACGGCTCGCCAATGGCGTCGAGCGAATTGCCGTGGATGACGATGATCGGCGGATTCTGCCCGCCCTGGTGCGCATAGCGCATTTTAGGACGGATCGAGCCCTTGCGGCGCGGTTCCTGCTTCTCGACCGCTTCGATCAGCGCGCGCGTCAGGCGCGGCGTGGACAGGTCGGCGGTGGCGGCGGCGTAGGCGGCGTCGACCGACTTCATCATCGGCGCGATGCCTTGCGCCTTCAGGGCCGAAATAAAGTGCGTCTTGGCGAACGAGAGGAAATCGAGCTTGCGGTCGATGTCGATCTTGATTTCGTCGCGCTCGTCGGTGCGCAAGCCGTCCCACTTGTTGACGGCCACCACCAGCGCGCGGCCCGATTCGAGAATGAAGCCGGCGATGTGCGCATCCTGCTCCGAAATGTCTTGCTGGGCGTCGAGCAGCAAAATGACGACGTGGGCTTCCGAAATCGACTGCAGCGTTTTGACGACCGAAAACTTCTCGATCGCTTCGAACACCTTGCCGCGGCGGCGGATGCCGGCCGTGTCGATCAGGGTGTAGTTCTTGCCGTCGCGTTCGAACGGCACTTCGATCGAGTCGCGCGTGGTGCCCGGCATGTCGAAGGCGATCACGCGCTCTTCGCCGATCAGGGTGTTGACCAAGGTGGACTTGCCCACGTTGGGACGGCCGACGATGGCGATCTTGATGCCGCGCGCGGCCGGCTCCAGCTCTTCCTGGTCGTCCGGGCGCTGGGCAAACGCTTCGTTCAGCGCTTCCTCGACCAGGTCGGTGACGCCGTCGCCGTGGGCGGCGGAAATGACGTACGGGTCGCCCATGCCGAGTTCATAGAAGTCGGCCACGACGGAGCTGTACTTCATGCCCTCGCCCTTGTTGACGACCAACATGACCTTGCGGCCCGACTTGCGCAGGAAGTCGGTGATGGTCTTGTCGTGCGGCGTCAGGCCCTGGCGGCCGTCGACGATGAACACGACCACGTCCGCTTCGGCGACGGCCTGCTTGGTCTGCAGGGCCATCTGGAACATGATGCCTTCCTTGGCGACCGGCTCGAAGCCGCCCGTGTCGATGACGAGGAAGGGGCGTTCGCCGACCCGGCCTTCGCCGTAGTGACGATCGCGCGTCAGGCCAGGCAAGTCGGCCACGAGCGCGTCGCGCGAGCGGGTGAGGCGATTGAAAAGTGTCGATTTCCCGACGTTGGGGCGACCAACTAATGCGATTACCGGCTTCATGGTGTTTTTATTCGACCGCGATAGCGGTCACAGTCCCAGATTGTGTTTGAAAGATCAGGTTCGAACCGGCCACCAGGGGAGCGGCCATAATGGCGCTCCCGTCGGTGGCGGCGCGCGCCAGAAAGGAACCATCTTCCCGTGACAGGAAGTGGATGAAACCTTGATAGTCGCCAACGGCCACCGTGCGTCCATAAGACACCGGGGTCGACAGGCGGCGATAGCTTAATTTGTCGTTTTTCCAGGCGCTCACGCCGCCTTCGCGGTTAAAGGCCGAGACCGCGCCCTTGTCGTCGACGGCGAAGACAAAACGCTGGTCGACCGACACGCCGACGTCGGACGAGAGTTCCTTGGTCCAGCGCGCCGCGCCCGTGTTGATGTCGAAGCACCCCACCCTGCCCTGGTAGGACACGGCGCACACTTCCTGGTCGATCACGACCGGGGTGCCGCCGATGTCGGTCACGCGTTCGAGTTCCGTGGCGCCGCGCGATTCGCCGACCGCCACTTCCCAGCGCGCCGCGCCGGTGGCCATGTTCAGCGACAACAGTTTGCCGCCCGGCTGGGCGACGATGACTTCCTTGCCGACCACCACCATGCCCGGCGCATTGCGCAGGGTCAATGGCGGCGAGACGCGCTGCACGGTCCATTTTTTCTCGCCGGTCTTGGCGTCCAGGCCGACGATGCGGTTGTCGACCGAGCGCACCACCACGATGCCATCGCCCACGACCGGGCTCGACAGCACTTCGCTGGAGGCTTGCGCCTTCCACAAGAGCTTGCCTTCAAGATCGTAGGCCAGCACGCCGCCCTTGGCGCCGCCGAAGACCAGCATGTTGCCGTCGGTGCCGACGCCGGCGGTCAGGCCCGTGTCTGCCTTGATGCGCCACAACTGCTTGCCGCTGGCGGCGTCGACCCGCGCGATGGCGCCGTCGGCGCCGGCCACGACCAGCGACTGGTTCACCAGCGCCGGGGTGAAGACGTAATCCTGGGCCTTGCCGATATCGAGCTTCCAGGCGGTACGCACGGCCATCGAGCCCTTGAGCTCGACCAGCGGCGCGGGCACGTTGCCCTTGGATTTGGAGGCGAAAGGATTAAGCGAACTCAGGGTGGAGCAGCCGGCCATCAGGGCCAGCACACTCACACCGATAAGTTTCTGGGTAATACGCATAGTCATGACCTTGTTCTGGGTGAAGCGTCCGCTCAGGCGGCTGCCTTGGTTTCCGGCACGGTGCCGCCGATGGCTTCGAGCTTGATCTGCACCAGCGCGCGGCCCGGATGCTTGTCATCCATCGCCGCCAGGGCCGCCAGGTAGGCGGCGCGCGCGTCGGCGATCTTGTTCTGCGCGACCAGGATGTCGCCCTTGCGGTCGGCCACGGCGCCGGCAAATTGCGGCAGGAATGGCGTGGCCAGCAGTTTCAGGCCGTCGTCGTAGGCTTTCTCGTCGAGCAGCACGCCAGCCAGGCGCAGCTTGGCGATCGACTTGTACTCGTCGTTGCCGTTGTCCGCCACCCACTGCAGATGGGCCTTGGCGGTTTTGAGGTCGTTGGCCTCGAAGGCGCTCTTGGCGGCCGTGAGCGAGGTCATCGCCGCGTACGCGCTTTTCGCGTACTTGGTGCGCACGTCGCCGGCGATGCGCTGCACCTTGGCGTTGTCCTTGGCGGTGGCGGCGGTCTGGATCTGCGTGTACAAGGCGGATGCTTCGGCCGCGTCGACGCGTTCGGCGCGCTTCATCCAGGTGTAGCCGGCGTAGGAGCCGGCGGCGATGATCAGCACCACCATCAGCATGTTGCCGTACTTGTTCCAGAAAGCCTGCATCGCGGCCAGTTGTTCTTGTTCTTCGAGATCGTATGCCATGTAATTCTCAACAATGTTAGGTACAAGGTTAATCGGGTGGATCCGGCCGCCAGCGGCCGGGTGCCGCCTGCTGCTTAGTGGTGGTAGTGCACGTGCTCGTGGTCGTGGTCATGCTCGTGGGCGCCGACGATCTGGTTGACCAGGTAGTCGACGACATCGTCGAACGGCACATTGGCCTGCTGCTCGCCCTCGGCCCCGCGCATCGACTTGACCGCCGCCGTGCGCTTGGCGATTTCGTCCTCGCCCAGGATCACGGCAAACGCCGCGCCGCTGCCGTCGGCTTTTTTCATCTGGCTCTTGAAGCTGCCCGGACCGCTCGCAGCGGCGCAATGTAACACAACATCCAGGCCGGCATCGCGGATGCGCTCGGCCAGGACAAACGCCTGCATGCGCGCTTCCTCGCCCTGGTGCACCATATAGACATCGCATTCGGAGGGATCGTTCGGCTCGCCCGCTTCTTTCATCAGCTCGACCAGGCGCTCGATGCCCATCGCGAAACCGACCGCCGGGGTCGGCTTGCCGCCGAAGCTTTCGATCAGCGGATCGTAGCGTCCGCCCGCGCACACGGTGCCTTGCGAGCCGAGCTTGTCGGTCACCCACTCGAACACGCTGCGGTTGTAATAGTCCAGGCCGCGCACCAGGCGCGGGTTGACGGTGTACTGGATATTGTTGTGGTCCAGGATGCGCTTGAGACCGTCGAAGTGCACCACCGACTCGCCTTCGAGGTAGTCGAGCAGCTTGGGCGCATTGTTCACCAGGTCCTGCATGGCCGGGTTCTTGGTGTCGAGGATGCGCAGCGGATTGGCGTGCAGGCGGCGCTTGGCTTCGTCGTCGAGCAGCTCAAGATTCGCTTCGAAATACGTGATCAGGTCGGCGCGGTGGCGCTGGCGCTCGCCGGCGTCGCCGATCGAGTTGATTTCGAGGCGGATATTTTCCAGGCCCAGGTCGTCCCACAGACGGCGGCAAAGCATGATCAGCTCGGCGTCGATGTCCGGACCGGCAAAGCCGACCGCTTCGGCGCCGACCTGGAAGAACTGGCGATAGCGGCCGCGCTGCGGACGCTCGTGGCGGAACATCGGTCCCGCGTACCAGACGCGGCGCGGGCCGTCGTAGACCAGGTTGTGCTCGATGACGGCGCGCACCACGCCGGCCGTGCCTTCAGGGCGCAGGGTCAGCTCGTCGTCGTTCATGGCATCCTTGAACGAGTACATTTCCTTTTCGACAATGTCGGTCACCGCGCCGATGGCGCGCTTGAACAGCGCCGTGTCTTCGACGATTGGGGTAACGATCTTTTGGTAGCCGTAGCTCTTCAGGACCGAGTGCACGGTGTTTTCGAACAGTTCCCACAGCGGCGCGTCGGCCGGCAGGATGTCGTTCATGCCTTTGACGCCGGTGATTTTTTGGGCTTTTTCTTTTTTATTTTCAGACATTTGTAAGTTGCTTACCGTAAGTAGTTTGTACGTAGTTCAGGACGATAGCCTGGAATTCTTCAACGATGCGGTCGCCGCGCAGGGTGACGGTTTTCTTGCCATCGACGAACACCGGCGCGGCAGGCGATTCGCCCGTGCCCGGCAGGCTGATGCCGATGTTGGCGTGCTTCGATTCGCCCGGACCGTTGACGATGCAGCCCATCACGGCCACGTTCATGCCTTCCACGCCCGGATAGGCCTTCTTCCATTCCGGCATCTGCTCGCGCAGATAGGTCTGGATGTTGTCGGCCAGTTCCTGGAACGTGGTCGAGGTGGTGCGCCCGCATCCCGGGCAGGCGATCACCATCGGCGCGAACTTGCGCAAGCCCATGGTTTGCAAAATCTCTTGCGCGACGACGACTTCGCGCGTCCGATCGCCCCCCGGTTCGGGCGTGAGCGAAATACGGATCGTGTCGCCGATGCCTTCTTGCAGCAGCACCGCCAGCGCGGCGGTCGAGGCGACGATGCCCTTGCTGCCCATGCCCGCTTCGGTCAGGCCCAGGTGCAGCGGATAGTCGCAGCGGCGCGCCAGTTCGCGGTACACGGCGATCAGGTCCTGCACACCGGACACCTTGCACGACAGGATGATCTTGTCGCGCGCCATGCCGATTTCCTCGGCGCGCACAGCATTCTCGATCGCCGAGGTGATCAGGGCTTCGTACATCACGGCCTGGGCGCTGTACGGATTCGCGCGCGCGGCATTCTCGTCCATGATGCGCGCCAGCAGGCTTTGATCGAGGCTGCCCCAGTTGACGCCGATACGCACCGGCTTGTCGTGCTCGATGGCCACTTCGATCATCTGCGCAAACTGGGTGTCGCGCTTGGCGCCCTGCCCCACATTGCCCGGATTGATGCGGTACTTCGACAGCGCGCGTGCGCACTCGGGGAAGTCGCGCAGCAGGATGTGGCCGTTGTAATGGAAATCGCCGACCAGCGGCACATCGACTTCCATGCGGTCGAGCTGCTCGCGGATCGCCGGCACGGCGGCGGCGGCCTCCGGTTTATCGACGGTGAGGCGCACCATCTCGGAGCCGGCGCGCGCCAGGTCCTTGATCTGGATCGCGGTGCCGATCACGTCGGCGGTGTCGGTGTTGGTCATCGACTGCACCACCAC
>DASVVC010000073.1:0-12951 GCA_036386755.1 Telluria sp.
TTTCCAGCCCGAGGTCCGCCGCCGGCGCCGTGACGTCGCCGCCATTGGCGATGGTCGCGATGCCGGTGGCCAGTTGCGTGAGCGCGGCACCGGTTTCTCCCATGGCGTCGCGCAGGCTGGTGCCATCGTTGGGCGACGATATGGTGGTGGCGCTGACCACCCAGCCTTGCTTGCCGCCCTTGTAGATTTCGCCGCCGCCTTCGTCGCCATTGGGCGAGCCGTTCTCCAGCAGTTCGATCAGGGCGCGGATGGTTTGCCCGCCCTGGCTGTGGCCGATCAGGTGGATCGGGTGGCGCGCATCCCACGCCGGATACAGCGCGGCCGGGTAGCCGTTGGGATTGTTGGCCGGATCGGCGGCCCAGCATTTGCCTACCGGCTGGCGCACCGCGCCGAACCTGGCCGCGCTGCCCGTGTGGGTGGTGCCGTAGTCGACGCAGCCCCCTTTGATCTGATAGTACAGTTCGGCCGCGCGGTCCCAGTTGGAACTGATCGCGCCGACCGAGGCGGCCCACACCTGGTGCTGGCCCTGGTGCGTGCGCATGTGGCCGACAATGTCGTCGAAGCCGCCCCAGTATTTGAAACCGGTGCGGGTGTACTGCTCGGGCCCGAAGCCGAGAAAGCCGTGGACCAGGACGATCGGATAGTTGTTTGCGGCAGAGGCCGCTTGCAAGGCGCAGGACAGGAACAGGGTGGGCGCAAGGACTGCGCGCAAGATTCGTGGCAACATGATTCTCTCCAAACGAGAAAAAACGTCGACACATTGTATAGGCATTTGATGCGCACGCGCGCCCGGTTTTTTGCGGCGTTGCCAAGACGTTAAATCAGAGGCTGCCCGTTCCCGCGCCGCCGCTGTCGGCGCTGGCGCTGGCGCTGGCGGCCAGCTTGTCTTGCCACACCACGTAGTCGTCGACCGAATACAGCTGGCATGTCTGGCCGCTGCTGCGCGCGCAGGCGGCCAGGGCGCGGGCATGCGGATCCTCGCCTTCCTCGGCCCAGCACCAGGCGCCGCTGGGCGAGACGGCGAACGCGCGCGGCGTGAGCTTGTGCAGGTATTCGCGGTAGGCGGCGCGCCCGTTCTCGCTGAGGTAGGGCACGGCGGCGATGTCGTCGACGCGGGCAAAGTCGGTGCGCGGCACGCTCGGGGCGTCGGCCACGGCGACGATTTCGCGGGTCGGCATGCCGATCTGTTCCAGGAAGCGTTCGGTTTCGCGCCACCAGATGCGGGCGCCGTCGCGGCTGGCGACCATGCCGTGCGCGTCGCGCTTGAAGGCGCCGAATTCGACCAGGCGCGCGTTGCCGCCGGCGCCTTCGAAGGCGGCATGCATGCGCGCCACCAGGGCCGGTCCGAACAGCGAATCGTTGACGCCGTACATCCACAGGCTGGGTAGCTTGTTGGCCGCGCCGTAATTGGCGAACGCTTGCACCAGTTGCGTGCGCCAGTCGCAGCGCTCGCCGTCGTCGCGCAGGCCGCCGGCGAAGTTGATCAGGCCGCGCACGCCGGGCACATCGCGCGTGCCGAGGGCGATCGTGGCCAGGCCGCCGTACGACTGGCCGGCCACGACGATGCGCCAGGGATCGGCCCAGCGCTGCTGGCGCGCGAATTCGATGGTGTCCTGCACGTCGCTGGCCTGGGCGTAGCCGTTGGCGGTCATGTTGCAGCCGTGGTCGGCGTAGGTGCCGGTGGAGCCGGCGAAACCGCGCCGCATCGGCACCAGTACCGCGTAACCGCGCTTGACGAAGGCGGTGGCCATGAAAATGAAGCGCTCGCGCGGCTGCTTGCGCGGTTCGCCCGATTCCTTGCCATGGTTAATGATCAGCAGCGGAAAGGGGCCGGCGCCGTTCGGGCGGAACAGCGTGGTCTGCAACATCGACTGCTTGCCGGGACCGGCGGGAATGGTGATCACCGTTTCGTTGAGGCGGAAGTCGACGGGCAACTCTTGCTCGACCGCTATCGAGGGGAGCAGGGTCAGGCCAGTCACCAGGGCGGTGGCCAGCAGGCGGAAGGCGCGCCGGACTTGCGGGAAAACGGTAGCGATGATGGGCTCCCGATGAATTAAATTGCTGGAAGGAATAAATCGATTCTATGCAGAGAGATTTTTCTGAGCAATATCGGAATGTCAATTCGGGAGGGCCGCTGTGAAAAAAAGTTACTGAATGCACGCTTTCTTGCCTGCTTGTTCATGTCAATAGTGCAATAGGAGCCCGAATCACAAGGCAATGTGGCGTTTTAACGACGCTACGCGGTGTATCCTGTCACTGTGCATTTTGAAGAAATATTTCCTGTGGGAAAAACTGTCCTCGCAATATCGGATTCCCGGTGTTAGCATTGACGCGCCGTCAAATTCGGGCCCAGTGCCCATCGCTCCCATGAAAAATCTCAGTATCGGAACCCGCCTGACGTTCGGTTTCGCCATCGTTCTTTTGTTTCTCGTGGCCCTGACCGGCATTGGGGTGTGGCGCATGCAGCAGGCCAGCGTGCTGACCGACACCATGGTGAAAGACACGGTACGCAACGAGCGCCTGATCGCCGAGTGGGCCAAGGTGATTGAAGTGAACGCCGCGCGCACGGCCACGGCGTGGAAGGTGACCGATCCGGCCGACCAGAAGAAGGTGGAGGAGCAGATGAAGATCTCGTCCGCGCGCGCCACCGAGATCCAGACCGTGCTGGGCGAGAGCGTGCAGCATCCGCGCGCCAAGGCGCTGCTCGGTGAAGTGCTGGAAACGCGCAAGGCCTACACTGCGGCGCGGGCCAAGGTGTTCAAGCTCAAGGCGGCCGGCGACCTGGCCGGCGCGGCGGCTACGTTCGACACCGACATGGCGCACAAGCGCGAAGCTTACCTGGCGGCGCTGGCCAGCCTGTCCAGCGAGCAGCGCGGCGTGCTCGACGCCGCCGCCGCCGCGATCGCCGCCCAGTACGAGAGCGGGCGCACCATGCTCATCAGCCTGGGCGCGCTCGCCATTGTGATGGGCATTGGCTGCGCGGTCTGGATCACCGGCACCATCACGCGGCCGATCCGGGCGGCGGTGCGGGTCGCCGAAACGGTGGCGTCGGGCGACTTGACCAGCCACATCGAGGTCGACAGCAGCGATGAAACCGGGCAACTGATGCAATCGCTCAAGCGCATGAACGACAGCCTGGTCGATATCGTCGGCGAGGTACGGGGCGGCACCGATGCCATTGGCACGGCCTCGCGCGAGATCGCCAGCGGCAACCTGGATCTGTCGTCGCGTACCGAAGACCAGGCCAGCTCCCTGCAAGAAACGGCGTCCGCGATGGACCAGCTGACCTCCACCGTCAAGCTCAACGCCGACAATGCGCGCGAAGCGAACCAGCTGGCCATCAGCGCGGCCGAAGTGGCTACCCGTGGCGGCGCCGTGGTGTCCGAGGTGGTGGCGACGATGAGCTCGATCAATGCATCCTCGACCAGGATCGTGGACATCATCGGCGTGATCGACGGGATTGCCTTCCAGACCAATATTCTCGCGCTGAATGCGGCGGTGGAAGCGGCGCGGGCCGGCGAGCAGGGGCGCGGATTTGCGGTGGTCGCTTCTGAAGTGCGTACCCTGGCGCAGCGCTCGGCGGCGGCCGCCAGGGAAATCAAGGAACTGATCGGCGATTCGGTCAGCAAGGTCGACAACGGCACGCGCCTCGTGGACCAGGCCGGCAAGACCATGGAGGAAGTGGTCACCAGCATCAACCGGGTGACGCGCATCATGACCGACATCACCAGCGCCAGCGACGAGCAGCGCGACGGCATCGAGCAGGTCAACCTGGCGGTGACCCAGATGGACCAGGTGACCCAGCAGAACGCGGCGCTGGTCGAGCAGGCTGCTGCTGCCGCGGCGGCAATGCAGGAGCAGGCGGCGCAGCTGTCGCAGGTGGTCGGCGTGTTCAAGCTCGGCCAGCTGACGGCCGGACGGCGCGACCTGGCGCTGCCGGGCCGGTGAGGGTAGTGCCGCAACGGTGCGGCGCTGCCGGGCCGGCGCCCGCGCGTTTGCAAGCGCAGGGGCAGGGCGCGGTTGCGCCTCGGCCAGAACAAGCCGCTCCAGCGCCTCGGCCGGAACAAGCCGCTCCAGCGCCTCGGACGGAACAAGCCGCTCCAGCGCCTCAGCCGGAACAAGCCGCTCCAACGCCTCGGCTGGAACAAGGCGCTCCAATGCCTGTACAGGGTCAAGCGGACCCCACGCCTGCGCAGGGGCAGGCCGCACCCGCACGGCGCAGCGTGTGCAATGTGTGCGCGCGACCGGCGGCGGCGTGCATCTGCCGCTGGATTCGCCCCGTGGCAAGCGAGGTGCGCTTGCTGATCCTGCAGCACCCGCTCGAAGTGAGCAACGCCAAGGGCAGCGCGCGCCTGCTGCACCTGAGCGTGGCCGGCAGCACGCTGGCCGCCGGCGAGGTGTTCGACCCGGCGCAGCTCTCCACGCTGCTGGCGGTGGAGGGCCGGCACGCCGTGCTGCTGTATCCGGACACGCCGGACGACCGCTCGCTGGGCATGCCGGCGCCGCCGCCACTGCCGCCGGAGCTGTTGCGCGCGCCCGGCAAGCTGCTGCTGGTCGTGCTCGACGGCACCTGGCGCAAGAGCCGCAAGATGCTGTATCTCAATCCGCTGCTGCATGCCTTGCCGCGCCTGCCGCTCAGCGGCATGCCGCCGTCGCGCTACCGCATCCGCAAGGCGCATGCGGCGGACCAGCTCTCCACCCTGGAGGCTGCTTGCCATGCCTTGGGTGAGATCGAAGGTGACCATGAAAAGTTCCTGCCGCTGAGCCGCGCTTTCGATGACTTGATCGACACGTTTGTGCTGCATCAAGGCCGGCTTTGAACACTGCTTGAAAACGCGGCAGCACCAACGTAGAATACTGTATGTTTATACAGTTAAAACAGGTGCTCCGGTGACTGATCGCGACAAGGACTTCGAAGAAAGCGTCATGCTCCCGCCGCGCCCACTGGCGGCGCAAAAGGGGCGCGGCGCCGTCACCAACCTGCAGGGCCGCTACGAGGTCAACGCGCGCGAGCGGTTTGACGACGGCTGGGTGCATGCCGACGACGAAGACGACCCGCCGGCGCCGTTCCGCACCCAAGTTACCGACGAATTCGCCAAAACCATCCTGAGCCGCAACACATCGCCCGACATTCCCTTCAATGTGTCGCTCAATCCCTATCGCGGGTGCGAGCACGGCTGCATTTACTGTTTTGCGCGGCCGTCGCACAGCTACCTTGGACTCTCGCCGGGGCTCGACTTCGAAAGCCGCCTGTTCGCCAAGGTCAACGCGCCGGACCTGCTGCGGCGCGAGCTGGCTAAGCCGTCGTACGTGCCGGAACCGATCGCGCTCGGCGTCAACACCGACGCCTACCAACCGTGCGAGCGCGGTCTTGGCATCACGCGGCGCGTGCTGGAAGTGCTGCACGACTGCGAGCATCCGGTGGCGCTGATCAGCAAGTCCTCGCTGATCGAGCGCGACATCGACCTGATCGGCGCCATGGCGGCCAAAAACCAGGCGATTGCGGCGGTCACGGTGACCACGCTCGACCCTGACATTTCGCGCACCCTGGAGCCGCGTGCGGCAACGCCTGCGCGGCGCCTGCGCACGATCCGCCGGCTGACGGACGCCGGCATTCCTGTGCGGGTCAGCGTGGCGCCGGTGATTCCCTTCGTCACCGAACCCGAGCTCGAACGCGTGCTGGAAGCGGCGCGCGATGCCGGTGCAGTGAGCGCGCACTACGTTGTGCTGCGCCTGCCATGGGAGGTCAATCCCCTGTTCCAGGAATGGTTGCAGGCGCACTTTCCCGAGCGCGCGCAGCGGGTGATGAACCGGGTGCGCGAGATGCGCGCAGGCAAAGACTACGACAGCGACTTCAGCAAGCGCATGCACGGGGAGGGCGTCTGGGCCGATCTGGTACGCCAGCGTTTCGTCAAGGCGGTGGAACGGCTGGGGATGAACGCGACCAGCGGGCGCTTTGCGGAGCTCGATACATCGCGCTTCAAGCGGCCAGAGGTTGTGCCGACGGCGCCGGCCAAGCAATGCGGCAATGCGACCGGGCAGCTGGATCTGTTTGGATAGTGCCGGCTAAGCAATCCCGAAACGCGACGAGGCAACTGGATTTGTATGGATAGTGCCGGCTAAGCGATCCCGAAACGCGTCGAGGCAGCTGGATTTGTATGGATAGTGCCGGCTAAGCAATCCTGAAACGCGACGAGGCAGCTGGATTTGTATGGATAGTGCCGGCCAAGCAAAGCCGAAAAGCGACGGGATACCTGGATTTGTTGGATAGTGCCGGCCCTCGGGAAGTTGGTTTTGCTTCCTTTGTCGTGCTTCCTTTATGTATCGCGGTTATTTGCTCATCTCGATTAAATGCCGCTCGATGTCGAACACATGCGCGTCTTCCATGCCCAGCTCGCGCAGTGCGTGCGCCAGGTCGATCAGGTAGTCGCGGTTGGCGCCGCTCGGGCCGTGGGAGTGCGCGATTTGGCGGGCAATATCAAGTTCGGACGCTTCGCCCAGGAAGGCGGCATTGTCTTCTGTGGCGATGTAGACCAAGCCAAGTTCGCTGCTGCCGTCGTCGAAGCGGATGTCGATTGCCAGGCGCAGGTAGCCGTTCTTTTCGCGATGGTCCAGATGGGCGAATACTTCGGGCGTGATCAGGTACGCCATGCCGGCGGTGACCGCGCCGGGCTGGGCGACCAGTGTAGCGACGCGCCCGGGCGCCGTTTCGGTGCCGCGGTGATCGTGTGAACCTTGCCAGAAGCGCCGGGTCCAATTGGTAATGGTCGCCGGCCTGCGCTCGATGAACGGAAAGTCCGCCTTGAAGATCAGCGAGCCGTAGCCGAACAGCCATACGCGATGGTGGCCGTCGAATTGATCCATGCGCTGGTTGATGGCGATGGTGTTATATGACATGAGCAGATTCCGTTGGAAGCGAGCATCAATTATAGAGGCGGTGCGCTATCGGTGCAGTGGCCCGCGGTACTGTGGAATGTGCTTTGGCCGCGTGCACACAGCGGGTTCCTGCGCTGCCTTGGCGCGGTGTGCGATGGGCAGTGCCTTGCATACATCCCTCTCACCTCGCCGCCTGGGTGCGAGCGCGACCGGTTGCGTCTGCTCATCGTCCGCCTCGTCCGCCTCTTGCGGCGCAGGGCGGCCGTGCGCAGCCTACTTTGTTTTGCTCACGTGGCCGCTTGGGTGCGAGCGCGACCGGGTGCGTCTGCTCATCGTCCGCCGCATCCGCCTCTTGTGGCGCAGGGCGGCCGCGCGCAGTCTACTGGGCCTTGTGCGCGTCCACGAGCGGAATGTTCCAGTCGTGCGACTCGACGAACTTGAACAGGAAGGCAATAAAACTCTCCGCCGCCGGCGAGAGCGAGCGTTTGTCGCGCGTGTACACAAAGAAGCGGCGCGTGAGCTCCGGCTCGTGCAACTGGCGCATGTGCAACTGGTGCAGGCGCACCAGCGGTTCGGCATACGGCAGGCACACGGTCACGCCGAGTCCGGCGCTGACCATCGCCAGCGCGGTGGTCATGAACGTGACTTCGTTGACGGGATTAAGCGGTACGTCGCGCAGCGAATGGTGCATGTCGCTCAGCAGGCGTTCGGTGAATTGTCCCTGCAGCGAGATGAACGGGTGCGCCGCCAGGTCCGACCAGGTCACCCGTTCGCGCTGCTCCAGCGCATGCTGCTGCGGAAACACCAGCACGAAGGGCATTTCGAACAGCACCGCCGCCTCGATCTGCGCGGTCGGATCGCGCTCCGGTCCGATGCCGCAGTCGACCTCGCCACTGAAGACGCGCGCCGTCACGTTTTCGACCGCGCAATCGACCAGGCGCACCTGGATTTCCGGATACAGCTTGCGGTAAGCGGCAATGACTTGCGGCAGCAAGGTGCACGACATCAACTGCGGCGCCGCGATGCGCACCACGCCTTTTTTCAGCCGTGTCTGGCTGGCGATATCGAGCAGCGCGCCGTCGAGGTCGTCGATCATTTTGGAGAACAGGGGCGTGAGCTCGCGTCCGACGTCGGTCAGGGCAATCCGGCGCGTGCTGCGGTCGACCACGCGCACGCCGAGCGTCAGTTCAAGCTCCTTGATCAGCCCCGACAGCGCGGCCTGGGTCACATGCAGATACTCGGCCGCCAGGGTAAAACTGCCCGTCTTGGCAAGCGCGACAAGGGCGCGCATCTGGCGCAAGGTGGGATTCATAGGATAGTCTGATAAGTCGTGTTGAAAATATTGTTTGAATGATAGTTCGTTTTGCACTCTAATAGAAGAATCAACAGGGGAGCACAGCATGAAAATCACCAGGATTCACCACGTAGCCTACCGCTGCAAGGATGCCAAAGAGACAGTCGATTGGTACGTCAAGCACCTCAACATGGACTTCGTGCTGGCCATTGCCGAAGACCAGGTGCCGTCGACCGGCGCGCCCGACCCGTACATGCACGTTTTCCTCGATGCCGGCATGGGCAATGTGCTGGCCTTTTTCGAGTTGCCGAGCCAGGCGCCGATGGGCCGCGACGAGAACACCCCGGCCTGGGTCCAGCACCTGGCCCTGGAAGTCGGTTCGATGGATGAGCTGTTGACCACCAAGGCGCGCCTGGAAGCCGAGGGAATCGAGGTCATCGGCCCGACCAACCACACCATCTTCAAGTCGATCTATTTCTTCGATCCCAACGGGCATCGCCTGGAACTGGCCGTCAACACGGCCACGCCGGAAATGCAGCAGAAGCTCGACGCCGTGAAGTGGGACATGCTCAACGAGTGGTCGCAGACGCGTAAGGCGCCCAAGCACGCGGCCTGGATGCACGAAAAATCCCCAGCGGACCAACATTAAGGTATACATGAAACTTGCAACATTAAAAACAGGCGGGCGCGACGGCTCGCTGGTCGTCGTCAGCCGCGACCTGTCGCGCTACCAAGCAGTGCCCCAAATCGCCGCCACCTTGCAGTTCGCGCTCGACAACTGGAATGATGTCGTCGAGCCGCTGCAGGCCGTCTACATCGCCCTGAACGATAACGCGACCGATAAGTTGACCGGAGACGCCCAGCCCTTCGACCAGGCGCTGTGCCATTCGCCGTTGCCGCGCGCCTATCAGTGGGCTGATGGCTCGGCCTATATCAACCACGTGGAACTGGTGCGAAAAGCGCGTAACGCCGAGGTTCCGGCTTCGTTCTACATCGATCCACTAATGTACCAGGGCGGATCGGACTCCTTCATCGGCCCGCGCGATCCGATTTACGCGCTGTCGGAAGAGTGGGGCATCGACCTGGAAGCGGAAGTGGCCGTCATCACGGGCGACGTGCCGATGGGCGCGAGCGTCGAACGCAGCGCTGGCGCCGTGCGGCTGGTAATGTTGGTGAACGATGTGTCGCTGCGTAACCTGATTCCGAACGAGCTGCTCAAGGGCTTCGGCTTTTTCCAGTCCAAAGCGGCCAGCGCGTTTTCGCCGGTCTGCGTTACGCCCGACGAACTGGGCGATGCCTGGCAGGACACCAAGCTGCGTCTGCCGCTCAACGTGCAGATCAACGGACGGCCTTTCGGCAAGCCGAACGCGGGCGACGACATGACGTTCAACTTCGCGCAACTGGTCGCACATGCGGCCAAAACGCGTGAACTGGCGGCCGGCACCATCATCGGCTCGGGCACGGTATCGAACAAGCAGGGCAACCTGCACGGCTCGAGCATCGACAACGGCGGCGTCGGCTACTGCTGCCTGGCGGAAGTGCGCATGTACGAAACGATCGAGCATGGCGCCCCGAAAACGCCGTTCCTCAAATTCGGCGACAGCGTGCGCATCGACATGCTTGACGCCGCCGGCGCGAGCATTTTCGGTGCCATCGACCAGACCGTGGCGATGTACGAGGAGCGCCAGCGATGAAGCTGTACACCTATTTCCGCAGTTCGGCGGCGTACCGGGTGCGCATTGCGCTGAACCTCAAAGGGGTCGGTTACGAAGCGGTGCCGGTGCACTTGCTGCGCAATGGCGGCGAGCAACTGGCGCCCGAGTACCTGGCGATCAATCCGAGCGGACTGGTGCCGAGCCTGCAGGACAAGGGCACGACCCTGACCCAATCGATCGCGATCCTGGAATACCTGGAAGAGGTGCATCCGCAGGTGGCCCTGCTGCCGCGCGATGCGCTGGGACGGGCGCGGGTGCGCTCGCTGGCGCTGATGATAGCCTGCGACATTCATCCGCTGACCAATCTGCGCGTGCTGCGCCATCTGGTGCATCAGGTCGGCTTGTCGGAAGAAGCCAAGACCGAATGGTATGTGCATTGGATGCGCGAGGGCATGGCGGCGATCGAGGCGCATCTGGCCAATTCGCCGGACACCGGGCGTTTTTGCCACGGCGACATGCCGACCATGGCCGACTGCTGCCTGGTGCCGCAAGTGTTCAACGCGCGCCGCTTTCATGTGGACCTGGCGCCGTACCCCACCATTGCCCGCATCGACGCCATGTGCGCCGCACTGCCCGCCTTTGCCGAGGCGCATCCGGCGCGCCAGAGCGACGCCGAATAGGCGGCTGGTTAGCGGGTGGCGAAGGCCACCACGCCGACCAGGGTGGCGATCAGGAGCAGTACGCCGATCAGGCCGGCCGCAATCACATACACGGGATTGAGCGCCGTCACGTCGCGCTCGAAGTCGGACTTGCGGCGCAGGCCGACGAACGACCAGGCGATCGCGGCCAGGGTCGCGAGAAAAGACCGTTCGGTGGCCTGGGCAGGATTCTTCTCAAGCATGTTGTTCCCCTTTCGATGCAGCGCAGGGCAAGTGCCCCGATTCCTTCGAGCATAGCCGCTGCCCCGTGCGCGCAACAGGAGCAGATCGTGGCGCAAGACCATATCAACACCCGGGAACCAAGCTGGCGCTGGTGCTGTCTTATAAACAGATACAAGTAGATAAGCCGATTGCGCCCGCCATCCCGGGAGGACCAGTATGATCAAGCATGTTCGATTGAGTGCGCCAGGGCAGGGCAATGCTGCCGTGCGCGTTCCCATGCCGGGGCGATGCCATGCCTAAGCGCATCCTGCTTATCCAGGGGCATCCCGATGCCGCGCAAGGCCATCTCTGCCACGCGCTCGCCGCCGCCTATGGCCAGGGCGCTGCCAAGGCCGGCCATGATGTACGTCAAACACAGGTAGCGGCGCTCGACTTTCCCCTCCTGCGCAGCCAGGACGAGTGGGAGCACGGCCCGCTGCCGCCCGGCTTGCAACAGGCGCAGGACGATATCCGCTGGGCCCAGCACATGGTGTTTTTCTTCCCATTGTGGCTGGGCGACATGCCCGCCTTGCTCAAGGGCTTCCTGGAGCAGGTGGCGCGGCCCGGTTTTGCGTTTCCGGACAAGCGCATGCATCCGCTGGCCAAGAAGGGGCTCTCCGGGCGCTCGGCGCGCGTGGTGGTGACGATGGGCATGCCGGCAATGCTATACCGCTGGTATTTTCGGGCGCACAGCGTCAAGTCGCTCAAGCGCAATATATTGGGATACGTGGGCGTGGCGCCGGTGCGCGATACCCTGATCGGCATGGTGGGCGATCCGGAACGGCAGGCTGTGGATAAATGGGTTGGCGCGCTCGAAGCGATGGGACGCAGTGCGGCATGATACGTGGGAGGATTTTGCAACAGCGCACGTGGCTGGCTGCGGCGCCGCTGCTTGCGCCGGGCATGAGCATGCTCGCGCCGGCGCGGGCCGTGCGCGGGCCGTGCACTTGCCGCAGCCCAGGCGCACGGCCCGGCCTGCGGCAAGCGAAGGCAATGCTTATTGTGCTTTCGCAGCGCCTGCGTCGGTTGGCGACGAGATTTCTTGCAAGGCCTCGCCGACGCCGCTGGTTTGCTGGGTCGCCATGTCGCCCAGCGACACGATGCCAACGAGCGAGTGCGATTGCTGGTCCACGACCGGTACGCGGCGGATCTGCACGTCGCCCATCTGGGTCAGCACTTCGTCGACCGACTGGGTCGCGTAGCAGGTGCGCACTTCGGTGCTCATCGAGTCGCCGACGCGGCTGCTTTCCGGCGCCTTGCCGGCAGCGGTCGAGCGCACGGTGATGTCGCGGTCGGTGATCATGCCGACCAGCTTGTCGCCGTCGACGACTGGCACGGAGCCGATATTGAATTCTTTCATGATCTGCGCGGCGCGGTGAACGCTGTCTTCCGGCGAAACGTGTTGAACATCGCGGGTCATGACGTCTTGAATGGTTTGCATCTGAGTCTCCAAAGCTGAAATTGTTAAGTTGTTACGCATCCCAATCGGGTTGGCAGCATCATGCACGTTTTCCCAAAACAGGGCCGCGTGGTTGAAATTGCATCATTCAGGGCGGTGCCGCGACCGGCGTCGGCTACAATCCTCCCTTTTTACCGGCAGCTTCCGATGTCCGTCCAACCCATACCTCCCGCCATCCTCGACGCCGCCGCGCGTGCCGACCTGTCCTGGCAGCCTGTCCTGCGCCAGGGGCTCGAAGCGGTCATGCGCGCCGAACCCTTGTACTTGCCGACCCTGGCCGCCGACAACTACTTGCCCACCGAACAGCGCCTGTTCGCCGCCTTCGCCCTGCCGATCGGCCAGGTGCGCTATGTGCTGGTGGGCGAGGGGCCGTATCCCCGCGCCGAAAGCGCGACCGGGGTGTGCTTCATGGACGGGGCGGTCGGCAAGCTGTGGTGCGAGAGCGGGCTGTCCAAGCCGGTCAATAAGGCAACTTCGCTGCGCAATTTCATGAAAATGCTGCTGGTGGCCGACGGCCAGCTCGACGCCGGCGACACCGGGGGCGCCGCGCTGGCGCCGGTGGCGGCCGCGGCGGCGCACAACGGCAGCATCCAGACCCTGGCCGAACTGCAGCAGAACCTGACGCGCCAGGGCTTTCTGCTGCTGAACGCCTCGCTGGTGTTTCGCTCCCATGTGGCGCCGGTGGTCGACGCGCGTGCCTGGCTGCCGTTCCTGCAAACTGTCATGGCGGCGCTCGCCGCGCGTGAA
>DASVVC010000074.1:0-48252 GCA_036386755.1 Telluria sp.
CGCGGGAACGACGGTGGTGGTGGGAACGACGGCGAGAGGCTCGTGATCAAGAAATCTACCCATGGTTTGTTCTGGATCAGTTCCGGGCGCGTGCGGGGTTTGACTGGGCTGGCGTTTGCGCTCAAAATTTCTCGACTCTCTTTACTCTCTCCGGTATCCACCATGCTCAGTTCATTCCTGACGCTGCTGCTGCGCGAAGTGTCGCTGATCGCGCGGCACGGCCGCAATTCGCTCATCGCACTGGGCAACGAACGCCGCGCCGCCGTGCGCCTCGACCGCCTGGCCGACCGTCTGGCGGGAATGGGATACAAGATCGACATGCTGCGCAAGCGCATGGACGACGGCCTGGACGAGCCGATCGACGCCGACGCCAGCCTGCGCGAAGCGCTCAGGGGGCTAAAGGAAGATATTCGTACGGTGCGCACCCAGCTGTGCTCGATGAGCGGGCCGGGCAGCTCGCCGCGCTTGCAGCGCGCCTTCAACCGGCTGTCGGCCATCGCCGAAAAAACCTACGCCGCAGCCGACAAGCTGCAATGGGAAATCGACGCACTGGAACCGCAGGGTGGCGCGCAACAGTCGCCGCCGTGCAAGCGCTCAAGCGCTTAAGCATCTAAACACCTAAGCGCTTAACTGCGCCCCATCCACACTATCGCCGCCTTGCGCGGTATCGATCGGCTGGCTCTCGCGCAGCTTCATGGCGTCGCCCAGCATCACCAGCACCGGGCCGTGCGCTGGCCCAAGGCCATGCGCCAGGGTCGCCAGGGTCAGGCGCATGATGCGCTGCTCCGGGCGGCTGCAATTTTCAATCACCACCACCGGCGTATCGGGCCTGCGGCCCTGGTCCAGCAGGCGCTGGGCGGTGACGATCGCTTCGCGCCCACCCATGTACTGCACCAGTGTGTCGGTGTCGGGAATAACGGTTTGTCCTTCCAGTTCGGGCGCGGTGCTGGACGTGAAAAACGCCACGCTGCGCGCCACGCCACGCTTGGTCAGCGGCTGCTTGGTCGCCGCCGCCGCCGCCACTGCGGTGGTAATGCCCGGCACGACGTCGACCTCGATGCCGGCTTCTTCCAGCGCGCGCAATTCTTCATCGGCGCGCCCGAACAGCATCGGATCGCCGCCTTTGAGCCGCACCACCAGCGCGTATTTGTGCGCGCTGTCGACAAGCTGCTTGTTGATGAACGCTTGCGCGGTCGAGAGCTGGCCGCAGCGCTTGCCGACCGCGATCTTCACCGCCTGCGGACACAGTGCCAGCATCTCGTCGGTCACCAGGGCATCGTGCAGCACCACGTCGGCCTGCGCGAGCAGGCGCGCGCCGCGCAGGGTGATGAGGTCCTGGGCGCCGGGGCCGGCGCCGATCAGATAGACTTTTCCGAGTGCTGACATGATTGTGTTCCTTTTGCTGGCTTCCAGAGCTGGCGCTGGCTGCTGATTGCTGACTGATTATGCGTCCAGCCGGATCATACCAGCGGCAACCGTCTGGTGAGTAACTTCATCGATCAAAATGAAGGCCCCCGTTGCGCGGATGTCGGCATAGGCGTCGGCGGCCAGCGGCTGCTGCACGGTCAGGCCGATGCGCGCGATGTCGTTGAGTTTGAGGCCATCGGCGGCATGGCGCTGCTGCGTATTGATGTCGAGCAGGGTGTCGACGCCGGTGACCTTGGCCGAGGTCTGCTTGGTGCCATGCTTGATCCAGTACTTGCGGCGCATGTCGAGCGGTTCGTCCGACATCCAGCACACGTCCGCCTTGAGCGTCTTGAGCAGCGTTGCCGGCCGGTCGGCGCCGGCCAGCAGGTCGCCGCGCGAGATGTCGAGGTATTCATTGAGCAGCAGGGTGATCGACTGGCCCACCACGGCCGACTGGTGCGAGCCTTCCAGTGTCAGGATGTCCTTGACCGTGGCGCTCTGGCCAGATGGCTGCACCACCAGCTTGTCGCCCACGCTTACCATGCCCGCTTCGATGCGGCCCATGTAGCCGCGGAAGTCGTTCGCTTCGTGGCCGTTGTGGCGCGCCACCAGTTGTACCGGGAAGCGGAACGGCGCCGCATGCGATTCGTCGTAGACCGAGAGCGACTCGAGCAGCGAGATCAGGGTCGGACCCTGGTACCAGCCCATTTTTTCGCTCGGCTCGACCACGTTGTCGCCGGTCAGGGCGGACAGCGGAATCGGCGTGATGTCTGTCAAGCCCAAGGTCGCGGCAAACTCCTTGTACGCCTTGACGATGCGGTCGTACACGGCCTGGTCGTAGTTCACCAGGTCCATCTTGTTGACGGCGACGACCACGTGCTCGATCTGCAGCAGGTGGGCGATGGTCGAATGGCGCTTGGTCTGGATCAGCAGGTCCACCCCGCCGTCCTCGCGCAGCTTGACCTTGGAGACGTCGATCAGGATGATCACCGCGTCGGCGGTCGAGGCGCCGGTGACCATGTTGCGGGTGTACTGCTCGTGGCCCGGGGTGTCGGCGATGATGAATTTGCGCTTGGGCGTGGCGAAGTAGCGGTAGGCCACGTCGATGGTGATGCCCTGTTCGCGTTCGGCTTCCAGGCCGTCGGTGAGCAGCGACAGGTCGACCGCGTCGCCCACGGTGCGCTTGTGCTTCGAGCGCGACATGGCATCCAACTGGTCGGCAAAAATGCCTTTGCTGTCGAACAGCAGGCGGCCGATCAGGGTGCTCTTGCCGTCGTCGACGGAACCGGCGGTAATGAAACGAAGCAGTCCGCGTTCGGTTGGGTTATCAGTGCGAGCGTTCATCAGAAGTATCCTGCTTTCTTACGTTTTTCCATCGAGGCTTCGGAGGTCTGGTCGTCCATCCGGGTCGCGCCCCGTTCGGTGATCTGGGTGATGGCGGTTTCGGCGATGATCGCTTCGACCGTCGTTGCATCCGACGAAACAGGGCAGGTGCACGAAATGTCGCCCACGGTGCGAAAGCGCACGACCTGGGTTTCGACGGTTTCGCCTTCGCGTGCCGGGGTCAGGTCGGTCAGCGGCACCAGCAAGCCATTGCGCGGGATGACCTGGCGCTCGTGCGCGAAGTAGATCGGCGGCAGCGCCAGTTTTTCGCGCTGGATGTAGAGCCACACATCGAGTTCGGTCCAGTTCGAGATCGGGAACACGCGCATGTTTTCGCCCGGGTGCACGCGGGTGTTATACAGGTCCCACAGTTCCGGGCGCTGGCCCTTCGGGTCCCACTGGCCGAATTCGTCGCGGAAGGAGAAGATGCGTTCCTTGGCGCGCGCCTTTTCTTCGTCGCGCCGCGCGCCGCCGATGCAGGCGTCGAATTTGTGTTCGGCGATCGTCTCCAGCAAGGTCACTGCCTGGGCCGCGTTGCGCGAATCGGTCAGCGGGTTACGCAGGCGCACGGTGCCGCGCTTGATCGAATCTTCGACCGAGCCGACGATCAGGCGCTCGCCCAGTTCCGCCACGCGGGCGTCGCGGAAGGTGATCACTTCGGCGAAATTGTGGCCGGTGTCGATGTGCACCAGCGGGAACGGGAATTTACCCGGCCGGAAGGCTTTTTCGGCCAGGCGCAGCAGCACGACCGAGTCCTTCCCGCCCGAGAACAGCAGGGCGGGATTGGCGCATTCGGCGGCGACTTCGCGCAGGATGTGGATCGCTTCCGATTCGAGCGCATCCAGGTGGCGCGCGTTGACGTCGGTCAGCACGCGCGGGGTGTCGGTCAGTGTAGTCATGGTGGCTAGGCCTTTGTTTTTTTATGGTGGCGTGCGAGCGTGAGCGTCACGCGGCCACGGATTTAATGCGAATCAGTTTTCCATCGACCATGTGCAGGCCGCATTCTTTGGAGTCCGGGTTTTCCCACCACCAGCGGCCGGCGCGCACGTCTTCGCCCGGTTGCACCGCGCGCGTGCAGGGCGCGCATCCGATCGAGGGAAAGCCCTGGTCGTGCAGCGCGTTGTACGGCACGCCGTTGTCGCGGATGTAGTTCCACACGTCCGTCTCCGACCAGTCGGCCAGCGGATTGAACTTGGCCATGCCGTGCGCGGCGTCGTCTTCCTGGATGTCGAGCTGCGCTCGCGTGGTCGATTGCGAACGGCGCTGGCCGGTGACCCAGGCCTTGTTGCCGGCCAGGGCGCGGCCCAGGGGTTCCACCTTGCGGATGCGGCAGCACTCGCGGCGCATGTCCACGCTCTCGTAAAAGGCGTTCAGGCCATGCTGCGACACGTAGTCGTCCACCGCCTCCGGCTGCGGTTTGAACAGCGCGATGTCGTAGCCGTAGGTGTCCTTGACCTGCGCCAGCACCGCCAGCGTTTCCGGGTGCAGGCGGCCGGTTTCGAGCGAGAAGATCCCGATCGGCAGCTTCGCCTTGAGGATCAGATCCGTCAATACCATGTCTTCGGCGGCCAGGCTGGAGGCAAACACCGCCGGCGCGTAGTCGGCGGCGATGCGTTCCAGTGTGGCGCGGGTGCTGGCAACGAGGGCGGCGATGTCGGTCATGTCGGTCATGATGGGCCTCAGATGCCGTAGCCGACGTCGGTGCTGTCGATGCGCACGTCGCGCTCGTGACGGCGGAACAGCGGCGCCTTGATGTCGACCGAGGCCTGGTACACCTCTGAAAAATCGGTCAGGCCCTTGAGCGCGTCGTGGATGTTGCGGTCCGGGCGCGTGGCAAAGGCGTCGAAGCCGCAGCGCTGCATCTGGAACAGCTGGTCGCGCAGCACGTCGCCGATGGCGCGCAATTCGCCCTGGTAGTTCAGGCGCATGCGCAGGTTGTACGCGATCGAATAGCCGCGGCCATCGGTGAACTTGGGGAAGTCGATGGCGACGACCGCGAACTTGTCCAGCTCACCCTTGAGCGCTTCGGCGCGTTCGTCGGGTGCCAGCCAGACGCCGATTTCGCTGCGCGAGCCCAAGACGGCGCGTTGCGCCTGCCATACCGCGAGCGGCACGATGACTTTGCCTTCCGGGACCACGACCGTGTCGGGCGCGTCGGCGGCGATGCCGGCGTCAGCGTCGAGCACCGCCAGGCGCAGCACGCTCCAGTCGTCCGGGACGACCGCGCGCTGTTTGATGATTTCTTTGTGCGACTCAAGCATAGTGGTCTTCTCCAACCAGTTCGCCCGCCTTGATCGGCGTGGCATACACATGTTCCTTGAACGGAGCGACGCCCAGGCGCTGGGCGGTGTCGACAAAGCGTTCGTCTTCGTGGCGTTCGCGCACGTACACCTGCAGCAGGCGGTCGATCACTTCCGGCATTTGCAGCGCCGAGAACGACGGCCCGATGATCTTGCCGATGGCCGCGTTGTTGCCCTGCGCGCCGCCGATCGAGACCTGGTACCACTCGCTGCCATCCTTGTCCACGCCCAGCACGCCGATGGAGCCGACGTGGTGGTGGCCGCAGGCGTTGATGCAGCCCGAGATATTGAGTTCGATCTCGCCGATGTCGTGCTGGTAGTCGATGTTGTCGAAGCGCTCCGCAATGGCGGCGGCGATCGGGATCGACTTGGCGTTGGCCAGCGAGCAGAAGTCGCCGCCCGGGCAGCAGATAATATCGGTCAACAGGCCGATGTTGGGCGTGGCCAGGCCGTGCGCCTTCGCTTCCAGCCACAGGGTGAACAGGGCCGACTGCTTGACGTCGGCCAGCACCAGGTTCTGCTCGTGCGTCACGCGCAGTTCGCCGAAGCTGTAACGGTCCGCCAGGTCGGCCACGAAGTCGATCTGGGTGGCGGTGGCGTCGCCCGGCGGCACGCCGGTTTTTTTGAGCGACAGCAGCACGATGGCGTAGCCGGGCACCTTGTGCGGCTTGACGTTACGCGTGAGCCAGTTGCCGAACGCCTTGTTGTCGGCATGGTCAAAGCGCACGTCGATGTTGGGCAGCGCCTCGTACGCCGGCGGCGTGAAGTAGGCCGCCACGCGCGCCATCTCTTCGTCGGTCAGGGTGGAGGCGCTGTCTTTCAGGTCGACCCATTCTTCCTCGACCTGGCGCGTGAATTCTTCCACGCCCATGGCTTTCAACAGGATCTTGATGCGCGCCTTGTACTTGTTGTCGCGCCGGCCGTAGCTGTTATAGACGCGCATGACCGCTTCGATGTAGGTCAGCATGTGACGCCACGGCAGGAACTCGCGCACCACGCTGCCCAGGATCGGGGTGCGGCCCATGCCGCCGCCGACCATGACCTTGAAGCCGATCTCGCCGTCGTCGCTCTGCACCACGGTCAGGCCGATGTCGTGCACGGCAATCGCGGCGCGGTCTTCCACGGCGCCGTTGATCGCCACCTTGAACTTGCGCGGCAGGGCGGCAAATTCGGGGTGGAAGGTGCTCCACTGGCGCAGCACTTCGGCGTACGGGCGCGGATCGATGATTTCATCGTCCGCCACGCCGGCGTATTCGTCGGCCGTGATGTTGCGGATGCAGTTGCCCGACGTCTGGATGGCGTGCATCTCGACCGAGGCCAGATCCGTGAGGATGTCCGGCGTCTGTTCGAGTTCGATCCAGTTGAACTGGATGTTCTGGCGCGTGGTGAAGTGGCCGTAGCCGCGGTCGTACTTGCGGGCGATGTGGCCGAACATGCGCATCTGGTTCGACGAGAGCAGGCCGTACGGCACCGCGATGCGCAGCATGTAGGCGTGGCGCTGCATGTAGAGGCCATTTTGCAGGCGCAGCGGCACGAATTCGGCTTCGGTCAGCTCATCGCTGAGACGGCGCTCCACCTGGCTGCGGTATTGCGCGATGCGTTCCCTGACGATGAGGTGGTCGTATTGGTCGTAACGGTACATGTGTCATCCTGATTTTTGGGGCCCTGTTGGGCATGTTCCGGGGTCGTCGCCATGAGACTGTCCCCAAACTAAGCTCAATAGTAATAAACTCGTCCTTTATTCCAAAGGACTAAGAATTTATTTGCTTATATGCGTATCCGGCATAAGCATTCTTATAAAATGCTGGTAGATATTTATTTTGAGTATCTTTCCTGCCTGCGAGAACAGCAATGAACCTTCATCAATTACGCTTCGTCCGTGAGGCCGTGCGGCAGAACTACAACCTGACCGACGCGGCCAAGGCCTTGTTTACGTCCCAGCCGGGGGTGTCGAAAGCGATTATCGAGCTTGAAGAAGAGCTCGGTGTTGACATTTTCACCCGCCACGGCAAGCGCATCCGCGGCCTGACCGAACCCGGGCGACTGGTGCTGGAGTCCGTCGAGCTGATCATGCAGGAGATCGACAGCCTGAAACGCATCGGCAAGGAGTACGCGGCCCAGGACAGCGGCAGCTTCACCATTGCCACCACGCATACCCAGGCCCGCTATACTTTGCCGAAAGTGGTGCAGGCGTTCATGCTCAAGTACCCCAAGGTACGCCTGTCGCTGCTGCAAGGCAACCCGCGCCAGATCGCCGAGATGGTCCAGCGCGACCAGGCCGACCTGGCCATCGCCACGGAATCGATCGCCGGCATTGATGGATTGATCACATTGCCTTGTTATCAATGGGAGCACATGGTGGTGGTGCCGCCCGACCATCCTTTGCTCAAATCGAAGGCCGTGTCGCTGGAAGAAATCGCCACCTACCCGCTGATCACCTACGACGGCGCATTTGCCGGACGCAGCAAGATCGACCACGCGTTCGGGCTGCGCGGGCTCAAACCCGACGTGCTGCTCGAAGCCATCGACGCCGATGTCATCAAAACCTATGTGGAACTTGGCATGGGTATTGGTATCATAGCGGGTATGGCCTTCGACGCCGAGCGCGACAAGAACCTGCGCGCCATTCCGGTGGGGCACCTGTTCGGCATGAATATTTCGCGCGTGGCCGTCAAGCAGGGTGCCTACCTGCGCAGCTATATCTATACCTTCATCGAATTGCTGGCGCCGACCCTGAACCGCAAGCTGGTCGAGTCGGCCATGAGCGGCACCAAAGAAACTTACGAGCTGTAAAGCACTAGCAGCAAGACCATTACATCAAGAAAAATATGATTACCGAACAATCTGCACAGTTTTACGCCAAGAGCGCCTCCAACCACGACCGCATCTACGACCGGCCGGAACGCAAGGACGACCTGGCCGCCATGCGCGGCCACGTGGCCGAGACCCTGCGCGGCCACACCGTGCTCGAACTGGCCTGCGGCACCGGTTACTGGAGCGCCGTCATCGCCGAGACGGCCGACAAGGTCGTGGCCACCGATATCAATCCCGAAATGATTGCGCTGGGCAAGTTGCGCGCACTGCCTGCCGACAAGGTGGAATTCAAGGTGGCCGACGCCTGGAACCTGCCGGACGATATCGGCAGCTATACGGCCGTGTTCATCGGCTTCTGGTGGTCGCACGTCAAGCGCGAAGAGCAGGAACGTTTCCTGGCGCAATTGCGCAGCAAGGTCGGCGACGACATGTTCATCGTGTTGCTGGACGACGCGTATGTGGAGGGCAGCAGCGAAACCGTGGCCCGCACCGATATGGAAGGCAACACCTACCAGATCCGCATCGCGCCCGATGGCGAGCGCTACGAGATTCCGAAGACCTATCCGTCCGACAGCGCGCTGCGCAAGAAGCTGGCCTCGTCGGTGCGCGAAATCAAGATCGTGCGCCTGGAATACTACTGGCTGCTGACCTGCCGCCTCAAGTAAGTCAAAGTAACTAGGAGTAACTCAGAGTAACTCAGAGTAACTCAGTTCGCTACCGGCTTGGGCGCGCCCGACGCCCCCAGCCTGGCGCTGGCGGCGATCAGCAGCATCGCGCAGCCGAGCCCGGCAAAAGCGACGGGCAGGCTGGTGGCGTGCGCCACAAATCCGATCGCGGCCGGCCCCGCCAGGATGCCCGCATAGCCGAGCGTGGTGATCGCCCCGATCGCCAGGCTGGCCGGCATGGCGCGCTGGCTGCCGGCGGCGGTGAACAGGATCGGCACGATGTTCGAGGCGCCCAGCCCGATCAGCACGAACCCGGCCAGCATGCCCGGCACGGACGAGGCCAGCACCGTGCAGAAAAACCCGCCGGCGGCGCACACACCGCCCAGCAACAGCACCTTTTGACCGCCCAGTTTGCCGACCACCTTGTCGCCGGTCAGGCGGCCGAGCGTCATGGCGATCGCAAACGCCGCGTAGCCGAGCCCGCCCTGGCCGGCGCCGGCCGCCGCTGCCCGTCCTTCGGTCAGCAGCAGCGCGCTCCAGTCGAGGATGGCGCCTTCGGCCAAAAAGCACAGGAAGCACAGGCCGCCGATCAGGATCACGGCGCCGTGCGGCATCACGAAAATCGGTGCATCGCGCACCTGCGCATCGGGCTCGCGCAGCAGGCCCGACGCGGCGCCAGCCAGCACAGCGGCAACCAGCACGGCCAGCACGACGCTGGACGCGGTGGCGTTCAATCCCAGCCACAGCAGCAGCGCCATCGTGCCCGCGCCCAAAAAGCCGCCCACGCTGAACAAGCCGTGAAAGCCGGACATCAGCGCGCCGCCGCTGTTCTTTTCCACCACCACCGCCTGGATATTCATCGCCACGTCCAGGGTGCCGATGGCCGCGCCAAAAGTGAACAGCACGCAGCCGAGCAGCACCGCGCTGGGCGCGAAAGCCAGGCCGGGCAGCACCAGGCAGACGATCAGGCCGGAACACAGCACCACCGGGCGCACGCCGAAGCGCGCCGTCAGGAAGCTGGTCGACGGCATCGCCAGGAGCGAGCCGGCTCCGAGGCACAACAGCAGCAAGCCGAGCTGGCCTTCGCCGAGGCCGAGGCGCAGCTTGGCCAGCGGCACCAGCGGGGCCCAGGCCGCCATGGCCAGGCCGGCGGCAAGGAAAGCGAGGCGGGTGGAAAGGCGTTGTTGCGGTCCGGTGTCTGGCATGGCTTCTTTCGGAAAACGGGTGAGTGTCAGGGTGCGGCGGCGCGCAGCACGCGTACGCCGCGCGCGGCGAAGGCATCAAGCTGGCGCGCATCGACGTCATGCTCGGCGACCAGGTCGGTCAGGCTGGCCGCCGCCAGCACCGCGTACGGCGCGGCGGTACCGACCTTGTCGTTGGTCGTGGCGACCAGCACCGTTTTACTCAGGGCCGCCACGCAGCGCTTGAATTCGGCTTCCTCGAAATGGATGGCGCTGATGCCGGCCTGCGCATCGACGCCGCAGGCGCCCAGGATGTACAGGTCGGGGCTGATCAGTTCCAGCTCGCGCAGGGCGGTCGCGCCGATGCTGGCGCCCGTCTCGGCATGGATGCGTCCGCCAATCACGATCAATTCGATGAGCGCTTTGTCGATCAGCGCGGCGGCAATCGCCGGGGCGTTGGTAATCACGGTCAGGCGCTGCTCGCCCAGCGCCCGGGCGATCGCCAGGTTGGTCGAGCCGGCGTCGATGAACACCACGCTGCCGGGCGCCACGCACGGCACGGCCGCCGCGCCCAGGCGCGATTTGCGGTCGGCCTGGGCGTTGCGGCGCTGCGCCGGGGTGCCGCCCGGGGCGGCGGGCAGCGCCATGCGCAGGGCGCCGCCATAGACTTTCTGGCACTGGCCGGCGGCGGCGAGGTCGCGCAGATCGCGCCGGATGGTGTCTTCGGACACGTGCAGCCATTGCGCCAGGTCGGGCGCCAGCACCCGGCCGTCGGTTTGCAGGCGTTGCAGGATCAGGGCGTGGCGTTCCTGCAAGAGGAGGGGATCGGTGGACATCGCGACAATCAAACAGGAATGAATGCGCACGAATATACATGAATGCGCACAAACGTGCAATCAAGCATAAAAAAACCCCGCACACTGCCAGGCAGCTTGCGGGGTTTTTTGTGTCAACTCAACGCGGGTGAGCGCGTCGGTGAATTAGAACGAGTGACGAACGCCGACCGAGAAAGCGCTTGGGTCGGAACCGACTGCGCCTGCTGGTGGAACAACTTGAGCGCCAGCGGAGAAGATACCGAAGGTTGCCTTGTTGTTGTTGCGGATCGTTGCGTACGAGGTGTACACATTGGTGCGCTTCGACAGAGCGTACGAGTAAGCCAGCGAGAAACCGTTGCCCTTGGCGCCGTTTTCCAGTTTGCTTTGCTGGGCGTTACCGTAGATCTTGTTCGCGCCGAAGGTGTACGACACGCCGGCATTGGCCTGCTCATACTTGTTGTTGGCGAGGGTTGGGTTGGCAACCATGTAGTTACCGCGCACTTCGATCGGGCCAGCGGTGAAACCTGCGCCGAAGATCATTTCCTTGTCGTCGCCCGAAGCCAGACGCTCGATCTGGTGGTAACCAGCACCGACGTAGATGTTGTTGGCTTTGTACTCAACTGCCAGGCCCATCAGATCCTTGGAAGGACCGTCGACCAGGTTTTCGCCCAGGCCGTAGCCGGCGCTGATGATCACGCCACCCATCGAGTTCGATTTGTAGTTGACCGAGTTGCTGATGCGACGGGTCAGGCGCTCGGAGCCGAACGAATTCAAGTTGGTGCCGTAGAAGCCTTGGCCGTTGATATCGCTTGCGTTAGCGACGTCAGCGATCGGGGTGTACTCGCGGCCGATCATGACGGTACCGAAGCCACCTTTTACGCCGACAACCGAGCGGCGGCCGAACATGACTTCATCTTGCTTGCCGGTGTCGAGTGCGACGCCAGCTTCGATGTTGAATACAGCGCTCAGGCCATTGCCCAGATCTTCAACGCCACGGAATCCGATACGGCTGGTCGACTGGTTGCCCGAGTTGACGACCGTACGGCTCCCGCCTGGAGCGCCCGTGTCTTCTTTCGCCAGCGCAGCGTCAGCCACACCGTAGATCGTCACGCTCGATTGAGCGGAAGCGCACAGAGGAATCGCAGCGGCCAGGACAGCGGCCATCAGTTTGCATTGCATATAAATCTCCAAAAGGTTGCACAGATAAGGGTCGATTAACCAGGGATGCTCTTAATCGGACGTAATTATAACTTCCACGTATGTCAAATCCATGACAAAGTGAAATGTGGCAAGAATGAGACAGTCTTGATTTGCCCCGCATTAGGGCGTCAATGCCGCGTAAATGCACGCTTTAAGTGCAGTAATTGCAACATGAGGGAAATGGTGCGATGCCGCATAACGCCCGCCGTTGCAGGCGTTATGGGAAATGTCAGGGCGCTGGCGCGGACGGCGGACGGGCCCGTTCCGGTGCATCGGCGGCGCGCTCGCTGGCGGCCTCGTCGTGCGGGCTGTGAGGCAAGGGCAACACGATATCGATGCGGGTTCCGGGCGGATCGTCGCCGCTGACGGTGATTTCGCCCTTCATTCCCCACACCCGTTCGCGCATGCCGATCAGGCCGAGCGACTGGGCTTTTTCCATGTCGGCGGCCTGGATGCCGCGCCCGTCGTCGCGAATCGAGACCAGCAGCTGGCCGTCGATGCGGTAGACATACATGGTCACGTTGCTGGCCCCGGCATGGCGCGCGATATTGGTCAGCGCTTCCTGGACGATGCGGAAAATGGCGGTGCTGGCGCCGTCGTCGAGGCGCAGCTCGGCTTCGTCGGCGAACAGCGAGCAGGCGATGCCGTGCCGCTCGACGAATTCGTCGCGCAAGCCTTGCAGCGCGAAATACAGGCCGCCTTCGTCGAGCGCGCGCGGGCGCAGGTTGGTGGCGATGCGGCGCAGCGAGGTAATCGCCGTGAGCAGGTTCTCTTCCATGCCGTTCATCAGGCGCTGGCCGTTGGTGCTGGCGTCCGGTTCCTTTTGCAGCAGGTTCAGGTCCATCCGCAGCGAGGCCAGCAGTTGGCCGAGGTCGTCGTGCAGCTCGCGCGCGATGTGGGCGCGCTCTTCCTCGCGCACGGTTTGCAGGGCCGACGAGAGCTGGCGCAGCTGCGCATGCGAGCGCGACAGCTTTTCCTGCACCTGCTGGCGCTCGGTCACATCGCGCAAGATGATGGTATAGATGGTGCGGTCGGCCTCGATCATGCTGGAAATGGAGCCTTCGAGAGGGAAGGTTTCGCCGCTGGCGCGCACGCCCGTGACGGCGTAATCGGTGGCGCGGCGCCCGGCGCGGCCGGCCACGTCGCCGAAATAGGCGGGCGCGGCGTCGCCGGTGACGGTCGGCAGCGGGGCGATGAACTGCTGCAGCGGGCTGCCCTGCATCTGTTCGACCGTGGTCGAGAACATTGCCGCGGCCGATGGATTGGCCAGCACGATGGTCTGCGTGTCGTCGGTGGAGATGATCGCTTCGCTCGCGTTCTGGATGATCTCGCGGCTGTGGCTGCGCGCAAAGCGCGGCCAGCGGTTATACGCGAACAAGCGCGCGAGGGAGTGACCGCCCAGCAAACCGAGCACGAACATGATCGCACCCCAGCTCAGGAAGCGGGAAGAACGCTGTTGTGCCATGCGCGCCTGCCGTCAAGGGCCCGCGGGACGCGGACCGTGGGCTGATTATAAAAGCAGGACCCGTGCACGCCTTGAGGCGCGACAAACGCGCTGTCATGCAGGGAGTAATGCAGGGGGTAATGCGGGGAGCGATGGCGGGGCCATTGCGCGGCGCAAGGTGCGGCGGGGTACGGGCTGTCATGTCGTGTCGCAAGGTGGTGCATGGAACGGGAAGCGGGCGCCGCCAACCGGCGCGGCGCTGTTTTACATCTGCTTGAACAGGTGCAGGAAGCTGCGGCTCACTTCGAGCTTGTCGCTCTTGCCTTTGATGAGCACCAGGTGGCGTCCGCGGATATCGCGCGTGACGCCTTCGATGGCGTTGACGTTGACCAGGGTGGCGCGGTGAATCTGCCAGAACAGCGCCGGATCGAGTTCCTCGGCCAGGTCGCGCACTGGTTTGCGGATCAGCGCCTCGAAGCGCTCGGTCTGCACGCAGGTGTATTTTTCGTCGGAGCGGAAAAACAGGATGTCCTCGACCGGAATCATGCGCAAGTCCTGGCCGATGCTGGCCTGGATCCATTGCAGGTAGGTCGGCTTGGGCGCCGCCATTTTTTCGGCCAGTTGCGAGAGCATGGCGGTGACGCTGTCGTTGACCGCTTCCTTCGGCCTGGCCAGGCGCGACTTGAGGCGGTCGATCGTCACCTGCAATCGCTCGGCCTCGGGCGGCTTGAGCACGTAGTCGACCGCGCCGCGCTCGAACGCTTCGACCGCGTACTGGTCGTAGGCCGTGACGAACACGATGTTGCTGCCGGCTCCGATCGCGCGCGCCGCTTCCATGCCGGTCTTGCCCGGCATGCGGATGTCGAGGAAGGTCAGGTCCGGCTTGAGCTGGCTGACCAGCTCGATCGCTTCTTCGCCGTTTTTTGCCTCGCCGACGATTTCCAGTTCGGGCCATGCCTGGTTCAGGCGCAGGCGCAACTGGTCGCGCATCAGTCTTTCGTCGTCGGCAATAATAGCGGTGGGCATGGTACGTTTCTGGTGAAGGGCAAGAGTGCCAATTATTCAATGAAACCGGGCTTTAATCAATCGATTCCTTGGCCTCATTGCAACTGCCGCGCTCGCTTGTGCATTATTTCGATACCTGATAAGGCACCTCGATGGTGGCGATCACGCCGCTCGGCGTATTGGCCGCGATGTGCAGCTGGCCGGCCTCGCCGTGCAAGAGCTTGAGGCGTTCGCGGATCGTCATCAGCCCCAGGCCGGTGCCGTCGCTGGGGAACACGCCGAAGCCGACCCCGTCGTCGCTGACGATCACGCGCAGCTTGTTGTGGGCCACCTCGGCCACGATGGAGAGGGAGCCGCCTTCGGGTTTGCATTCGAGGCCGTGCTTGATGGCGTTCTCGACCATCGACTGCAGCATCATCGGCGGAAACGCCGCGCTGCGCAGGCCGTCGGGAATGCGCAGGTCGACCTGCAGGCGTTCCTCCATCCGCATCTTCAACAGGCTCAGGTAAGCCTTGACCATGTCCGCCTCGCGCCCGAGGTTGGTGACCACGGCGTTGTCGCGCATCTGCGGCAGCACCGCCCGCAGGTACTGGATCAGGCTGCGCTGCATGGCCGACGCGCGCGGCGGGTCGGTCTCGATCAGGTATTCGACCGAGGCCAGGGTATTGAACAGGAAGTGCGGCTCGACCTGGGCCTGCATCATCTGCATGCGCGCTTCCGAGAGCTGGCGCTGCATCGATTCGCGCTCGGCGGCGGCGTTGGCGGTCTGGGTCTCGGCTTCGGCGCGTTTCTTGCCGCCGACCAGCGCCTTGGTGGCGAACAGGGCCAGCACCAGCAAGGAAATGAAACTCTTGAACCACGTCGAGGCCTGGCCGTGATACACCTTCACTTTTTCTTCTGCCGCATTTTCGACGGCAGCTTCGATCGCGCTCGACAAACCCTCGACGATCTGTGGCGGCAGCGCCACGCGCACTTCGCCGTCGGCCGCGCCCGGCACGACCGGCGTTTCCGGCACGGTCGCGACGGCCGGCTTGCCCGTGTGCGCGCCGCTCTCGGGCGCTTCCGGTGCTTCCGGCGCTTCCGGCGCCTCGGGCGCCTCGGGTGCTTCTGGCGCTTCAGGCGGCAGCGGCGGGGCGCTGCGCTTCTTCGGCGGGCTGTAGCTGATGCCGTTGTCGTCGAAGATGATATTGCCTTCGCGCTTGTCGCGCTTGCGTTCCGGGCGCACCTCGACCACGTCGCCGCCCGAAAACAGCTCGTTCTGCAGGATCGAGGCGGCAATCAGGGCCAGCGCCGCGAACAGGAAGAACTTCCACCACGATAGCTGGGTCACCCAGGTGGCGGTGGCGTCGAAGGCGCGCTGCAGCCACGCCAGGACGGTCGCGACGGGTTGTTCGGGAGGGCGGCGTGCTTCCATGGTCAGTGTGTTCCGTAAAATTGCATAAGACGTCGTAAGACCGCGTGAGATTGTCGTAGCGGCGAGTGTAACTGCTGCGCGCCGCCCATCGCCGTAAAAAGCGCCCCGAGGCGACCAATACTGATGAGATGTTGTAACTTTAGGACGCCCGCCTTGACCCTGCGCGGCCTTTGCGACAGGCTGCATGATCGGGGGCCCAGGGCGCGCGGCGGCGCGCTGCGCGGGCGGGCCGGCCAAGGCGCTTTGTGGCGCCGCCGGCGACGATCGCGCCGCAGCGGCCGGTTGCGCGGTATGATGAAGGTTCGAACCGGTCGCGGCCGGCCTGCTGTTCCACCTGCCCAAGGGGTTGTCTATGTCTGCCGATGTGAAAAAATACCGTTTGATCACGCGTAGCGATTTCGACGGCCTGGTCTGCGCCGTCCTGCTCAAACACCTGGACCTGATCGACGATATCCTGTTCGTCCACCCCAAGGATATGCAGGACGGCAAAATCGTGGTCAGCGACGGCGATATCACCACCAACCTGCCGTACGCGGCCGGGGTGCACCTGGCGTTCGACCACCATTTGTCGGAAACGATCCGCAATACCGGCGAGCGCGGCAACCACATCATCCATCCCGAAGCGCCCTCGGCCGCGCGGGTGGTGTACGACTATTACGGCGGCGCCTCAGCCTTCCCGGCCGCCTGGTACGACATGATGGCCGCCGTCGACAAGGGCGACGCCGCGCGCTTCAACCAGCAGGAAGTGCTCGATCCGCACGGCTGGGACTTGCTCAACTTCCTGATGGATGCCCGTACCGGGCTGGGGCGCTTCCGCGACTTCCGCATCTCGAACTACGCGCTGATGATGGACCTGATCGATTACTGTAAAAATCATACGATCGACGAGATCATGGCGCTGCCCGACGTCAAGGAGCGCATGGACCTGTACTTCGAGCACAACGACAAGTGCAAGGAGCAGATCAAGCGCTGCGCCAGCGTGCACCGCAACCTGGTCGTGCTCGATCTGCGCGAAGAAGAGACCATTTACGCTGGCAACCGCTTCATCATCTACGCCCTGTTCCCCGAGACGAACATCTCGATCCACGTGCTGTGGGGCCTGAAGAACCAGAACACCGTGTTCGCCACCGGCAAATCGATCCTGAACCGGACCTCGCGCACCAACATCGGCGCCCTGATGCTCGAATACGGCGGCGGCGGGCACGAAAACGCCGGCACCTGCCAAGTCTCGAACGAACTGGCCGAGGAAGTACTGGGCGCACTGATCCAGCGCATCACCAGCGAAGGCTGAGCGCGGGCCGGTGCAGTGCTGGTGGCGGCGCCAGCCTCAGGCCGCCGGCGCCGCCACCAGCATGTCGTGCAAGGCGTGCTCGGCCAGCGGGGCGCTGAAATACGTGCCCTGCAGCTCGTCGCACGCGTTGGCCCTTAAAAACTCCATCTGCAGCCGTGTTTCCACCCCCTTGGCGATGACGCGCGCGCCGAGGTCGTGGCCGACGTCGATCAGCGCCTTGGCCATCGCGCCGCTGCGCGCGTCGGCCGTGATCTGGTGCACCGCCACCTTGGCCAGCTTGACGTGCGTGAGCGGCAGCTTTTGCAAAAAATTCAGGTTCGACGAGGTGTCGCCAAAGGCGTCGACCGAGCGCAGCACGCCCAGGTCGCGCAACTGCGACATCACTTCCACGCTCAGGTGTAAATTGGCGTTCAGGCTCTCTTCGCGCAATTCCAGGTCGAGCTGGGACGGCGCGATCCGGTGCGCCGCCAGGATGCCGCCGACGTGTTCGGCATAATGGGGCTGGGAAAATTCGCGCACCGAGGCGTTGACCGCCACCGGCAGCGGGGCAAACCCGGCGCTGTTCATGCGCTGCATGAACAGGCACGCTTCTTCGAGCACATAGTCGCCGATGGCCACGATCAAGCCGCTTTCTTCGGCTTCGGGCAGGAACGAGGCCGGTGTCAGCACCCCCAGTTCCGGATGGCGCCAGCGCAGCAGCGCTTCCAGGCCCTGGATGCGGCCGGTACGCAGGCAGATCACGGGCTGGTACAGCAGGTACATTTCGTGGCGTTCGAGCGCGCCGCGCATGGCGTCTTCGAGCTTTTGCTTGGCCTGGGTGGACGACTTCATGTCGGCCGAAAAGAAATGCACCTCGCCCGTCTTGGCCGCCTTGGCGTGGTACATCGCCACGTCGGCCGCGCGCACCAGGTCGAGCGCGCCCGTGCCATCGTGCGGGTAGACGCTCACGCCGATGCTGCCGCCGACGGCGATGTCGGTCGAATCGAAGCTGACCGGCTGCGACATGGCAACGCGCAAGCGCTCGATCATGCGCAGGGTGTAGCGCAGCGATGGCTGGTTGACCAGCACCAGCACGAACTCGTCGCCCGACAGGCGCGCCACCGTGTCGCTCTCGCGCACCGACGACTGCAGGCGCCGCGCCACCATCTTGAGCACCTGGTCGCCCGCCTCGTGGCCGTAGCCATCGTTGATCTGCTTGAAACCGTTCAGGTCGATCAGCACCGTGGCCACCAGCGACTTGTTGCGCTGGGCCATGTGCAGCGCCTGTTCGAGCCGGTCCCACAGCAGGGTGCGGTTGGCCAGTCCGGTCAGCGCATCGTGGTTGACCTCGTGTTCGAGGTGCGCGGTGCGCTGCTTGACGGCGGTGACGTCGTTGATCACGCCGATGAAATGGGTGACCTTGCCGCGCCCGTCGCTGACCGGCGTGATGGTCAGGTCGTTCCAGAAAATCTCGCCGTTGCGGCGCCGGTTGCGAAACACCACATTGACCTCGCGCCGCTCGCGCACGGCGGCGCGCAGCTGGTCGCGTTCGTCCTCGTCCATGCCGGGCATGCCCATGAAGCGCGCATCGCGCCCGATCACTTCCTCGATGCTGTAGCCGGT
Source organism: Telluria sp. (assembly GCA_036386755.1). GTDB lineage: Bacteria > Pseudomonadota > Gammaproteobacteria > Burkholderiales > Burkholderiaceae_D > Telluria_A. The sequence continues at coordinate 18,522 of DASVVC010000074.1, forward strand.
GATGCGCTCGAAGGCCGGATTGGCGTACTCGATCGGATTATCCTTCCCGGCGCAGCGCGAAATGACCAGGCCGCTGCTGGTGGCGTGCAGGGCGCGCTCGCGCAGGCGCAGCCGGTCTTCCTGGGCGCGCCGCTCGGAAATGTCGAGCCCCATGCCGCACAGGTAATAGCGGCCGCGGCAGCTGATGCGCGTGCCGCACAGCAGGTAGGGCGTGGTGCGGCCGTGCTTGTCGAGGTAATTCGCTTCGACCATGACCTGGTTGCCGTGATCAAAGATGTTGCGGATACTGGCGGCGATCAGGCGCTTTTCGGCCAAGTGGTACATGTCGAGCGCATTGGCGGCGCCCACTTCCTCAGGCGTCATGGACGTGACCTCTTCCAGCGCCTTGTTCCACAACGCAAAGCTGCCATCGTCGCGCAAGACGTAGAAGGTGCCGGGAAGCACATCGATGATGCTGGAAAGCGGCATGCGCCCGACCGCTTCGGTATCGGATTGGCCGCAGGTGTCGTCGAGCAGCGCCACCACGTGGCTGAGCGCGCCGTCCTCGCCGTATTGCGGCAGCAGGGTCAGGAACATGGTGTGGACGCTGCCGTCGGCGCGCAGGAATTCGATCTCGGCAGCATCGCACTGGCTGGGAAACGCGCTCCAGTACTGATCGAAAGCGCGGCGGCCCTGGTCGCTGAGCAGCGCCGTCAGCGGCTGGTGCAAGGCAGCGGCGGCGGTCATGGCGAGCGCTTTTTCGCAAGCGCAGTTCCAGGTGATGATTTGGCCGTCCGCATCGATCAGCAGGGCGGCAAACGGGACGTTTTCGTGGGCAGGCATGCACCTCTCCAATCAACCATGATGGAGATTGGACCGGCAAGAAAGGAGAAGGTTCGCCGCAATGGGCGATTCGATGAACGCGGCGTGCAGCGTGCAGCGGGCCGGCAGCCCGCCGGGAGGGATCAACGCAACGTCAACGCAGCGTCAACGCAACGTCGACGCAAGGTCGACGCAAGGTCGACGCAAGGTCGACGCAAGGTCAGGCCAGTGCGATTTCCTGGCGCACCGGCAAGGCGATCTGGTTGTCGACGCTGAACTGGTAATCCTGGAACACATGCTCGGCCGACAGCATCTGGTAATTGCCGTCGGCCAGCTTGTGGGTCGTATCCTTGAGGCGGTAGGTATAGTGGCCGCAGGTCCAGCAATTAAAATTGCGCATGTGCGTGCACAGGCAGGTCTTGTCCATCACCACCACGGTCTTGCTGTCCGGATTGGCCAGCACTTCGCGGTTGTACGAATTGATGTAAGAACAGTTCCCCGTCGCATCGAGCAGGTAGCCGTACGACTCGCAACCCGGACGGATGCCCGCGCCGATCGCCGGCGTGCTCTTGAGCATGCGCATCGGATAGCCGGTCGGCGAGATGCCGTTGACGATGATGTCGTCTTCGGTGGCGCGCACGTATTCCTGCTTGACCTTGTCCGGCAGGCCGCATTCGTTGGTGATGGTAAAGCGCGTCGCCACCTGCACCCCGCCCGCGCCTTTTTCGAGAAAGCCCACCGCGTCGGTGCCGGTGAACACGCCACCGGCGGCGATCAGCGGAATGTCGAGCTGTTCGGCGCGCATGTAGGCATGGATCTCATCCATGATGGTGTGCAGGTCGTACTCGGCCCAATCCATGCCGAAACCGAGGTGGCCGCCGGCCAGCGGGCCTTCGACGATGATGAAGTCCGGCAGGCGGTCCAGCTTGGCCACCTTGCGCAGGAAAATCTGCAGCGCGCGCACCGACGAGACGATGATGCCCAGCTTGGCGTCGCGGAAACGCGGATGGTCGGCGATCAGCGCGAACGAGCCCAGGTGCAGGCCGGCCGACATGGTGATGCCGTCGATGCCGGCGTCGAGCGCGGCCGTCAGGCGCGTGCGCAAGGTTTCGCGCGGCGAATTCATGGTCAGCTTTTCCATGCAGTTCACGAAGATCAGGCCATCGCCGCGCTTCGCTTCCATGGTCGCGCCGACGTGGCGGCGCGTGGCATCGGCCAGGCGCGAGAGGTCGAACTGCACCACCGCCTTGTCCATGTTATTGATATTGAATTTATAGGTCTTGGTTTTGTCTTTGACATAGCTGGTGTCGAACTTGCGGTCCGAGACATCCTCGACCATGGCATCGGAAATATGCCCGATCCCGCCCAGGCGCGCCGCTTCGAGTGCCAGTTCGGAGGTCGAAATATCGACGCCCATGCCACCGATCATGATGGGCACATATTCCTTGTTGCCCAGACGCAGGCGGAAATCATCAACACGTTTCATTGCTATCCTTAGACTGCCAAGTTTACTGGTGCGCTGGCGCGGCCGTTGCGGCCAGCTTGCGCACCCACAATTCTACCCCAAGCGGCCTGGGTGTTCTGCGTTCCGGAGAGCAAAATCGGGACAAAGCGCCGCCTTTTCGTTCGCCGGGGTGTTTGCGACGTTGTTCACTGCACATCGGCGCAACGTGCCGCTGAGCGCCGCTGAGCGCCGATTGAGCGGGAATTAAGCGGCAATTGAGCGACAATGCCGATCAATCGCCGCTCACGCGAGCATCAATCGCGGAAGTTATTAAATTCGAGCGGCATATCCGGCACATCCTTGCGCAGCATCGCCATGGCGGCCTGCAAGTCATCGCGCTTGGCGCCGGTGACGCGCACCGATTCGCCCTGGATGCTGGCCTGGACCTTCATCTTGCTATCCTTGATGACCTTGACGATTTTCTTGGCGTCGTCGGTTTCGATCCCGTTTTTCACCTTGATGACCTGCTTGACCTTGTCGCCGCCGATTTTCTCGATCTTGCCTTCGTCGAGGAAACGCACGTCGACCTTGCGCTTGGCCAGTTTATTGGTCAGCACATCGCGCACCTGCGAGAGCTGGAAATCGGAATCGGCGAACGCGGTCAGTTCGGTGTCCTTCTGTTCGACCTTGGCCGAGCTGCCCTTGAAATCGAAACGGGTGGTGATTTCCTTGTTCGACTGCTCGACGGCGTTTTTCACTTCAATCATGTCTGCTTCGGAGACGACATCAAACGACGGCATAATGGGATCCTTTTTACTTGCAAATGTAGAATGCCGATATTTTAACGGACAACGGGGGCGGCGCCCCTGAACTGACCCGGTTTTTTCCCCTAAATGCCTCCACAACGCTCATTCATGCACCCAGACCTCGTCATTTCGCCCGACTTTTCCCTCCGCAGCGTCAATACATTCGGCATCGACGCCCGCGCGCGCGCCTACCTCAGGGTGACGCAGGCCGGGCAACTGGCGCAGGTGATGGCCGATCCGGTGCTGTGCGCCATGCCGCGCCTGCTGCTCGGCGGCGGCAGCAACATCGTGCTCACGGGCGACTTCGACGGTCTGGTGCTGCACATGGCCATCGAAGGACGCGAACTGGTGGGCGACGCACCGGCAGGCGAGGGCGGCAGCGTGCTGGTGCGGGCCGGCGCCGGCGAACAATGGCACGGCTTCGTGCAGTGGACGCTGGCGCAGGGGCTGGGCGGGCTGGAAAACATGGCGCTCATTCCCGGCACCGTGGGCGCCTCGCCTATCCAGAATATCGGCGCGTACGGGGCCGAAGTCAAGGACCGCTTCCATGCGCTGACCGTGTTCGACGAGGCCAGCGGCCAACTGCGCACGATGGACGCCGCCGCTTGCCGTTTCGGCTACCGCGACAGCGTGTTCAAGCATGCGGCAGGGGCTGGCCTGGTGATCGTCGACGTCACCTTCGCGCTGCCACGCGCCTGGACGCCCAACCTGAAGTACGCCGAGCTGGCGAACGAGGTGGCCGCGGCCGGCCTGGCGGCGCCGACGGCGCAGCAGGTGAGCGACGCGGTGGTGGCGATCCGGCGCCGCAAGCTGCCCGATCCGGCGCAGATCGGCAACGCCGGCAGCTTCTTCAAAAATCCCGTCGTCAGTGCCGAACAATGCGCCGCCTTGCTGGCCGCCCACCCTGCGCTGGTGCACCACAGGCAGGAAGACGGCAGCGAAAAGCTCGCCGCCGGATGGCTGATCGACCAATGCGGCTGGAAAGGGCGCAGCCTGGGCGCGGCGGGCGTCTACGAAAAGCAGGCGCTGGTGCTGGTCAACCGCGGCGGCGCCAGCGGTGCCGACGTGCTCGCGCTGGCGCGCGCGATCCAGGCCGACGTGCTGGGCCGCTTTGGCGTTTCCCTCGAAACCGAGCCCGTCTTCATCTAGCCTGACCCGGCGTGCCGCCCTGGCGGCGTGCGCGCCATGGCTGCGCCGCCCCTGCCATTTTTCCTCCATATCGCATCACTATGTATTGGTTGAAATAGACCATCGCATTCTGGCCGAGCTGCGCCAGGCGTTCCCGGGGCGACCGCGCCGAGCGCGGAAAATTATCAAAAAATATTATCTTTTTAGGCAATTATGATAAATAATGAAAGCGTGTGAAGCGCTTCCAATTTTACTTTCTGCCAGCGCTGGCGCGTCCTTGCCTGGGTGTCCGGAACCGTGCGGTACAGCACTGCCGGGCCCAAGCCATTCAATCAGGAGACAAACACTATGCAAGACAAGTTACGTACCTTGTTCCGGGCGACTCTGGCAGCGGCCGTCTGCGGCGCCATGCTGGCCGCCTGCGATGGCGACAACGACCCGGCCAGGCCGGAGACCCCCACGCCGCCGCCCGTCGACACGCTGACGCAGTACAGCGATTTTCCGAACGTGCCCAGCGATATCAAGAAAGATCCGGCGATCGAGTCCGCCATCGCCGCCATCGTGGCCGGGATGAGCGTGGCGGAGAAAGTCGGCCAGATGACGCAGCCTGAAATCAAGAGCATCACCCCGGACCAGGTGCGCCAGTACTACATCGGCTCGGTGCTGAACGGCGGTGGCTCCTTCCCGGGTAACAACAAGCTGGCCGCGCCGGCGGACTGGCTCAAGCTGGCCGACGCGTACTGGAAAGCCTCGATGGCCACCGATTCCAGGGTCAAGATCCCGGTGATCTGGGGAACGGACGCGGTGCACGGCCACAATAACGTGTTCGGCGCGACCATGTTCCCGCATAACATCGGCCTGGGCGCAGCCAACGATCCGGCCATGATGCGCCGCATCGGCGCGGCAGTGGCCGCCCAGGTATATTCCACCGGTATCGACTGGACCTTCGCCCCGACCCTGGCGGTGGTGCGCGACGACCGCTGGGGCCGCACCTACGAAAGTTATTCCGAGGATCCCTTGATCGTCACCAAATACGCGCGTGAGATGGTCAAGGGCTTGCAGAACGATTTTGCCGGCAGCGGCAACGTCATCGCCACGGCCAAGCACTTCATCGGCGACGGTGGCACCGACCTGGGCAGGGATCAGGGCGTCAACATGTCCAGCCGCAGCGACATGGTCAACATTCACGGACAGGGGTATTACCACGCCCTCGGCGCCGGGGCCCAGACCGTGATGGCCTCGTTTAACAGCTGGGGCAATGAGAGCTTGAACATCACCGTCGGGAAAATGCACGGCAGTAAAGAGATGCTGACCGATGTGCTCAAGACCAAGATGGGCTTTGACGGCTTCGTCATCGGCGACTGGAACGGTCACGCCCAGGTGCCGGGGTGCAGCGATGGCAGCTGCCCGCAGGCGATCAACGCCGGCGTCGACATGATCATGGTCCCGGACAAGTGGAAAGAGTTTATCGACAACACCATCGCCTCGGTCAACAAAGGCGACATTCCGATGGCACGCATCAATGACGCCGTCACCCGCATCCTGCGCGTGAAATTTCGCGCCGGCATCATGACCGCCAAGGCGCCGCTCGAACGGCAGTACCTTGACGCCAGCCGGCTGCAGCATCGGGCACTGGCGCGCGAAGCGGTGCAAAAGTCGCTGGTGCTGCTCAAAAACGACAACAAGGTGTTGCCGCTCAAGCGCGGCGACAAGATCCTGGTGGTCGGCAAAAGCGCCGACAGCCTGTCCAATCAAACCGGCGGCTGGTCGCTCACCTGGCAGGGCACGGCCAATACCAATGCCGACTTCCCGAACGCCGACAGCATCCTGACGGCGATCAAATCGGTGGCCGGCGAGGCCAACGTGGTCTACCGCCAGAACGGCGCGGACGTCAACGTGGCCGACTTCAAGGCGGTGATTGCCGTCATCGGCGAAACCCCGTACGCCGAAGGCGTGGGCGACATCGGCAAGAGCGGCACCCTGGAGCACGCGCGCCGTTATCCGGAAGACCTGGCCGTGCTCGATGCCGTCAGCGGCAAGGGCGTGCCGGTGGTCACCGTGCTGATCACCGGCCGTCCAGTCTGGGTCAACAAGGAATTGAACCGCTCAAGCGCGTTCGTGGTCGCCTGGCTGCCCGGCACCGAAGGCAAGGGCGTCACCGATGTACTGTTCCGCAAGGACAATGGCGACGTCAATCTGGACCTGAAAGGCAAGCTGTCGTTCTCCTGGCCGAAAACGGCGTGCCAGATGGCCAATAAAGGCGACGCCGGCTACGATCCGCTGTTTGCCTATGGCTTCGGCATGCGCTATGCGGACGACACCAGGCTGGCCAAGCTCGACGAAACGGCGCCGACCCTCGGTTGCGCCCAGGCCGCCGGTAACGGCAGCCAGGCGAGTAGCGACCTGGACGTGTTCCGTTCGGCCGACCAGGCGCCCTACATCGCCCGCATTGGCGACCCGAGCGCCTGGTCGCTGCCGCTGGGCGCCGACCTGAACGCGGTCACGACGCTGCCGAACGTCAAAGCCGAGACCACCCAGATCAATGTCCAGCAGGACGGCAAGAAAATCACCTGGAGCGGCGCCGGCCAGTTTTATTCACAGGCGGCCACCACGGCCGACCGTCAAGATTACCTCAACGCCGACGCGGCCCTGGTGTTCGATACCATCGTGCACAAGGCGCCGGCCGGCGCGGTGAAAATGCGCGTGGACTGCAAGCACCCTTGCCTGGGCGAAGTCGACAGCACGAACCTGTTCAAGGGCCTGCCGCTGGAGGTGAAGCGTACCGTGAAACTGCCGCTGTCCTGCTTTGCCGCCAAGGGCGCGGACTTTACCCTGATCGATACGCCATTCCTGGTCTACACCGAGCGCGCTTTTGTCGCCTCGTTCGCCAACATCCGCTGGGTGCCTGGCGCGGCCAAGGATGCCGATGCCGCCACCTGTGCCAGCCTGGCGCCGGACCCGGTAGTATTCGGGCCGCCGCTGCCGGGGCCGGCTTACGGCATCTTCAATGCGGGCGCGCTGACGGGCGACCTGGCGCTGACCACCTACTCGTCCAATGGCAGCCATACCAAGGCGGTCGTGACACCCGATGGCGGGCTGGACCTGAACTTCGCCGCGGACGGTGGCGACGGCTTGGCGATGATCACCGGCACACCTGTGAATCTGAGTCATTTCGCCGGCGGCACCTTGCAGTTCGAGATCAATGTCGGCAGCTACGGCGCCAACAGCGGCGGCCTCGCTGTCAAGATGGAAAGCCCTGGGAACAATTGCAAGTCGGGCGATTATCTGTTCGGCCGCCCGGCCCCGGGTGGCTGGACGCCGGTCTCGGTCAAGGTCAGCGCGCTGATCGGGGCGGCCGATCCGTGTTTCGACCTGCGCAACATCGGCATGCCGTTCGGTACCTTGCCGAAGTGGGGCGATCAGCAGGGGGTGCAGTACAAAGTGCGCAATATCCGCTTTGTGCAGTAATCAGCCGCCGCAGTAAAAACGGACGCCGAGCGGCGTAATGGCGTTAGCTTACGATCCGTCATTCCCGCGCAGGCGGGAATCCAAGGCACCGTCGAGTCGCATACATGCCTTGGATTGCCGTGGGGGCGCCTAGCCCTGCGCGGGAATGACGGTCTTGAAGTTTGCGTTCAAAACTGCTTAACCTAACGGCATTGCGCTGATCGGCGTCCGTTGTTCGTTGGGGTTGTACACATCCAGGCTAACTATTTTCCTGACGGATCAGGCGGCCCTGACCTGTGCTCAGCCGAAGTGGCAGACGTAGTCGAGCGTGTCGGTCGTGTCGATCTCGAACGAGGTATTGGCGCCGACGCTGAAGCGCTCGCCCGCCGCGTAGTCTTGCCACGCTTCGCTGCCCGCCAGCCGAACCCGGCATTTGCCGGCGACGATTTCCATCACTTCCGGCGCCGCCGTGTTGAAGGTCAGCCGCGACGGGAAAATCACGCCGACCGTTTTCTTGCTGCCATCGGCCAGCAGCAGCGTGTGCGACACGCATTTGCCGTCGAAGTAGATATTCGATTTCTTGCTGACGGCGACGTTTTGAATCATGCTCATGGACTTCCTTCTTCAGGTGTAATGGGGGCGGCCTCGGCCTCGGCCACGCGGACGCGGTTGCGTCCGTCCGTCTTGGCGGCATACAGGGCCTTGTCGGCGCGCGCGGTCAGGTTCTCGGGCGTATCGGCGCGCGAGGGCACCACGCTGGCCACGCCGATCGACATGGTGACGATGCCGCCCGGCGCTTCCGGGTTATCCATGGCCAGCTTTTCCAGGTGGCTGCGCACGGCGTCGGCCACCACCTGCGCGCCGGCCAGGCTGGTCTCGGGCAGGATGATGGCAAACTCTTCGCCGCCGTAACGCACCGCCAGGTCGGCCGGGCGCTTGAGGTTTTCGGTCAGCACGGCCGCCGTCTTTTTCAGGCACAGGTCGCCCGCCAGGTGGCCGAAGCTGTCGTTGTAGGCCTTGAAGCAGTCGATGTCGCACATCAGCAGCGACAGCGGCTTCTGCTCGCGCTGGCCGCGCTGCCATTCGAGCCTGATGACGTCGTCGAAGCGGCGCCGGTTGGCGATCCCGGTCAGGCCGTCGAGGGCGGCGAGCTTTTGCAGTTCGATGTTCGCTTCGGCCAGTTTGTGCTGGCTCTCGCGCAGGAAGCGGAACGCTTCGTCGCGCTGCAGCCGGCTGATGTGCGCCGCCGAGTGGTAGCGCACCCGCGCCAGCAGTTCGAGCCGGTCCGGCAGCTTGACCATGTAGTCGTTGGCCCCCACCGCGAAGCAGTGCGCCTTGAGCTTGGGGTCTTCCTTGGCCGAGAGCACGATCACCGGCACGTGGCGCAGGGCCTCGTGCTCGCGGTACTGCGCGATCAGCCCGAAACCGTCGATGCCCGGCATGACCAGGTCCTGCAGTATCAGGCTCGGCTGCAATTGTTGGGCGGTCTCGAGCGCCATGGAGGAGTCGAGCACGTAGTGGTATTCGATGTCGGCCTGGTCGGCCAGCATGCGCCGCACCGCCTCGACAATCATCGGCTGGTCGTCCACCATCAGGACCCGCACCTTGAAAATGGCCGGTTCCGGCATGTAGGTTTTATAAACTTCAGACATCGGTCATGTGCTTTTTAATAGTGAGGCCGACGCTAGTTGCCGGCCAGCTTAGACCCAATTCTACTGCGCAATGCGCGCCCGATGTTTTCTAACGATAAAATTTGCTGTGCGGCATCGATTTCAGCGGCGGCGCGTGGCATCCCGTACACGGCGCTGCTGGCCTGGTCCTGGGCAATGGTGCTTTTGCCGGCTTGGCGCATGGCCAGCAGGCCGGCGGCGCCGTCGCGCCCCATGCCGGTCAGCAGCACGCCGGTGGCGTCGCCTTCCCAGTACTGTGCCACGCAGTGGAAAAACACGTCGACCGAGGGCCGGTAGGCGTACTCGCGCGGCACGTCGTCGTAGTGCAGGCGGTGGCGCGCGCTCATGACCAGGTGGTCGTTGGTGCGGGCGATCTGCACGCAGCCCGCTTCGAGCGCGTCGCCGTCGTCGACCACGCGCACCGGCATCAAGAGCTGCTCGCCGAGCCACTTGGAAAAGTGGGCGGCGAAGTTTTCATCGATGTGCTGGACCACCACGATGGCGGTGCCGGGCGCCGGGTTCCAGCCGGCCAGGATCTTGGCCACGGCGATCGGGCCGCCGGTCGACGAACCGATCGCCAGCAGGTGCTTGACCCTGGCGTCGGCGCGCTCGGACACATGCGCGGCATGGGCCTCGGCGCCGCTCACGCGTATCAGCTTGCCGATGGTCTTGATCTTTTGCAGCAGCGCGCTGTCGCCGCCGCCGCCACGCGCCAGCAGCGGCGTGGCGGTGACGTCGAGCGCGCCGGCGCCGAGCGCACGGAACACCTGGCTCACATTGTCCTGCGGCTGGCCGGTCACCACCAGGATCGCGCACGGCGTTTTTTCCATGATCTGGCGCGTCGCTTCGACCCCGTCCAGTCCGGGCATGTTCAGGTCCATCAGGACCAGGTCGGGACGGTTGTCGGCGCACATGCGCACCGCTTCGAGCCCGGTGCGGGCGATCCACACCACCTGGTGCTCGCTGGTGCTGGCCACCACCCGGCGCAGCGCTTCGGCCGCCATCGCGACATCGTTGGCGATCCCGATTTTCATAGGCCGGCCTCTCCAATCAGGTCGAACACGGCGTCGAGCAGGGTCTCGTCGTGGAAGCTGCCCTTGGTCAGGTAGTAGTCGGCGCCGGCGCTCATGCCGCGCGCGCGGTCTTCGGGACGGTCTTTATAGGAGACGATCATCACGGGCAGTTTATACAAGTGGATATCCTTCTTGACCAGGCCAACGAGTTCGATGCCGTCCATGCGCGGCATGTCGACGTCGGTGATGAGCAGGTCGTAGTCGCCGCTGCGCACCACGTTCCAGCCGTCGATGCCGTCGATGGCGATGTCGACCTGGTAGCCGCGCCCCTGCAGCAGCTTGCGTTCCATCTCGCGCACGGTAAGCGAGTCGTCCACCACCAGGATGCGCTTGACCTTGCGTTTTTCGGGGCCGCCGCGTGCGCCCAGCTGGTGCAGGCCGCCTTCGTGCAGCAGTTTGTCGATCGACAGCAGCAGGTCGGGCACGTCGAGGATCAGGACCGGGGCGCCGTCGTCGAGCAGGGCGCCGGCGCTGATGTCGCGCATCTTGCCGAAGATCGGATCGAGCGCCTGCACCGCCAGGCTTTGTTCGCCGCGAATCGCATCGACCACGAGCGCGTAGCGGCGCTGCGCCGCGCCGATCACCACCACCGGCAGCTCGCCCGCGCCGGCGCCGATCTGGCCCAGTTCGAGCACCTGGGCGGCCGAGACCAGCCCGAGGTGCTCGCCGCCGAAGTCGAAGAACTGCTTGTTCTCCAGCGTGTGGATCTCGCTTTGCGGCACCTTGAGCACGCGTTCGACCTTGACGATCGGGATCGCGTAGGCTTCGCCCTGCACGTCGACCACCAGCGCGCGCACGATCGATTGCGTCAGCGGCAGGGTGATGAAGGTACGAAAGCCCGCGCCCGGCACGGACTCGATGCGCACCGTGCCATTCTGTTCGCGGATGGTCTGGTGCACGATGTCCAGGCCCACGCCGCGCCCGGAAATGGCGCTGGTGGTTTCCTTCAGGCTGAAGGCGGGCAGGAACAGGAATTCGATCAGTTCCGGCTGCGACATGGCCGCCGCCATCGCGGCGCTGGCCATCTTGCGCTCGACTACCTGGCGCCGGATGCGTTCGATGTCGACCCCGCGTCCGTCGTCGGAGATGTCGATACTGAGCATGCCGGCCCGGTGGCGCGCCTCCAGCACGATGGTCCCCAGGGCCGGCTTGCCGGCGGCGACGCGCTCGGCGGCGGTTTCCATGCCGTGGTCGACGGCGTTGCGCAGCATGTGGTTGAGCGGGCTTTCGATGCGCGCCAGGATGTCGCGGTCGACCAGGGTGTCTTCGCCTTCGATGACGAGCTGCGCTTCCTTGCCCAGGCTGCGCGCCAGGTCGCGCACCATGCGCGGAAAGGCTTGCACGCCGTCGCGGAAAGGGCGCATGCGCAAGGTCAGCACTTCGTCCACCAGGTTTTTCGAGACGCCCAAGAGGCGCCGCTCGTAGCTTTCGATGTCGGCCATGTGCCCCAGCATGAACTGCTTGAGCGGGTGGGCCTTCTGGCCGGTCAGGGCCGATTGCTCGATCAGGGCCTGGTCGCCGCTGCGCACCACCGCGTCGTGCAGCTGTTCGAGCGCCTGGAACAGGTTGGCCTGGTTGCGCTTGAAGCGCTGCAGCTGCGCGATGAACGGGTGCATCTGGTGCGCGTTGATGCGCGATTCGCTGGCCAGGGCCAGCAGGCGGTCGAAGTTCTGGGCCGCCTTGGGTGTGCCCTGGACCCGCTGCGGCGCCGCTTCCTCGGACGCGGCGGTGGGCACGGGCGCGCCCGTTTCCATCGGCGGCACGGGCAGCGCCGGCGCAGGCGCAATGGCCTCCAACGTGGGCGCCGACTGGATCTGCGCAATCCCGGCGATGCTGTTCATGGTGGCGCCGATGCGCGCGCCGTGCTGCTCCACCCAGGCCGGCAGCCCCGCTTCGTCCAGGGTCGAAAACTGCAGGATCAGGTCGACCCCGGCCAGCAGCACGTCGATGCGCGCGGGGGTGAGCTGCAACTGGCCATGCTGGGCGGCGATGAAGGCGTCTTCCATGCCGTGCGCCAGCTGCACCACGACGTCCAGGCCGACGATGGCGGCGGCGCCCTTGATCGAGTGGGCGGCGCGCATCATCGCCTCAAGCGTGCCGGCGTCGCCGCCGCCGCGCTCCATGCTCAAGAGGCCGTCGGTGAGGATCTGGGTCTGGCCGTCCGCCTCCATGCGGAACAGGTCCAGCATCGAGAATTGACTGAGGTCGCCGCTGCCGGTGCTCATCGCAGCAGCCTTGTCAGCTGGTGGCCGATCAGCGGCGCGTCCAGCACGCCGATGCGCATCTCGCCGTGGGTCAGCACGCCGGTGATGAAGCGCTGCAGGCCTTTATTGAGGGTGGCCGCCGGCGCGCCCACGTTGGCCGCCGCGTAGCGCAGGATGCCGTGCAGGTCGGCCACCGGCAGGGCGAAACGCTGTTCTTCCCAGACGATGACGAGCAGGCGCGCGAACACGTGGCGCCCGCCCTGTTGCGGGGCGTCGTTCTGGTCGATGCCGAGCAGGGTCGCCAGCGCGATCGATGGCGTGAGCGTGCCGCCGACGTTGACGATGCCGGTCAGGCCGCCGCCGCTGCGGTGCGGCAGCGCGTGGCTGGCGGCCAGCGGCGCCACCGACGTCACGACGTGGGTCGGCAGCATCAGCCATTCGCGGCCGAGGCGAAACACCAGCCCCGAGCTGTCGTGCTGCGCGCGTGCGGCCTGCGGCTGGCGCAGCAGCGCGGCCCAGTCCTCGCGGTAGGCCGTATCGACCGGGCGCTGCATGCTGCGCCTGGCCGCGCCGGCGTACACGTCGCAATTGCGGCAGTGGACGTGCTGGTCGAGCTTGGGACAGCTCATGTCGCCGGCCACGCCGATCGTGTTCCAGCAATCCTGGTCGTCGAGCGCATGCAGGGTGTCGGGGGCGCTGGTCATCGGGCCGCCTTGCGTGGCGCGCTGTCGCCGCCGTTAGCGTTTCCGTTAGCGTTAGCGTTACCGTTACCGTTACCGTTACCGTTACCGGCACCGTTACTGCGCTGGTACACGCGCGCGGCGCGCTGCTTGAACGCGGTCGCCTGGGCCTGGTCGCCGCTTTGCTCGGCCAGCAGGGCGAGGTGGCACAGCGCGTCGTAATGGTCCGGCCTGAGGTACACGCAGCGGCGCCAGTGGTCGCCGGCGGCGTCCATTTTCTGTTCGCATTCGCTGACCATGCCGAGGATGAAATAGGCATCGGCCGAATTGGGGTCGGTCGCCAGCAGGTCGCGGCAGGCTGCGGCCGCGCCCTTGAAGTCGCCCAGGTCGGCCTGGCGGCGCGCGCGCGCCAGCAGGTCGGCGGGCGCCGCGCGCACGGCAAGCTGTGGTGCGAGCGCAGGAGCCACGCGCGGCGGCCGCGCGGCAGGAGCCGCGGGCGGCAGCGGCGCCGGTGCGCTCGTCACTGCGCGCGCCGGCATGAGCGGGCGCTCGTGCTGGCGCGCGGGCAGGCGGGCCGGCCACGCCGCATGGGCGCCGGATTTTTCGAGCGCGAACGCACCCGGTGCGCGCAGCGCCGCAAAGCCGTTGCGGCAGAACGCAGGCACTTCGGCGTAACCGGCGAACAGGATGCCGTCGTCGGCCAGCAGGCGCGACAGGCTGGCGATGGCCACCGCCACGGTGGGGTCGTCGAAGTAGATCAGCAGGTTGCGGCAAAAGATGACGTCGTAGTAGCCCGGGCGGCTGGAAAAGGCGGGGTCGAGCAGGTTGGCCTGGTCGAACCTCACCTGGCCGCGGATGTCGTCGCAGATCTGGTATTCGGCGCCGACCGCGGTAAAGAAGCGGTCGCGAAAATCGAGGTGGCGCCCGCGAAAGGCGTTGCGGGTGTAGCGCCCGGCGCGGGCGCGCGCCAGGGCCACCTGGGACAGGTCGACCGCCTCGATGGCGACGTCGGCGCTGGCCACGCCGGCGCTTTGCAGCGACATGGCCATCGAGTACGGCTCTTCGCCGCCGGCGCACGGCACCGACAGGATGCGCACCGGGCGCGCGCTGTTGGCGTTCAGGCGCCGCACGATGAAGGTGGTGGCCGCGACAAATGCTTCGGCATCGCGGAACATCCACGATTCGGGCACCACCACCAGTTCGGTCAGCGCGGTCAATTCCTGGGCGCTGGTGGCCAGCAGGCGTTCGTAGGCGCGGGCGTCGGCCAGCGGGAGCGCCTGCATGCGCCGTTCGACGGCGCGGTTGACCACGGTTTCGGTCAGATTCAGGCCGGTTACTTGCTGGAGCAGGTCGCGCGCGTTCATGCCGCTGCCCCCGCGCGCTGGAACAGCAGCGCGCGCACGTCCGGCGCCAGCAGTTGATCGAGGTTCACCAGTTGCAGCATGCCGGCCGCGCTGGCGCCGACCTGGCCCAGAAAAGGCGCGCCGGCCACGCCCGGTTCAAGCAGCGCTTCGCCATCGACGCTGTCGACGCCGACCACGTGTTCGGCCAAGAGGCCAAGCGGGCGCGTGGCGCCGTCGCCCGTCGGGTAGTCGACCAGGATGATGCGGGTGTCGTACCAGAGCTGCGCGGCCGGCACCCCGGCCAGGCGCGAGAGGTCGATCACCGGCACCGGATCGCCGTGCAGGTCGAGCAGGCCGGCGACCCAGTCCGGGGCCAGCGGAATGGCTTTCAGGGCGGCGGCCGGCAGCACCCGCGCCACCGCCCACAGCGGCAGGGCGTAGCGGTCGGCGCCGATGTGAAAGACCATCACTTTCATCGACCTGCTCCTCAGGCGTTGACCGAGAAGGTCGCCACCGACGATTGCAGGTCGCTGGCGGCGTACTGCAACTGGTGCACCGCTTCGCTGGTGGCCTTGAGCGACTCGACGGTTTGCTGGGTGGCGTCGTTCAGCTGCATCATGGTGTCGGAAATTTGCGACGCGCCCACCGCCTGCGACTGCATCCCCTGCAGCACCAGGTCGAACTGGGGAGCGAGCTTTTGCACCTGGTCCATCACGGTCGAGAGCTGCTCGCCCACCTGGCGCACTTCGCCCACGCTGCGCCGGATCTCTTCGGAGAATTTGTCCATGCCCATCACGCTGGCCGATACCGCCGACTGCATCTCCTTCAACATCTGCTCGATGTCCCAGGTCGACACCGAGGTCTGGTCGGCCAGGCGCCGGATTTCGGTGGCCACCACCGAGAAACCGCGCCCGGCATCGCCGGCTTTTTCGGCTTCGATGGCGGCGTTGAGCGATAGGATGTTGGTCTGGTCGGCCACCTTGGTGATCGTGATCAGCACACTGTTGATGTTGCTGGCCTTTTCCGACAGCGCGGCCAGTTTGGCGTTGATCGAATCGGTGGCCGAGACCATGTGCTGCATGGTGCTGTCCATGCGTTTCAGGTTTTGCTGGGCGTCGGCGGTGGCGCTGGTGGTGTAGTCGGCCACCGCGGTGGCGTCTTCCATGGTTTTCAGGAGCTGGGTGGTGTTGGCCGAGATTTCCTTGGTGGTCGAGAGGATTTCGATGCTGGTCTGGGCCTGTTCGATGCCGGTCGCTTCCTGCTGCTTGGCCGAGGCGGCGATTTCGGTGGCCGAGGTGGTGACCTGGATGCCGGCCTTTTGCACGTTGTTGAGCAGGATGCGCAGGTTGCCGACCATGGTTTTCAGGCCTTCGCCCATGCGCCCGATGGCATCGCTGCCGGTAATGGTCACGGTGCCGGTCAGGTCGCCGATAGCGGCCTTGGAAACCACGTCGAGCAGGGCGTCGACATTGGCGCGCAAGGCGTTGGTGGCGGCGGCCTCGTTGGCGTGGCTGTCCTGGATCGACTGCGCCATGCGGTTGAATTCTTCGGTGACCTTGCCCAGTTCGTCGCGCGAGACGACGGCCGCGCGCGCCGACTGCTGGCCGCCGGCGATCTTGCCGACCGCCTCGGTCAGGTTGTTGAGCGGGTTAAGCAGCGCGCGCGCCAGCATCCACGCCACAATCGAGGCCAACACCACACAGATCACGCCGCCCACGCTGAGCAGCAGCGACATGGTCTTTTGCAGTTGCGCCGATTCGCGCGTGCGCGCCGTCAGCAGGGCGTTTTCGTCGTCGGTCATCTGGTCGATCAGGGCGCGCACCTGGCTGACGGTCTGGAAGCCGTTGGCCAGTTCCGGCGAGCGGACGATCTGCTCGGTCACGCTGTCGGTGGCCTTGCCCATCGCGCGGCGCCGTTCGATCAGCGGGTGGATCACGTTGTTGAGCCAGTTAGTGGTCAGCTCGTCGAGCTTCCTGACGCGCGCCTGCTGAGTCGGATTGTCGGCGGTGAGCTGGATGGCGCGCCGGATATTCTCTACGAGGAATTTTTCCTCATTGATATCTGGTGTCAGGAAGCGTTCGTCGCCGGTCAGCAGGAAGCCGCGGGTTTCGGCTTGCAATTCCAGCACATTCGTGGCGATTTTGTTGGTTTCCAGCAGCACTTCCAGGGTATGGCGGTCCCAGCGGCTCGCTTCGGATATCTTGGAGAAATTGTTGTAGGCCAGGATCAGCAGGAACAGAATGATGGCGACGATGGCGCCGAAGCCGAGAAACAGCTTGTTCTTGATGCTCAGGTCTTTAAACATGGGGGGTCTCTCCGGGTACGATGTTGTTCTCTATAAATGTAACATCGTTGGGGGATGGCACGGGACATTTCGCCGTGGAGAACGGGAAATTTTTGGCGGTGAATATTTGCTCAGTCCAAAAACGTCGTCCCCGCTTGGCGCGGGAACGACGGATCAAGGGTATGTGGCCTTGGTAAAAGCTTACTGCCCGCGCTTCTCGCGCGCCACGGCGGCGATGCGCATGCGCAACGCGTTGAGCTTGATGAAGCCGCCGGCGTCGGCCTGGTTGTACGCGCCGCCATCTTCATCGAAGGTCGCGATGTTCATGTCGAACAGCGAATCGGTCTTCGAATCGCGCGAGACCACGATCACATTGCCCTTGTACAGCTTCATGCGCACCCATCCGTTGACGGTTTGCTGGGTATGGTCGATCAGGGTCTGCAGCGCGACGCGCTCGGGCGCCCACCAGTAGCCGTTGTAGATCATCGACGCGTAGCGCGGCATCAGGTCATCCTTCAAGTGGGCCACTTCGCGGTCCAGGGTGATCGATTCGATGGCGCGGTGGCCGCGCAGCATGATGGTGCCGCCCGGGGTTTCGTAGCAGCCGCGCGACTTCATGCCGACGTAGCGGTTTTCGACCAGGTCCAGGCGCCCGATGCCGTGCTTGCCGCCCAGGCGATTGAGTTCGGTCAGCACGGTCGCCGGCGACATGCGCACGCCGTTGACGGCCACGATGTCGCCCTTTTCGTATTCGAGGTCGAGGTATTCGGCCTGGTCGGGCGCCGCTTCCGGGCTGACGGTCCAGCGCCACATGCTTTCTTCGGCTTCGGCGCTCGGGTTTTCCAGGTGGCGCCCTTCGAAGGAAATGTGCAGCAGGTTGGCGTCCATCGAGTAGGGCGCGCCGCCGTTCTTGTGCTTCATGTCGACCGCGATGCCGGCGTCTTCCGCGTACTTGAGCAGTTTTTCGCGCGACAGCAGGTCCCATTCGCGCCACGGGGCGATGATCTTGACGTCCGGTTTGAGCGCGTAGGCGCCCAGTTCGAAGCGCACCTGGTCGTTGCCCTTGCCGGTGGCGCCGTGCGAAATGGCGTCGGCGCCGGTTTCGCGCGTGATCTCGATCAGGCGCTTGGCGATCAGGGGACGGGCGATCGAGGTGCCCAGCAGGTATTCGCCTTCGTACACGGTGTTGGCGCGGAACATCGGGAACACGAAGTCGCGCACGAATTCCTCGCGCACGTCGTCGATGTAGATGTTTTCCGGCTTGATGCCGAACTTGATCGCCTTGGCGCGCGCCGGTTCCAGCTCTTCGCCCTGGCCCAGGTCGGCGGTGAAGGTGACGATTTCGCACTTGTAGTTATCCTGTAGCCATTTCAGGATGACCGAGGTGTCCAGGCCGCCCGAATAGGCCAGGACTACTTTTTTGATGTCGCTCATGGAGATTCCAATCTTGGGTTGACGATGTAGTGCTGCTTATAGTGTTGTTATTCTGCGCTGTCGGGGATCCGGCCGAGCAGCAGGTATTCGATCAGCGCCTTCTGCACGTGCAGGCGGTTTTCGGCCTCGTCCCAGACCACCGACTGCGGTCCGTCGATGACCTCGGCCGCGACTTCCTCGCCGCGGTGGGCCGGCAGGCAGTGCATGAACAGCGCGTCGGGCGCGGCGCGCGCCATCTTGGCGCCATCGACGATGTAACCGTCGAAGGCGGCCAGGCGGGCCGCGTTTTCCTTCTCGTAGCCCATGCTGGTCCACACATCGGTGTTGACCAGGTGGGCACCCTGGCACGCGTCCGACGGGTTGTCGAAAACGGTGAAGCGGGTGGTCGACACCAGGGAATGGTCGATGTCGTAGCCTTTGGGAGTGGCGACGTTCAGGTGGAAGCCGAATACTTCGGCCGCTTGCAGCCAGGAGTACAGCATGTTGTTGGCGTCGCCCACCCAGGTGACGATCTTGCCGGCGATCGAGCCGCGGTGTTCGACGAAGGTGAAGATATCGGCCAGCACCTGGCACGGATGGTGTTCGTTGGTCAGGCCGTTAATCACCGGCACGCGCGAATGGGCGGCGAAGCGCTCGATGATGTCCTGGCCGAAGGTGCGCACCATGATGATGTCGCACATGCGGCTCATGACCTGGCCGGCGTCTTCGACCGGTTCGCCCCGTCCGAGCTGGCTGTCGCGCGTGTTCAGGTAGATGGCGGCGCCGCCCAGCTGGTGCATGCCGGCTTCGAACGAGAGGCGGGTGCGGGTCGAGTTTTTCTCGAACACCATGACCAGGGTGCGGTCGATCAGGGGATGGTAGACCTCGTAGTTCTTGAACTTGCGCTTGATGATCTTGGCGCGCTCGATCACGTACTCGAATTCGGCCAGCGTAAAGTCGGAAAACTGGAGGAAATGCTTGATCGGTTTATTTGTAGGCATAGACACAACGATTGAATGCGTGAGCCGCATGCGGCCGGGCCCTGGCGTAGGGTTGCGGATCAATTATAAGGGTTTTGAAAATTTGCCGGGGGCAACCACATACTATACCGCATGGCGCCAGCGGCCATCGGCCGGGCAAGCGTGGCGCCGCAGCCATGCCCGGCCTACTGCGCGAAATAGCGCCGCGCCTTGCGCGAAAAACCGAAGGCGTAGGTCCACCACGCCGCCAGTGCCGCCATCAGCACGAGGGGGGCGATGAAGGTGCGCACCCGTTCGGCGTCGCTGGCGTAGCGGGTCGTCTCCGGTATGAAAAACAGCCCGACCGTCAGCGCACCGAGGCTCAGCACGCCGAGCCAGCGCCCCCATTGGCGGCGCTGCGTGGTGCCGAGCAGCACGCAGACCATCACCGCCAGGATGGCGAGGCGCCATGCGGCGCCACCCGCAAGGCGGTAACTCGTGCTCGCCGGAAAAGGGCTCGAAAACCAGGCGAAGTGGATGGCGCCGATCGTGCGCCAGGTGAAGTAGATGGCGCCGATTGCAAAGGCGATGGTCGCCGGCCACAGGATCAGCAGAAACAGCCATATTGAGATCGGCCGCTTGGCGGCATGCCGGGGGACGGCGGGCGCCGCGCTTGCCGGCAATTGGTAGGGGTTGTGCATTTAGCCACTATAAATTCAATCAATTCACGGAGCAACTATTTCCTGCCCATGCACCCGGTGCGGCGCCGCCTCAGTAAATCGCCGTGACGTCCGGGTCCGGATGCGCCGGCGCGATCAAAGGCAGGTCGAGCACGAAGCTGGTGCCGTCCTGGGCGTTGCTCACCACCGTGATCTGCCCGCCCAGCAGCGAGGTGACGATGTTGTAGCTGATCGACAATCCCAGCCCGCTGCCGCCTTGTCCCAGCTTGGTGGTAAAGAAGGGATCGAAAATGCGCCCGAGGTGTTCGGCCGGGATGCCGCCGCCGTTGTCGTGGAATTCCACCAGCACGCGGCCCTCGACCGGCATGGCGGCAGTGAGCAGCATGCTGCCGCTGTGGCTGGGGGCGAACGCGTGCAGCAGCGCATTGTTGATGAAATTGGTGACCACCTGGCCGAACGGGCCCGGATAGCTGTCCATCCCGATCGCGTCCGACACCTCCATCGCGATGCTGTGGTTGGCCGCGCGGATGCGGTTCATCATGGTGGCGATGATCTCGTGGCACACCTGCTGCAGGTTGAAGAAGCGGCGCTGTTCGGTGGTGCGGTCGACCGCCACCTGCTTGAAGCTGTTGACCAGGTCCGCCGCGCTGGTCAGCCCGCGCAGCACCAGCGCCGACGCCTTTTGCGAATCGGTGATGAAGGCGGCCAGCTCCGAGCGGCGCAGGCCCGGGCCGTTGAGCAGCACTTCGATTTCGGCGGTTTTTTCCTGCATGGTGCTGGCGATCAGCAGGCTGTTGCCGATCGGGGTATTGAGTTCGTGCGCCACCCCGGCCATGAGCGAACCGAGGGCCGCCAGTTTTTCCTTCGACACCAGCTGCGTTTGCGCGTCCTGCAACTGGCGGTAGGCTTCGGCGTTATCGAGCGCGATGGCTCCGTAGGCGCACAGGGTGCGGAAAATCATGCGCTCGTTCTCGCCGTAGGCGTGCGCCTGCGGCGCCTGCACCGTCATCACCCCGATGGCGCGCTCGCCCACCGTCAGCGGCACGAACAGCGCGCTCATATTGACCATCGTGCCCGGCACCACCTTGCGGTGTTCGGCGTCGGGCCAGTGCTCGATGTAGATTTCGCGCCGCTCGTCGAGGCAGCGCACCGAATAGGCTTCGCGCTTGGACAGGGAAATGGCGTGGTTCGGCAGTTCGCGTCCCAGCTCCACGCCGAAGGCGCGGTGCAGCGTCGTGCCGGCGGCGTCGATCAGGTAGATGGCGAAGGTGCTGGCCGTGAGCAGGCCGTGGATATGGCGGTCGAGCGCCTGGAACACGGCGGCGGCGTCGAGGTGGGCGGTGATCTCCTGGCCGATGGCCGAGAGGCGTTCGAGCGTGGCGCTGGTGCGCTGCAAAACCTCGGCGCGGCGCGCCTCCGATTCGGCCAGCTCGCGGTGGTGATAGCCCTCGCTGCGCGCGTGTTCGGTCTGGTGGTGCACCTGCATGGCGATGGCGCGGTTGGTCGCTTCCTGGCTGTGGGTTTTCTCGCGCGAGCTTGACGCCGCCAGCGCCACCTCGTAGGCGCGCGCGTAGTCGCCGGTGGCCGCGTATTCGCGCGCCATGGCGTCGTACAGGTCGCCCGGCACCGTGTAGCCTTCGATGGTCGAGGCGACCGACAAGGCCTGCTGCAGGTAGTGCAGCACCGGGTTCGGTTCGACCATGCCGGGCGGCGCCGGCAGCGCGTGCTGGGCATGGATCAGCGCCATCACGCGCAGGGCGGCGATCTGGTTGTAGGCGTAGCCGGGAGCGGCGGCCATGGCGGCGGCGTCGGCCGCCACCGCAATGGCTTCGGCGGCGCGGCCCAGGTGCGACAGCGCATGCGCCTGGCCGCGCCGCGCGATGCTGCGAAAGTCGGACTGGTCGAGCACTTCGGCGCGCGCCGCCAGGCCGGTAAAGGCGCTCAGGGCGCCGTCGTAGTCGCCCTGGTCGAGCGACAGGTCGCCCAGGTATTGCAGGGCGATGGCGTAGCTGCGCGCGTTTTCCAGCGGTTTGAGGATCACCAGCGCTTCCTGCAGCATGTCGTGGGCGGCGTCGAGCTGGCCGAGGCGGCGCAGGCTGTCGGCGCTGTGCATCAGGCAGGCGCCCACGCTGCGCGGCCAGCCGGTGGGGCGCGCCAGTTCGAGTGCGCACTGGACCCATTCGAGCGCCGAGTGGTGGTCGTTCAGGATGGTGAAGTCTTCGCCGATGTTGGTGGCGGCGGTGATGGCGGCGCGTACCTGGCCGGTGTCGAGGGCCGATTCGTAGCAGCGCATGTAGTGGCCGGCGGCGGCGCCGAAGTCGGCCGCCTGGCTGGCGGCCAGGCCGAGGAAGTCG
Organism: Telluria sp.; assembly: GCA_036386755.1. Taxonomy (GTDB): domain Bacteria; phylum Pseudomonadota; class Gammaproteobacteria; order Burkholderiales; family Burkholderiaceae_D; genus Telluria_A. The sequence continues at coordinate 40,808 of DASVVC010000074.1, forward strand.
TTGACCCAGGTGGCCAGGGACGGGTGCAGGCGCGCGCTGTCGGCGTCGAAGCGCTCGCCCCAGCGGGCGATGGCGGCGCCGGGGTCGCGCAGCACGGCCCAGCGCGCGAGGGCCGCTTCGGCCAGGTCGCAGCGCAAGGCGTCGCCGCAGGCGCAGGCGCTGGCGGCGGCTGCGGCGAAGGCGGCGTCGCTGCTGTCATGGTCGCCGCGGTCGACCGCGATCCAGGCCAGCAGCCAGTGGGCGTCGGCGCAGCCGGCATGGTCGTTCAGGAGAGTGAAGCGGGACAGCAGTTCCTGCGCGTGGGCGCAAGCCAGGTCGAGGGCGCCGTCGAGCCATTCGCATTCGGCGTGCAGCAGGTGCATGCGCGCCTCCAGGCTGGCGCATTGGACGGGCGGGAGGTCGGACAGGGGGAGCTGGGAAAGGGCTTCGCCGGCCAGCATCAGGGCGCGGGCCGGGTCGCGCTGGCGCAGGTGCCAGGCCAGCGGCAGCAGGACCGGCAAGCGCTCCATGCCGCGCAGGGAGGGCAGGGCGGACTCCCATTGTGCAACGTTGACATCGACGGTGAACATCTCCATTGCCGGGACCCCTTTACGATGGTGGTGCCATTGTATGCCCAAATGGGAGGGATGGAGCTAATGGTTGCGTCAACGCTAAACCTTGCGCAGTCTCTGATCCGTCGTTCCCCTGCCAGGACGACCCTCGGCGGGAATCGATAGCACCTACTCTGATCGAAGGTGTCATGGATTCCCGCCAAGGGGGGCGGCGAGGCCGGGAACGACGGGTCAGGGGCGCTGCGCGAATCCGGACAGGCACGTAGCTGGCGGATCAGTAAAGCGTCTGCGCCGACTCGTGCAGCAGCTGTCCATACAGCGTGTGGCGAAATTTCGCGATTTTGCCTTCGGCGACCGCCGTCAGAATCGCGCACTGCGGCTCGATCAGATGGCGGCAGTTGTAGAACTTGCACCCGCCCAGGTACGGCCCGAACTCCACGAACGCGCGTTCGAGCATTCCTTCGCTCAGGTGATACAGCCCGAACTCCTGGAAGCCCGGCGAATCGATGATCGAGGCATGTTCGCCCAGCGAATACAGGCGCGTGAAGGTCGTGGTGTGCTTGCCGGTGTCGAGCGCCGCCGAAATCTCGCGCACGGCGATGTCGGCGTCCGGCACCAGCAGATTAATCAGCGACGACTTGCCCATGCCCGACTGGCCGATGAAAATCGACGACTCGCCTTCCAGCAGCGGCATCAGGGTGGCCACCGCGTGCTCCGGATTGGCGCGCGCCGACACTTCATGCAGCGGGTAGCCGAGCGAGGTATAAGCGAGCAAACGCTCGCGCGCCTTGGGCAGCAGCTCGGCCACGTCGGTCTTGTTGAGGATCAGGTGCGCCTCGATGCCGGCCGCTTCGGCCGCCACCAGCGAGCGCGAAATGAGGTCGTCGGCGAAACCCGGCTCGGTCGCCACCACGATGAACAGCCGGCTCAGGTTCGCCGCCAGCAGCTTCGATTTGTACTGGTCCGAACGGTACAGCAAGGTCTTGCGCTCGGTGATCGATTCGATCACGGCCTGGTCTTCCGACGTCATCATGAGGTTGACCACGTCGCCCACGGCGATATTCGTCTTTTTGCCGCGCGTGACGCATTGCAGCTTGCGCCCGCCCACGTCGGCCAGGTAATGGCGCCCATGGGCGGCGATGATGATGCCGGTCAGTCCGGGCGCCGCTGCCGGCACGGTGGGGCCGCTCATGCGCCGCTCCGCTGGTCGAACAGCGCGTTGGCCTTGGCCGCGCAGATAAAGTCGTTGTCGGAGACCGCGCCGCCGGCTGAATGGGTGTTGTAGCGCACTGCGCACTCCTTGTAGGTGACCGTCAGTTCCGGATGGTGGTCCTGATGGTGGCTGATCCAGGCCAGCGCGTTAACGAAGGCCATGGTGTCGTAATAATTCTTGAATGGGAAGCTGCGCGCCAGCTTGCCGTCGGCGACGCTCCAGCCGGGCACCTGCGGCAGCAGGGCGGCAATGGCGTCAGGCCCGAGGGCGGCGGCGTTGGCGCGGCAGGTTTGGGCAAGCAGGTTCATCGTATCGCCAGGTTGAGTTGATGGATGCGGATGCTGGCCGGCGGGTGCGAGTCGTAAAAGCTCGAGTGCAGCCGGTCCGGCGTGAGCGTGGAAGCGTTTTCTTCGTACATCTTGACCAGCGCGGAGATCAGGTCGCGCGCGTCGGTGTGGGTGGCGGCAAAGGCGTCGGCTTCGAATTCGTGCTTGCGCGAGCTGATCGAGGTCAGCGGCGAGAACAGGAAGGTGAACACCGGCAGCACCAGCATGAACAGCAGCAGGGCGACGGCGTCGCTCGGCACCCCCGGCAGCGGATCGAAACCGAGGCCGCTGTAGAACCAGGCCTGGTTTTTCAGGTAGCCGAGCAGGGCCAAAAAGGCCAGCGACACGACCGAGCCGACGATCATGCGCTTGAGGTTGTGGCGCAGCTTGAAGTGGCCCAGTTCGTGCGCCAGCACCGCTTCGATCTCGGGGCCGGTCAGGCTGGCGACGAGGGTGTCGAAAAACACCACGCGTTTGTTGGCGCCGAAACCGTAGAAGAAGGCGTTGCTGTGGCCGCTGCGCTTGGAACCGTCCATCACGAACAGGCCCTTGGCGGCAAAGTTGACGCGCGCCATCAAGCCTTCGATGCGCTGGCGCAGGCTGTCATCCTTCAAGGGTTCGAATTTATTGAACAGCGGCATGATCAGGGTCGGCGCGATCACCATCATGATCAGCTGGAAGGCGATCCAGACCAGCCAGGTGTAGACCCACCACAGGTTGCCGCTTTTTTCCATGAGTTGCAGGACGACCCAGATCAGCGGCAGGCCCAGCACGAGGCCCAGGCCCGTGCCTTTGAGAGCGTCGGTGATCCATAAGCCCAGGCTCATCTTGTTGAAGCCGAAGCGTTCTTCCAGCACGAACTGGCGGTAGTAGTCGAACGGCATGTCGAGCACGCCGCTCACGGCGGCAAAGGCGATGAACAGGGCAATCTGGAAGGTCATGCCGTTGCCGGTGTGCGGCAGCAGGGCGATGGCGATCCATTGCAGCCCGCCCAGCAAGGTGAAACCGATCAGCACGGCGCTGCTGAACAGCAGGCTGATGAGGCCAAAATGGATCTTGGCGGCGGTATAGTCGGCCGCCTTCTGGTGCGCTGCGAGAGGGATTTTTTCGGCAAAATCGGCCGGGACCGCAGCGCGCTGCGCCATCACGTGGCGCAACTGGCGGGTGGACAGCCAAAAGCGCAGCAACAGGCTCAAAATGAAGAAAGAAACGAACAATATCGAAAACGCGAGTGAAGACATTCTGTGCCTGTGAGAAAATGCAGGATTGTTTAGGCCAAGAGAGAATTATGTCACATGCCACTGATTTAGCAGCACCGGCCGCGTTACAGCGCCCAAATGAGTTCAACCTGGTTTGGGTGGACATGGAAATGACGGGCCTGGAGCCCGATACCGACCGCATCATCGAAGTGGCGGTCGTCGTCACCGACATGCACCTGAACATCCTGGGCGAAGGCCCGGTGTTCGCCATCCACCAGTCGGACGAAACGCTCGACAAGATGGATGCCTGGAACAAGGGCACCCACGGGCGCTCCGGGCTGATCGAGCGCGTCAAGGCCTCGACCGTGACCGAAGCCGAAGCCGAAACCGCGCTGATCGCCTGGCTGAAGGACTTCGTTCCTGCCGGTAAATCGCCAATGTGCGGCAATACCATCTGCCAGGACCGCCGCTTCATGGTGCGCGGCATGCCGAAGCTGGAAGCGTTTTTCCACTACCGCAACCTCGATGTATCGACCCTGAAAGAGCTGTGCAAGCGCTGGAAGCCGGAAATCGTCAGCGGCTTCAAGAAGCACCAGAAGCACACGGCGCTGGCCGACATCATCGAATCGATCGAAGAGCTGCGCTACTACCGCGAGCATTTCATCAAGCTGTAATCTGCTTTGCCTCTCGCCCCGGCCGTCCTGGCCGGGGCATGCTTTCCCTTCCTGCTGTCCCTTGCTGTTGTATCGCCGCTGCCGCGCCGCCGGCGGGCTTGATGCCATTTGAACCAACAGTGGCTTTTTCCTCTAGAATGATCTTTGCGCAACAGCGATGGGATCTTGCGAGATGAAAACTGTGACGATGCGGTCCGGAAGCGTCATCCCCGCGCTCGGACAAGGCACATGGAACATGGGGGAAGACCCGGCGCGGCGCCAGGCCGAAATCGGCGCGCTTCAGCTGGGCATGGATCTGGGTATGGGCTTGATCGACACGGCCGAGATGTATGGCGAGGGCGGGGCCGAGGAAGTGGTAGGCGCGGCCATTGCCGGGCGGCGCGACGAGGCGTTTATCGTCAGTAAGGTCTATCCGCACAATGCCGACAAGCGCGGCGTGCGCTCGGCGTGCGAGCGCAGCTTGCAGCGGCTGGGGACCGATCGGATCGATTTGTACCTGCTGCACTGGCGCGGGGCGGTGCCGCTGTCGGAAACGCTCGACGCGTTCCAGTCGCTGCAAAAGGAAGGCAAGATCCTCGATTTCGGGGTGAGTAATTTCGACCTGGGCGATATGCTGGAGGCCGAGGCGTTGCCGGGCGGGCGCGGAATTGCGGTCAACCAGGTGCTGTTCAACCTGGTCAAGCGCGGCATCGAGTGGGATCTGCTGCCGTGGTCGCGCAAGCAGGGCATGCCGGTGATGGCGTATTCGCCGCTGGAGTCGGCGGGCCGTGAGCGCGCGCTGTTGCTGGGTAATCCGGCGCTGGTGGCGGTGGCGCAGCGGCATGGGTGTACGCCGGGACAGATTGCGCTGGCGTGGCTGTTGCGGCAGGACGGGGTGGTGGCCATTCCCAAGGCGGCCGATCCGGCGCATGTGCGCGAGAACCGGGCGGCGCTGGACGTGGTGCTCACTGCGTTCGACCTGGAGGACCTGGACCGGGCGTTTGCGCCGCCGAAGAAGCGGCAGGCGCTAGCGATGCGGTAGGGGAGGGCTTGGCGGTTCTTGGCCACTTGCTGACCCCTCGCTTGCCTCCGCCTCTGACACCGGGGTCAGACCCCTAAAGGAAAAACCGGGGTCTGACCCCTCGCTTGCCTCCGCCTCTGACACCGGGGTCAGACCCCCAACGGAAAAACCGGGGTCTGACCCCTTAGAAAAACCGGGGTCTGACCCCTAGGAGAACCCATGGTCACGATCGTGCGCGTCGTTGGCGAACGCGGCAAGGAAGTCGGCTCCATCCTGTGGCGCTGCGTCTATAGTTTCAGCCTCACCTTGCTGTGCTCGGCCGGCCTGGTCCTCATCCCCCAGGGCGCCGAATCGCTGCGCCTGGTCAGCCATCCCGGCTGGACTTTTCCGGTATTTATCTTCGCCGTCGCCAGCTGGTCCACCGCCGCCTGGTACAGCGCGCGCCTGACCCTCGGGCGCGTGTTCGACGGCACCTCGCTGCTGGACCGTACCGACACGCCCTTCGTCAACAGCATCCGCATGTGGCTGCCGCGCTTTCTCGGCATCGTGCCGGCCAGCGTGCTGTCGATCCAGTTCCAGCGCATGGGCCAGCCGGTGCTGGCGCTGGCCTGCTTCGCCACCGCCTTCGCCATGGGCGTGTTCGTGGTCAAGCGGCGTGCGTGGTTCGCGTCGCGCTTTCGCGGCTTCGAGGGAGAGACCACCTCGATCCGCTTCGAGTCCCTGCAACAGCGCACCGTGCTGACGGTGTCGATCGCCATCGTGCTGACCTTCGCGCTGCTGTTCGCCGTCTGGTTGTGGCCGGTCGAAGTGACGCGCTTTGTTACCGCGCCGGCGCTGCTGTGCTTCGCTTTCGCCAGCTGGATCCTGTTCGGCGACCTGGTGCTGACGTATTACTTCAAGCAAGCCAAATTGCCGTCGATGGCGGCGCTGCCGCTGCTGCTGTTCATCGTGTTCAGCCTGTGGAACGATAACCACCAGGTCAAGCTGCTGCCGGCCAGCGCGGGCGATCCGCCGGTGATGCGGCGCCCGATCGACGAGCACCTCGACGCCTGGCTGCAAACGCGCGTGGACAGCGGCGCGCTGGTGCCGGGGCGGCCGTTTCCGCTGTTCGTGGTGGCGGCCGAAGGCGGCGGCATCCGCGCCGCCTACTGGGCCGGCATGGTGCTGGCCAAGCTCCAGGACGACAGCCAGGCGCGCTTCGGACGCCATCTGTTCGCGCTGAGCGGCGTTTCCGGCGGCAGCCTGGGCAGCAGCGCCTTCGCCGCCCTGGTGGCCGACGCCGGCAGCGGCGGCCTGGCCAGCGCCCCGTGCGCGCGCGGCGAGCGCGATGGCGCCTACCAGGCCTGCATGCGCAACGTCCTGCAGCGCGATTTTTTGTCGCCCACGCTCGGCTACGCCCTGTATCCGGACATGCTGCAACGCTTTTTGCCGTTCGCGGTTCCACCGGCGGACCGGGCGCGCGCGATGGAAGCGGCCTGGGCCCAGGGCTGGGAAAGCGCCACCGGCAATGGCCGCTTCGGGCGGCGCTTCGACCAGCTGTGGGCCGGCGACAGCGCCATGAACGTGCCCTCGCTGCTGCTCAACGCCACCCTGGTCGATGGCGGCAACCGCATCATCGCCAGCGACCTGATGATCGACGGGCGCTTTCCGGACGCCTACGACGCGCTCGACCCGCTGCTCGACCTGCGCCGCATGAGCCTGGCCACGGCGGTGCACAACAGCGCGCGTTTCAGCTACCTCAGCCCGGCGGGCACGGTGTCGGTCTGCCACGAGGGCAAGGCGCTGGTGGCCTGCGCAGCGGGGCGCGACCGGCGGCCGTGGGGAAGGGTGATCGACGGCGGCTACTTCGAGAACTCGGGCGTCGAATCGGTGCGCGACCTGCTGTTCGCGATGCGCCCCAAGCTGACGCAGTGGCGCGAACGCGGCTACGACATCGACACGGCCGTGATCGTCATCAGCAATTCGCCGCGGGCGCTCGCGCCTTCCGGCAAGCAAGACCCGGTGACGGCGCGCATGGACACCACGTTTTTGTCGGAACTGCTGGCCCCGCCGCTGGGACTGTTCAACACACGGACGGCGCGCGCCACCTTTGCCGTCACGGCCGGGTTGCGCGACATGGCGGTGATCCTGCCCGCCGGACCGGAGCGATTTTTGTGGTTCGGCATGCACTCGGCCAACGACACCCCGCTGGGCTGGGCGCTGGCGACCGAGACCTACGAGGGCATCGACGCGTTGCTGGATCCGCCGCAAGCGCGCAAGCTGCCGTTCAAGACGGTACTGGCGCGCCTGCCGCCTCAAACTGTGCCTTAGGAAAGAAATAGGCGCTTACGTGGGGTGGCGAACGGAACAGTTGGCGGGCGGGGCGTATTGTTGTGTCTCAAACAAACAGGAGGCTCTATGACCAAGCACACCAACGACCCAAGTGAGCAACTGCAGCGCGACAATGAACTGGCGCAGCAGGAAGCCACCAAGAACCGCCAGC
>DASVVC010000075.1:0-77330 GCA_036386755.1 Telluria sp.
TAGTGCGTCGTTCCCGCGAAGGCGGGAACCCAAGATCGTTGTGCCGCTAATAGCATCGGCACGAACTTGGGTTCCCGCCTGCGCGGGAACGACGGAGGTCATTCAACCTAACCTCCCCAATTCATGCGCGCCTTCCACGCCTCCGTCCTCCTCTTCCTCGCCGTCTTCCACGCCACCGCCCTCGCCGCCGACCCACCCCACCGCCCTAAAATCGGCCTGGTGTTATCAGGCGGCGGCGCGCGCGGCGTGGCCCACATCGGCGTGCTCAAGGTCCTGGAAGAAATGCGCATCCCGGTCGATTACGTCGTCGGCACCAGCATGGGCTCGATCGTGGCCGGCGCCTACGCCATGGGCAACCGTCCGGCCGAGCTGGAAAAACGCATCGCCGCCGTCGAGTGGAACAATGTCCTCACCGACAGCCCGCCGCGCCTGGAACGCTCGACCTACGCCAAGGCAACCGAGCGCAAGAACATCGTCAGCGGCGAGATCGGCTTTTCCGACGCCGAAATGCGCCTGCCGCGCGGCCTGAACTACGGTCAGCAGATCGAATTCTTCTTCAATACCCTGGCCGCCAAAACCGGCGACGTCACCCACTTCGACGAGCTCGACATCCCTTTTCGCGCGATTGCCACCGATATCGAAAACGGCAAGATGGTCGTGCTCGAACGCGGCGGCATCGCGCGCGCGATGCGGGCCAGCATGTCGGTGCCGGGCGTGTTCGCCCCGGTCGAGATCGACGACCGCGCGCTGCTCGACGGCGGACTGGTGCGCAACCTGCCGGTCGACGTGGCACGCGCCATGGGCGCCGACATTGTGATTGCCGTCAACCTTGGCACGCCGCTGCTCAAGCGCGACCAGATCGTGTCCGCCTTTGGCGTGGGCCAGCAGATGCTCAACATCCTCACCGAGCAGAACGTCGAAGCGTCGCTGCGCGAGCTGACGCCGAAAGACGTGCTGATCCTGCCACAGCTGGGCGCCTTCAGCGCGGCCGACTTCGAAAACTCCGCCAAGACCATCGATATGGGGGAAGCTGCCGCGCGCGTGGTGGCCGATCGCCTGGCACCGCTGGCCTTGTCCGAGGCCGACTTCAAGGCGCACCTGGCCGCGCGCGCGGCGCGCCATCCGGCGGTGGTCAAGGTCAATTCGGTGCGCATCGATACCAAACAGCTGAAACATGTCAGCGAGAGTTTCATCAACCGCAAATTCTCGATCAAACCGGGCCAGGCATTCAGCACGGCGGAACTGCACGCGAACATGAACAGCCTGTATTCGACGGGCGACTTCGAAAACGTCACGCACCGCTTCGAGCATGGTCCAGAAGGGCGCACCCTGGTGATCGAACCGGTCGAAAAAGAATGGGGGCCGAATTACCTGCAAGCCGGCGTGCGGCTGTCGACCGATTTGGCGGGCGACAGCGACTTTACGATCTTGCTGGCGCATCGCGGCAAATGGCTGACGCGCTCCGGGCTGGAATGGCGCAATACCGTCTCGCTGGGACAGGTCAATTCCTTCACCTCGCAGCTGTACCAGCCGTTCGGCGGCGAAAGCCGCTGGTACGTGGCGCCATCGGTACGTTTTTCGCAGAACAAGGATAACCTGATCTTCAACGACAAGGCGGTGGCGACCTACAGCGCCAAGCAGGCTTCCATCGGCATCGACCTGGTCAATCACGTCGATGACGACAGCACCTTCAAGGTGGGCCTGGAGCGCGGTACCGAACGGTCGGACCCGAGCATCGGCGTGTCGCAACTGACTACCGAGAAAAGCCAGATCGGCGTGATCAAGGTCGAATACGTGCAGGATCGCCTGGACGATTGGGTGTTTCCATCGACGGGCAATTACAGCTTCGTGAACGCGCGGATTGCACCGACCTCGGTCGGCGCCACGGTCGAATACAAACGGCTCGAAGCGGGGCACGAAATGGCATGGAACCGCGGTCCGCACCGGTTTAGCGTGGCGGGGCGCGCGGGCCACTTGTGGGGCGACGAATTGCCGCTGATGGAATTGTTTTCGCTGGGTGGATTTTTAAATTTGTCCGGTTACCAGGCGCGCCAGTTCCTGGGCGGCGATTATCTGTTCGGGCGCGGCGTGTACACGCTCAAGACGACCTTGCTGGGCACGCGCAATGTGTACCTCGGTGGTTCGGTCGAATTGGGCAAGATGACGCGGCGCTTGAATGGCGACCAGATGGAACGCGCCCAGTTTGCCGGTTCCATGTTCGGCGCGGTCAATACCGCGCTGGGACCGTTCACGGTGGCGGTGGGAGTTGGCGAACGCGGCAACCAGACGTTTTATCTGTTTTTCGGCAAGCCGTGAACGAGATACGTGTTCAGGCAGCAGCGGGCTTGCGGCGCCTCGGGCGCGGGACGGGTATCAGCCATGTCCTCGCGTCTGGACATCGGTAACGGCGACAGCGAGATCGCAGCTGCACTGACGCAATTTCACGCGACCCGACTGCGAGCGCTTTCTTAATGTCGTGGCCGGTTTCGGAAATCCAACCATAGCTGCGTCAGGGCCCGGCAATGGCGCCACCATCAGCTCCGCCCGGTTTCCCCCCTCGCTACCGGATGAGCATGCATATGCTGTCAGTCAACGCGCACCTGGTCAGCACGCGGGAACTCCGGCTCGGTTCGGCCGTGTGTCCTGAGCACCGCCACTTGGCCCCGCTGCCGGCTTTCCGAGGACTGAGGCTGGGCTAGCAGCGGCCCGTCCAGAATCGAGATGCAGTCCGGCGACCTTATCGAGATCGAGGCCACAAACGAGAGCGGTCCGTTGTGACAGTTCGTGACTTTTTCGCTTTGACAAACTGTTATGCTGATCTCAACGGCCGGGATCGGCCACCAGCAACCTGTCGTGGTCGTCCGCTTGCAGGCAGACTCGCGGCAACCCATTGATCGAGATTTGGCCGCCGGCATCGATGAGCCTCTCTCACGATTAGACTCTTGGACACCATGAAACTCCCCCAGAACACGACCTCGACCAAAGCGCGCGCTGTACCCATGCCCGGCAACAGCGTGCTAGCCCCACTTTACGCGAACGCGGACCTGTCGGACGCCTTTGCCATTCAACTGCCGGTGGAGGCGAGCGATGATCTGGAGGTGCTGGCACGCACCGCGTTCGAGCGCCAGGCGGGGTGGATTCGTGCGCTCACGCGTGTCCGCGATATGGTGATGGCGACAGTCGGCGTCGCATCGTCTCGCGCCGTCGGTCTTGCCGGAGCGGAGCGTGGGCTGGTTATCGGCTACTTGCCGCTGCTGTCAAAGAGCGCGACGGAGCTGGTCATGGGCGCGGATGACCGGCATCTGGACTTTCGCGTCACCATCCAACTTCGCGCCGATGCGGCAAATGGTCGCGAGCTGCTCGCGGCCACGGTGGTGCATTGCCATAACAGGCTGGGACGTATCTATCTTGCGACGATTGCGCCGTTTCATCGCGTGATTATGCGGGCGAATTTGGAAAGGGCAGTAAGAGAAATGAGGACTTGAGCATGCATTCGCGATACGACGGGAGGAAGGATGACTGGGCGCGATGCTGATCACAAGCTTGAGGGAGACACGCTTGAGGTCAGCACAGCCTGGATGCCGAATCGGTTAGTGTCCGGGAATCCAATCGGAAGGGCTATTCCCAGCTTTCGACGCGAGCAATTTTTGCGACGCCGAGTTCGTAATGTTGGTTTCAGCTCACCAACTTAACGAGGGGTCCGGTAAGCGAGAGGCCGCCTTTGGCTGACCCAATTTGACTCCTCTCGGTCGGCTTCAGGGCAGGCAATTGGCCACCTTCACCGGCTCCTTTGGGTCTCGCATCTCTGCCGGATGAGAAGCTGACCACTTTGTCGGTTGTCCTCGGCTTGAAGTTGTAAAGGAAAATCTGATGTCTGCTGATCTGCTAAAAACCGTCACTGCGCCCGATACCATCGAAGAGACTTGGAATAGTCGGCTAGTTCAATCCCGTCTTGCTCGCGGCCTTACTATGACAGCTCTAGCTAAGGGGCTCAAGGTTTCGGTCCCATGCATTTCCGAGTGGGAGAACGGCAACATTCGCATGTTAGATGCCGACAAGATGATGCGCCTCTGCTTGTTATTGGATATCTCTCCTGTTTGGCTAATGTTCGGCGATGGTGTCCCGCCAGATGTTCAGGCTCCCCTGTCGAAGCAAAAATTTCTGAGGGCAAGTAAGGCGTGCATCTTCTTGAGAGCTGCCAGGTCAGCTCCGCCAGCGGACAAAAACGAGCTGATCGAAGCGGCGCTTGCAACCCTTTCTTAACGGGCAACCGTTGGATAATCTACCCAGCAGAATAGACTGTATGACCTTGGCTAACATTTTAGCGATCAATATGGCGACACTAATGAGCACCAAATTGCAGTTTCGTAGAGGCGAAACTGTATAAATCATTTAGATGGAGAAAAGTGGACAAGCAGACACGACAAGAGCGGTTAAGAGCGGCGTTGGCGGGACGTCAAATCAAAACTGACGATCGGAGCTATATTTCGCAGTTATTATCTGGAACGGCATCGTTCGGAGAAAAGGCTGCCAGAAGGCTAGAACGCGACTATCGGTTACCTGCCATGTCATTAGACGTTCCTTTTGTCCTACCCATTGCTGATCACCTAACGAAGGAAGCATTAGTGCAGCGTATATGCAGCCGGCTCGAGCAGATGCATGTGGAAAAACTTAAAGCTTTAGCAGTAATGCTGGATGCTTAAGCTTCGGCGCCCGCTACTTGGCCGGCCGTTAGCAGAAGCAAAAATTAGTTTATGACATTAGCTGAGATCTTAGCAAAGAATTTGTCGACCTTGATGGCCATCACTGGCCTTGACACTGACGATAAAGTCGCACGCCGTTCAGGTGTGGGGCGAGGTACAGTCGACCGCCTTCGCAAAGCTGAGGTATCTGCCAGGCTGGAAACGGTCGAAGCATTAGCCAAAGGATTTGGTATCTCGGGGATCTATTTGTTGACTGATCACATCAAACCGGATGCTGCAGCTGAGGCCATGACTGTACGCCAACGAGAATGGCTAGCGCTCTTGGACTATCTCGGTAGTGAAGATATCACCGAATTCGGGGACGCGATCAGAAAACGCCAGCAAAAGAATGCACTTCTTCTTGCCGAGCTGGGTCAGCCGGCATGCAGCACGGCCAACAAATAATAGGAACATCACGACGTCTTGGGCATCCGCATCCGACTGGCGCCGTACGGAAAACACCATTATTGGCGCAGGCGCGCTTCGCCGAAAATGTAAGGCAGCAGGCGCGCAATATTGCGGGCATCGTCAATGCCGCGATGGTGCGCGCCTTCGAACTTCATGCCAGCCAGGCGGATGGCTTCGCCCAGTCCCGGCTTCTTGGACAGCTTCTGGCGCTCCGCCATCAGGCGCTTGACGTTCACGTGCGAGGCGCTGACCGGATAGGGCAGCCTGTGGAAGGCGCAGTCCTGGTGCAGCTGTTTCAGGTCGTAGTCGCCCCAGGAACAGAAAACGAAGTCGCTGTACTGATACAGCCAGGTTTTGAAGCTGGCAATCGCGTCGTCGAACAGCGGCGCACTGTCCACGTCCTTCTGCTCAATCGAAGTGAGGGTGGTGCAGAACGGCGTGAGCTGCGGATGGCGCACCGGACGAATGAAGATCTGGAATTCATCGATCACGGCCAGGCTGGCGCCGTCGACCATGACGGCGCCGATTTCGATGATTTCCATCTGGTCGCGTGGCACCGTGCCCTTGTCGCAGCAGGTGGCTTCAAAGTCGATGACGAGATAACGGGATGCTTGCATTCAGTTCAATTTCCTTTAGCAGATAAAACGCCACTATAACCAAACCACGCATCAGGCCAGAAAACGTCTCTCGTCAGGCGCTTCCGCTATTTCGCCGACGCGATCCAGCGATCCACGCGCGCTTCCAGCAACGGCAGCGGCAAGGTGCCGTCGCCGATCACCACTTCATGAAACTTGGGCAGGCTGAATTTGTCGCCCATCGCCGTGCGCGCCCGCTCGCGCAATTCCAGGATCTTCAGCGCGCCGATCTTGTAGCTCAATGCCTGCGCCGGCCACACCATGTAACGCTCGATCTGGTTCTTGGCGCGCGCCTCGCTGTAGCCGAGCGTCTTGCTGGCGTACGCAATGGCTTGCTCGCGCGTCCATCCCTTGGCGTGCATGCCGGTGTCGACCACCAGCCGGACCGCGCGCAGCAATTCATCGTTCAGGTGCCCGAAATACGCTTCCGGATCGTCGTACAAACCGAATTCGTGCCCCAGCGTTTCCGCATACAGAGCCCAGCCTTCGGTGAACGCGCCGATATTCGGATTTTCGGTATTGAACTTGCGGAAATCCGGTACGTCGAGTTCCTTCAGCAACCCCGCATGAAAATGGTGGCCGGGCTGGCCTTCGTGCAGGTACAAGGTGACCATGCCGGTGCGGCTGTAATCCTTGGGGTCGTTCACGACCGCCCAGAACACCCCCGGATGCGAGCCGTCGGCCGCCGCCGGCGTGTAATGGTCGGATGCCGTGGCGCGGGTCAGTTCGGGCTCCAGCTGCAATTGAAGCGGCGCTTTCGGCAGCAGCGAAAACAGCGCGGGCAGCTTGGTCTTGACCTTGCTGTCGATCTGGCGATACGCGTCGAGCACTTCCGCCTCGGTCTTGAAGGACTTGAATTTGCCCTGCGCTTCGACCCATTGCGGCAGCGCCGCCGGCAGGCCGCTGTAACCGAGCTTGGGACCGAGCACCGCCCATTGCTGCCCGATGCGCGCCACTTCCTTCAATCCCAATTGATGAATCTCTTCGGGATTCATCAACACCGTGGTGCGGTCCTTGATCTGCGCCTGGTACCACGCGGCGCCATTGGGCAGCGCGTTCCAGCCGTCGGTAGTGCGGCTGGCGGGCAGGTAGTCTTTTTCCAGGTAAGCCGCCAGCCGGTCGAGGGCAGGGGACAGGCGCGTGGCGACCGTTTTGCGATAGGCGGCAGTGAGGCGGTCTTTATCCGCCTGCGAAAATGCGGCCGGCAGGTTCTTGATCGGCGTATAAAAGATATTCGCTTCCGGCGTGGCGCTGCGCAGTTGCTGAAACTGGGGCAGCATCGCCACCGTGATTGCCTTCGGCTGCACGATGCCGCGCTTGACGCCTTCGCGCATGTTAGCAATGGCCTGGTCGATCCACGCGGGCAGTTGGTTCAGGCGATTGAGGTAATCCTGGTACTGGGCCACGGTATTCAAGGGTTGCGAACCGGTGCCGCTGGCGTAATTGGCCAAGGTGCCGGGAACGTTGTCGAAGTGGTTCAGCGGCAGCAGGTGCTCGGGGAACTTTTCGAGGCTGAGGCCGCTGTCGAGTTCAAATGCCAGCAGAGCGTAATTCAGCTTGTCTTTTTCCGTCAGGCGAGTGCGGGCGATGGCTTTTAATTGCGTTTGCATGCGCCGGTATACCGCAAATTGCCGGGCGCGGTTCGTGGGCGAGATACTCATTCCAAGTTGACCGTTATAACGGCTGTCGCCGTTAGCGGTGATCAGCAAGGGATCGAACTGGGCGCGGGCGGCATAAAAGGCGTCAACCAGCGCGCGCAGCTGCTTTTCGGGCTGGGCGGCGCGGGCGGGAGATGCCGTCGCGGCCTCGGGGCGCGGTCCGGCGTGCGCCGTTGAGACCAGCATTGCGGCGACCAGAACCGTGGTACCGAGCAGCGGGGAGCGGGTCAAGCGCATGGGGGAGTCCTTTCGGTTGATATTGGGACTGGATAGGATACCGGAAAGGCGGACATCGACGATTCGCGGGAATAGGCGAGTGCGACGTCCGGCCTGGATTATGCATAAAGAATGATGCGATAAACGACAGTTCTTATCGTCGTCCGCTGCGCGCATCATGCCGTGTGCATATAGGGCAGCCCGTTGCCGTATTCACGCACATTCATGCCACAGGGAGGAATGTAATTAAGCACAAAACCTCTTGATTTTGTTGATACTTAATAAATATGTAGATAAATTTAAAATTGACATTTTATCTTGGTTTCATTTTTGAAACGCTCTACACTTTACTTGCATTTAATAAATGCGACGGATTAAATATTAACTAAAAGAAAGAGACTGACAACATGACCGGACTTCATTCAACAACGATGCTGCTGCTTGCTGCCCTCAGTGCCAGCTCGCTTGCCCAGGCACAATCAAACCCGACGTTGTTCGGCAGTGCGCCGGCCGCAACGGCTGCGCCGACGGCACAGGGAGCGGCGGCCAGGCCGGCGGAAAAATTCGTCAAGCGGGCAAAAGCGGTGACGATTAATTTCGGCAATCTCAGTAAAAGCAACCTGAAGAAGCTGGATGTGGAACTGTTTGACGGCAAGGTCGTCACGCTGGTCATGGACCGGATCGACCAGCGCACCGAGAAAAGCTACACCTGGTACGGACATGTCAGCGGCACTCCGATGAGCCAGGCCATCCTGACGGTGGTGGACGGCTACGTGGCGGGTACCTTGTTCGTCATCGATGGCAAGAGCACCCGTTCGTACCAGATCCAGTCCGACGCCAGCGGCACGCATCAGCTGCGCGAGCTCGATCCGGCCAATCTGCCATCGGATCACGGTGGTCTGACGCCGTCGCGCTCTTCTGCGCGTGAACTGCCTGCGCGTAGCGCCGACGCGAAGATGTCGGCCATGGCGGTTGGCAACGTCGGCGGCGGTACCCTGCTCAAGAAGGTCGATGTGGCGGTGATCTACACGAATCAGGCCGCGGCCGCCGCAGGTAGCGGTATTGCCGCCCAGGTTCAAAACATGATTGACGGCGCCAACGGGGCGTATGGCAACACGGGAATCGGCACGCGGATTCGCCTGGTCTACTCCGGTCCGGCTGGTATGAACGATTCGGCCAACGTCCAGACCGATATGGCGACCCTTTCCGCCACCATGGGGCCGATGCGCGATACCTATGCCGCCGACGCGGTGGTGCTGTTGACGGAAACGACCACCGCGAACGGCACGTCGATTTGCGGCATGGCGGCCAACATCGGCCCGGTGGCCACGCTGGCGCATGTGGTGGTGACGCGCAGCTGCGGGATGAGCAATCTGAGCCTGCCGCACGAACTGGGACATCTGTTCGGCGCCTCCCACGATCCTTTTGTGGTACCGGCAGGTAGCGCACCGTATAGCTATGGCCAAGGCTATGTCAATTCAAGCAAGGGTTGGTACACCGTGATGGCGTATCCGAGCAAATGCCAGTCCGAACAGGTGGCGTGCGCCCGCTATCCGTTCTTTTCGTCGCCTTTGCGTTCGTTTGACGTGGCAACGTCGAAGATCGGCAACATCGGGCAGGTGCCGAACGGACTGCCGACCGGCAATCCTACGAATGGCGACAATGCACGCGTGCATACCGAAACGAGTGCCGCGATGGCGTCCTTCCGCGCTTCGAAAGCGTTCCAGGAGACCGGTTTGTTCACTGGCCCGTTGAGTAACTACACAATCACCCAGACCGCCAGCGGCTTTACGGTCAGGGACAATACGGGACGCGATGTCAGCTACAACAACACGGCTCTGTCCTTCGACCTGGCCGATACCGCGCGTCTGAAATTCACTAACGCCTGGGTTGCGCTGGACCTGGAGGGAAGCGCCGGAAAAACCTTCCGTCTGTATCAGGCGGCATTCAATCGCGCGCCGGATCTGCCGGGACTGGGTTTCTGGATGTATCACGCTGATGTCAATGGCATGACGTCGCAGCAGATGGCGGCCGGTTTCATGCAGAGCGCGGAATTCATCAACATGTACGGTAGCAATCCAACCAATGCGGATTTCGTTACCAAGCTCTATAACAACGTCCTGCACCGCGCGCCGGATGCGGCCGGGTTGGAATTTTGGGTTGGTTATCTCAATAGTGGCGCACTCACACGCGCCGACGTGCTGTTTTCCTTCAGCGACAGCCCGGAAAACCGTGCCGGGGTCGCACCAGCGATCAGCCGGGGCATCCAGTACATCGCGTACCAGCCTTAAGCGTACCGGCGTGCGGCACGGCGGCCCATCTTGGCCGCACATGGCCGCAGGCTGAGCGGAAAAGCCCTGACGCAATGTCGTCGGGGCTTTTTTTATTGTCTCTCCGTTCCGCAGCGATGATTCAGCCCGTGTCCGAACGTCAGACTTGGCACCCGGCGTGGACACCCGGCGTGGTGAGACACGGCGCCGGCGCTGTATGATGGTCGGCGCCAGGTTCACTACAGGGAAGCGCCCCATGTCTGACAGCACCACCGTTCTGCCCCATATCCTCGTCGTCACCATCGGCTCGGCCGGGGATCTGTTTCCTTTCCTGCGGCTCGCGCTCGGGCTGCGCGAGCGTGGTCACGCGGTGACCGTCCTGGCGCCCCTCATGCACGACGCGCTGGTGCGCCAGGCCGGCCTGGCCTTCCATCCGCTGCCGGCCGATCCGGCGGTGCTGGACGATCCCGACCTGTGGCATCCGCGCCGCGGCTTCGGCGTGGTCTGGCGCGCCATGCGGCCGGGCATGGAGGCGATGCGCGCTTTTGTCGCGGCTTTGCCCCGCGACCGGCAATGCGTGCTGCTGGTGCATCCCCTGGCCGTGGCGCATGCCGACTTGTGCCGTGCGGACCGTCCCGGCTTGCAGATCGTTGCCGGCTACCTGGCGCCGTCCAACCTGCGCACGGTGCACGACCTGCCGGTGCTGGGGCCGTTCCCGATACCGGGCTGGATGCCCTTGAAGGTGAAGCGCTGGCTCTGGAACATGGTCGAGGCAACGGCCATCAATCCCGTTGTCGTGCCCGACCTGAACGCGGCCCGGCAAGCGCAGGGCCGCGCTCCCATTGCCAGCTACATGGACGAGATGGTCAGCGCGCCCGACCTGTCGGTGACCCTGTTTCCGGAATGGTTCGGCGCGCGCCAGCCCGACTGGCCGTCGCCGCTGCTGTGCGGCGACTTTCCGCTGTACGATCCGCATCCGGATGCATCCATCGCGCCGGCGCTGGCGCAGTTCATGCGCGCCGGCAGTGCCCCGATCATTGTCACCCACGGAACCGCCAACCTGCACGCCGCCGCGTTCTTCACTAACGCACTGGCGGCGGCGACGCGCTTGGGCAAGCGCATCGTGTTCCTCACGCCGCACCGGGCGCAGGTGCCGGCAAACTTGCCGCCAATGGCGTTCTGGCAGGATTACTGCCCATTGGGGGCCTTGTTGCCGGACGCGGCGGCGCTGGTGCATCACGGCGGCATCGGCACCACGGCGGTCGCCTTGCGTGCCGGTACGCCGCAGCTGATCGTGCCGATGGCCTACGATCAGTTCGATAACGGGGTGCGCGTCGCGGCGCTGCATGCCGGATTGACGCTGAAGGCAGAGCGTGCAAGTACCCGCACCCTGGCCGACGCCTTGCAGCGGCTGCTGCAATCGCCCGACATTCATGTCGGCTGCTCGTCAGTAAAACAGCGTATGGCGAACGGGGGAATTCTCGATGGCGTGATCGATGTCATATCGAAAACGGTATCGAAAACCCGAAAAATATGATTGGATTGATTCTTTGGCTTTCCTTAATATCGGGTTCAAGGGCTAAAAATACCCAAGAATCATATAACTAGAGAACGCCAAGGAGACGTATGACATCGCACGCACAAGGCCCCGTCGCGGCCATTTCCCGTAGCCCCTTGACCTTGAAGCTGATCGTGGCGGCCCTGGCCGGCGCCGGCATGCTCAGCGCTGCCTCGGTATGGGCGCAGGATGCCATTCCCGCCGACACCACCAGCGTGGTCACCGTCTCGGGCGTTCGCAAGGCAGCCCAGAGCGCCCAGGCCATCAAGCGCAATTCCGATGAAGTGATCGATTCCATCGTCGCCGAGGAAGCCGGCAAGTTCCCCGACAAGAACGTGGCCGAAATGCTCGGCCGCATCACCGGCGTGCAGATTCGCCGCCAGAACGGCGAGGCCAGCGATGTCGTCATCCGTGGCTTGCCGGGGCTGGTGACGCTCCTCAACGGGCGCGAAATGTTTACCGCCGGCCCGGCCGGGCGCAGCCTGTACCTGGCCGACATTCCGGCCGCCATGCTGCAGCGGGTGGACGTCTACAAGACCCAGGGCGCCGAGATGGTCGAAGGCGGCACCGCCGGCGTGATCGACGTGCGCACCGCGCGTCCGTTCGACGCCAAAGGCTTCGCGTCGAGCCTGACCGCACGCGTGGAAAACCGCGACAAGTCGAAAACCAACGATCCGAACTTGTCGGGCATGATCTCGAACCGCTGGAAAACCGGCTACGGCGAGATCGGCGCGCTGGTCGGCCTGTCCTACCAGGACGGCAATTATCACGACGAGATCACCTGGAACTCGCCGCCGAAGGACCGCGCGGCCGATATCGGCGCCGGCATTTCCGCGCCGGACGAACTGGGCCATGTGCTGTACCAGGGCCAGCGCAAGCGCGTGGCCGGCAACTTCGCCGTGCAGTGGCGCCCGAATGCTGCCCTCGAATTCTTTGCCGAAGGCATTTCGACCGAAATCCATCACGATGCCGAACGCCAGTTCTATGTCGGCTCGCTCGGCCTGAACAAGAATTCCAGCTACACCCTGCTTCCCGGCACCAACCAGGTGCAGACCGCAACCTCGGTCAACAGCAACCCGTTCGCGCTGGGCTCGACCCAGGCGCCGCACGATTACTCGCTGGGCAGCCAGGGCGCCATCGGTGCGCGCTGGAATGCGTCGCCGACGTGGCGCGTGACGACCGAACTGGCGCGTACCTTGAGCAAGGTGCGCCAGGAGTATCCGATCGTCGACCTGGTGGCGGCGCCGCCAACGATTACCGGCAACACGTATGTGAACGGCGGAGCGCAATTCTCCTACCCCGGTTACGACATGACCAACCCGAACAATTACCGGGTCGCCACCTTCTTCGACAACCACAGCCATGCGGAAAGCCGCGCAAGCGACTGGCGCGCGGACGCTACCTGGACCCCGGAAGAAGAGGGCTTCATCAAGGACGTGTCGACCGGCGTGCGCGTCGCCAGGCGCACCGCGGCGTATGTGCACGAGCTGGACGGCTTCCGTCCGGCGCCGGGCAATATTCCCTTGAACTCGGTGCCCGGCCTGGCCTGCAATTCGATGCCGATGGCGGGCGACTACGGCATGGCCTCGTGGGTCACCCCGTGCGCGGGCTTCATGCACGACAACATCGGCGACCTGCGCAAGCTGTTCGGCGATGGCAGCAAGTCGGCGGAGGACAAGCTGTCCCAGTTCAACAACCAGGAAACCACCTACGCCATCTACACCAAGGCCAAGTATGGTTTCACGGCCGGCACCATCCCGGTCGAAGGCACCGTCGGCGTGCGCGTGGTGCAGACCAAGGGCGAGCTGAGCGGTTATTCGCAAGCCAACGGCGTGATCTTGCCGGTCACCAGCACGCCATCGTCGACCGACGTGCTGCCGAACGCCACGCTCAAGGCCATGCTCCTGCCGGAAGTGCAGGCGCGCCTGACCGCCGGCAAGTCCATGCAGCGCGCCAACTTCGACCAGTTCAATCCGGGCGTCTCCTACAACGTGCCGAGCACCACCGTGCAAGCGGTGGGCACGGGCGGCAATCCGGACCTCAAACCGATCGAAGGCAAGAATTTCGATGCGGCGGCCGAATGGTATTTTGCCCCGACCGGCTCGCTCACGGCCACCTTGTTCCGCCACGACTTCAAGAACTACATTCTCACCAGTTCGACCAAGGAAACCTACAACGGCATCGTGTACGACGTGAACCGTCCGCGCAATATGTCCAAGGGCAAGCTGCAGGGCGCGGAGCTGTTGTACCAGCAGTTCTACGACAAGCTGCCGGGCTGGCTGGGCGGCTTCGGCCTGCAAGCGAACGTGACGTACATGAAGGGCGACCTGACCGACAGCGGCGGCGTGCTCAAACCTTTCGTGGGCATGTCCAGGCTGTCGTACAACGTCGTCGGCCTGTACGAGCGCGATGGCTGGTCCGGGCGCGTGGCCTACAACTGGCGCGACAAGTATGTGGACACCTTCAACTACCGCGGCCTGGGGTTCGACCTGATCGTTGACCCGATCAAGACCATGGATGCCTCGCTCTCCTACAAGATCAGCGAAGCGATGAGCGTCACCGTGGATGTGGAGAACTTGCTTGATCGTAAGTATCACGATTACCATGGTGTTGCCAGCAACCCGCGCGATATCCGCCGCTACGACCGCGTGGTGGGCCTGTCGCTGCGCTACAAGATGTAGGCGGCGGCTGATACATCGGCTGGAACACGATCGTCCCGGAAGCGTTGCGTCGACATTGAACGCAGCGCTTTCTGTCCTTGCATGGCTGAGAAAGTTTGAATGAATACGCTCGCGAATAATTCCCTGAAGTTATCGACCCTCGAAAAAGTGGGTTTCGGCACCGGCGACATGGCGCTCAACGTGGTGATCTCGTCGATGATGCTGCTCATCACCTTCTTCTACACCGACATCTACGGCCTGCGCACCGAGCACCTGGCGCTGCTGTTCGTGGTGGTCAAAGTCATCGGCGCGGTGGCCGACCTGGCCATGGGGCAGGTGACCGACCGCTTCACGTCGCGCTTCGGGCGCTATCGGCCGTGGCTGCTGTGGCTGTGCGTACCGTATGGCGTGAGCGTGTTTTTTGTGTTCACCACGCCTGCCTGGGGTTACGACGCCAAGCTGGTGTGGGCGTATTCGACCTACATCCTGATGACCCTGATGACGGCCGGGGTCGGCATTCCGTATATTTCGCTGATCAGCGGGCTGACCAGCGATCCGCAGGAGCGCCTGTCGGCCAACGGCTACCGCCTGTTCTTCGCCAAGGTCGGCGCCTTCATGGTGACCATCATCGTGCCCAAGCTGGCCGACCTGTGGGGCGCGGGCGATCGGGCCGTCGGCTACCAGGCCGCGATGGCGGTGATGGCGGTGATGGGTGTGATCCTGTTCCTGTTCTGCGTGTTCACCACCAAGGAAAGGGTGGTGCACGTGGTCGAGCGGCAGCCTTTGGCGGAACAGTTCAAACTGCTGATGCGCAACGACCAGTGGCTGATCCTGTGCGGCGTGTGCCTGACCGGCACGGTCGGCTACGTGGTGCGCGGCTCGGTCGCGATCTATTACGCCATGTATTACCTTGGCGGCAACACCGATACCGTGGCCGCGTTCCTGTCGACCGGCGTGGCGGCGGCGATCCTGTCGATGGTCGCCTCGACCTGGATCACCAAGTCCTACTGCAAGGTCAAGCTGTTCCGCACCACCCAGATCGGCGTGGCCTTCATCAGCGTGGTGATGTACGTGTTTGTGAAGCCGGGCGACGTGGTGCTGGCCTTTGTCCTGTATTTCATCTTGTCCTTCGTGGTCGACCTGCATGCGCCGGTGTTCTGGTCGGCGATTGCCGAGACCATCGACTACGGCCATGTCAAGACCGGCAAGCGCGTGTCCGGCTTTGCGTTCGGCGGTATTTCAGTGTGCCAGAAAGCCGGCATGGCCGTTGCCGGCGGCATGGTCGGCCTGCTGCTGACCTATTTCCAGTACGTGCCGAACCAGGCGCAAAGCCCGCTGGCGCTGAGCGGCATCGCGTTGATGCTCACCGTGATCCCCGGCTTCTTCCACTTCCTGATGGGCGTGCTGATGTTCAAGTACCGCATCACCGACAGCTACTACGACGCCGTCAAGACCGACCTGCGCAGCGCCGGATTCGCCACCACCTGATTTCCCGTTACCGTTACCAGACCAAACCACCATGCAAGCACTGTCTCCCCTGATCGAGCAACGCGCCGACCCGTTCATTTACAAGCACAGCGACGGCTATTATTATTTCACGGCGTCGGTGCCGGAATACGACCGCATCGAAGTGCGCCGCGCGCTCACCATTGCGGAACTGCCAAGCGCGCCGGCGGCCGATGTCTGGCGCAAGCCCGATGCCGGGCCGTACAGCGAACTGCTGTGGGCGCCGGAGATCCACTTCAACCAGGGCGCGTGGTACGTCTACTTCGCCGCCGCCCCGAGCCGCGAGATCAAACACAAGCTGTTCCAGCACCGCATGTATGCCGTGCGCAACACCAACCCCAATCCGCTCGAAGGCGAGTGGGAATTCATGGGCCAGATCGACACCGGCATCGACACCTTCTGTCTCGACGCCACCACCTTCACGCACGACGGCGTGCTGTACTACCTGTGGGCGCAAAAGGACGAGGCCATCGAAGGCAACTCCAACCTGTACATCGCGCCGATGGCCACGCCGTGGCAGCTTGGCGGGCCGCCGGTCATGCTGAGCAAACCGGAGTTCGATTGGGAAATCCGCGGCTTCTGGGTCAACGAAGGGCCGTCCGTCATCAAGCGCAATGGCAAGATTTTCATCAGCTACTCGGCCAGCGCCACCGACGAGAACTACGCGATGGGCTTGCTGTGGGCCGGCGAGAACGCCGACCTGCTCGATCCGGCATCCTGGACCAAGCTGGCCGAGCCGGTGCTGCAGACCTGCTACGAGCACGGCATCTACGGCCCGGGCCACAACAGTTTTACCTATGGCGAGGATGGCGAGACGGTCATGCTGGTGTACCATGCTCGTACCTATACCGAGATCGTCGGCGATCCCTTGTGGAACCCCGACCGTCATACCTTCGTCAAGCCATTGCGATGGGACGAGCAGGGCATGCCCGTGTTCGGACGTCCCTCAATCGCTTGATCGCTTGAAGGAAACTAAACGAGGAGCATCGTGCAAGCCAGCATTACGCAAACCGGATTCGGCAACCTGCCCGACGGCAGGGCCGCCACGCTGTACACGCTGACCAATCCGAACGGACTGGTTGTAAAAATCACCGATTTCGGCGGCATCATCACCGAAATCCACGCGCCCGACCGCAACGGCGCCATGGCCGACATCACGCTCGGCTTCGACACGGTCGCGCCGTACGTGACCGATTCGCCGTACTTCGGCGCCCTCATCGGGCGCTACGGCAACCGCCTGCGCGACGGCCGCTTCACGCTCGACGGCCAGGTGGTGCAACTGCCGACCAACAACGGCCCCAACCACCTGCACGGCGGCGAACTGGGCTTTCACCGCGTGCTGTGGCGCGCCATTCCTTTCCAGGAGGGCGACTCGGTCGGCCTGACCCTGATCTACCGCAGCGCCGACGGCGAGCAGGGCTATCCGGGCACGCTCGACGTGACCGTGGTGTACGAACTGACCGCCGGCAACGAGCTGGTGGTGACCTTCGACGCGGTGACCGACAAGGCGACGCCGGTCAACCTGACCCAGCACGCGTACTTCAACCTGGCCGGCGGCGGAGATATTCTCGGGCACCTGCTGCGGATCGACGCCGACGCCTTCACGCCGGTCGACAGCACCCTCATTCCCACCGGGGAGCTGGGGCCGGTGGCCGGCACCGCCTTCGACTTCCGCACGCCGCACGCGATTGGCGCGCGCATCGGTGCTGACGACGAACAGCTGCGCCACGGTGGCGGCTACGACCACAACTTCGTGCTCGACAAACCCGCGCCCAAGGCGATGAGCCTGGCCGCGCGCGTGCACGAGCCGGTCTCCGGCCGGGTGCTCGAACTGTTTACCGAGGAACCGGGCGTGCAGTTCTACAGCGGGAACTTCCTCGACGGCACGTTGACGGGCAAGGGCCAAACCTATGGCTATCGCAGCGGCTTTTGCCTCGAACCCCAGCACTTTCCGGATTCGCCGAACCAGGGCGCATTTCCGAATACCATCTTGCGTCCGGGTGAAGAATATGCGACCGTATCCCGGTACAAATTTTCGGTGGAGAAATGATGCTTGAACTAATGGTCGACGCAAAAAATACGCTGGGCGAATGCGTGCTGTGGTGCGAGCGCAGCGGCCGGGTGTTCTGGACCGACATCGTCGGTTCCACCCTGTGGGCGCACCATCCGGCCAGCGGCGCCACGCGCAGCTGGGCCATGCCCGAGCGGCTGGCCTCGTTTGCGCTGACCGACCGCGACGAGCGCCTGCTGGTTGGGCTTGCCACGCAACTGGCCTTTTTCGACCTCGACAGCGGAGCGGTGACGCCCATCTGCGAGGTCGAGGCCGGGCTGACCACGCGCCTGAACGACGGGCGCTGCGACCGCCAGGGGCGCTTCGTGTTCGGCACCTTCAACGAAGTCGAGCCGCGCCTGCCGATCGGCGGCTTTTACCGGCTCAACCGCGACCTGAGCCTGGAACGCCTGCCGCTGCCGCCTGTGGCGATTGCCAACAGCCTCTGTTTCAGTCCCGACGGCGCGACCATGTACTACTGCGATTCGCCGGAGCGGGTGATCCGCTGCTGCGACTACGACGTGGTCAGCGGCGCGCTGTCGAACCAGCGCGTGTTTGCGCAGGTGCAAGGCGAGGGTGAGCCGGACGGGTCGTGCGTGGATGCGCGCGGCTACGTGTGGAACGCGCAGTGGGGCGCGGGCAAGCTGGTGCGTTATGCGCCGGACGGCAGCATCGACCGCACCGTGGCGCTGCCGGCCAGCCAGCCGAGCTGCGTCGCGTTCGGCGGGGCGCTGCTCGACCAGCTGTTCGCGACCAGCGCGCGGGTGGGGCTGGCGAACCCGGTGCCGGCCGATGGCGGGCTGTTCATCGGGATGGTGCCGGGCGTGCGCGGATTGCCGGAGAGCCGGTTTATCTGCTGATTGTTGGCGCCGGTGAGCCTGGCAGAGGCAGTTGTCATTGTATGGCGCGAACTGCAGAAACCTTGTCCGTTAACACGGCAAGGTTTATCGGCATTTTTTCAGGCGAGGGTCATAAATATACTGTCGTACAACTTCTGCGGTGATGTGAACGCAGGCTCGGTGAGCTGGGTTGATCAGGACGTTATATTCTTCAGGAACAATAACGGAAGGGACCAGTAGCACGGGAGCTGATGCGCTTCGCAACCAACTGTTGCCAATATCAATTGTTGTAGCGCCGGGCGGTTCCGCGAGCCAGGTGGGCGGCAGGTCGGCAGCGGCGATGATGTCCCGTTTCTTCCATACGGCGCCGGGAATCATGATCTTCACGAGGAAGGCGTTTCGCATTGTTGTGTTGTCTTCCAAGCGCGTCAGCGTTTCCAGCGTCGCCAAGGCAATGGAGGTGGCGGCGTATACAACTGGCATGCCTTTGCTGTTCCAGCGCCCGCCGGTCGATTTCGCTCCGCCACCGCTGAGCTCCGTTGCGTGGTACCTGGGTGTGTGCTTTGCAATGCGCCATACAATCTGGTCGTGCGCGCGCACTAGGCGACAACCCCGTGCTCGATTCGCCCAAGTGTGTCGAGCACCAGCTCGTAGCCGACCTCGGTGTCGAGCAGCGCAAGCGGCGCTTCGCCGCCGAGAGACCGATTGGTTCGAATAATCCAGCGCCGCGCCGAATTCTCGTCTTCAAGAACTTCGAGCGTGCGTTTCCAGACCCGGTCTGCCCGATAGAGGCGGTCCTGCTCGGTCGAAGACAGCACAGCGTTTTTCCGGATCTGATCCTTTAGCGTGTTTCGCGGCAGGCGCAGGTGATCGAACAGGCTCTCCTGGCTGATGCCGAAACGGCTGGCCATCGCTGGAATGATCGTGGCCGGCGTGCCACTGCGCAGGTTTTTGATGACTGCCGATGTATCTCCCGTAAAGAAGTTATCAAAAGTATCGGAAGGCGTGCTCGTATCATCAATGATCGAATATGCCATGATTTCTCCAGTCATGGATGTGCGGAATTTCGTGTCGTCGCCAGATGAAGTCCGCAGCCTTCGATCTGGCTCGATCATCGTTAGACCGCATCTCCCCTTGCTTGGTTCGATATCTAAACCGATATCACTATCGCTGAAAAAGTGATTGGAAAGGCATCCCAAGAATCTTTAGTATTCCTCTATCGCTGACCGAACGACGACATGAGTTCGAGACGGCATCAGAATAACCAGGAGGAATACATGTCTGAGACGAAAAAGCTGAAACTGCGCTCCGCGGAGTGGTTCGGCACCCAGGATAAAAACGGTTTCATGTACCGCAGCTGGATGAAAAACCAGGGCATCCCCGACCACGAATTCCAAGGCAAGCCGATCATCGGCATCTGCAATACCTGGTCCGAACTGACTCCTTGCAACGCCCATTTTCGCCAACTGGCCGAACACGTCAAGAAGGGCATCCTCGAAGCGGGCGGTTTTCCGGTCGAGTTCCCGGTGTTTTCCAACGGCGAATCGAACCTGCGCCCGACCGCCATGCTCACCCGCAACCTGGCCAGCATGGATGTGGAAGAGTCGATCCGCGGTAATCCCATGGATGCGGTCGTGCTGCTGGTCGGCTGCGACAAGACCACGCCGGCGCTCCTGATGGGCGCGGCCAGCGTCGACCTGCCGACCATCGTCGTCAGCGGCGGCCCGATGCTTAACGGTAAGCTGAACGGCAAGAACATCGGCTCCGGCACCGCCGTCTGGCAGTTGCACGAGCAGATGAAGGCCGGCACCATCACCTTGCACCAGTTCATGTCCGCCGAGTCCGGCATGTCGCGCTCGGCCGGCACCTGCAACACCATGGGTACGGCCTCGACCATGGCCTGCATGGCCGAAGCGCTCGGCACCTCGCTGCCGCACAACGCCGCCATTCCCGCCGTCGATTCGCGCCGCTACGTGCTGGCCCACATGTCGGGCATCCGCATCGTCGAGATGGTGCAGGAAGACTTGCGCCTGTCCAAGATCCTCACGCGCGAAGCGTTCGAGAACGCGATCAAGGTCAACGCCGCCATCGGTGGCTCGACCAACGCCGTGATCCACCTGAAAGCCATTGCCGGGCGCATCGGCGTGCCGCTCGAACTGGAAGACTGGACCACGATCGGCAAGGGCACCCCGACCATCGTCGACCTGCTGCCGTCCGGGCGCTTCCTGATGGAAGAGTTTTACTACGCCGGCGGCCTGCCGGGCGCGATCCGCCGCCTGGGCGAGGGCAACCTGCTGCCGCACAAGGATGCGCTCACCGTCAACGGCAAGAGCCTGTGGCAGAACTGCGAAGAAGCGCCGATCTACGACGACGAGGTGATCCGTCCGCTGGCCACGCCGCTGATCGAGGATGGCGGCATCTGCATCCTGCGCGGCAACCTGGCGCCGCGCGGCGCCGTGCTCAAGCCGTCGGCCGCCTCGCCACACCTGATGAAGCACCGCGGCAAGGCTGTCGTGTTCGAAGATTTCGACCACTACAAGAGCCGCATCCTCGACCCGGACCTCGATGTCGACGCCGATTCGATCCTGGTGATGAAAAACTGCGGGCCGAAGGGCTATCCCGGCATGGCCGAAGTGGGCAACATGGGCTTGCCGCCCAAGCTGCTGGCCCAGGGCGTGACCGACATGGTGCGCATCTCGGACGCGCGCATGAGCGGCACCGCTTACGGCACCGTGGTGCTGCACGTGGCGCCCGAAGCGATGGCCGGCGGACCGCTCGGCATCGTGCAGGATGGCGACTTCATCGCGCTCGATTGCCACAACGGCAGCCTGAACCTGGATATTTCCGATGACGAAATGGCCAGCCGCCTGGCCGCCCGTGCCGGATCGCAAGCGCCGGTAGCCAAGAGCGGCTACCAGAAGCTCTACATCGACCACGTGCTGCAGGCCGATGAAGGCTGCGATTTCGACTTCCTGCTCGGCA
The DNA here is from genome assembly GCA_036386755.1 of Telluria sp. GTDB lineage: Bacteria > Pseudomonadota > Gammaproteobacteria > Burkholderiales > Burkholderiaceae_D > Telluria_A. The sequence continues at coordinate 21,525 of DASVVC010000075.1, forward strand.
GCCGCGGTTCGGCCGTACCGCGCCATTCCCATTAACCGCGCCGGGTTCCAGGGCTGACATTCGATACAGGCTCATCCGCTTCGCGCTTGAGCCTGTATCTGTTTGTTGGCGCTGGCACCACAGGCCTGTCATTACCGGAGACACCATGTTACTCGTACAATTTACCAATGAAGCCGGCGCGCGCCGCGTTGCCGTGCTCGAACAAGACCAGTTGCGCGTCATCGATGGCTACGCCAGCACCTATGCACTTGCCCGGCAGGCCATCGCCAGCAAGACTGCTCTGGCGCAACTGGCCAGCGCCGCCCTCGGTGCAGAAATCCATTCCTTTGAGGCGGTCGCGACCGCCGGGCGCCTGCTGGCGCCGATCGACCACGTCGATGCAGCCCACTGCTACGTCACCGGCACCGGCCTGACCCACCTCGGCAGCGCCGACACGCGCGACGCCATGCACAAGAAAATCGGCGGCGACGTCGAGACCCTGAGCGACAGCATGAAAATGTTCCGCATGGGCGTGGAAGGCGGCAAGCCGGCCGACGGCGCGCGCGGCGTGCAGCCGGAATGGTTCTACAAGGGCGACGGCTCGGTGGTGCGCGCCAGCGGCCAGCCTTTGCTGATGCCCGATTTTGCCCTCGATGGCGGCGAAGAGCCCGAAATCGCGGGCCTGTACCTGATCGGCGACGACGGCCAGCCGCACCGCTTGGGCTACGCCATCGGCAACGAATTTTCGGACCACGTGACCGAGCGCCAGAACTACCTGTACCTGGCCCACTCCAAGCTGCGCAATTGCGGCCTGGGCCCGGCGCTGCTGGTGGGCGAGCTGCCCGCGCACGTGGCCGGCACCTCGCGCATCATCGACGCCGGCGGCAAGGTCCGCTGGGAAAAGGCGTTTGTCAGCGGCGAGCAGAATATGTCGCACTCCATTGCCAACCTGGAATACCACCATTTCAAATATGGCCTGTTCAACCGCGCCGGCGACGTCCACATCCATTTCTTCGGCACCGCCACCTTGAGCGTGGCCGATAACATCACGGTCCTGGCCGGCGAAACGTTCGAGATCGAAGCCCCTGCCTTCGGCCCGGCCCTGCGCAACCGCCTCGACCGCGAAACATCCACCTTTACGAAAGTGAACGCTTTATGACCATTACCGGTGAAGCACTGATTGGCGCACGTGCAGTGCGCGGCAACGGCGGTTCCTTCCAGGCGTTCGATCCTTCCACCCGCGCAGCAATTGAACCGTCGTTTTACATGGTCGACGCCGCCCAGATCGACGAAGCCTGCCGCCTGGCGGAGGCGGCCTTCGATCCGTTCCGCGCGACCAGCAATGAAACGCGCGCTGTTTTCCTGGAAACCATCGCCGCCCAGATCCTGGAACTCGGCGACGAGCTGATCGTGCGCGCGATGACCGAATCGGGCCTGCCGCGCGCCCGTCTCGAAGGCGAGCGCGGCCGCACCATGGGCCAGCTCAAACTGTTCGCGGAACTGCTGCGCGAAGGTTCCTGGGCCGATGTGCGCATCGACAGCGCCTTGCCCGAGCGCCAGCCGCTGCCGCGTCCCGACCTGCGCCTGCGCATGATCGGCTTGGGTCCCGTTGCCGTATTCGCCGCAAGTAATTTCCCGCTGGCGTTTTCGGTCGCCGGTGGCGATACCGCCGCCGCGCTGGCCGCCGGTTGCCCGGTCGTGCTCAAAGCCCATTCCGCCCATCCGGGCACTTCCGAACTGGTGGCGCGCGCGGTGGTCAAGGCGATCGACCTGTGCAAGCTGCCGGCCGGCGTGTTCGCACTCCTGACCGGTACCGGCAACGGCATCGGCCAAGCCCTGGTGGCGCATCCGTCGATCAAGGCGGTTGGTTTTACCGGTTCGCGCTCCGGTGGACAAGCGCTGATGGCCGTGGCCGCCGCGCGCCCGCAGCCAATTCCCGTGTATGCGGAAATGAGCAGCATCAATCCGTTCTACCTGATGCCGGCGGCGCTGGCCGCGCGCGGCGAGCAGATCGCCACCGCCTTTGCCGGATCGATGACCATGGGCGTCGGCCAGTTCTGCACCAATCCCGGCCTCGTGCTGGGTTTGAAAGGACCGGATTTCGACCGCTTTGCCGACAAGGCGGCGCAGGCGCTGTCGAGCATCGAAGCGGGCACCATGCTGACGGCGGGCATCGCCTCGGCGTACCAGAGCGGCGTGCACAAGCTGGCCCAGCATGAGGCGGTTGATTCCTTGAAGGAAGCGACGCACACGGAAGGCAAGGGCGGCCCTGCCTTGTTCCGCACCAGCGGCAAGGCATTTCTGAGCGAGCAGGCGCTGCATGGCGAGATTTTCGGGCCGGCATCCTTGCTGGTGGCCTGCGACAGCGTCGAGGAGATGCGCGCCATCACCGAAGGCCTGGAAGGCCAGCTGACGGCGACCGTGCAGATGGATGAGGGCGACACCGAACTGGTGCGCGCCTTGCTGCCTGTGCTGGAACGCAAGGTGGGACGGATTTTAGCCAATGGCATGCCGACCGGCGTGGAAGTATCGACCGCGATGGTGCACGGCGGACCGTTCCCGGCCACATCGGACGGGCGCAGCAGCTCGGTGGGCACGGCGGCGATCCAGCGCTTTTTGCGCCCGGTGTGCTACCAGAATCTGGCGCAGGATTTGCTGCCGGAGGTGTTGCGCGATGATAATGCAGGAGTCTGGCGCCGGCGGGATGGGGCGTTGACGAAGTCCTAAGCACCGGCATCGCTAGCACGTCGTTCCCGCGAAGGCGGGAACCCAAGTTGGTTGATTAGCCTTTCACTACGGCCCGAACTTAGGTTCCCGCCTTCGCGGGAACGACGGTGGATAAAGCGCGCGACGACGCACGGTAAACAAGTAAGTTGGAGACACCATGAAAAAATCAGCCACCTACCCGAGCCTTTCAGGCAAACGGGTCTTCATCACCGGCGGCGGCACCGGCATCGGCGAGTCGCTGGTCGCCTCGTTCGCAGCGCAAGGCGCCCTTGTCGCCTTTGTCGACATCGTGCGCGACGCCAGCGAAGCGCTGTGCCTGCGCGTCGCCGAATCCGGCGCGCCAGCACCCATCTTCCGCCACTGCGACATCACCGACATCCCCGCCCTGCAAGCGACGATGGCCGAGCTGGCCGCCCAACTGGGCGACTTCGACATCCTGGTCAACAACGCCGCCAACGACCAGCGCCACCAGACCGAGGACGTCAGCGTCGAATTCTACGACCAGCGCATCGCCATCAACCAGCGCCCCATGTTCTTCACCTGCCAGTCGGTCCTGGGCGGCATGAAGAAAAAGGGCCTTGGCTCCATCATCAACGTCGGCTCCATGTCATGGCACGCCAAGAACGGCGGCTACCCGGTCTACACGGCCACCAAGGCGGCCACGGTCGGCCTCACGCGCGGCTTGGCGCGCGACTTCGGCGCCCACGGCATCCGCGTCAACACCGTCACGCCCGGCTGGGTCATGACCCAGCGCCAGCTCGACCTGTGGGTGGACGAGGCCGGCAAGGCCGAGATCAAGCGCAACCAGTGCCTGCCCGGACCGCTGATGCCGGACGACGTCTCCGCCATGATCCTGTTCCTCGCCTCGGACGACAGCGCCATGTGCACCGGCCAGGATTTCGTGGTCGACGCCGGCTGGATCTGACAGCGCTTTAACGTACTACCCACAATAAAAACGATTCAGGAGACAGAGTTGAACATCATCAAACAGAGCATCGCCGCCATCAGCCTCGTCACCGCCAGCGCGTGGCCCGCGTTTGCGGCGGTCAACGTCACCATCGACGCCGGCAAGCCCGGCCCGGTTATCAACAAGAACGTCTACGGCCAGTTTGCGGAACACCTCGGCACCGGCATCTACGAAGGCATGTACGTCGGCTCGGGTTCGAAAATTCCGAACACAAAGGGTTGGCGCAACGACGTCATCGGCGCGTTGAAACAACTGCACGTGCCGCTGGTGCGCTGGCCGGGCGGCTGCTTTGCCGATGAATACCACTGGAAAGACGGCATCGGCCCGCGCGCCAAGCGCCCGGTCAAGGTCAATACCAACTGGGGCGGGGTGGAAGAGAGCAACGCCGTCGGCACCCACGAATTCTTCGACCTGGTCGACCTGCTGGGCGCGGACGCTTACGTGAACGGCAACCTCGGTTCCGGCACCGTGCAGGAAATGGCGGACTGGGTCGAGTACATGACCTCCGACAGCAAATCGAGCCTGGCCAACCTGCGCCGCAAGAATGGCCGTGACAAGCCGTTCAAGGTCGCGTACTTCGCCATCGGCAATGAAGCCTGGGGTTGCGGCGGCAACATGACGCCTGAGCACTACACCAATCTGTACAAGAATTATGAAACGATGCTCAAGGCGCCGAAGGAAAGCCGGCCCCTGATGATCGCCAGCGGCGGCAACGATCACGACACCAAGTGGACCGATGTGATCAGCAAGAACGCCAAGGCCCAGACCTCGGCCATCAGCTTCCACTATTACACCATCCCGACCGGCAAGTGGGAAGGCAAGGGCGCCGCCACCGGCTTTGCCGAGCCGCACTGGATCTCGACCCTGGCGAACACCTTGAAAATCGATTCGATGATCAAGAGCAATATCGCCGTGCTGGACAAGAACGATCCGGAGAAGAAGATTGGCCTGTACGTGGATGAATGGGGCACCTGGTACGACGTGGAAACCGGCACCACGCCGGGCTTCCTGTACCAGCAGAACACGCTGCGCGACGCGGTGGTGGCTGCGCTCAACTTCAACATTTTCCATCAGCACGCCGACCGCGTTCACATGACCAATATTGCGCAGATGGTCAATGTGCTGCAGGCCATGATCCTGACGGAAAAGGACAAAATGCTCCTGACCCCGACGTATCACGCCTTCCACATGTACGTGCCGTTCCAGGACGCGACATCGTTGCCGGTGACGGTGGCCGACGACAAGGCTTACACCTTGGGCGAGACCACGATTCCGGGCATCAGCGCGTCGGCGGCGCGGGCCAAGGATGGCAAGCTGTACCTGTCGCTGGTCAATACCAACCCGGGGCAGCCGGCCGATGTGGTGGTCACTGTGGCGGGCAAACAACTCGCTGCGGCGACGGGCCGGGTGCTGACGGCAACCGCAATGGACGCGCACAACACCTTCCAGAACCCGCAGGCGATCAAGCCGGCGCCGTTCAGTGCCAGGGCGAGTGGCGGTAAACTGACGGTGACGGTGCCGGCCAAGGCGGTCGTGGTCGTTGCGCTGGAAGGATAACCACCGCAGCCGATGTGGCCGTTTGCACCACCGCCCTCCGTCTTCCCCGCGCCAAGGGCCGCCTTGGCGCGGGGAAGACGGTCTTGCGTTCATTTGGGAATCCATACAATGCGTCCTTTGATCCGATCGCTTGCCTGCATCGCTGGCATCTTTTTTTCGACCGCCCACGCCAAACAAGTCAGCGTCCACGACCCCGTCATGGCCAAGGAAGGCAACACCTTCTACCTGTTCAGCACCGGCCCCGGCATCACCTTCTACAGTTCGCCAGACATGCGCAACTGGAAAGAAGAAGGCCGCGTCTTCCCCGGCGAACCCACCTGGGCCAAAAAAGCCGCCCCCAGCTTTAACGACCACATCTGGGCGCCGGATATCTACTTCCACGACGGCAAATACTATCTCTACTACTCCGTCTCCGGCTTCGGCAAGAACACCTCCGGCATCGGCGTGACCACCAACGCCACCCTGAACCCGCGCGCCGCCAATTACAAATGGCAAGACCAGGGCATGGTCCTGCAATCGATCCCCGGGCGCGACAACTGGAACGCCATCGACCCGAACATCGTCGACGACAGCAGCGGCACGCCATGGATGTCGTTCGGCTCGTTCTGGAGTGGCATCAAGCTGGTCAAGCTCGACGCCTCGCGCACGCGCCTGGCCGAGCCGCAAGCCTGGCACACCATCGCCCAGCGCACGCGGCCGGCGGGGGTGCCCGACGAGGACGCCGGCCCGGCCGAAATCGAAGCCCCGCACATCCTCAAGAAGAACGGTTACTACTACCTGTTCGTCTCCTGGGGCCTGTGCTGCAAGAAAGAAGCGAGCACCTACCACGTCGTCATGGGCCGCTCGAAAGACGTCACCGGTCCCTACCTCGACCGCACCGGCAAGGACATGGCCAAAGGCGGCGGCTCGCTGCTTATCGGCGGCAATGCGCAGTGGAAGGGTGTCGGCCACAACAGCGCCTACACCATCGACGGCAAGGACCTGCTGGTCATGCACGCCTACGAAACGGCCGACAACTACCTGCAAAAGCTGAAAATCCTCGACATGAAGTGGGACAAGGATGGCTGGCCGACAGTCGATGCGCACGACCTGGACCGCTACCAGAGCAAGCAACAATAAAACGATCGGGGCGCCATGAGACACTTCCTTGCCGCAGCGCTGATGGCGGCCTGCGCGCTGCCGGCCGTCGCCGCCGAACGCTTTGCGCTGGCGGACGTGCGCCTTACCGCCAGCCCCTTCCTCGACGCCCAGAACACCAACCTGCGCTACCTGATGGCGCTCGAACCCGACAAGCTGCTGGCGCCATTCCAGCGCGAAGCCGGCCTTGCGCTCAGGCAGGAAAGCTACGGCAACTGGGAGTCGAGCGGCCTGGACGGCCACATGGGCGGGCATTACCTGTCGGCCATGGCGCTCATGTTCGCAGCCAGCGGCGATCAGGAAGTGCTCAAGCGCCTGAATTACACTATCGCCGAACTCAAAAAGTGCCAGGAAGCGAACGGCAACGGCTACCTGGGAGGCATTCCCGGCGGCAGCGACGTCTGGCAAGCCATCGCTAAAGGCAAGCTGGAGGCGGACAACTTCTCGGTCAACGGCAAGTGGGTGCCCTGGTACAACCTGCACAAGGTTTACGCCGGCTTGCGCGACGCCTACCGCTACGCCGGCAACGAGGATGCGCGCGCGATGCTGATCGCGCTGTCGGACTGGGCCACGTGCGACGAGGCCATGCCAGCCGTCAACCTAATTTTGGAGGCTACCCGATGAAACTTTCGAAATTTCGAAATTTTTGCGCAGATTCCGGTGTTGGTCAAAACATCCTGTTTCGGCCGCAAACCCGCATGGATACTCACTCTTGGGTGCTGCTCGCATGGCTGTTGGCGTGGCCCTGGTGCTGCTCACCGCCTGCGGCGCCGTGCGAGTCGTGCAAGAGGTCAAAGTCCCGGTCTACCGCCCATGCGTGACGGCGGCGCCGGCCAGGCCGACATTCGCAACGCGCACCCTGGCGCCCGATGCCAGCGACGACGAGCAGGTGCTCGCACTGGCGCGCGACCTGCCGGTGCACCTCAAGTACGAGGCCGAGCTCGAAGCCGTGATCGCGGCGTGCTTGTGAGCGACGAGGCCGGGCCGCTGATCCTTGAGATGCAGCGGATCGATGGCACGCCCTGGTCGCCCATGCAGATGATCAGCGCCGAGCTCCTGGCGTATTACCGGCGCTGCGAGGCCGAGCTGATAGCGCTCAAGAAGGCAAATCTTGATTGAGTGGCGATGTTACCTGATTGACCGGGCGCTTCGTCGTTTTCGTCGTTGCCACAACGGCCACAGGATTGATGCCAAAGCGACCAATAGTGGCGTGATGGCGAACAAAAAAATGAACACAGGATCTAGAGTGGAAGTGTGTCCGAGGGGTGACAATGGTCCGAAAGTAAATAGGTGAACCACCGTTATCACGAGGCAAATTCCAAGCTTCAGGCGCCCGATCAGCGGCGTCATGAATGTGGCAATAACCAAGATCGTTGCCGCACTCACCCAGCCAATTCCTGGGGCACCAAGGCTGACCACCATGGAAACGATGGATAGGAAAATGCAGGCCGCGGAGACCAGCAAACCCGGCCAACGACGTGCTTTTCCGCTGCCGGATGTCAGCATCAGCGAACTTCCGATGCCAGCGCGGAAGCGCTCACGCCAGCGTTCGTTTTCATCGCGCTAAAGCGACCTGGTTGTAGATCAGGGGCATAGGTAAGCATGTAGAATTTTGAGCCGTCGACCCAGACCACTTCCTCTATGCGCTTGCCATGGTCGTCGGTGAACACTTTGGCGATTGCCGGCTTGCCGCCCACGGTTGTGTTGACCGCTGCTTTGTTCATGTAAAACATGCCACCCGTCAGACTCATATCGTTTTCCGATAGACGCCAGTACCCAGCGCCATCAATTTGAAAGTACCGTTCGATACCAGTCCAACCACCGCCGACTATCGTTCCCTGGGGCACCACACCGATCAATTTTCCGCTCCGCACGCCGGCGGGTCCGAAGCCGATCTTCAGGTCATTTAGGCTCCGTACTACCATTGGCGCTGTCGGAACTCCTGGTCCGCGCATCAACGTCTGAGCAAACGCCTCGGCCTGTTGCGCTGTCGATGGTAGCCCCTTTACGATTTCGAGGTCGTTGACGAACTGGCGCACGCGCTCGGGCGAATTGCTCACCGCGCTGAATCCGTCGTCGGATGTTGTCACTGTCGCGCTTTGCATCTTCAACAGTTCGGTCTTGGGCAGCGGCAGTGGCATGCGATCGAGAGAAAGCAACTGCATTCGTTCTTTTCCGACTGGGCCAGGCATGGTCGGCGGCGGCTGCGCAATGGCTGATGCAGTCGCCAAATATGCGACCGCGCAAATAAATTTTCTCATCTTTGATCCTTGGGTAGATTAGATGTTAGACACAGTTTTCTCTTTACTGACTTACCAGTACGGAAAAAAATATCCCAAATTGCAGCCCGTCGTGGGTGTAGTGCCCAATAAAGTCTCGCCGTAAGGCGGTATCCATTCAAAGTGATGTCCAATTACGTACCATCCGCCACCAACCCCTTCACCCCAGTGCACTGCCGCGGAGCGATATGTCCACTGCCATCCAGTTTTGATTGGGTCTTGCCAGCCGGTCCTGTTGTGCCTGTGGAAGCTGTTCGTCCAAAGCCAGTAGTTTCTGCCCGGCCAATCCCAGGTAATGCTTTCGTTGTTGACACAATTTGCTCGACTGAACCAGACTTTCCCGGCATGGGAGGGGCAGCTGCTAGCATAGCCGACGCAGCCAGCAGTGTGAGCGCGAAAGTTTTGACTAATTTCTTACGAATCATAGAAGCCTCAAGAAAACGTTGGCGGCCGAAACAGTTTTCGGGATTTTGATTTTCCATGGCAAAAATGCCATGGCTTAGCATGGCGGATCTTAATTATTTGGCATTGGTGAGCATCAGGAAAATCCTATCGGAGAGCCTTGGCTATGCGTTTTGTCACTCAAAGTCATTCCCGTAAATCAAGACCCTGCGCGACGGTGAGTTTTGTTTGGTTTGGCAGTGGAGAACCCACAGTAGTAGCAGGCGCTTTTGCGGGGAGACGAGCCACAGGACGATAAAAGTGGGGCGCATTGTCGGCGCTGCGAGGCCGAGTTGTTAGCGCTCAAGGCAGCCAGTCGAAGCGCTGGTGGCCCTGATATGGCGTATGTATGTACAGTATATGTAGGTGCTGGCTCTGGCGCGTGATCGCCTTGTGCGCCTGCTGCGTAGCCAGTGATAGCTCTGTTGGTATATCGATTTTGATATCGCATATGTCAAAAAATTGATTGGATGGCTATGTGACTTTCTCATAAGATAGGGTAATAAAAGGAGTCCCGAATTCCACCCCTAATAAACAGGAGACAACACATGAACACCACCCGCAGGGCCGTTCTGGCCACCGCAATGCTTGCCGCTTTCACCTCTTTCCCGGCGCTGGCCGCCAAACCGCTGACCATCGGCTTTTCCCAGGTCGGCGCCGAAAGCGAATGGCGCACGGCGAACACGATCTCGATCAAGGATGCCGCCAAGAAGGAAGGCGTCAACCTCAAGTTCGCCGACGCCCAGCAGCGCCAGGAAAACCAGGTCAAGGCGATCCGCTCCTTCATCGCGCAAAAGGTGGACGTGATTGCCTTCTCGCCGGTGGTCGAATCGGGCTGGGAAACCGTGCTGCGCGAAGCCAAAGCCGCCAAAATCCCGGTCATCCTCACCGATCGCGCCGTCAACGTCACCGACCAATCGCTGTACGCCGCCTTCATCGGTTCCGACTTCGTCGAAGAAGGCCGCCGCGCCGGCCGCTGGCTGATCGAACGCGCCGCAAAAACGCCCGATCGTACGTTCAACATCGTCGAACTGCAAGGCACCGTCGGCTCGGCGCCCGCCATCGACCGCAAGAACGGCTTTGCCGAAGTTATCGCCGGCAACCCCAAGTTGAAAATCACCCGTTCCCAGACCGGCGACTTTACCCGTGCCAAGGGCAAGGAAGTGATGGAAGCCTTCCTCAAGGCGCAGGGCAAGGATATCCATGTGCTGTACGCGCACAACGACGACATGGCCATCGGCGCGATCCAGGCGATCGAAGAAGCAGGCCTGAAACCGGGCGTCGATATCCTGGTGATCTCGATCGACGGCGTCAAAGGCGCGTTCCAGGCGATGATCGCCGGCAAGATGAACGTGACCGTCGAGTGCAGCCCGCTGCTCGGGCCGCAGCTGATGGCGATCGCACGCGATGTCGTGGCCGGCAAACCGGTGCCGAAGCGCATCACAACGGTCGAGGGCGTGTTCCCGGCTGAAGTGGCTGCCAAGGAACTGCCGAACCGCAAATACTAGGCCGTGCCATGATCAAGGCACCGCACGCCGTCGCTCCGGTGCTGGAGCTGCACGGCATCAGCAAGCAGTTTCCCGGCGTGAAGGCCCTCAGCGATGTGGGCTTGACACTGTACGCCGGGGAAGTCCACACCCTGATGGGCCAGAACGGCGCCGGCAAGTCGACCCTGATCAAGGTGCTGACCGGCGTGTACGCGCCCGACAGCGGCACCATCGTCATGGAAGGGCAGGAAATCCGCCCCGGCTCGACCCAGGATGCGCAGCGCCTTGGCATCAGCACGGTGTACCAGGAAGTGAACCTGTGCCCGAACCTGTCGGTGGCCGAGAATATTTTCATCGGCCGCTATCCGCGCAAGTTCGGCATGGTGGACTGGGGCGGCATGCGCGCCCAGGCGGCCAGGCTGCTCGAACAACTCGACGTGCGCATCGACGTGCGCGCCCAGTTGTCCAGCTTTCCGCTGGCGATCCAGCAGATGGTGGCCATTTCGCGCGCGCTCAATATTTCCGCCCGCGTTCTCATTCTCGACGAGCCGACTTCCAGCCTGGACGAAGCCGAAGTGCAGCTGCTGTTTCGCGTGCTGCGCAAACTGCGCGACCAGGGCATGGCGATTTTGTTCGTGACCCACTTCCTCGACCAGACTTACGCGATTTCGGACCGCATCACCGTCATGCGCAACGGCGAGCGCGAAGGCGAATATGCCTGCGCCGAGCTGTCGCGCCTGGCTTTGGTAAACAAGATGGTCGGCGCACCCGATGCCAGCGAGCATCCGGCCGAACTGGTGCACCCGGGCGCGGCGGGCGAGGCGCCGGCGACCTTGCTGCAAGCGCGCGGCCTCGGCCGCAAGGGTGCGCTGGCGCCGCTCGACCTCGATATCCGCGCCGGCGAAATGCTGGGCCTGTGCGGACTGCTCGGTTCGGGCCGCACCGAATTGGCACGCCTGCTGTTCGGGGCCGACAAGGCCGACAGCGGAACGGTGCGCATCGGCGCGCGCAGTACCCCCTTCGGCTCGCCGCGCGACGCAATCGAAGCGGGCATCGGCTTTTGCTCGGAAGACCGCAAGCACGAAGGCGCGATCCTGGAACTGTCGGTGCGCGAGAACATGATCCTGGCCTTGCAGGCGCGCGCCGGCATGCTGCGCGCCATTCCGCTGCGCCAGCAGCAGGCGCTGGCGCACGATTACGTAAAGTGGCTGGGCATCAAGACAGCCGATATCGAAACACCGATCGGTTCGCTGTCGGGCGGGAACCAGCAAAAAGTGCTGCTTGCGCGCTGGCTGGTGACCAAGCCGGCGATGCTGATCCTCGACGAACCCACGCGCGGCATCGACGTGCGCGCCAAACAGGAAATCATGGAATACGTTAGTGGACTTTGCCGTAAAGGCATGGCAATCCTGTTCATCTCCTCCGAACTGCCGGAAGTGTTGCGTTGCAGCGACCGCCTGGTCGTGCTGCGCGACCGCAAGGCCTGCGGCGAATACCAGCGCGGCGAACTGGACGACACGTCGGTGCTGCAAGTGATCGCCGGAGAAGCGGCATGATGGCCTCGCCGGCACAGGCCGCCGCGAAAGAAGACGCCACGCCGGCGCTGGCGTCGCTGCTGCGCCATCCGCTGTTTCGTCCGCTGGCCGCGCTAGCGGTGCTGCTGCTGATCGACCTGGTCGCCATTCCAGGCTTCTTCCACGTCTCCATCAAGGATGGCCACCTGTACGGCAGCCTGGTCGACATCGTCAACCGCGCAGCCCCACTGATGCTGGCCGCGCTCGGCATGACCCTGGTGATCGCCACGCGCGGCATCGATATTTCGGTCGGCGCGGTGGTGGCGCTGTCGGGCACGGTAGCGGCCGTGCTGATCGGCGGCGGGCCGCAGGCGGAAACGCCGCTGGTTTGGGCCATGGCGGCCGCCATGGGCGCGGCGCTGCTGTGCGGGCTGTGGAACGGCGTGCTGGTGTCCAGCCTGGGCTTGCAGCCGATCGTCGCCACCCTGATCCTGATGGTGGCGGGCAGGGGACTGGCGCAGTTGCTCACCGACGGACAGATCGTCACCGTGTATTACGAACCCTTCTTTTTCCTCGGCGGCGGCTACTTTGCCGGCCTGCCGTTTTCGCTGACGGTGGTGGCTGTGGTGTTCGCGGTCATTGCGCTGATGATGCGCAAAACCGCGCTCGGCCTGTTCATCCAGGCGGTCGGCATCAACCCGGTGGCGGCGCGCCTGGCGGGCCTGAAGACCGCCTCCTTGATCATTTTCGTGTACGTGTTCTGCGCGGCCTGCGCCGGCATGGCCGGGCTGATGATCAGTTCCAACATCAAAAGCGCCGACGCCAACAATGCCGGCCTGCTGCTCGAACTGGACGCCATCCTGACCGTCACCCTGGGCGGCACCTCGCTCGCCGGCGGCAAGTTCAGCCTGGTCGGCAGCGTAATCGGCGCGCTCATCATTCAGACCCTGACCTACACCATCTACTCGCTCGGCGTGCCGCCCGAAGTAAACATGGTGGTCAAGTCGGTGGTCGTGTTCCTCGTCTGCCTGTCGCAATCGGCACAGTTCAAACAATTGTTTTCGCGTGCGAGGACTGCATGAAGTCGCCTTACTTTACTCCGCTGGTCACCGTTGCCTTGCTGCTGGCCATGCTCGGCATCGGCGGGGCCGTGTATCCGGGCTTGCTGTCGGTCCAGGTCATCCTCAATCTGCTGATCGATAACGCGTTCCTGCTGGTGCTGGCGATCGGCATGAGCTTTGTGATTTTGTCCGGCGGCATCGACCTGTCGGTCGGCTCGGTGCTGGCGCTGGCCACCATGATCTCGGCCTGGCTGCTGCAGGTGGCGCACTGGCCCCCGCTGGCCGTGATCGCCTTCGTGCTGGCGCTGGGCGCGCTGTTCGGCGGCGGCATGGGCGCGATGATTCATTACTTCAAGCTGCAACCGTTCATCGTCACCCTGGCCGGCATGTTCCTGGCGCGCGGCCTGTGCTACCTGATCAGCATTAACTCGATCATCATCGACGATCCGCTGTACCTGTCCATGTCGCGCACGCAACTGGACTTCCTGGGCGGTTTCGTGTCGCCAAGCGCGCTCATCGCGCTGCTGATGCTGGCGCTGGCGATTTTCCTGGCGCACTTTACGGCCTTCGGGCGTGGTGTGTATGCCATCGGCGGCAACGAGCATTCGGCCCTGATGATGGGTTTGCCCGTGGCGCGCACCAAGGTGCAGGTGTACGCCTTCAGCGGCTTTTGCGCGGCGCTGGCAGGCGTGTTGTTTTCGTTCTATACGCTGTCGGGCTACGGCTTGCATGGCCAGGGCACCGAGCTCGACGCCATCGCGGCGGTCGTCATCGGCGGCACCTTGCTCAGCGGCGGGTTCGGCTACGTGGCGGGCGCCTTGTCGGGCGTGCTGGTGCTGGGCACGATCCAGACCCTGATCTCCTTCGACGGCACGCTCAGCTCGTGGTGGACCAAGATCGTCATCGGCGCCTTGCTGTTCCTCTTTTGCCTCGTCCAGCGCCTGATGGCGATCGGCGCGGCGCGGCGCGCGGCGGCCTGACGCCGGCCTGACGCCGGCCTTATTCAACTACCAGCAACTGGAGACAACCATGATCAAGTACGCACTGGGCGCACTCGCGCTCGGCTTCGCCACGGGCGTCGCTTCGGCGGCCAATCCCATCATCAGCAATATCTTCACCGCCGACCCGGCGGCGCTGGTCGACAAGGGCCGCGTTTATCTGTACGTCGGCCACGACGAAGCCAAAGCGGACGGCAAGGATTACGTCATGAATGAATGGCGCGTGTACTCCTCGTGCGACATGACAACGTGGAAAGACCATGGCTCGCCGCTGCAGTTTTCGACCTTTACATGGGCCGGGCGCGATGCCTGGGCGGGCGACGTGACCAAGCGCGGCGGCAAGTACTATTTCTATTCCACGGTCGACCACAAGACGATTCCCGGCAAGGCCATCGGCGTGGCCGTGTCCGACAGCCCGACCGGCCCGTTCGTGGACGCGCGCGGCAGCGCCCTGGTCAGCAACGACATGACCAAACACACCGACATCTTGTGGGACGACATCGACCCGGGCGTGTTCATCGATACCGATGGCCAGGCCTGGCTGTACTGGGGCAATACGGTGCTCAAGTACGCCAGGCTGAAGGCCAATATGACCGAGCTGGACGGCCCGATCATGACCCACGCCATCGATTCCTTCACCGAAGCGCCGTACGTGCACAAGCGCGGCGCCACCTATTACCTGTCGTACTCGCGCTTTTTCCCTGAAGAGATGGTCTACGCCACCAGCACCAGCCCGGCCGGGCCGTGGACCTTCAAGGGCGTGATCATGGACAAGAACGAGAAGGTCAAGACGATCCACCAGGCCATCATCGACTTCAACGGCAAGTCCTACGTGTTCTATCACAACGCCAAATTGCCCGGTGGCGGCGAGTTCCGCCGCTCGGTCGCCGTCGAGGAATTGCATTACAACCCCGACGGGACCATCAAGTTCGTACCGCAGACGGCGGGCGGACCGGCCGCCAATCCTTCCCCGGGCTGCCAATGATATCCAGATCGGTATGTTGTAGCGCGTACCGATATCATTCAAGGGTATGATTCCATGATGGAGACACTCAACCCCAACTGGTTTTTAAAGGCGCGCCTGAAAACGCGCCAGCTGCTGCTGCTGATCGCGCTGGACGACCACCGCAACATCCACCGCGCCGCCGAGGCGCTGCACATGACCCAGCCGGCGGCATCGAAGCAGATCAAGGATCTGGAAGAGATGCTCGACGTTAAGCTGTTCGAACGCCTGCCGCGCGGCATGGAGCCGACCATGTTCGGCGAAACCATGGTGCGCCACGCCCGCATGGCCCTGACCAGCCTGGCGCTGGCGCACGACGACATCGTGGCCCTCAAGGCCGGGCTGGCGGGGCAGGTCGAGGTGGGCGTGATCATGACCCCCGCCATGGCGCTGCTGCCGCGGGCGATTGCGCGCATCAAGCAACAGGCGCCGATGCTGCGGATCGGCGCGCACATGGAGGCCAGCAATATCCTGCTCGACAAGCTGCAGCATGGCATGCTCGACTTCATGATCGGCCGCATCCTCGAAAAGGAGAATTCCGCCGGTCTCATCTACGAAGAATTGAACGAGGAGCCGGCCTGCGCGGTGGTGCGGGTGGGCCATCCGCTGCTGGGCGTCGACAAGCTCGAACTGAAGCACATTGCCGACAAGCCCTGGATTTTGCCGCCGCACGGGAGCATTTTGCGGCACCGCTTCGACATGATGTTCCGCCGCGCCGGGCTCGATATTCCCGTGGACGTGGTCGACACCACCGCGCTGCTGCTGATCACGGCGCTGCTGCAGCAGACCGATTCGCTGCACGTGATGCCGGTCGACGTGGCGCGTTATTACGCCTCCCTCAAGGTGCTGAGCATCCTGCCGATCGAGTTGCCGTGCAAGATGGATGCCTTCGGTATCATTCGCCAGAAAGACCATTTGCTCTCGCCGGGCGCGGAGCTGCTGCTGCAGGCGGTGCGCCAGACGGCGCAGGAGATGGGCGGACACCTTGGGGCTGACACCTCGGACCTGACACTTCGGGCCTGAGCCTTCCCTCACTTTTTGCGAGTATTTTGATGAGCAACGACACTTCCCCCGCGCGCCCGCGCGAAATCACCCTGCGTTTCCTGGCCGAGCCGACCGACGTCAACTTCGGCGGCAAGGTCCACGGCGGCGCCGTGATGAAATGGATCGACCAGGCCGGCTACGCCTGCGCGGTCGGCTGGAGCGGCTATTACTGCGTCACCGTGTATATCGGCGGCATCCGCTTCTATAAACCCATCTTCATCGGCCAGATCGTGGAAGTGAAGGCGATGGTTGTCCATACAGGCAACTCCAGCATGCACATCGCCATCGATGTTTCGGCCACCGAACCGAAGACCGGCGCGCGCAAGCGCACCACGCGCTGCCTGATCGTGTTCGTGGCCGTCGACAATGCCGGCGACACCGTCAAAGTGCCGGCCTGGACCCCGGTTAGCGAGGACGACAAGCGTTTCGAACAGTACGCCATCCACATGGCCGCGTTGCGAAAAGAGCAAGAGGACGAGCTGCTCGCCACCGAAACAGTGCCACCTGTGTGACAATATCGCCACACTTTGTGGTTTTTGGGTGAAAATTATTCAGTTTCCAAACAGTTATGTTCGCTACCGAACCGAATCGGTGTTGTGGATAAGGAATAGTAGATACCGAGCTAAGCACAAAGGCATTAGCGATAACGACATCAGCGATAAACCAACCGGGTGGGCCCAGCCTTCCCGCAACACACATACGAGAGAATACAACATGACCCTGACTAAGAAAATCGGTACTCTGAGCGCAATCGGTTTCGCCATGCTGGCAGCACAAGCATCGGCACAAGACCAATTCGTGAATCCAGAGTGGGCAAACACCGCCACCTACATCGGTGCCGGTATCGGCCAGTCGCGCAGCTACACCAAAGCGGCTCCAGTGATCAAAAACCTGAACAGCCAAGGCGGGTTTGTCAATTCGTGGAGCACCGACGAAAAAGACGTGGGTTACAAATTGTTCGTTGGTAAGCAACTGAGCCGCTACTTCGCAGTAGAAGCAGGCTTCTTTGACCTGGGCAACTTCAACGTCCAGACCCGCAACAACCTGGGCGGCGTTGTGAACGCTGAACAGAAGTACAAGGGCGTGAACCTGGACCTGATCGCGCAACTGCCGATGAGCGAGCGTTTCTCGGTCTACGGCCGTGCTGGTATGCATTACACCAAAGCAAAGACCCAATTCTCGGGTAACCGCGCTGTTGGCCTGTTCGCTGGCGAATCGAGCGAGAAGAAGCTGAACCCGAAATTCGGCGTTGGCCTGGAATACAAGTTCACCGAAGCGCTGGCCCTGCGCGCCGAAGCTGAAAACTATCGCATCGACGACGCACTGCGCAGCAACGGCAACACCAAGCTGTACTCGATGAACCTGGTCTACAAACTGGGCCGTCCTGCAGCATCGGCGCCGGCGCCAACCCCGGCACCAGCACCAATGCCGGAAGCAACGCCAGCACCAGCGCCGGCGCCAATGCCAGCACCAGCACCGGCACCAGTGCCAGTGTCGGAAAAAGTCTCGTTCGCTGCTGAAGCCCTGTTCGACTTCGACAAATCGGTTGTCAAGCCAGAAGGCAAAGCTGCCCTGGACGATCTGCTGAACAAGCTGCAAGGCATGAACACCGAAGTCATGGTTACCGTTGGCCACACCGACTCGGTCGGTTCGGATGCGTACAACCAGAAACTGTCGCTGCGCCGCGCTGAAGCTGTCAAGGCTTACATCGTGTCGAAAGGTGTTGAAACTTCGCGCGTCTACACCGAAGGCAAGGGCGAGTCCCAGCCAGTCGCTGACAACAAATCGGCTGAAGGCCGCGCTAAAAACCGTCGCGTGACGGTTGAAGTGGTCGGTACCCGTACCGCCAAGTAATTCTTAGCCGCACTAAAAAGCCGCCGCGCCCTCTGGGGCCGGCGGCTTTTTTTGCGTTTACGGCTGGACGTGTTGTTGGAGTAATCAATATTCCTGAATTCAAAATGCTATGTACGGTTCCGAACAGAATGGAACGTGACAAAAGGCAATAGTGAGTGACGTTGCTGTTGTCCGGCCACAAGCTCACCTCAAGGAAGCCAGAATGACTATTAAAAAACAGGCGAAGGCACTCATGTGCGTCGCAGGATTACTCGCAGTGTCCTTCCTTGCCGCATGCGGCGGAGGCGGGGATCAAGGGCGCGACCCGATTCTCGGCCAGCCGGCCGCTACCCTGGTCAGCGTTGCCGTCACGCCAGCCAATGCCACCGTGCTGACCGCGCAGACGCGCCAGTTCACCGCCACCGCCACCTACGCCGATGGCTCATCGCGCGACGTGACCAACGATTCGGCCTGGCTGTCCGCCTCGCCCGGCATTGCCGGCGTGACGCCGGCCAAGGGCCTGGCCACGGGCTTGAGTTCCGGCAGCGCCGCCATCAGCGCCACGTTTTCCAGCAAGACCGGCGCCGCTACCCTGGTCGTGACGACCCCGCTGCCGCCTCCGCCGCCAGTGGTCACCCTGTTGTCGATCACGGTCACGCCCTTGAACGCGACCGTCGCACCCGGCGCAACCCAGCAATTTGTCGCCATCGGCAACTACTCGGATAAATCGACCGCCATCATCACCAACGCGGTGACCTGGAATTCGGCCACGACCGCCACCGGCACCATCGTGGCGTCCGGCATGGCGACCGGCGTCGCACCCGGCACGACCACCATCAGCGCCAGCAGTGGCGGCCAGATCGCTGCCGCCGTGCTCACCGTCACCGTGCCACCAGTAATTCCGGTCACGCCACCGGTGATTCCGGTCACGCCACCCGTGACCCCACCGGTTGTGCCGCCTGTTGTCGGGCCGATCGAACCGCCCGGCGTGCCTACGGTCCCAACGGTCCCGCCGGTCGTGCCGCCAGCCGCCGGCATCAGCCTCGGCCGTGCCGACAGCTTCGCCGTCCTTGCCGGTTCCTCGATCACGAATAATTCCGGTGGCACTACCCTGGTGACCGGCGACGTCGGTGCGCCATCGCAGACCACTCCGCCGGTCCAGACTGCCGGTTACGCCAATTACAGCTCGGGCCAGATCCTGGCCGGCGCGCTGGCGGACTTGCAGGTCGCGGTCACCAGCGCCAACGCGCAAACCTGTACCGTCAGCTCCGCCTCGGGCATCGATCTTGGCGGCCTGGTGCTCAAGCCCGGCGTGTATTGCTACGCCGGCGCCATCAGCATCACCGGCACCTTCACGCTCGATGGTCCCGGCGTCTACATCTTCCGCACCGCCTCCACGCTCAACAGCACGGCCAATGCCATCGTGGCGCTGACCGGCGGCGCTTCCGCCGGCAGCGTGTACTGGATTCCGGCCGGACCGACCACCCTGGGCGCGAACGGCGTGTTCAAGGGATCGATCCTGAGCCAGTCGGCCGCCATTACCGTCGGCGACAACACCACCCTGCAAAGCGGGCGTGTGTTGAGCGGCGCCGCGGTTACCCTGCGCAATAACCAGATCAGCAAATAAGCCGACCTTCCATTTTTCGAAAGTACATCATGACATTAGCAAAACACATCGGCGCCCTGAGCGTCATCGGCTGCGCCCTGCTGGCGAGCCAGGCAGCCCGGGCCGACGAGCCTTTCGTCAACCCGGAGTGGGCCAACAGCGCCTGGTACATCGGCGCCGGCATCGGCCAGTCGCGCGCCAACATCGACAATGAACGCCTCACGCGCAGCCTGACCGCCAACGGCGCCAGCCTGTCGTCCTTCAACGTCGACGAGCGCGACCTGGCCTACAAGCTGTATGTCGGCAAGCAGCTGAACCGCTATCTCGCCATCGAGGCCGGCTATTTCGACCTGGGCAAGTTCGGCTTCGATGCCACCACCTCGCAAAACGGCCGCCTGGTCGGCGAAGCGGGTTTCCGTGGCGTCAATATGGACCTGGTGGGGCAGCTGCCGCTGTCCGATCGCTTTTCGGTGCTGGGCCGGCTCGGCATGAATTATGCCAAGGCCAGCACCCACTTCAGCGGCAACCGCCTGTTCGCGGTGACCAATCCCAACCCGAGCGAGCGCAAGCTCAATGCCAAGGCCGGACTGGGGCTGGAGTACAAATTCAGCGAAGCGCTGGCCCTGCGCGCTGAAGTCGAGCGCTACCGCGTCAACGATGCCGTCGGCAATCGCGGCGATGTCGACCTGGCGTCGGTGAACCTGGTGTACAAGCTCGGCCGCCCGGCAGCGAGCCGCCCGGTTCCGGTAGCGCCGATGGAACCGGCCGCGCCGGTGACGGTGGCGCCTGCCGCGCCGGCCCCGATGCCCCCGGCCGCGCCGGTTGCCGTGTCGGAAAAAGTCTCGTTCGCCGCTGAAGCCCTGTTCGACTTCGACAAATCGGTGGTCAAGCCGGAAGGCAAGGCTGCCCTGGACGATCTGCTGAACAAGCTGCAAGGCATGAACACCGAAGTCATGGTGACGGTCGGTCATACCGACTCGGTCGGTTCGGATGCGTACAACCAGAAGCTGTCGATGCGCCGCGCCGAAGCGGTCAAGGCCTACATCGTCTCGAAAGGCGTCGACGCCGCGCGCGTCTACACCGAAGGCAAGGGCGAATCGCAACCGGTCGCCGATAACAAGACGGCCGAAGGACGCGCCAAGAACCGCCGCGTGACGGTCGAAGTGGTCGGTACCCGCAGCGTCAACAAGTAAGGCTGCTGTTACGATTACAGCAACAATTGCATAACCGGGGTCAGACCCCGGTTTCACCCGCCGTTGCCCGTTTTTCCCTGACCAGGGCAGGAAAGGACATCGGCGGGACTTCTCCGTTGTATTTAAGTACAATGTTGCCCATCTTTAAGTCGTTACGTTCGCTATCGCACAGAAGAGTATGATGCGTAAGATAATCATGCTGAAGATACCTCGTAACGACGAGAAATTTTAATTCCCCAAGGACGCTTTAATGAACCTCCAAAAATATACAAGAACGTTGATGTGCGCAACCGGCCTGCTGGCCGCGTCGCTCCTGGCTGCATGCGGTGGCAGCAGCGACCACGGCCGTGATCCGATCCTCGGCCTGCCGGTCGCGGAATTGGTCAGCGTCAGCGTCACCCCGGCCACGGCCACCGTGCTGGTTGGCGCCAGCCAGCAATTCACTGCCACCGCCAGCTATGCCGATGGTACCTCGCGCAACGTGACCACCTTGTCGACCTGGGCTTCGGCCTCGCCAGCGATTGCCCGCGTTACCCCTGCGGGTGGCCTGGCAACCGGCCTGACCGCCGGCAGCGCGGCCATTACCGCCGCCTTCGGCACCAAAACCGGCGCCGCCACCCTGGCCGTCAATGCCCCGACCCCGGTAACGCCGCCGGTCGTGGTCAGCCTGACCGGCCTGTCGGTCACCCCGGCCAGCGCCAGCGTCCGCGTCGGCGCCAGCCAGCAGTTCACCGCGATCGCCACCTATTCGGACAGCTCGACGGCCGTCATCACGAATAACGTGAACTGGATGTCGGGCAGTACCGCCATTGCCACCATCGCCCAATCGGGCAGCGCCACCGGCGTCGCCGCCGGTACTGCCGTGATCACCGCCAGCAGCGG
Organism: Telluria sp.; assembly: GCA_036386755.1. GTDB lineage: Bacteria > Pseudomonadota > Gammaproteobacteria > Burkholderiales > Burkholderiaceae_D > Telluria_A. Next base: position 43,233 of record DASVVC010000075.1, read on the forward strand.
CGACAAGAGCGCCACCGCGTCGCTGACCGTCACCCCTGCGCTGATCACCGATCCGCCGCCGCCAGTCGTGGTCGTGCCGCCGGTCGTTGTTCCGCCAGTGGTTGTTCCGCCGGTCGTCGTGCCGCCGGTCACCACCCCGCCGGTCACCACGCCGCCGGTGCTCGAATCGCCAATCGATGGCAGCATCGCCTTGGGCAGCGCGCGCGATTTTGCCGTGCTGGCACGCACCACCATTACCAACAACTTCGGCGGCACGACGCTCGTGACCGGTAACGTTGGCGGCCCAGTGCAAAATGTCGAACCGCCACAAGCGCTTGGCTACATCAACGTCAAATCCGGTTTCGAACTGAGCCGTCCATTTGAAGACTTGCAAACCGCCGTTATCAATGGCAATAACCGTCCTTGCACCGTCCTCTCGGACACCGGCATCGACCTCGGCGGCCTGGTGCTGCAGCCTGGCGTGTATTGCTACTCGGGTGCGATCAACCTGACCGGCAAGCTGACCCTGAACGGCAATGGCCCATTCATTTTCCGCGCCAAGTCGGGGTTCACCACGGCTGCCAACTCGACCATCGAACTGACCAATGGCGCCAGCCACAGCAATCTGTTCTGGATCCCTGTCGGCGAGACCAACCTCGGTGCCAAGAGCGCGTTCCAGGGCACGATCCTGGCCGGCGGCGAAGACATCAAGGTCGGCGACGGCGCCTCGGTGCTGAACGGCCGTTTGCTGAGCGGTAAAGCTGTCGTCCTGCTCAACAACAAAATCACCAAATAAAAAAACCTTTCGAGAGAATACGATGACATTCACTAAAAAAGCGGGTCTCATGGGCGCCATTGGCTGCGCCCTGATGGCCGGTCAGGCGACGGCGGCGGACGACGTCTTCATCAACCCGGAGTGGGCCAACAGTGCCTGGTACGTGGGCGGTAATGTCGGCCAGTCGCGCGGCAACATCGACGACGTGCGCCTGATCCGCAGCCTGACGGCCAATGGCGCCGCCATGACCAACTTCACGGCCGACGAGAAAGATGTCGGCTACAAGCTGTACGTCGGCAAGCAGCTGAACCAGTACTTCGCGGTGGAAGCGGGCTTTTTCGACCTGGGCAAGTTCGGCTTCAAGTCGACCACGAACCAGAACGGCACGCTCAACGGTGAAGCGGGTTTCCGCGGCGCCAACCTGGACCTGGTGGCGCAATTGCCGGTCTCGCAGCGTTTTTCGGTGTTCGGCCGTGCCGGCATGAACTATGCCAAGGCAACCACGCGCTTTAACGGCAACCGCCTGTTCGCGGTGACCAATCCGAACCCGAGCGAGCGCAAGCTCAACGCCAAGGCCGGTTTCGGCCTGGAATACAAGTTCAGCGAAGCGCTGGCCTTGCGCGGTGAAGTCGAGCGTTACCGCGTCAACGACGCCGTGGGCAACCGCGGCGATGTCGACCTGTTCTCGGTCGGCCTGGTCTATAAGCTCGGCCGTCCAGCCGCCAAGCCGGTTGCCGCGCCGGTGGAGCCGCCACCGCCTGCGGTCGTGCCGACCGTGGCGCCAGCCGCGGCCCAGCCGCCGGTCGAGCCAGCCAAGCCGGTTCCGACCTCGGAAAAAACCACCTTCTCGGCCGAAGCCGTGTTTGCCTTCGACAGCGCCGTGCTGCGTCCGGCCGGCAAGGCATCGCTCGATGAGCTGCTCTCCAAGCTGCAAGGCATGGATACCGACGTCATGATCACGGTCGGCCATACCGACTCGATCGGCAGCGCCGCGTACAACGAGAAGCTGTCGCAGCGCCGCGCCGCGTCGGTGAAGGCGTACCTGGTCTCGAAAGGCGTCGATGCAGCACGCGTCTACACCGAAGGCAAGGGCGAAACCCAGCCGGTAGCCGACAACAAAACGGCTGAAGGCCGCGCCAAGAACCGCCGCGTGACGGTGGAAGTGGTCGGCATGCGCCGCTAAGCCGTCCAGGCTGGCTGTGCAAAAAACCGCCGGGTGCTGAGCCCGGCGGTTTTTTTTACGTTCCATCGATCAATTTTAGTGTGGCAGCGTACGGTGCTTGTCGGCCGGCAGGGGTGTAATGGCGGCTGATCAAACTCATTGGCAACTCCTCCATGCGCAAGAAAAACGACGACGCTCCCGCCATCGCCCCGCTGGCCCGGCCCGGCTTCGTCCAGGTGCGCGGCGCGCGCGAGCATAACCTGAAGAACGTCGATGTCGACATTCCGCGCGATGCGCTGGTGGTGTTTACGGGCGTGTCCGGCTCGGGCAAGTCCTCGCTCGCTTTCGGCACCCTGTACGCGGAAGCCCAGCGGCGCTACCTCGAATCGGTGTCGCCTTATGCGCGCCGCCTGTTCCACCAGATGCCGGTGCCGGAAGTGGACGATATCGACGGCCTGCCGCCGGCCGTCGCCCTGCAGCAGCAGCGCGGCTCGCCCACCACGCGTTCGTCGGTCGGCAGCGTGAGCACCTTGTCCAATTCGCTGCGCATGCTCTACTCGCGCGCGGGCGACTATCCGGCGCGCCAGCCGCTGTTGTACGCCGAGTCGTTTTCGCCCAATACGCCGGAAGGCGCGTGCACCGAGTGCCATGGCCTGGGCCGCGTGTACCAGGTGACCGAACAGTCGATGGTCCCGGACGACAGCCTCACCATCCGCGAACGCGCCGTGGCCGCCTGGCCGACCGCCTGGCACGGCCAGAACCTGCGCGATATTCTGGTCACGCTCGGCTACGATGTGGACACGCCCTGGCGCGACCTGCCGAAAAAGGTGCGCAACTGGATCCTGTTTACCGACGAGCAGCCGAGCGTGCCGGTGTACGCGGGTTTGACGCCCGAAGAGGTGCGCGCGGCGCTCAAGCGCAAGGAGACGCCGAGCTACCAGGGCACCTTTACCGGCGCGCGCCGCTACGTGCTGCAAACGTTCGCCACCACCGAAAGCGCATCGATGAAAAAGCGCGTGGCGCGCTACATGGTCAGCGCCGAATGCCCGCTGTGCCGTGGCAAGCGATTGCGCCAGGAGTCGCTGTCGGTGACCTTCGGCGGCATGGACATCGCCGACATCTCGCGCCTGCCGCTCGAACGCCTGTCGACGCTGCTGCGCCCCTTCGCCGACGGCAGCGCGCCGCGCAACGCCAAAGCGGCGGCCGCGCATCCCGAAAAAGCCATCGTCACGCGCCGCATCGCCGAAGACCTGGTGGCGCGCCTGGACGTGCTGCTGGCGCTCGGCCTGGGCTACCTGTCGCTGGAACGAAGCACCCCGACCCTGTCGCCGGGCGAGTTGCAGCGACTGCGCCTGGCCACCCAGGTGCGCTCGAACCTGTTCGGCGTGGTGTATGTATTGGATGAACCGTCGGCCGGCCTGCATCCGGCCGATACCGAAGCCTTGCTGACCGCACTGGCCCAGCTCAAGGCGGCCGGCAATTCGCTGTTCGTGGTCGAACACGCGCTCGACGTGATCCGCCACGCCGACTGGATCGTCGACGTCGGCCCGGAGGCGGGCGAACAGGGTGGCCAACTGTTGTATAGCGGCCCGCCCGAGGGCTTGCGCGACGTCGAGGCTTCGCACACGCGGCGCTACCTGTTCGCCACCGATCCGCCGCCGCAGCGCGCCCTGCGCGAGCCGTCGGCATGGCTGCGCCTGGAAGGCGTCACCCGCAATAATCTCGACAAGCTCGACATCGACCTGCCGCTCGGCGTGCTGGCCAGCGTGACCGGCGTATCCGGCTCCGGCAAATCGAGCCTGGTCAGCCAGGTGCTGGTGGAACTGGTAGGGGCGGCGCTCGGCCAGCCGCAGGTCGCGCAGGTGGAAGAGGGGGACGAGCCGGAACACGAAGAAGTCATTCCGACCGAAGGACGCATCGCGTCCGGCATGGAGCATATCAAGCGCCTGGTGCGGGTCGACCAGAAGCCGATCGGGCGCACGCCGCGCTCGAACCTGGCCACGTACACGGGCCTGTTCGACCATGTGCGCAAACTCTTCGCCGCGACCAAGACGGCGCGCGCGCGGCGCTACGACGCCGGCCGCTTTTCGTTCAACGTGGCCAAGGGCCGCTGCGAACATTGCGAAGGCGAGGGCCAGGTGATGGTCGAACTGCTGTTCCTGCCCAGCGTGTACGCGCCGTGCCCGACCTGCAACGGCGCCCGCTACAACGCCAAGACGCTGGAAGTGACGTACAACGACAAGAACATCGCAGAGGTGCTGGGGATGACGGTCGATGCCGCCGCCGCGTTCTTCGCGCAGGAAGCGCCGGTGGCGCGCTCGCTGGAAGTGCTGCGCGATGTCGGCCTGGGCTACCTGCGCCTGGGCCAGCCGGCCACCGAGCTGTCGGGCGGCGAAGCGCAGCGCATCAAGCTGGCCACGGAGCTGCAGCGCGCCACGCGCGGCAGCATGCTGTACATACTCGACGAGCCGACCACCGGCCTGCATCCGTCCGATGTGGACAGGCTGCTGGTGCAGCTCGAACGCCTGGTCGACGCCGGCAACAGCGTGATCGCGGTCGAACACAATATGCGGGTGGTCGCGGCGAGCGACTGGGTGATCGACATCGGGCCGGGCGCCGGGGACGCTGGCGGCAAGGTCGTTTGTTCCGGCCCGCCGGCCATGCTGGCGCGTGAAAAACGCAGCCGCACGGCGCCGTACCTCGGCAAATTCCTGGCGGCGCAAAGCTGATCGATAGGTTTGCTGACGGGAGGGGGGGCGGGCGTCGCCCGCGCAATCGCAAAGCTCGGTCGCGCAAGTGGCGCGACCAGACGTGCTACACGGCAGACGTGCGGCCCCGGGGCAGCGGCGCCGTATTGGCGCGGCGCTGTTTGAAGGGGCAATTGCTTACCGCGCAAAAAACGGGACATGCAGACGCTTAATGGAAAAACAGCGCCGCGGCGGTCGTGTTAAGCACATCGGTGGAGCACAGCAGATACGTTGCGGCGCTAGCCAGGCCTACGTGCAGGGCAGCCCAAGTCAGTGGAAATAAGCGCATCATGATGTTCTCCGGTCGTGCGTTCGTTGGATTACTTCTGGTATGTGATCATCTTAATCAAGGTTCTCTGTAGAAACTATCGGCAAAACGTCCGATGACATGTAGGACGTTGGCTCGCCACCTCGCTGATGTCTTCCTCCTACGACAAATGTAGGCAGCGTCCTATGGTGCGCTGTTTGTGTGCGTCTTAAAGTTGTGCCATGACTACTCACAACCGACACCTCCTCAACAACGGCGCCCGCGCCGCCCGCCGCCATACCATCAAGAAACTGCTGCGCTCGATTTTCGGGGTGGAGAGTTTGCGGGATGGCCAACAACAGGTGATCGACAGCGTCCTCGACGGCAAGGATACGCTGGCGATCATGCCGACCGGCAGCGGTAAATCGCTGTGCTACCAGATTCCGGCGCGTATCCTGGAAGGGACCACGATCGTCGTCTCGCCCCTGATCTCGCTGATGAAAGACCAGCTCGAAAAGCTCGATGCGCTCGGCGTGCGCGCCGTGCAGGTCAACAGCAGCCTGACGCGCGAGGAGGAGGAGGCCGCCATCGACGGCATCAGCAACGGCTTCTACGAGATCGTGTTCTGCACGCCGGAGCGGCTGTCGACGCCGTCGTTCCTCGACACGCTCAAGGAAATCAAGATCGCGCTGGTGGTGATCGACGAAGCCCACTGCATTTCGCAGTGGGGCCACGACTTCCGTCCCGCCTACCTGGAGATGGCGGCCGCCATCGACGCCTTGAAACGCCCGCCGGTGCTGGCATTGACCGCCACCGCGACCGATGACGTGGTGGACGACATCGCCCGCCAGCTTGGCCGCGCGCGCATGAACGTCGTCAATACCGGCATCTATCGCCCCAACCTGCACTACGCCGTGGCCCAGGTCACCAACAACGACGAGCGCTATGCGCGCGCGCTTCAATACGTGCAGGCCTCGACCGGCGTGGGCATCGTCTACGCGGCCACCGTCAAGGCGGCCGAAGAGATGCTCGAGATCCTGGTGGGCGCGGGCGAGAGCGCCACGCTCTATCACGGCAAGCTGGCGGCCGCTGTTCGCAAGCGTAACCAGGACGAGTTCATGTCCGGCGACAAGCGCGTGATGGTCGCCACCAATGCCTTCGGCATGGGCATCGACAAGCCCGACACCCGTTTCGTGCTGCATTTGCAGCTGCCCGCCAACCTCGAAGCCTACTACCAGGAGTCCGGGCGCGCCGGGCGCGACGGGCTTGACGCCGAATGCACGCTGCTGTACTTCCAGGACGACAAACGCCTGCAGCAGTTCTTCCTCGTGAAGCATTACCCGAGCGCGAACGACCTGAAAGCGGTCTACGATTCGGTATGCGCCATGGCGCAGGAAGAAAAGGTCAGTTTCGACCGCCTGAACGCGGAGCTCGACGAGCTGGCCTCGGGCAAGCTGAAAATCTGCCTCAAGCTGCTCAAGGACGGCAAGCTGCTGCGCCAGAACCGCAAGCTCGAATACATCGTGACGCCAAAAGAAGCCGGCGCCGGCCTGTTCGAAGAGCTCTCCGCCATCTACGCACGCAAGCAGGAGCGCGACCGCGAGTCGCTCGAACAGATGGTATCGTACGCGGTGAGCGGCTTTTGCCGCTGGAAGGTGCTGCTCGATTACTTCAAGGACGAAGTCGAGGGCTTCGACAAGTGCTGCCGCTGCGATAACTGCATCAATCCCCCGGCCGTGGCCGAGATCGAGATCCGCGACGACGAATTCGAACGCGACCCGGAACCGGCGCCGGCCGCGCCCCATTTCGAGCCGGGCACCGAGGTACGCGTGCCCAAGTTCGACGTCGGCACCGTGGTGTCGATGGCGGGCGACCAGGTCACCATCGCCTTCCCCGAACACGGCGAAAAGACCTTCCTGGCCGATTACGTCGACGCTGTTTGACCGACACGAGGAGAACACCATAGGAGAGCGCATGTCGGACATGGTAGTGGTACGCAAGGAGGGACTGTTCTGCGTCCCCGGACAGTTTTACATCGACCCGTGGCGGCCGGTGGACCGCGCCGTGATCACCCACGCGCACGGCGACCACGCCCGCGTCGGCCACGGGCACTATCTGTCGGCTGCCAGCGGCGTGAACGTGCTGCGCTCGCGCCTGGGCGAGATCCACATCGATGGGCTCGAATACGGCGAGCGGATCGTGCACAACGGCGTGACGGTGTCGCTGCACCCGGCCGGCCACGTGCTCGGCTCGGCCCAGGTGCGCATGGAGCACCGCGGCGAAGTGTGGGTCGCGTCGGGCGACTACAAGGTCGAACCGGACCGCACCTGCGCGCCGTTCGAACCGGTGCGCTGCGACACCTTCATCACCGAATCGACCTTCGGGCTGCCGATCTACCGCTGGCAACCGGAGCAGGAAATTTTCGACGACATCAATAGCTGGTGGCGCAAGAATGCCGACGAGGGCCGCGCCAGCGTGGTCTTCGCCTACTCGTTCGGCAAGGCGCAGCGTATTTTGTCGGGCCTCGATCCCTCGATCGGCACCATCATCTGCCACGGCGCGGCCGAACCGATCAACCGCGTCTACCGCGCGGGCGGCGTGGCCCTGCCGCCCACCGTGATGGTGACGGACGTCGACAAGGCGGCCATCAAGCGATCCATCGTGATCGCGCCGCCATCGGCGGGCAATACCACCTGGATGAAGCGCTTCGGCGACTACAGCGATGCGTTTGCCAGCGGCTGGATGCAGCTGCGCGGGGCGCGCCGCCGGCGCAGCGTGGACCGCGGCTTCGTGCTGTCCGATCATGCCGACTGGCCCGGGCTGATGACGGCGATCCGCGCCACCGAAGCGCCGCGCGTCATCGTCACCCACGGCTCGATTCCCATCATGGTGCGCTGGCTGCGCCAGGTGGGCCTGGACGCCTCCGGTTTCGACACCGAATACGGCGACGAGGACGAAGCCGTGGAAGCGGCAGCGGCGCCTGCGCCCGAGGGGAGGCCCGACGGGACGCCCGAGCCGACGCCCGAGCCGGCGCCCGATGGGACGCCCGAGGTAACGGATGCGTGAGTTTGCCCGCCTGTACACTGAGCTCGACGAAACCACCGCCACCAACCGCAAGCTCGAAGCGCTGCAAGCCTATTTCGGCAGCGCCGCGCCCGGCAACGCCGCCTGGGCAGTCTACTTCCTGGCCGGCGGCAAGCCGCGCCAGGCGGTGCCGACCAAGCTGCTGCGCCAGTACGCCATCGAATACGCGCAGCTCGACGAATGGCTGTTCGACGAGTCGTACAACGCCGTCGGCGACATGGCCGAAACCATCGCCCACATCCTGCCGCCGCCGGAGCAGCAAAGCGACGTTGGCCTGGCCGAGTGGATGCAGGAGCGCATCGGCCCCTTGCGCGGCGCAGATCCGGCCGCGATCCGCAGCGCCTTGTTCGGGTTCTGGAACGAGCTCGATTGGCGCGAGCGCTTTTTGCTGACCAAATTGATCGGCGGCGGCTTTCGGGTCGGCGTGTCGAAACTGCTGGTCACGCGCGCGCTGTCGTCGCTGGCGGCGGTCGACAGTAAGCTCATTGCCCAGCGCCTGATGGGCTGGACCGACGGCAGCGTGCGGCCCACCGCGGCCGGCTTCTTGCAGCTGATCGCCGCCCAGTCGGACGAAGAACACAAGCTGCGCGGCGGCCATCCGTATCCCTTTTTCCTCGCGCACCAGCTGCAGGGCGAGCCGGAAGGGCTGGGCGAGGTGGGCGACTGGCAGGTCGAATGGAAGTACGACGGCATCCGCGCGCAACTGGTGCGGCGCGACGCGCAAAACTATGTGTGGTCGCGCGGCGAAGACCTGATCACCGAGCGTTTTCCCGAACTGGCGGCGCTGCCTCTGCCCGAGGGCACGGTGGTCGATGGCGAAGTGCTGATCTGGACCGAGGAAGACACGCCGGCCGCATTTGCGGACCTGCAAAAGCGCATCGGCCGCAAGACCTTGTCCGCCAAGCTGCTGGCCGAGCTGCCGGCGGTGCTGGTGGCGTACGACCTGCTCGAACAGGATGGCGTGGACTTGCGCTCGCTGCCGCAGCACGAGCGCCGTGCGCTGCTGGAGGTGCTGGTGCGCGAGACGAACAAGCCGCAACTCAAACTCTCGCCGCTGGTGCGCGCCGCCAGCTGGCACGAACTGGCGCGCGTGCGCACCGAGTCGCGTGCGCGCGGCGTCGAAGGCATGATGGTCAAGGCGCGCGACGCCCAGTACGGCGTGGGCCGCACCAAGAACGTCGGCACGTGGTGGAAGTGGAAGGTCGATCCGTACACGATCGACGCGGTGCTGATCTATGCGCAGGCGGGCCACGGCCGGCGCGCCTCGCTCTACACCGACTACACCTTCGCCGTGTGGGACGGGGAGGGCGAGGAGCGCAAGCTGGTCCCCTTCGCCAAGGCATACTCCGGCCTGACGGATGCCGAAATCGCGGTGGTCGACAACGCCATCCGCAAGACCACGATCGAAAAATTCGGGCCGGTGCGCTCGGTGAAACCGACCATGGTGTTCGAGATCGGCTTCGAAGGCATTGCGCTGTCGAGCCGCCACAAGGCCGGCATCGCGGTGCGTTTTCCGCGCATCCTGCGCAAACGCGACGACAAGAGCGTCGACGATGCCGATTCGCTCGATACCTTGAAAGGCCTCTTGGCCGCTGCGGGTACATGAGCAAGAGCCAGATGGCACAGGCCATCGACGACTGGTTCGCCGAGCGCAAATGGAAGGTGTTCCCGTTTCAGCGCGCGGTGTGGCGCGCCGCGCTGGCCGGCGAATCGGGCCTGCTGCACGCCAATACCGGTGCCGGCAAGACCTACGCGGTATGGCTCGCCGCGCTGTTGAGAGGCGCGCTGGCCGGCAAGCGCCGTGCGTCCGGCCTGCGCGTGCTGTGGATTACGCCGATGCGCGCGCTCGCGGCCGACACCCAGCGCGCGCTGGAAGAGTCGAGCGCGGTCCTGGCGCCCGGCTGGACGGTCGGCGCGCGCACCGGCGACACGGGTTCCGCCGAACGCGCACGCCAGTCGCGCGCCATGCCGTCGGCGCTCATCACCACGCCCGAGAGCCTGTCGCTGCTGCTCAGCCACGCGCAAGCAAAGACCCAGTTCGCCAGCCTGGACATGATCATCATCGACGAGTGGCATGAACTCATGGGCAGCAAACGCGGGGTGCAGGTGCAGCTGGCGCTGGCCCGCCTGCGCCACTGGAACCCGCAGCTGGTTGTGTGGGGCCTGTCGGCGACGATGGGCAACCTGGCGCAGGCGCAGGATGTGCTGCTCGGCGAAGGCAAGGGCACGCTGGTCGAGGGCGACCTTAAAAAGGAGATCCGGGTCGACACCCTGATTCCGGCCAACGTGTCGCGTTTTCCGTGGGGCGGGCATCTCGGCATCGCCATGCTGCAGCCGGTGATCAGGGAAATCGAGGATTACAACGCCACGCTGGTATTTACCAATACCCGTTCCCAGTCGGAGCTGTGGTACCAGAACATCCTGGAGGCGCGCCCCGACTGGGCCGGCGTGATCGCGCTGCATCACGGCTCCCTGGCGCGCGAGGTGCGCGAGTGGGTCGAAAACGGCCTGAAAAAGGGCGAGCTCAAAGCGGTGATCTGCACCGCCAGCCTGGACCTGGGCGTGGACTTTTTGCCGGTCGAGCGGGTGCTCCAGATCGGCAGCGCCAAGGGCATCGCGCGCCTGCTGCAGCGCGCCGGGCGCAGCGGCCACGCGCCGGGACGCGTTTCGCGCGTGACCCTGGTGCCGACCAACAGCCTGGAATTGCTGGAAGCGGCCGGCGCCAAACAGGCCGTCGCCTCGCGCAACATCGAAGCGCGCCTGGTGCCCAACAAGCCGTTCGACGTCCTGGTGCAGCACCTGGTGACGGTGGCGCTGGGCGGCGGTTTTCGCTCCGACGATCTGTACGAAGAAGTGCGCGGCGCCTGGTCGTACCGCGCCCTCACGCCTGAAGAATGGCAATGGGCGCTCGACTTCGTGGCGCGCGGCGGGCAAAGCTTGACCGCGTATCCGGAATACCAGCGCGTCATCGCCGACGACGAGGGCGTGTACCGCGTGCCGAACGTGGCGCTGGGGCGGCGCCACCGCATGGGCATCGGCACCATCGTTTCCGATTCGACGATGCAGGTGAAGTACATGAGCGGGGGGCGCATCGGCAGCGTGGAGGAATCGTTCATCTCGCGCCTGAAGGCGGGCGACCATTTCCTGTTCGGCGGGCGCATTTTGGAATTCGTGCGGGTCCACGAGATGACCGCTTTTGTGAAGCGCGCCACCGGGGCGCGCGGGGCGGTGACGCGCTGGCAGGGCGCCAAGATGCCGATGTCGTCGGAACTGGCGCACGCCGCGCTGGAAGAACTGCGCCACGCGGCGCGCGGCGAATTTCGTGGCCCCGAGATGGAAGCGATCCGCCCGCTGCTCGAAATCCAGCAGCGCTGGTCCGCGCTGCCGACCATCGATACGCTGGTGGTCGAAGCCATGACCAGCCGCGAGGGCTATCACCTGTTCATGTACCCATTCGCGGGCCGCTCGGTGCACATGGGACTGGCCTCGCTGTTCGCGTACCGCATCGCGCGCGTGCAGCCGATTACGTTTTCGATTGCGATCAACGACTATGGTTTCGAACTGCTGGCGGCCGAACCGGTCGACTGGGCGCGTGCCTTCCTGGCCGCGCAAGAGAACGTGACGGGCCAGGACGTGCCGCTCTTTTCCACCGGCCTGCTGCTGGAGGACGTGCTGGCGAGCCTGAACGCGACTCAATTGTCGCAGCAGCGCTTTCGGGAAGTGGCGCGCATCGCCGGGCTGGTGTTCCAGGGTTATCCGGGCCAGCCGAAGAGCACGCGCCAGATCCAGGCCTCGTCGTCCTTGTTTTTCGAGGTGTTCCGCAAACACGACGCCGGCAACCTGCTGCTCACGCAGGCGCAGCGCGAGGTGATGGAGCAGGAGCTGGAACTGACGCGCCTGCGCGACACCCTGGTCGAGCTGCATGCGCGCGGCGTGGCGTTTCGCGAAGTCAAACGCGCCACGCCGTTCGGCTTTGCGCTGATGGTCGAGCGCTTCCGCGAAAAACTCAGCACCGAAAAACTGTCGGACCGCGTGGCGCGCATGCTGCGCGAACTGGAGAAAGCAGCTTGTCCATGACGTACCGCGAGATGCAGCTGGCCGGCGAGACGGTGCTGCTGCTGCCTGAAAAGGCATTGTATTGGCCGGCACGCCAGATGCTCGTCATCGCCGATATCCACTTCGGCAAAGCGGCCTCGTTCCGCGCGCAGGGCGTGCCGGTGCCGCGCGGGACCACCACCGAAAACCTCGACGCGCTCGACGCCCTGATGGCCGCGCACACAACCCGCGAGATCGTCTTCCTGGGCGACTTTTTGCACGCACGCGCCGCCCACGCCTCGGCCACGCTTAGCGCCATGCTGGCCTGGCGCGCGCGCCATCCGGACCTGATATTGACGCTGGTGCGCGGGAACCACGACAAGCACGCCGGCGACCCGGCCCAATCGCTGGCGATCGGCATGGTCGACGAGCCGCACACGGTGGGGCCGTTCTCGTTCTGCCACCATCCCGACATCGCCGCGCCGGGCTACGTGCTGGCGGGGCACGTGCATCCGGTGTACCGGCTCTCGACCCGGCTCGATTCGCTGCGCCTGCCGTGCTTCCTGATCGGACCCGCGCGCATGGTGCTGCCCTCGTTCGGGGCATTTACGGGCGGCTTCGTGGTGACGCCCGGGGCGGGGGAACATGTGTGCGTGAGCTCTGGAGAGGCTGTGCATTGCGTACGCTAGCGCACCGACGCCCCTGTGCGGTCAGCGTAACTTGACATGACTGCTGGAAATATCCGGCGCCGCTGTACAACCTCCCAGGAGATTATCATCAAAACGACAACAATATTACGCGCCGGTTTCATGGCTGCCATGCCGCTCTTCACGCTGACCATGGCCGCACCGGCCCAGGCGCAGCAATACAACAATAACGCCGCCACCTACAACCCGGTGATCCGCGGTTTCGACGTGGAAGAAGTGCGTAACCTGCGACCGGGCGTGGAGCTGAACTTCAACCTGTACGGCACCCCGGGTGGACGCGCCACCCTCAGCATTGCGGGCGCGAACCGCAACCTCAACCTGACGGAAACCGAGCCGGGCCAGTACGAAGGCACCTACACGCTCGGCAGCCGCGACAACATCACCGGACGCAGCGCCGTGACCGCCAACCTGCGCGTCGGCAACCAGGTCACCAGCGGCGTGCTTAGCGAATCGCTGCTGCGCGACGTCGGCCGCCATCCGCGCGACACGCAGGGCCGCGAGCGCGCCGCCGATGTGCCGCGCATCGCGCGCTTCGAAGTGCAGCCGAATGACGACCTGACGCCGGGTAATGAACTGGTGTTTTCGGTGTACGGCACGCCCGGCGCCAAGGTCGACATGGCCATTGCCGGCACCCGTGGCGTGTTCTTCTTGCCGGAAGTTAATCCCGGCGAGTACAGCGGCGGCTACACGATCCGCCGTGCCGACCGGATCACGCCGAACAGCGCCGTCACCGCCAATATGCGCGTGGGCAACCGCGTCTCGACCGCAACCTTGAACAAGCCGCTGCGCATGGTCTCGGCCACGCCGGCGCCGCGCGAAGTGCGTTATTGCACCAATTGCGCCACGGTCGACGCGATCAACGTGGTTGAAGTCAATGGCGACGGCAACTATCTCGGCACCATCGGCGGCGGCGTGGTTGGCGCCGTGCTGGGCAGCCAGGTCGGCAAGGGCAGCGGCCGTACGGCTGCGCAGATCGCCGGCGCCCTGGGCGGTGCGTACGTGGGCCGCAATATCGAGCGCAATGCCAAGAAAACCCAGCATTACGAAGTGGTGATCCGCTTTGCCAACGGCGGCACCCAGACCGTGACGTATGAAAACGATCCGGGCCTGCGCGTGGGCGAAAAGGTCAAGATCAGCGATGGCGTGCTGTCGCGCGATCAGTAAGCTGGCTTGAACGAATAAAAACGGCGCCCCGCGGGGCGCCGTTTTTGCGTGCTCGACAAGTTCAGACGGTGGTGGTGGCCAGCACCTTGGCGTCGCCCGCTTGCCCGGCTTCCGCATCGGCCTTGGCCTTGGCGGCGGCGCTGTTCTGCTTGGCGCGCGAGCGCGATGGCGGCAGGCGGCGCAGGGTTTTCAGGGCATCGGCGTCCTTGATGCCGATGGTGCGCTGGTCGACCGTGATGAGCCCGATTTCGTTAAACGCCGACAGCGTGCGGCTGACGGTTTCCAGGGTCAGGCCCAGGTAGCTGCCGATTTCGTGGCGCGTCATGCGCAGGTTGAACAGCTTGCTCGAATATCCCATGGCGGCAAAACGGTCGGCCAGCGACACCAGGAAGCGCGCCACGCGGGCTTCGGCGCTGAGCGCACCGAGCATGCCGATCATGGCTTGTTCGCGCACCAGTTCGCGGCTCATCACGCCGTACATGACGTTTTCCAGTTCCAGGTGCACGCGGCCGAGCGCGGTCAGTTTTTTGAACGGCAGCAAGATCAGGTCGCAGTCGGACAGGGCCACCGCTTCCGAGGCGTAATGGCGGGTGTGGATGCCGTCGACGCCGAGCATGTCGCCCTTCATCGGGAAGCTGAGTACTTGTTCGTTGCCGAATTCGTCGATGAGCACGGTCTTGAGGAAGCCGGAGTTGACGATGTAGAGGGTGTCGAAGGCCTGGCCGATGGTGTGGACGCGCTGGCCGGTCTTGAATTGCACATGCTGGAACAGCAGTTCTTCGCCGTTGATCGATACCGCCGCGCTGATGTGCAGCAGGTCGCACACTTCCTTGAGGTTGGACCAGAGGCGGCCCTGGCGCTGCCGGCCCGCTTCCATCGGGGAGGAGTGCATGGTCGAGGTGGTGGTGGTGCGGGTGTCTTGCGGTGGCGTGGTCAGCATGCTCATCTCCAGGGGTAGGAAAATTCGAAGTTTCAGGCTGCGGGTATCAGGCTTGAACAACGATCTGATCAACTTGCGACCGGAGCTTCAAAAGTGATGTACAGCACGGCTGGCTAGCTTGCGTAAGAACAATTTATGAACCGCAGGAAAGCCGAATCGCTGGAATTAAGTATGCCAACACGAGTCCGGCATTGATATCAGCGAACGCTGAATCTGGCAGTAGGATTGGGCGCGCTCTTGTAGGACTATTCCTAGTCGAAGCGCCGTCCTACAGAGTGAAAACAGGGGTGCGGCAGGGTGCTGCGCCGCGTGCTACTGATGGGTACAGAATCTATCTACTTGAGGTTTCTCGGCACGAAAGTGTCGCACCGGTGTCTAAAACTTTTCGCCCTTGTCGATACGATATCAAGTCTTGAACGGCGACAGCAGCCGATGGGCCACGGCGTACTGCACCATTTCCGACAGCGACGTCATGCCCATCTTCTGCATGATGCGCGTCTTGTGGGTGCTGACCGTCTTCACGCTCAGGTGCAGGCTGTTGGCAATCTCGGTAATCGACTTGCCGCCCACCAGCAGCGAAAACACTTCGAACTCGCGGTCCGACAACTGTTTGTGCAGCAACTGCTCGTTGGGCGTCATGATGTTCAGCGCCAGCTGCTCGGCCACTTCGGTGCTGATGTACGGCCGGCCCGACGCGACCTTGCGGATCGCCCCCACCAGCTGGGTGCCGGCGCTCTCCTTGGTCAGGTAACCCTGGGCTCCGGCCCGGATGGCGCGCACGGCGTACTGCTCTTCTTCGTGCATGGTGAGGATCAGGATGGCCAGCTTGGGCGCTTCGCTGCGGATCTGGCGGATCAGGTCGACTCCGCTGCGGCCCGGCATCGACAAGTCCAGCAGCAACAGGTCGAAGCCGCCCTGGCGCACGTGCGACAGCACTTCGAAGCCGTTGATGGCTTCCCCGACGATATCGATGTCGAGGGCGCCGTCGAGGATGCGCTTCAAGCCCTCGCGCATGATCGTGTGGTCGTCGGCTACAACAATGCGTATCATAAAATTGCAATCAAATAAGTAAGCATGAACGGCGCAAGCACCGCTGGAAAAGCGACGCGACAAGCAGGCCGTGGCGCGCCAGGCCGCGCCAGCGCGCACGCCCCGCATTCCATCTCAGGGTACGGCAAAATTGTCGTTTGCGCCATATTTAGAACTGCTAGGTAGCAGCTAGGTTCCCGGCTCCTTGATCAGCCGGTGCACCAGGACCGGCTTGGTGGTGTGCGACAGCACCTTGTTCGTCACGCTGCCCAGCAGCAACTGACCCCAGCCGCTGCGTCCGTGCGAACCCATGAAGATCAGGTCGCACTGGCGCCGTTCGGCCACCTCGACGATTTTCAGCGCGGCGGCGTCGGCGAACTCGGTCAGGCACTCGCAGCGCACCCCCGCGGCCTGCGCCGCCCGCAGGATCGAGGCGAGGTGCTCCTGCCCGATGCGCTTCATCTGCGTCACGTATTGCTCTTCGCTGGGGTAAGAGGGCGGGATGATTTCCACGTACACCGGGTATTGGTAGTCGGGCGCCACATACAGGGCCAGCACGTCGGCGCCCATCTGCCCGGCGAACTTCACGCCGGCGCACGCTGTGTGCTTCGATACCGCCGAGCCATCGGTCGTAATCAGAATTTTCCGATACATGATGAGGTCTCCCACGCAGCAGGTCGTATTCTGTATTGTAGTGCGCGATTTCACGATTGATAGAACGCAAACCTTTGATCTTGATCAAACCGCCGCCTGAACCCGGCGCTTGGGCACTTCGCTATTTTTTACCTTTTGGCCGTCGCTGCGCCAGCGCGCACGGCGCCTTGCTTACGAAATACAACACTCCCCAGTGTCAATTGCACATCAAAGACACGTTTTAATTATCGATGGCACAAGTTTCGCGTGCCATTTTGGCGTGACCCATGCACAGTGATTTACCAAGGGCACTTCACACTGCTAAACTCGCGTAAACCCGGCGATGTTGCCGCGCATCATGCTTTGCCCCGAACTTGCATGGCAGGACCAGACACCAGCAACTTGATTGCGAACACCTTATAAACATGGAGAAGCAGGGACTATGACCGACGCCGCTGATGATTTCGACGCATTATTCGAGGAAGTGTCTGCGCAGCGCAGCAGCGAACCGGCGCCAGTAGTTGCGCCTGCGCCCGCCGCCGCTGCCGAAGACGACATGGAGGCACTGTTCGACCAGGTCGCTTCGACCCGTCCGCCCGAGACGGCGCCGGTGGCCGCTCCGGTCGTCGCTGCCGTGGCCGCCGCACCGGCTGCGGACGGCGCCGCCGCCGAAACCGACGAGCACGGCAAACCCATGTTCGAGCGCCTCGGCGGCATCGTGCGCCTGCTGCACGACTCGCTGCGCGAACTGGGCTACGACAAGGCCCTGTCGGAAGCATCGACCCAGATCGTGGACGCCCAGGACCGCCTGGAATACGTCGCCAGCCTGACCGAGCAGGCCGCCAACAAGGTCCTCAACACGCTCGACGAAGGCATGCCGGCGCAGGACGTGCTGTCCAAGAAAGCCAAGGCGATGGATACGCGCTGGGCCGACCTGTTCGCGGGCAAGCTGAGCATCGACGAATTCAAGACCCTGGCCGGCGACTCGCGCGCCTTCGCCCAGGCCGTGACGGACGCCACCGAAGCTGAAAAAGCGCGCCTGCTCGACATCATGATGGCCCAGGACTTCCAGGACATCACCGGCCAGCTGATCAAGAAAGTCGTGCTCATCACCAAGACCGTGGAACACGAACTGGCCGAGCTGCTGCGCGATAACGCGCCACCGGCCGTGCGCGAAAAGCTGCTGCACAAGCCAGCGCTGATGTCGGGTCCGTCGGTTCCGTCCGTCGCGCTCGATCAAGACAATGTTGACGACCTACTTGCCGATCTGGGATTCTAATGGACGATATGCTCAAGGATTTCGTCGTCGAGGCGATGGATCTTGCAGTCAACGTAGAAGAACACCTGCTCGCCCTCGAGCGCGATCCGAACAATAAAGAAACGCTCAACGCGGTGTTTCGCTCGTTCCACACGATCAAGGGCGGGGCCGGTTTCATGGGCCTGCCGGCCCTGGTGGCGGCTTGCCACCTGACCGAGAACCTGTTCGACGCACTGCGCACCGGGGCCGCTCCGGTCACCCCGATCGCGATCGAAGCGGCGTTGCAGGCGTCCGGTTTCGTGGCCGACCAGCTGACCGACCTGTCGAACGGCGCCCGGCCCGAACAACTGGCCTCGATGCCCGACTCGCTCGAACGCATCCTGGTCAACGCCATCGAAGGCAAGGGCGATGCCCCGGCCAAGGCGGCTCCCGTGGCAGCGCCCGCGCCGGCACCGGTGGCTGCCGCGCCGGCTGTGGTCACGCCGGCCCCTGCCGCCGCCGTCTCCGCCAGCGCCCACGGCGCCGATGGACTCGACTGGGAAGCGATGTACGTGTCGGTCATCCCGGCCGGGACCTACACGCCGGCCGAACAGCCTGCCGCCGCCGTCGCCGAACAGCACGCGGCCGCTCCGGCGGCCGCCGCCCAGGCACCCGCACCGGCCGCCAAGCCGGCGAGCGACGCCGGCGCCGACCGCCGCGAAGAAAAGGTGCAGGAATTTCGCGCCGCCTCCGCGCCGGCCAAGGAAGACAGCATCCGCGTCGACGCCGTCAAGCTCGACGCCCTGCTCGAAGTGGCCGGCGAATCGGTGCAGGCCGCCAACCAGGCCGCCGTGCTGCTCGAACGCTTGCTGCAATTCAAATTCGAAGGTCCCGCCGCCACCCTCATGGCGACCCTGACAGAAACGCTGGAACGCGCTTCGCGCTATTCGGCCGAACTGCAGCGGGCCACCCTGGCCACGCGCATGCAGCCGGTCGGGCGCCTGTTCCAGAAATTCCCGCGCCTGGTGCGCGAGCTGGCCAAGGACCTGGGCAAGGACGTCGAACTGACCATCGAAGGCGCCGAGACCGAAGTCGACCGCGTCGTCGTCGACAGCCTGTACGACCCGCTGGTGCACATGCTGCGCAACGCGCTCGACCATGGCGTGGAGTCGCCGGAAGACCGGCTCGCCGCCGGCAAGCCGTCCAAGGCCTTCATCTCGCTCAAGGCCTGGCAGGAAGCGAACAGCGTCATGATCGTGCTGCAGGACGACGGCAAGGGCATGGACCCGAACGCGCTGCGCCGCAAGGCCGTGCAAAAGGGCCTGATCGGCGAAAGCGGCGCGCCGACCGACGAAGAAGCCTACCAGCTGGTGTTCCTGCCGGGCTTCTCGACCAAGGAAGTCGCTTCGTCGGTGTCCGGGCGCGGCGTCGGCATGGACGTGGTCAAGACCGCGGTCGAAAAGAACCGTGGCGCGATCCACATCGATTCCTCGCTCGGCCACGGCACCAAGTTCGCGATCCGCCTGCCGATCGAACTGTCGATCGTGCCGACCATGCTGGTGTCGACCTCCGGCGCCGCCCTGGCGCTCCCGATGGCGGTGGTCCAGCGCGTGGTCGAACTGCCCGACAATTTCATGAACGTCGGCGGCGCGCCGGTGCTCAAGGACCAGGGACGCCCGCTGCCGGTGCGCTCGCTGGCCAGCGCGCTCGGTTACGAAGCCTGTTCCGAAAAAGTCGGCATTGTCGTCGCCGCGCCCCAGCCTTACATCCTCGCGGTGGAAGCGGTGGACGGCACCGCCGACCTGGTGATCAAGCCGATGACGGCCATCAGTGTGGACGGCATCACCGGCACCGCGCGTTCGGCCGAGGGCGAACTGGTCCTGGTGGTCGGCCTGTCGTTCCTCATGGACGGCTGCCGCGGCACCCTCAAGGTCGCTGCCTGACCTTTTATTACCCGCCCCCCGGACCCGCTCCGGGGCGGCGCGCACTTCCCCGCGTTTTCTTCCCATATTTACAACAGCCAAGTTGTATTGCCAATCAATACATGGCAGGATGTCGGCCTATATCTTGCAACAAGAAAACTAATATTAAGGCTGGTAAATAAATGACGTCGGAAACTTTTGAGCAAGTGCTCACCGCTGCGCAGGCGGACGGATCGATTAACCCGGCGTGGAAGAAATTCGTCAATACGAAGTTTTTCGTGCCCGTCGCCCAGCCGGCAGCCGGCGCCGATGGCGGCGTCAGGCTGCGCACGCGCGACAGCAAGGGCGACGGCAGCCAGTCCATCGTCATTTCCGAAGTGCGCGAACGGGCCGAGGACGGGCAGGGCAGCTTGCTGGCCGCGCTCTCCGGCGCCGACGTGGTGCGCCTGCTGCAGGCCGACGTCGCCATTCTGGTGGCGTTGAGCGACCGCAGCTTCGACATCGCCCATGACCGCGTCGCGTGGCTGAAAAAGAGCATCGAATCGTCGCTGGCCAAGGCCGCTGCCGCCAGGGCCGCCATGCCATCGCCAACTACCGCCGCGCCAACGCCAGCGCCAGCGCCAGCTCCTGCCGCCGTTTCCGCACCGGCACCGGCACCGGCGCCGGTCGCTCTCGACAAGCCTGCGCCGGCACGGCGCCGCGCTGGCGGCCCGCTCGATGTCGCCGCGCTCAAGCCGCGCAATGTTGTCATCGACAAGATCGGCCTGCAGTTTTTCGTCCCAAGCGCGTGGCGCGAGTCGATCATGTCGAACGGCCTGCGCTTTCATGACGACGACAGCGGCACGGTGCTCGAAGCGATCGGCTATCTGCGTCCCGATGTCTCGCTTAGTAAATGGATCGAGATGCGCCTGCCCGTGATCAAGCACGAAATGCGCTACCTGACGCAGGCCGGCGAAGCCTATGCCATCGACGGCGCCGAATGGGGCGAGCGCGTCACGGGCAGGGCCATCGAATTTACCGGCACCATTCCGGGCGACGCATTCGAGAGCCGCTACCTGGTCGCCTTCGTGCGCGTCGACGGCGTCGTGGTGTCGATCACGATCCGCGCCCCGGCCGACGTGTTCGAGGATGACCGGGCCCTGTACAAATGGTTCCTCTCCCGCGTCGAACTCGACGAGATGGCGGCGCCCGCGCCTTACCGCGCGCCGGCGTCCGGCGGCCGCGAACGCGAAAGCGACGAGCCGGACAGCGATGCGCCGGGCATGTTCAGCTTCTCGATGCAGGGCCGCATCGGGCGCCTTCGCGCCCTCGCGTATTCCATGCCGGTATTCCTGCCGCTGATCCTGATCGCCATCGTGACAGGGATATTGATGCCAAACGGAAACGCATTCGGCACGACCCTGATGATTGCGGGCGTCGTGTTCTCGATGTTCTTCTGCCTGCGGCTGATGGTGCTGCGCATGCACGACGTGAACCTGAGCGGCAAATGGATTCCCGGCTTCCTGCTGGCCGTGGTCGTGTGCGGCGCCGCCGGCGGCCAGCATTTCGTCACGTTCGGGTCGATCATTTTCTGGCTCGGCCTGATGATCATTTACTGCTTCATCCCCGGCACCGATGGCGACAACGACTTCGGCGAGGCACCCGGTCCCGTTTCCACCCTGGTCAAGGTGGGCGCCGGCGTGTTCATCGCCTTGCAGGTGATCTCGCTTGCCGGCCAAGTGAAGATGCGCAGCATGGGCGGTTACGAGGCGATGCGCGCCGAACGCACCAGCTGGACCTCCGCCGACGGCGCCATGACGATCGCTTTCCCGGCCAAGCCGAAGGAAGTGGCCGCTCCCGCCGGTGCCGACGCGCGCCTCGGCAGCGGCGGTGTAAAGCAGCTCAGCGCGAACCTGAAAGGCAGCGTCTATTCGGTGCAGGTGATCGACCTCGGCCAGGCCCCGCCGGACGCCGAAGCGCTCCTGCAGCGCATGCAGGAAACGGCGATCGGCCGGGAAGGCAAGCTGTTGTCGGATGCAACCCAGCGCCGCCTCGGCAGCCATGCGGCGCGCGAGATCAAGGTACTCCTGCCCGGTGGAAAAATGCGCTGGGCCAAGCTGACCGCGGTCGGACCCATGATGTACATGGCGGTGGTCGAGGCGCCGGATGCGAAGCCGGAGCAGGAAGCGATGGTCTTCCTCAATTCCTTTGTCCTGCACCGCTGATCCGGCTGTCGTTCTTCGGGACCCCACATCCGGGCCGGTATTTCCGGGTAAGATGACGCGCTCGTTCAGGGTAGCCGTGGTCGGCTGATCCGCTGTAACGAAAATCGTATTGAGGGCTGTGGATGATGGGGTCGGAAAATTTTGAGCAGGTGCTCGCAGCTGCGCAGGCGGGTGAATCGCTGCATCCAGCGTGGAAGAAGCTGGTCAATACCAAATTCTTTGTCGCCGTGCTGGCGCCGGCCGACGGCGACGCCGGCTACACACTGTACCGCCTCGACGGCGCGCAGCCGATCCACATTTCCGAAGTGCGCGAGCGGCTCGATGGCGCCGCCGCCGGGGACACCCTGCTGGTGGCGCTCCCCGGCGCCGACGTGGTGCGCATGGCACCAGACGGCGTCGGCATTGCGGTTGCCTTGAGCGAGCAGACTTTCGACATCGCCGCCAGCCGGGTTGCGTGGATCAGGAAGAGTATCGAGGCCACCCTGGCCAAGGCCGCCCAGGCGCGCGCGGCCGCCGCGCCCGATTCTGTCCCCGCTTCTGCTTCCGCTTCCACCCCCGATCCGGCCGCCGCTCCCCCGTGCGCCCCGGCCGCCCCGGAGAAAGCAGCTCGCGCCGAAGCGCCATGGCCCGTGCTCGAACCCATGCCCGCAGGCGCCTACGAAGACCTGGTCTTCGTGGAAGAAGACCCGCCGCCGCGCACTCGGTCGATGCTGGAGCGCATCGGCCGCAAGCGCGCGCTGGCATACAGCCTGCCGTTGCTTGCCGCGGTGGGCCTGGCGGGGCAGGCGCTGCTGCGCGGCGCGGCCGAGCATTCGCAGCCGGCGCAGGCGCTTGCGCGCAGCGGCGATGGCGCGACCGGTCAGGCCGGGCTAGCCGGTACCGCGCGCAAGGCCGGCGCGCCGCTCGCCAGCCATGCCTGGACCTCGCCCGACGGCGGCCTGACGATCGAATTTCCTGCCACGCCAGAAGAAGATACCGTCCGTGCCAACGTGCTCGAACGCATGGGCGCGGTCCGCATGCGCCAGTTCAGCGTGTTTGCACACAGCGAAAACTACCGGGTCCAGGTGCTCGACCTCGGCACGCCGCCGGCCGATCCGGAGGCGGCCATGCTCCGCTTGCAGGCCACCCTGCTCGGCAGCGATGCCGTACCGACCGCGGCGCCGATGGAGCTGGTCCTGAAGGGCTATCCGGGACGCGACATCAAGGCCGGGCCGCGCCTGATCCGGATGGTCGTGGTCAACGCCACGGTGTACATCGCCGCGGCCGACGCCGAGCCCGACCCGGCATCGATGCGGCGCGCCGGCGAATTCATCGGATCGCTGGCGCTGAACCAATGACAAGCGCTTCGTTCGCCGATTCGATACATTAAGTGAATAAACTTCAGAAAACACGTATCGAAACCTGTAAAAGTATCAACTTGGTGCAAGGTCTACTGCGGTGCACAAATATGGCATAATCAAATGCGGTACTTGATTCATGCAGTCGCCCACTACCTACCATCATGATAAAAACGCTCTACGACAAACTCTGGGAGTCGCACGTCGTGCGCTCCGACGACGACGGTACGACGGTGCTCTACATCGACCGCCACCTGCTGCATGAAGTGACCAGCCCGCAGGCCTTTGACGGCCTGCGCGCCGCCAACCGCAAGCTATGGCGCAATTCCGCCAACCTGGCGGTGGCCGACCACAACGTGCCGACCACGGACCGCAAGGACGGCATTGCCGATCCCACCTCGCGCCTGCAGGTCGAAACGCTCGACGCCAACTCCAAGAGTTACGGCCTGACCTACTTCAACATGAACGACAAGCGCCAGGGCATCGTGCACGTGATCGGGCCCGAGCAGGGCGCGACCCTGCCCGGCATGACGGTCGTGTGCGGCGACTCGCACACGTCGACCCACGGCGCCTTCGGCTGCCTGGCGCATGGCATCGGCACGTCCGAAGTCGAACACGTGCTGGCCACGCAAACGCTGCTGGCCAAGAAATCGAAGTCCATGCTGGTGCAGGTCGACGGCGTGCTGCCGGTCGGCGTCACCGCCAAGGACATCGTACTGGCCGTGATCGGCAAGATCGGCACCGCCGGCGGCACCGGCTACGCCATCGAATTCGGCGGCGCCGCGATCCGCGCGCTGTCGATGGAAGGGCGCATGACGGTCTGTAACATGGCGATCGAAGCGGGCGCGCGCGCCGGCATGATCGGCGTGGACGACACCACCATCAATTACGTCAAGGGCCGCCCGTACGCGCCAAGCGGGCCGCACTGGGACCGCGCGGTCGACTACTGGCGCACCCTGCACACCGACCAGGGCGCCCAGTTCGACATGGTCGTGCTGCTCGATGCCGCCACGATCACGCCGCAGGTCACCTGGGGCACCTCGCCCGAAATGGTCACCTCGATCGACGGCCGCGTGCCCGATCCCGACCAGGAAAAGGACGCCGTGCGGCGCGACGCCATGGAAAAAGCGCTGGTCTACATGAACCTGCAGCCGAACACCCCGATCGCCGACATCCGCATCGACAAGGTGTTCATCGGTTCGTGCACCAATTCGCGCATCGAGGATTTGCGCGCCGCCGCCGCCGTGGTACGCGGCAAGCACCGCGCGTCGAACGTGCGCCTGGCGCTGGTGGTGCCCGGTTCCGGCCTGGTGAAAGACCAGGCCGAGCGCGAAGGACTGGACAAGATTTTCAAGGACGCGGGCTTCGAATGGCGCGAGCCGGGATGCTCGATGTGCCTTGCCATGAATGCCGACCGGCTGGAGCCGGGCGAGCGCTGCGCCTCGACCTCGAACCGCAATTTCGAAGGTCGCCAGGGGCAGGGCGGGCGTACCCACCTGGTATCGCCCGCCATGGCGGCGGCGGCCGGCATCACCGGCCATTTCGTCGACGTGCGCGCACTGCGCTAACATCCATCGTCTGTGAGTTTGTAATGAAAAAGCTGTTTGCCCTGTTCGCCATCGCACTGCTGCTCGCCGCTTGCAATACCGTCTCGGGCTTTGGCAAGGACATTCAAAAAGTCGGCCAGAAGATAGACGGCGCCGGCAAAAAATAACAGGCGGATCACTGGTCCGCCGCGCCGCTCCCGCGCAGGCGGGGGCGGCGCCCACCCTGCAAAAGACCATGGATAAATTTACGATATACGAAGGCCTGGTGGCCCCGCTCGACCGCGCCAACGTCGACACCGATGCCATCATTCCCAAGCAGTTCCTCAAGTCGATCCTGCGCACCGGCTTCGGTCCGAACCTGTTCGACGAATGGCGCTATCTCGATCACGGCGAGCCGGGCAAGGACAACAGCGGCCGTCCGCTCAATCCCGATTTCGTCCTCAACGAGCCGCGCTACCAGGGCGCCTCGATCCTGCTGACGCGCAAAAACTTCGGCTGCGGGTCCTCGCGCGAGCACGCGCCGTGGGCGCTCGACCAGTACGGTTTTCGCGCCATCATCGCGCCGAGCTTCGCCGACATCTTCTTCAACAACTGCTACAAGAGCGGCCTGCTGCCGATCGTCCTGACCGAATCGCAGGTCGAGCACCTGTTCAATGAAGTCAAGGCGTTCCCGGGTTTCCGCCTGGTGGTGGACCTGGAGCAGCAGCGCATCTCCACCTCCAACGGCGCGGTGAGCTACGACTTCCAGATCGACCCGTTCCGCAAGTACTGCCTGATAAATGGCCTGGACGACATCGGATTGACCTTGCGCCACGCCGACGAGATCCGCGCCTTCGAAGAGCGCCACCTGGCGGCCCAGCCCTGGCTGGCCAACGTCATCTGACCACAAGCATTATCTGACGACAAAAGAGATCACATGAAGATTGCAATCCTGCCCGGCGACGGCATCGGCCCGGAAATCATGGCCCAGGCGGTCAAGGTACTGAACGTCCTTGGCGAACAGTTTGAAATGGAAACGGCCGATGTCGGCGGCGCCGGTTACGCCGCCCACGGCCACCCGCTGCCGCCGGCCACCCTGGCGCTGGCCAAGAGCGCCGACGCGGTGCTGTTCGGCGCCGTCGGCGACTTCAAATACGACACCCTGGAGCGCGCGCTGCGTCCGGAGCAGGCGATCCTCGGCTTGCGTAAGGAATTGGCGCTGTTCGCCAACCTGCGCCCGGCGATCCTGTACCCGGAACTGGCCGGCGCCTCCACGCTCAAGCCGGAAGTGGTGTCGGGCCTGGACATCCTGATCATCCGCGAACTGACCGGCGACATCTACTTCGGCAAGCCGCGCGGCGTGCGCGAATGCCCGGACGGCCCGTTCAAGGGCGAGCGCGAAGGCTTCGACACGATGCGCTACGCCGAAACCGAAATCCGCCGCATCGCGCACGTGGCTTTCCAGGCCGCGCAAAAGCGCAGCAAGCGCGTCACCAGCGTGGACAAGGCCAACGTGCTCGAGACGTTCCAGTTCTGGCGCGACATCGTCACCGACGTGCACAAGGAATATCCGGACATCGAACTCGATCACATGTACGTCGATAACGCCGCCATGCAGCTGGTGCGCGCGCCGAAGAAATTCGACGTCATGGTCACCGGGAACATGTTCGGCGACATCTTGTCCGACTGCGCGGCCATGCTCACCGGTTCGATCGGCATGCTGCCATCGGCCTCGCTCGACGCCAACAACAAGGGCTTGTACGAGCCCTCGCACGGCTCGGCGCCCGACATCGCCGGCAAGGGCATCGCCAATCCGCTGGCGACGATTTTGTCGGCCGCGATGATGCTGCGCTTCTCGCTCGGTAAAACCGAGCAGGCCGACCGCATCGAGAACGCGGTCAAGAAGGTGCTGGCGCAAGGCTTGCGCACCGGAGATATTTTTGAAGCCGGTACCACCAAGGTCGGTACCGAGGAAATGGGCAACGCAGTGGTCAAGGCGCTTGGGTAAAGCAGTCTCTTAAATTAAACGTAGAAAGCATCGAGGAAAGAAGATGAAATTAGTTGGCTTGGTAGGTTGGCGCGGTATGGTTGGTTCGGTCCTGATGCAGCGCATGCAGGACGAGGGCGATTTCGCCCACATCGAACCGGTGTTCTTCACAACGTCGAACGCGGGCGGCAAAGCGCCTGCGATGGCGAAGAACGAGACTACCCTGAAAGACGCAACCGACATTACCGAGCTGTCGAAATGCGAGATCATCATTTCCTGCCAGGGCGGCGACTACACCGGCGAGGTGTTCCCGAAGCTGCGCGCGGCCGGCTGGAACGGCTACTGGATCGACGCCGCGTCGACCCTGCGCATGAACGACGACGCCGTCATCGTGCTCGACCCGGTCAACCTCGACGTGATCAAGAACGCGATGAGTCGCGGCGTAAAGAACTACATCGGCGGCAATTGCACGGTGTCGTGCATGCTGATGGGACTGGGCGGCCTGTTCCAGCACAATCTGGTCGACTGGATGAGTTCCATGACCTACCAGGCCGCGTCCGGCGGCGGCGCCCAGCACATGCGCGAACTGCTGACCCAGTTCGGCACCATCAATCAATCGGTCAAGGCGCTGCTGGACAACCCGGCCGCCGCGATCCTCGACATCGACCGCACCGTGCTGGCGACCCAGCATGGCATGTCGGCTGACGAGACCAAGCAGTTCGGCGTGCCGCTGGCCGGCAACCTGATTCCATGGATCGACAAGGACCTGGGCAACGGCCAGTCGAAGGAAGAGTGGAAGGCCGGCGCCGAGACCAACAAGATTCTCGGCCTGGGCGCGGCCTTCGGCAGCAGCGAAATTCCGGTCGATGGCCTGTGCGTGCGCGTAGGTGCGATGCGCTGCCACTCGCAGGCGCTGACCATCAAGCTGAAAAAGGACGTGCCGCTCGACGAAATCAACGACATCATCGCCGCCAACAACCAGTGGGTGAAGGTGGTGCCGAACACGCGCGAAGCGTCGATGCGCGACCTGTCGCCGGCGGCGGTCACGGGCAGCCTGACCATTCCGGTCGGTCGCCTGCGCAAGATGTCGATGGGCGGCGAGTACCTGTCGGCCTTCACCGTCGGCGACCAGCTGCTGTGGGGCGCGGCCGAACCGTTGCGCCGCATGCTGCGGATTGTCCTCGATAAGTAATCCGGGCAGTAAACACGTGTAGAATTGCGTGTTGTGCATCTAACAGGTGCACGACACGGCAGCGGTGGCGGGCGCAGAACTTGCGTTTTCAGCCACCAAAACCACGGTTTTTCGTATCCTTCTTGATAATTCAGTTGTTAAATCTTGCAAGGTACTTGACATAGCGGCATGAATGCGGTTCTGACTGAGCTGTTACAGAAAGCGCGAAATTGCGTATTTAGTGAGCAACTTCCCGACATAGTTGCTCCAAAAACTTGCATGCTCTAGAGCATGATGATATGTTGAGACCTCCGGGAAACCAGCCTTCTCCCCCGTCAACTCATGATGCCGCCAACTATGCATGTAAACACTCGCTCCAAGCTCACTTCGTTCGCGTTGAAAACCCTCACAGGCGCGGTCGCCAGTGCAGTGTTTCTCTCCACCTCAGCATACGCGGCGGGTCTCGGTAAGCTGACCGTCCTGTCCGCGCTCGGCCAGCCCCTGAACGCAGAGATCGAACTGACCTCGGTTGCCAATGATGAAGCGAGCGGTCTGGTCGCCAAGCTGGCCCCGGTGGAAGCCTTCCGTCAAGCCAATATCGATTTCAATCCTGCCCTGCTGTCGCTGCGTTTCGCAGTCGAGCAGCGCGGCGGCCGTCAGTTCATCAAGGTTACCTCGTCGCAGCCGGTCAACGAACCGTTCGTCGACATGCTGCTCGAACTGAACTGGGGTACGTCGGGCCGCCTGGTGCGCGAATACACCTTCCTGCTCGACCCTGTCGAAATGCGTTCGACCCAGACCGCGCAGGTGTCCGCGCCGGTCGACGTGCTCTCGCAGGGTAGCCGCGCCAGCGGCGCCAAGCCGAATTCGAAGGCCGACAAGGCTGCCGCCAAGGCCGCAGCCGCTGCCGCTGCTGCCGCCGCAAAGGCGGACGCCAAGGCGGAGGCGAAAGCCGACACCGCAGCAGCCGAGCCGAAATCGCAGGAGCCGCGACGCGCAGGCGGCGGCGCCGGCAAGAATGCGGGCGACAGCGAATACACGGTCAAGCGCGGCGACACGCTGGGCAAGATCGCAGCGCAAATCAAGCCGGCCGATATTTCGCTCGACATGATGCTCGTCGCGCTGTACCGCGCCAATCCGGACGCCTTTGCAGGCAATAACATGAACCGCCTGAAGTCGGGCCAGATCCTGTCGGTGCCGGAAGCTGGCGCGATCAAGGGTTCGGACGGCGAAGCGCGTGGCGTCGTGGTGGCCCATGCCGCCGACTTCAACGCGTACCGCAACAAGCTGGCCGGCCAGGTCGCCAGCGGCGCGGCCGACAAGGAACCTGAGAAGACCCAGAGCGCCGCCGGCAAGATCACCGCCAAGGTAGCCGAGCGTCCAACCGCCGCCAACGAATCGAAAGACCAGCTCAAGCTGTCGAAAGCGACCGGCCCTGCCGACGCCGCCGCCGGCAAGACGGGCGTGCTCACGCCGGAAGACAAGATCGCCAAAGAGCGCGCCATGGCCGAAGCGACCAAGCGCGTCAAGGAACTCGAAAAGAACGTCGGCGACCTCGAAAAGATCGTCACCGTCAAGAGCAAGACCGGCGCTGCCGCCACCGCTCCTGCCGCCACCGCTCCGGTTGCTCCGGCTGCCCCGGCAAAGACGCCGATCACGGAAGTGGTCAGCACCAAGCCGCCGGTCGCCGCGCCGGCGGCCGTCACGCCGCCGCCAGCCGTGCCTGCGCCAGCGGTCACGCCGCCTGCCGCCACTACCCCGGCCGCAACGCCGGCCGCCACCCCGGCGGTGACGCCGCCCGTGGTTGCCGAAACGCCGGCTGTGGCGCCCGATGCAGCCGTTGCCAAGCCAATTGCCAAGCCGGTCAAGGCAGCGCCGCCGCCGGCGGAGCCAAGCTTCTTCGACATGCTGATGGAGAACATCGTCCTGGTGATCGCCGCCATCGTGGCGCTGCTCGCCGGCCTGTTCGGCCTGTCGAAATGGCGCGAGCGCAAGCAGGTCGAGCGCAATCCGTCGGAGCCGTCGATCCTCGGCGCGCCGACCGACCAGGCCCATTCCCTGTTCGCCGAAACCGGCGGCCAGAGCGTCGACACCAACAACAGCGTGTTCAACTCCAGCTTCGCCCCATCGGCCAGCCAGCTCGACACCAATGAAGTCGATCCGGTCGCCGAAGCCGACGTCTACATCGCCTACGGCCGCGATGCCCAGGCTGAAGAGATCCTCAAGGAAGCGCTGCGTACCCATCCGGACCGCTACCCTGTGCGCCTGAAACTGCTCGAAATCTACGCTGCCCGCAAGGACCAGCGCGCGTTCGAAAGCCAGGCCAGCGAACTGTATGGCATGACCAAGGGCCAGGGCGACGAGTGGGCGCAAGCTGCCGCACTGGGCCTGTCGATCGATGCGATGAACCCGCTGTACGCCAGCGCCGGCAGCTCCGCAGCCGCCGATGGCGGCCAGCCAGTGGTCCTGGCCGACCAGTTCGACGCCTCGGCGATCGATACCGGTCCGCACAGCGCCCTGATGGACCTCGACCTCGACCTGAGCAAGGACAGCACGGCTACCCCGGCGGTGCCGGTTGCGCCGGTTGCGCCGGTTGTTGCCGCAGCCGCACCAGCCCACGCAGCCAAGGCCGAAGAAGAGCACACGCTGGACTTCGACCTGGGCGGCTTGAGCTTCGAGCCGGTCGCCACCGAACCGGTGGTTACGCCGGCTGCCGAAGTTCTGGACGAGCATCACCTGTCGTTCGACACGCCGACGGCAACGCCGGCCCGCGTCGAGCCGGTCAAGGAAGCGTCGCCCGACATGGACTTCGACATGGACTTCAATGCGCCATCGACCAGCGCACCGGCGGCCAGCACGGTCAGCCTGTCCAAGCCGGCGGCCGACGACTTCGACCTCGATGGCATGAACTTCGACCTGCCGGAAGCGACCACGCCGGGCGCTACGCCAAACTTGGCTAACGGCGATCCTTTTGCGGCCGACCGCGCCGCCAAGGCCGCCGCCGCGCCGGACTTCGACATGCACTCGCTCGACCTCGACCTGCCGGCACACGCCAGCGCCGAAGCGACCGCGCTGCCTGACTTCGACGATATCGGCAGCGCCAGCGATGTACCGGCCGGCGAACTGACGGCGGTCCAGATGGAGATGGAAACCAAGCTTGACCTGGCCATCGCCTATCAGGAAATCGGCGACAAGGAAGGTGCGCGCGAACTGCTCGACGAAGTCATCAAGGGCGGCAGCGCAGCCCAGGTGGCCAAGGCGAACGAGATGCGCATCAAGCTCGCCTAAGCGCGCTTGATGAACGAACGGCTGTTACTGGACTCAGATTGTTGAAACGAATAGCACTGGGAGTCCAGTACGACGGTACCGCCTTCAACGGCTACCAGAAGCAGCCAGACCGTAACACGGTGCAGGACCGGCTCGAAATCGCGCTCGAAAAATTCGCGCGCGTCGAGCTGGGCACCACCTGCGCCGGCCGTACCGATACCGGCGTTCACGCGCTCGAACAGGTGGTCCACTTCGACACCGATCTCTCGCGCAGCATGCAGTCCTGGGTGCGCGGCGTGAACGCCTTTTTGCCCGACGCGATCGCCGTACGCTGGGCCACCGAAGTGCCCGAGCATCCGGGGCAGGAATTCCACGCCCGCTTCGCCGCCTTTGCGCGCACTTATCACTACGTCCTGTACAACAATCCGATCCGCTCGCCGCTGCTGGTGGGCCGCGCCGGTTGGGTGTTTCGCCCGCTCGACGTGGACCTGATGCGCGCCGCCGCGCAATGCCTGGTCGGCACGCACGACTTTTCCGCTTTCCGTTCCTCGCAATGCCAGGCCAAGTCGCCGGTCAAGCAGATGCACGCGGTGAACATCGAGCGCCATGGTGAAGTCATCGTGTTCACCCTGCGCGCCAGCGCGTTCTTGCACCACATGGTGCGCAACCTGATCGGCTCCCTGATCTATGTCGGGCAGGGCCGGCACGCGCCGGAATGGATGCGTGACGTGCTCGAAGGGCGCGACCGCAACGACGCCGCGCCCACCTTCATGCCCGATGGCCTGTACCTGGCCAAGATCGATTACGATCCCAAATGGGGCTTGCCGCACGAGGCGGCCCGTCCACTGCCCTGGTTCTGAGGTCTATGCAACATATTCAACCTTTGCAACGCACACGCATCAAGATTTGCGGGCTCACGCGTCCGCAAGACGTCCAGGCCGCGGTCGCTGCCGGCGCGGACGCACTCGGCTTCGTGTTTTACGCAAAAAGCCCGCGCTACGTGAGCGCCGCGCAGGCCGGCGCGCTGATGGCGGCCGTGCCGCCGTTCGTCTCCACCGTGGCGCTGTTCGTCAACGCCGGCATCGATGAGGTGAGGGCGGTTGCCGCCGTGGCGCCGTTCGCGCAGCTGCAGTTCCATGGCGACGAAACGGTGGAACAGTGCGCGGCGATTGCCGCCGCCGTGGGCCGGCCGTTCATGCGCGTGTTCCGCGTGCGTCCTGACACCACCGGCGCCGACCTGCTGGCCGAAGAGGCCCTGTGCCGCGCCGCCAGTCCGCTGTTTTCAAGCCTGCTGCTCGATACGTTCGTCGACGCCTACGGTGGCGCCGGCAAGGTGTTCGACTGGGGCGTGATTCCGGTTGAGCTGGCGCCGCGCGTGGTGCTCAGCGGCGGCCTGACGGTGGACACCGTGGCCGGCGCGGTGCGCCAGGTGCGCCCGTACGCGGTCGATATCAGCAGCGGCGTGGAGCAGGCCAAGGGCATCAAGGACGCCGCCAAGATCGACGCCTTCACGGCCGCCGTGCGGATGGCCGACGAACAGGCCTGAAGCAGGGGCCTGAGGCATGGACTTCAAGCGCCTGATGCGTGGGCGCCACCACAAGCGGCGCCGATTTGCTAGAATACGTTCAACAATACCGCACTACCCGTTGCCCGCCTCCGGCTTTTTATCCTGGCGCGCGTGACCTCCACGGTAGTGCAGGAAAGGCTGCGATGGTTTCTCATTCCAAAAGAACGCGCGCCTCGGGTCGTTTTGTGTGGTGGCTCGGGCGTACCAAACGCGATTGACGCGGGGCTGTTCACGCCCCCTGTTTTGCCAGCCATGACCGCTGCCTTTGCGCCGCGGTCTGTCAGCCGATATCACCTTCGAAAGCGAGTACACCCATGAAAGACGCACCTGCGCGCGGTCCTGCCGCCCCGATTTTCCAGACCACCGACTACCAGCTGCCCGATGCGCGCGGCCACTTCGGCCCCTACGGCGGTTCGTTCGTCGCCGAAACGCTCAGCCACGCGCTGGCCGAGCTCAAGGAAGCGTACGCCAAGTACAGCCACGATCCCGAATTTCTCGACGAGTTCCGCTATGAACTGAAGCACTTCGTCGGCCGTCCCTCGCCGATCTACCACGCCAAGCGCTGGTCCGAACAGCAGGGCGGGGCGCAGATTTTCTTCAAGCGCGAAGACCTGAACCACACCGGCGCGCACAAGATCAACAACGTCATCGGCCAGGCCTTGCTGGCCAAGCGCATGGTTAAACCGCGCATCATCGCCGAAACCGGCGCCGGCCAGCACGGCGTGGCCACGGCCACCATCTGCGCCCGGTTCGGGCTCGAATGCGTGGTCTACATGGGCAGCGAGGAC
This sequence comes from Telluria sp., assembly GCA_036386755.1. Taxonomy (GTDB): domain Bacteria; phylum Pseudomonadota; class Gammaproteobacteria; order Burkholderiales; family Burkholderiaceae_D; genus Telluria_A. The sequence continues at coordinate 76,741 of DASVVC010000075.1, forward strand.
GTCAAGCGCCAGGCCCAGAACGTGTACCGCATGAAGCTCCTCGGCGCGACCGTGGTGCCGGTGGAATCGGGCTCGAAGACGCTCAAGGACGCGCTCAACGAAGCGATGCGCGACTGGGTCACCAACATCGAAAACACCTTCTACATCATCGGCACGGTGGCCGGCCCGCACCCGTACCCGATGATGGTGCGCGACTTCCAGTCGGTGATCGGCGAAGAGTGCCTGGTGCAGATGCCCGAGATGACCGGACGCCAGCCCGACTACGTGCTGGCCTGCATCGGCGGCGGCTCGAATGCGATGGGCATTTTCCATCCGTACATCGAGCACAGGGATGTGCAGCTGATCGGCGTCGAAGCCGCCGGCGACGGCATAGCGACGGGCCGGCATTCGGCTTCGCTGCTGGCCGGCACCGCCGGCGTCCTGCATGGCAACCGCACCTATCTGCTGCAGGACAAGAATGGCCAGATCGCCGAAACCCACTCGGTCTCCGCCGGCCTCGACTACCCGGGCGTCGGTCCCGAGCATGCGTGGCTGAAGGACATCGGCCGCGCGCAGTATGTCTCCATCACCGACGATGAAGCGATCGATGC
>DASVVC010000076.1:0-12063 GCA_036386755.1 Telluria sp.
ATCGTGGGACTCAGTTCAGGCGGCATGTGTGCCCTCAACGCGGCGTGGGAACGCCCGGATTTGTTCGGCAAGGTGGTCAGCCACTGCGGCAGCTTCGTGGACATTCGCGGCGGGCACGCAATGGCGGACAAAATCCGCCGCGCCGAGCCCAGGCTGCTGCGCGTATTCCTCCAGTCCGGCGCCTTCGATCTCGATATCAGCTTCGGCAACTGGGAGCTTGCCAACCGCACGGTGGCGTCGGCGCTGGCTTACCGAGGTTACCAGCACCGGCTGGTCATCGGCGAGGGCGGACATTCGCTGCGTCATGGCGGGGCGATCATCGACCAGACCCTGACGTGGTTGTGGCAGGACGGGAACGCCTGAGCGACAGGCTGCGCTTGGCTGTCCGCGGCCGCCAACCTGCCGCGCTAGCGGCCATCGGCTGCGTCCCCGCTTGCCATGCGAACCCCGGATGGCCGCACTCGTGGGATCATGTCTGCCTCACTTGGAGGTTCCATGAACAGCAGGGTCATCATCATCACGGGCGGCGGGCGCGGCATTGGCGCGGCAACCGCCTTGAAGGCGGCAGCGCGGGGCTATGCCGTCTGCGTCAATTACTTGAAGGATGCGGCGGCGGCGCAAGCAATCGTCGGTCAGATCCAGGATGCGGGCGGCACGGCCATCGCCGTGGCGGCCGATGTCAGCGACGAAGACGGGGTCGTGCGGCTGTTTCGCAGCGTCGACGAGCAGCTCGGCACGGTGAGCGCGCTGGTCAATAACGTCGGCGTGCTTGAAACGAAGATGCGCATCGTGGAGATGGATATGGCGCGCCTGAACCGCATATTTTCAAGCAACATCACCAGCCAGTTCCTGTGCGCGCGCGAGGCCGTGCGGCGCATGTCGCGCAACAATGGCGGCGCGGGCGGGGCCATTGTCAATGTGTCGTCGGCCGCCGCGCGCCTGGGTGCGGCCGGCGAATATGTCGACTATGCCGCTTCCAAGGGGGCGATCGACACCTTCACCACCGGGCTGTCGCTTGAAGTCGCCGCCGAGGGCATCCGGGTCAACTGCGTGCGGCCGGGATTCATCTATACCGGCATTCATGCCAGCGGCGGCGAGCCGGACCGCGTGGACCGGTTGCGCTCCCTGATCCCGATGCAGCGCGGCGGGCAGGCCGACGAAGTGGCCAACGCCATCTTGTGGCTGCTCTCCGATGAAGCATCTTACGTCACCGGCTCGTTTATCGATGTTGCTGGCGGTAGATAAGATTGCAGCCGGGCGCATTACGCCGGCCTATAGGGGAACTCCCTGGTATCGGCTATCTGACCTACTTAAATGGCATAGCAAATGTGATATTGGTTATTAGTAGTGCGGCAATTGCGTCCGTATGATGGTTCGTTATTCCGGTGCCTACCCGCGGCGCCACGAGAGCGAGGCTTTTCCCATGAACAAACAATTGTTGGGGATTTACAGGGATGCGCGGCGTGCTGGCCGCCATGCCGAGGATCGTCATCACCGCCCCATGAGCACGATTGCCAATATCGCTGCCGCGCTGCTCCTGGCCGCATGTTCCGGCGGCGGATCGGCCCCGCCCGCGCCGACCGTGCCGCCCGCGCCGTCCGCGTCCGCTCCAGCGCCCAGTTCGCTCGGCGATTTCCCCGATCCCTTCGTGCTGGCCGACGGCGGCCAGTATTACGCCTACGCCACCAACGGCCAGGGCAAGAACGTACAGCTGCTGCGCTCGCCCGACCTGCGCACCTGGACCGCCCAGCCCGACGTCATGCCCGTTCTTGCCAGCTGGGTCAGGCCGGCCAACTCCATGGTGTGGGCGCCCGAAGTGATCAAGATCGGCGAAAAGTATGTTCTTTACTACACCGCGCGCGACCGAGGACTGGACCGCCAGTGCGTGGGCGCGGCCGTGGCGTCGGCGCCCGGCGGGCCTTACCGCGACACGTCCGCCGGGCCGCTGGTGTGCCAGGTGGCCGAAGGCGGCACCATCGACGCCGCGCCGCTGGCCAGCGGCGGCAAGCTGTATCTGTATTTCAAGAGCGACGGCAATTGCTGCCGGCTGCAGACCCACCTGTATGCCCAGGAGCTGCGGGCCGACGGCCTGGCCCTGCTCGGCAGCCCCCGGATCTTGCTCAGCAACGAACGCGGCTGGGAGGGCGGGGTGGTCGAGGCCCCCACCATGGTCGAACGCGACGGCCGCTTCTACCTGTTTTATTCCGCCAATGACTATGCGGGCGCCGCCTACGCCGTGGGCTACGCCAGCTGCGCGGGACCGCTTGGACCCTGCACGCCCGCACCTGAAAACCCGATCTTGAAAAGCCGCGCTGGCGTGCCACGCTTGACCGGACCCGGCCATCAGGCGATATTCGAGGCAGGCGGAAAAAGTTATATTGCCTACCATGCATGGGAAGAGCTCGCAGGCGGCGCGCGCGGCGATCGCCGTTTCATGTATCTTGACGAACTCGCGTGGGTGGAAGGCAAGCCGGTAGTACGCACGACCAGCATGCTGCCGTAGAGCAGCCTGGAAAAGAAGACAAATGGAGACTATGTTGAGCAAATTCACCCTCGGCGCGCTCGCCATGTATTGGCTGCTCGCGCCCCTGGCATCAAGCGCCCATCCCGGCGCCACCTACCGCAATCCGCTGGCCCTGCGCCTGGCCGGCGGCGAGCTGGCCCAGAACTGCGGCGACCCGGCCGTCCTGCGTGCGCAAGGCCCGGGCGAACAGCCCTGGTACCTGTACTGCACGAGCGACCCGGTCAGCCACGCCGAAAAGGATGGCGACCAGTGGCGCTTTCGCCAACTGCCGGTGTACCGCTCCACCGACCTGGTGAACTGGAGCGCGGTGGGAGACGCCTTCCCGGCGCGCCCGCCGGTCGCCATGCCCACGGCCGGCCTGTGGGCGCCCGAGCCGCACTACTTCAAGGGCCGCTACTACCTGTACTTCACCATCACCGACGTGCCCGACCGGCTCAGCCCCGAACCCGGCTGCGGCGGCGACAGCGCCATCGGCGTGGCCAGCAGCGATTCGCCCGAAGGTCCGTGGGAAGCCAGCCCGGCGCTGGTGGTCGCACCGCGCCGCGCCGGCCCGGGCTGCAACTTTCACTGGACGTTCGATCCGCGCGTCGTGCATGACGCCGACGGCGGGCGGGTGCTGTATTACGGCAGCTACGGCGGCGGCATTTACGTGCAGCCGCTGGCGCCCGACGGCATGTCCGTCACAGGCGACGCGGTGCTGGTGGGGGCAAGCGGGCGCTACGAAGGCGCGGAGGTGGTGCGCCACGGCGCCTACTGGTACCTGTTCGCCTCGGCCACCGATTGCTGTAACGGCCCGCTGACCGGCTACACGATGTATGTCGGGCGCGCCAGCCGGCCGCAAGGGCCGTTCCTCGACCGCCTCGGCAACGACATGGCCGCGCCGCGCGCCGGCGGCACGCCGCTGCTGGCGCAAAACGGCAACCGCTGGGTGGGGGCGGGGCACAACAGCGTGTTTCCGGACGCCGCCGGCCAGTGGTGGACGATCTATCACGCCATCGACCGCGACCAGCCGTTTTTCAGCGTCAAGGACAAGCTGACGCGCCGGCTCGCCATGCTCGATCGCATCGACTGGGTCGATGGCTGGCCGGTGGCGAACGGCGGCCGTGGCCCGTCCGACGAGGAACTGCCGGCGCCGCTGGCTTCGCGCGCGGGTGCAGGTGCAGGCGGGGCGGGACAGGCGGGGGGGCAGGCAGCCGGGCAGGCCGCGCGGCCGCTCTGGTCCGACCGTTTCAGGACGCTCGATCCGGCCTGGAGCTGGACCAGGCCGCGCCCGGCGGACGGCTGGTCGTTGGGCGCGGGCGGCCTGTCGCTGGCCACCGAAGCGGCCGACCTGTACGTCGACATCAACAATGCCAGCCTGCTGGCGCGGCCTTTGCCGTCCGGCGACTACCGGGTCGAGCTCGAACTGCGCCTCGACGCCCCGCTGGCCTGCTGCGCCACCCCAGTGCAGGCGGGAATGGTGATCTATCGCGACGACGACAATTACGTCAAGCTGGTGGAGCTGGCCCACAATGGCCTGCGCCAGGTGGAGTTCGGCAAGGAACTCGGCCCGGTGCAGGCGGGCTATCCGCGCTATGGCAACACGGTGATCGGCACGCCCGGCCAGACGACCTGGCTGCGCATCGACGTGGTGCAGGGCCCGCTTGGGCAGCGCTACACCGCCAGCTCAAGCCAGGATGGCCGGCGCTGGGTCCGCGGCGGCACCTGGACCCACGAGCTGGGTCCGGCTGCGCGCCTCGGCCTGGTGGCCATGGGCGGCACCGGCCATCGCGCGCGAATTCGCCAGGTGTCGGTGAGCGCCCTGCGCCAGGGGTCTTGAACACCCGCCGCCTGCAACAACGTTAAACAACAATTGCTGACTTTACCGCGCCGCACCGGCGCCGTTTGAGGAGATCAATAGTGGATTACCCCCGCCCGCAACTGCAACGCGCCGACTGGCTCAGCCTGGACGGCCCCTGGGACGCCATGCTCGACGACGAGATGGCCTATCACGAACCGGCCGAGGTGCCGTTCGACCGCACCATCATCGTGCCGTATCCGCCCGAAGCCAAGGCCAGCGGCGTGCACGACACGGGCTTTCGGCGCCGCGTCTGGTACCGCCGCGTGGTGGCGCTCGACGACACCCTGGAGCCGGATGCGGAAGAACGCCTGATGCTCCATTTCGGCGCCGTCAACTACCGCGCGCGGGTGTGGATCAACGGCCACTTCGCGATCCAGCACAAGGGCGGCCACAGTCCCTTCTCGGTCGACGTCGGACGCTTCCTGGACGGCGGGCGGGTCGAGATCGTGGTCCAGTCCGAGGACGATCCGCACGACATGAACAAGGTGCGCGGCAAGATGGACTGGGAGCTCGATCCGCATTCGATCTGGTATCCGCGCACCACCGGCATCTGGCGCACGGTATGGATGGAAAAGGTGGCGCGCGCCCATGTGGCCAAGCTGCGCTGGACCGCCGACGTTGCTTCGTGGCAGATTTGCCTGGCCGCCCAGGTGGCCCACGTGCCGCCCGGCTGCACCGTCAACGTGGTGCTGCGCCTGCGCGGCAAGGTGCTGGTGTCGGACCGCTGCCTGCTGACCGGCAACAACCTGTCGCGTACCTTCCAGCTGCCCGATCCTGGCATCGACGACGCCCGCGCGCACTGGATGTGGAGTCCCGAAAGCCCGCAGCTGATCGAGGCCGAAGTGAGCCTGCATGGCGACGACGGCCGCCTGTACGACACGGTGCAGAGCTACACCGCGCTGCGCACGGTCGGCCTGGACGGCGACCGTTTCGTCCTCAACAGCCGCCCCTACTACCTGCGCATGGTGCTCGACCAGGGCTACTGGCCCGACAGCCTGATGGTGGCCTCGTCCGAGCAGCTGCGTCGCGACGTGCTGCTGATCAAGCGGCTCGGCTTTAACGGCGTGCGCAAGCACCAGAAATCGGAAGACCCGCGCTGGCTGTACTGGTGCGACGTGCTGGGACTGTGCGTCTGGGGCGAAATGCCGTCGGCCTACGGTTTTTCGAGCGAAACCGTGCATGGCGTGATGGAGGAGTGGAAGGAACTGGTCGAGCGCGACATTGCGCACCCGTGCATCGTGGCCTGGGTGCCGACCAACGAATCGTGGGGCGTGCCGGAGCTGATGTACGACCGGCGCCAGGTCGATTTCGTCAAGGCGATGTACCACGTCACCCATGCGCTGGACGGCTCGCGCCCGGTGGTCGGCAACGATGGCTGGGAAATGCCGTGCGGCGACTTCGTCAACATTCACGATTACCACCCCGATCCGGACGTGCTGTACGAGCGCTACGGCAGCCGCGAGGACCTGGCCAACACGCTCGAACATGTGCGCCCGGCCCGGCGCCGCCTCGTCATCGACGGTTTCACGGGCCTGGGCAAACCGGTGTTCCTGTCCGAGTTCGGGGGCATTGCCTGCATCGAGGAAGGCAGCGGCAAGGGCTGGGGCTATTCCACCGTCAAGGACGGCGCCGAATTGCTGGAGCGCTACCAAGCGCTGATGGAGACCATCCACCGCTGCAAGCCGCTCTCGGGCTTTTGCTACACGCAGCTGACCGATACCTTTCTCGAAAAAAACGGCTTGCTGACCGAAGAGCGCCAGCCCAAGGCGCCGATCGAGGCGCTGGCCCAGGCCACGCGCGGCCCGGACGCGCGCTGGCACGACTGGTATGTCGATCCGCTCGGGCACAGCGAAATCTGGCGCGGCAGGCGCGGCGACCTGCCGGGCGAGTGGACCGTGGCCGGTACCCTGACCGAGGTGGGGGCGGCGGCGCTGCAGGCGGCGCAGGCGGCGCAGGCAGCCTTGCCCGAGCCGGGGCCGGACCCGGTCCCGGCCCCGGACCAGTCGCCCGACGGCCCGGGCCAGGACCAGGACGGCGGCGGGCGCAAGGCGGCATGAGCGCGGCCACCGGCAACAGCGCAATCGGCACGACCCATCACCAGGAGAGAACGTGGCATCAACCTTGAAACGCGCCGCCGGCGCCATGCTGGCTGCACTCATGTGCTTGCCGGCAGCGGCGCAAATCGACGTGCGCATGTGGACCCTGCTCAGCGGCGGCGACGGCGCCCGCATGCGTACGCTTGTCGAGCAGTTCAACGCCAGCCAGTCCGAGGTGCGCGTGGTCAGCACCACGCTCAGGTGGGGCGAGCCGTTCTACACCAAGCTGATCACCGCGTCGGTGGTGGGCGCCGGCCCCGACCTGGCCACGGTGCACCTGTCGCGCATGGTCAACCTGGCCGGCGGCGGCGTGCTGCGCCCGATCGCGCCGCAGGAACTCCAGGCGGCCGGCCTGGACGGCGCCCAGTTCTTCCCGCGCCAGTGGCAAAAGTCGCATTACCAGGGCCAGCTGTACGCCGTGCCGCTCGACCTGCACCCGCTGGTGCTGTATTACAACAAGGAGCTGACGGGCAAGGCGGGCCTGCTCGACGCCGGCGGCAAGCTCAAGCCGATCGAGGGCATCGATGCGCTCGACGCCGCCTTCCGCACCGTGCGCGAGCGTACCGGCCGGCGCGGCATGACCATGGAAAGCAGCCAGAGTTCGTACGCGGTGTGGCGCCTGTGGCTGTCGATGCTGGCGCAGCGCGACACGCCGCTCATCGCCAACGGGCGCTTCGCCTATGGCGCGGTGGGCGAAGACGCGCTGGCGCGGATCAGCGGCTGGTTCGCGCGCGGCGACGCCCAGCCCGGCCTCGATTACGCCGCGTCCACCAGCCAGTTCATGGGCGGCAACGCCGGCTTCATGATCAACGGCGTGTGGGAAGTTCCGGGCCTGCTCGACGCCAAGGCCAAGGGCGGCCTCGGTTTCGACTACGGCATCGTGCCGCTGCCGCGCATGTACGCCAACGCCAGCGCCTGGGCCGATTCGCACGGCTTCGCCATTCCCGTCAACGAGCGCCACCCGATGGCGCCGGCCAAGGCGCAGGCGGTGCTGCGCTTCGTGGCCTACGTCAGCCGCAATTCGATGGGCTGGGCCGGCGGCGGCCACATTCCGGCCTACCGCCCGGTGGCCGAATCGCCCGCCGCGCTGGCGCTGATGCCCAACGCAATGTACGCGTCGGCCGCCCAGAACGCCATCTACGATCCGGACGGCTGGTACATGGGCGCGGCCGGACCGCTGCAGGCGATCGGCTCGAAGTTCCTTCCGGCGCCGCTGTCGGGCCAGCTCACGCCGGCCCAGGCGCTGGCCATGTTCAACAGCGAAGCGTCGCGCCTGCTGCGCAAACGCCCGCCACGCTATTGAAGCGGGAGCCATGATGACACCACACAATCGGACCGCAGGCCCGGGACGGGCGCCGGGCTACCGCGATACCGTTTCGGCCGGCATGATGCTGCTGCCGTTCCTGCTCGCCTTCGTCCTGTTCTTCCTGGTCCCGGCGCTGCACACCTTTTACCTGAGCCTGACCGAAAGCAGCCTGACCCGCACCAGCGCCTTCGTCGGACTGGCCAATTACGCCACCCTGGCCACGGACGCCTCGTTCTGGTCGTCGCTCGGCAACACCTTTTACTTTGCGTTGCTCACGGTGATTCCGCTGACCGCGCTGGGCCTGGTGATGGCCTTGCTGGTCGACCATTTCACACGCGCGCGGGCCTGGCTGCAGGGCGCATTCTTCCTGCCCTACGTGCTGCCGATCTCGGTCATGACCCTGATCGCCGACTGGATGCTGCAACCGTCCTCAGGCATCGTCAATCACTTGGTAGGCGGCCAGCGCGCCTGGCTGGCCGACGTCAACTGGGCCTTGCCGATGGTGGCCATCGGCACCGTGTGGTGGACCGTGGGGTTCAACATGCTGATGTTCCTGGCGGGCCTGCGCAACATTCCGGCCGACCTGTACGAAGCGGCCGCGCTCGACGGGGCGCGCGGCTTCACCCTGTTCCGCTCGATCACCTGGCCATCGTTGCGCCCGGTCGCCATGACCGCCCTGATCCTGCAGATGATCGCCTCGCTCAAGGTGTTCGGCCAGACCTATATTTTGACCACCGGCGGGCCGTACAACACAACCCGGGTCACCCTGCACTATATGTACGAGACGGCGTTTACCCAGAGCGACGCCGGTTATGCGGCGGCGATCGCCATGGCCTTCGTGCTGATCGTGGTGTGCCTGGCCCTGCTGCAGGGCGCCCTGGTGAGCTGGATGCGAAGGAAAGATGCATGAAGAAGAACCATTCCCTGTTCTGGTCCGCCGTCGCCTGCGGGTCGGCCCTGCTGCTGGCGCTGCTGTGGACGGCGCCGCTCTTGTGGGCCTTGAGCACCGCGCTGCGCCCCGAGCACGAGACCGTCTCGCAAGTGTTCCACTGGCTGCCGCGCGACTGGACGCTCGACGCGTTCGTGCGCGTGCTGGCGGCCGGCAGCCTGCCGCGCTGGCTGTTCAACAGCGCCTTCGTGGCGCTCCTGGTGACGGCGGTGACGATGGCGATCAGCCTGATGGCGGCGTACGCGTTTTCGCAGCTGCGCTTTCGCGGCCGCAACCTGCTGTTCGGCGCCGCGATGCTGGCCTTCCTGCTGCCGTTCGAAGCCTTGCTGGTGCCGCTGTTTCGCACCATGAACCAGCTCGGCCTGATCAACAGTTACGCCGGCGTGGTGCTGCCGCAGGTGGTCTCGCCGGTGGTGATCTATGTGTTCAAGCAGTTCTTCGACGCCATTCCCGCCGATTTTCGCGAGGCGGCGGTGATCGACGGCGCCGGGCCGCTGCGCGTGCTGTGGAGCGTCTACCTGCCGCTGTCGGGCAACATCGTGTGGGCCATGGCGATCGTCACCTTCATCGCCGCCTGGAATAACTTTTTGTGGCCGTTCATTGTCATCACCTCGTCCGACATGATGACCGTGCCGCTCGGGCTGACCCAGACCTACGACGCCTTCGGCGTGCGCTACGCCCAGCTGATGGCGGCGGCGCTGCTGGGGGCGCTGCCGGTGGCGCTGGCCTACGTCGTGTTCCAGCGCCGCGTCACCGACGGCTTTTTGGCCACCAGCGGCCTCAAGGGCTGATTTTAAGCTGACCTTCACATGCAACCGATCATTGTCCGGAGAATAAATGGCTTCCGTTAGTTTGCGCGGCATTACCAAGCAGTACGACAACACCAGCGTCATCAAGGGTGTCGACCTCGATATCGACGACGGCCAGTTCGTGGTCTTCGTCGGCCCGTCGGGCTGCGGCAAGTCGACCCTGCTGCGCATCATCGCCGGCCTCGAAGACATCACCGCCGGCACCCTGGAGATCGGCGGGCAGCGCAGCAACGACGTCGAGCCGTCCCGGCGCGGCATCGCCATGGTGTTCCAGAGCTACGCGCTGTACCCGCACATGACGGTGGCCGAGAACATGGGGTTCGCGCTCAAGCTGGCCGGCATGCCGAAGGCCGAGGTGCGGGCCCAGGTCGAACGCGCGGCCGCGATTCTGCAGATCGGCCCCTTGCTGGAGCGGCGCCCCAAGGCGCTCTCGGGCGGGCAGCGCCAGCGCGTGGCGATCGGGCGCGCCATCGTGCGCAAGCCGGACGTGTTCCTGTTCGACGAACCGCTGTCGAACCTGGACGCGGCGCTGCGCGGCCAGACCCGGGTCGAGCTGGCGCGCCTGCACCGCGAGCTTGGCGCCACCATGATCTACGTCACCCACGACCAGGTCGAAGCGATGACGCTGGGGCAGAAGATCGTGGTGTTCAACGGCGGGCGCATCGAGCAGGCCGGCACGCCCGCCGATCTGTACGAGCGGCCGGCCAACCGCTTCGTGGCGGGCTTTTTGGGGTCGCCGCGCATGAACTTCATCGACGCCACCCTGGCAGACGCCGAAGGCGGCAGCGCCACGGTGCGCCTGGCCGGCGGCACCCTGGTGCGGGTGGCGGCCGACGCCAGCGGCGCCGCCAGCGGGGCCAAGGTGACGCTCGGCGTGCGGCCCGAGCATGTGACGATCGCGCGCCCGGGCGAAGGTGCGGACGGAGTGCCGGCCACGGTCGGCCTGGTCGAGTACCTGGGCGACGTCAGGCTGGTGTATGCGCAGGTCGAGGGGGAGCACGAGGTGGTGCTCAAGTGCGACCCCGGCACGGAGCCGCCGGCGCCCGGGGCCGCCATCACCCTGGCGTTCGCCCCGATGCGGACCCACCTGTTCGACGAGACGGGCCAGGCGTTCGCCGCGTCGCGGGTGGCGACGGCCTGACACGAACAGCGCCGGGCCGGCCTCAGTACATGAAGCTTTGATAGCGCTCGCCGGCGGGGGGCGGCGCACCGTCGATGACGGGATTGAAGCGCAGCAGGCGGCGCGCGCGTGGCGGCAGCCCGGCCAGCACGGCCGCCGGCACGTCGATATGCACTTCCGGACGCATCAGCCAGCTGCGGCTGTAGCCGATGACCACCATCGGGCGCGCAATCGCGGTGCGGTTGGGGCTGCCGCGATGGATCGCGCGCACGTCGCGGATCATCACGTCGCCCAGGCGCATGGTGAGCGGCTCGACCGCGATGGCGCCGGCCTCGATCGCCGCCATGGCCTGGTCGCGCGGCATCATATGAGTGCGGCGGCTGGTTTCGAAGGCGCCGTTGTCGAGCGTTACATCGCACAGCGGGAAATTGACGGCCAGCTGGAACGGCGGGGTCTCGGCGCCGGTTTCCGGAAACAGGGCAGGGGTGTCGCGGTGCAGCGGCTGGTAGTCCGAGCCGGCCAGCGGGGTGTCGGTGGCCAGCTGGCACATGACCGGATCAGGGCCGACCGCGCGCTCGACGATGCCGACGATGTCGTCGTCGGCGATCACGGCCGGGTCGGCGAACACGCCGGCCAGCGGCAAGGTCACGTAGTGCCGGTTGGCGCCGCGGTTCTGGCCGCTCTCCTGGACCAGGTGGGCGTCGAGCAGGGGCGCGAAGGCGGCGGCCCAGGCGCGCATCAGTACGGGATCCAAATGGCCGCGCAGCACGGTAATGCCTTCGCGCAGCAATTCGGCGGCGCAGGCGTCGAGCTGTTCGGTTGAGTAGCGGGCCATGGTGTCTCCTTGGTCTTTACTGTCGACAAAGATTCGCGTCACCAGTTTAGCAAAGAACATTCGCGCAGACAATTTGGAAAATTATTACTCATAAAAAAATCATAAAACTGTTGTACGCCGTCCTGTTCAGGAATATATTGTCTGGACGACCATCCTTCCGCCCGACCCATGCACGCTCCAAGCCGCCCGCGCCGTCCGACCATGACCGATATTGCCCGGCAGGCGGGGGTGTCGCAGTCGACGGTGTCGCTGGTGCTCAACGATGTGCGCGGCGCCAAGCTGTCGCGCCAGACGCGCGAGAACGTGCTGCGCATCGCGCGCGCGATCGGCTATCCGGTGGAGCGCCACGTGCAGGCGGCATCGCGCCAGGCGCGCAACCTGATCGTGTACCTGAGCGACGAGCTCTCCACCAGCCCGCACGCCATGCAGACCATCGACGGCGCCAGGGATTGCGCCTGGGAAGAAGATTGCCTGTTGACGGTCTTCTCCACCCATAGCGACCCGGCCTACGAACACGCGGTGCTGACCCAGATGCTCGACAGTCCCAGCCTGTTGGGTGTTATCTATTCGACCATCTTCACGCG
>DASVVC010000077.1:0-3814 GCA_036386755.1 Telluria sp.
GAGACATCGCCATGAGTACACCCGCAGTAGAACGTATTCCCTCGGACATGCACACCGTCACGCCCCACCTCGTCTGCGCCGACGCCGTGTCCGCCATCGATTTTTACGTCAAGGCCTTCGGCGCCACCGATGCCGGCAAGATGCTGGCGCCCAACGGCAAGCTGATTCACGGCATGATCCGCATTGGCGACTCGGCCATCATGCTGGGCGAAGAAACCCCGGAATGGGGCGCCCTCGGCCCCCTGACCCTCAAGGGTTCGCCCGTCACCATCCACCTGTACGTGCAGGATGCCGATGCCGCCTTCCAGCGCGCCATCGACGCCGGCGCCACCGCTGTCATGCCGCCGGCCGACATGTTCTGGGGCGACCGCTACGGCATCGTCAAGGACCCGTACGGCCACAGCTGGTCGATCGCCCATCATGTGCGCGACATGAGCATGGAAGAAATGCAGGCAGGCGCAGCCGCGAGCTGCGGCAACCCTGGCACCTGAGGAGATCCGCCATGAGATTCATGATTATCATCAAGGCCAGCCCTGAGTCCGAAGCTGGAAAAATGCCCAGCGAACAGTTGCTGACCGAAATGGGCAAATTCAACGAAGAGCTGGTCAAGGCCGGCGTGATGCTCGCCGGCGAAGGCTTGCACCCGAGTTCGCGCGGCGCACGGGTCCGGTTTTCCGGCAACAAGCGCACCGTGGTGGACGGGCCCTTTACCGAAACCAAGGAGTTGATTGCCGGCTTCTGGCTGATTCAGGTAAAGTCGAAGGAAGAAGCGATCGAGTGGGTCAAGCGCTGTCCGAATCCGATGGAAAGCGATTCCGAGATCGAGATCCGGCAAGTGTTCGAGGCCGATGACTTCGGCCCTGAACTCACGCCCCAACTGCGCGAGCAAGAAGAACGCTTGCGCGCGCAGTTGTAAATCCACGCCGTTTCCGCCTGGCCTGGCCCGTGCGGGAACGGCGTTGCAGACGCAATACCCGTTGGCTGCGCCCAACCTGGAGAACACCATGCGCTACATGCTCTTGCGGCGAACCGACCCGGCCCACGAGGCCGGTTTGCCCCTGTCCGCCGGCGAGCGCGAGGCCCTGGCCGCGTACACCCGCCAGATGGCCGAGGCCGGCATCCTGCGCGGCTGCGAGCACTTGCTTCCCAGCGCCAGCGGCGTGCGCCTCGCCATCGCCAACGGGCGCGCCACCCTGGCCGCCGGTCCATTTCCGGACACCCAAGAACTGATCGCCGGCTTCGCCGTCATCGATGTCGCAAGCCGCGACGAGGCGCTGGCCTGGGCCGCGCGCTGGCCATCGGGCGACGCCGGTGCTGCCGAGGCCGAGATTGAGGTACGCCTGAGCGGCTGCCCCGGCGGCTGCGCCGACGTCCAGGCCGCCGAGGCGTCCAGTGCGCGCGGCCAGCGCTTCGCCATCCTGCTGCGTTCCAGCACCGACCTGGAAAACGAAACCCCGGTCGCCCGCGCCCGGCTGGACGCGCTGGACGCCCACAACGCGGCCGAGGCGAGTGCCGGCGTACTGCTCGGCGCCGACGGGCTGCGCTCGAGCACCTATGGAGCGCGGGTCAGGCTGGCGTCCGGCAAGCTCACGGTCGTCGACGGTCCCTTCACCGAAATCAAGGAAATGATCGCCGGCTACTGGCTCATCCGCGCGCCGTCGCTGCAGGACGCCATCGCCTGGGCCGCGCGCAATCCGTATCCGGTCGGCCCGCCGGTCGAGGTGGAGATCCGCCAGCTCGCCGAGGGCGACGCCGCTGACGCCTTCGCGCCCGCCGGGCAGCACCTGTCCGCCCACCAGCGCGACGCCGGCATGCGCGCCCGGCTGGCGGCCGGCGTGCCGCTGCCGCGCTAGGCGATGCCGGCCAACGCAACGGCCGAGGCGACCCAGGCGGCCGCGCGCGTCATCGACGGTGTCTGGCGCATCGAGTCGGCGCGCATCATCGGGGCGCTGGCGCGCATGCTGCGCAATGTCGGCCTGGCCGAGGAACTGGCGCAGGACGCCCTGGTCAGCGCCCTGGAACGCTGGCCCGAGGCCGGCATTCCCGACAATCCCGCCGCCTGGCTGATGACGGTCGCCAAAAACCGCGCGCTCGACCACCTGCGCCACGCCACCTTGCAGCGCAACAAGCAATCCGAGTTGACCTACGAGATCGAAACCTTGCTGCAGGATGCCGCGCCCGATCTCGACGCGCGCCTGGACGACGACATCGGCGACGACCTGCTGCGGCTGATGTTCATTTCCTGCCATCCGGTGCTCTCGACCGAGGCGCGCGTGGCGCTCACCCTGCGCCTGCTGGGCGGGCTCACCACCGATGAAATCGCCCGTGCGTTCCTGGTCTCCGAAGCGACGGTGGCGCAACGCATCGTGCGCGCCAAGCGTTCGCTGGCAGAAGCGAAGGTCCCGTTCGAGGTGCCGCGCGCCGACCAGCTGGTGGCGCGCCTGGCGTCGGTGCTGCAAGTGATCTACCTGATCTACAACGAAGGCTATTCGGCCAGCGCCGGCGGCGACTGGATGCGGCCCAAGCTATGCGACGAGGCCTTGCGGCTCGGGCGCATCCTGGCGGGCCTGTTGCCGGACGAACCGGAAGTGCACGGCCTGGTGGCGCTGATGGAAATCCAGTCGTCGCGCGTGCGCGCCCGGCTCGGGGCCAAGGGCGAGCCGGTGCTGCTGCTCGACCAGGACCGCAGCCGCTGGGACCAGTTGCTGATCCGGCGCGGGCTGGCGGCGCTGGCGCGGGCAGGGCAGCTGGGCGAGTACGGCCCGTACGCGCTGCAGGCGGCGATTGCCGCTTGTCACGCGCGCGCCTTGACGGCGGAGCAGACCGACTGGCAGCGCATCGCCGCGCTGTACGATGCGCTGGCACAACTGATGCCGTCGCCGGTGGTGGAGCTGAACCGCGCGGTGGTGCTGGGGATGGCGTACGGGCCGGCCGTGGGGCTGGAACTGGTCGATGCGCTGATCGCCAGCGACGCGCTGCGCAACTATCACTTGCTGCCCAGCGTGCGCGGCGATTTGCTGGCGCGCTTGGGGCGGATGGCGGAGGCGCGCGTCGAGTTCGAACAGGCCGCGGCACTGACCAACAACCTGCGCGAACGGGCGCTGCTGCTTGCGCGGGCGCAGGGGTGCGGCGCGGAGGTGGGGCGAGAGGGCGCAGTGGATGCTGCTGGCGGCGGGCGTCCAAGCGATGTTTGCTGAGCGACGATGCCTTCGATTCCCGCCTGCGCGGTCTTGAAGCCGGAAGCCGACGCATACGCCGACGCCGAGCGTCTCGTCCTCCATCCGGGCGTGCGGGCCGCCCGAATTATGCTAGCCTTCCCCCATGAAAAACCTCCTTCGCACATGCGCCGTGCTGGCGCTGGCCGGCGGCCTGCTGGCCTCCTGCGCCAGCGTGATCGGCCCGCGCCAGATCGAATTGCCGCTGACTAAACTGCAAGCAGGCATGGACAAGCGCTTCCCCATCACCAACCGGGCGCTGGAAATCGTCGACATCGAGCTCAACCGTCCGCAACTGTCGCTGGCGGGCGGCAACGGCCGCGTCGGCGTCACGCTCGACGCGGCGCTATCGTCCCCCTTCACCCGCCAGTCCTGGCGCGGCAGCCTGGCCATGTCCGGACGCCCGTACATCGACGCGGCGCGCAACGCCGTGCTGATGGCCGAGCCGCGCGTGGACCGCTTCGCCATCGACGGCATCGACGAGGCGCGCCAGCGCCAGCTCGCGGCCGCCGCCAATGTGCTGATGAACAAGGTCGTCGCCGACGTGGCCGTCTACAACTTCCGGCCCGAGGATTTGCGTTATGCGGGCGTGCAGTTCG